>NZ_JCAUAR010000007.1:0-354761 GCF_059692055.1 Paenibacillus sp. J31R109 | reverse complement strand
GAAAATGGCACGCTCGGTTAACACATTAGTCTGACCTAGCGATATCCCTTTCTTGAGACGTCGATTTTTGCAGCCTCAGATTCACATCAGCACCGACTGTACTCTGAGACGGCGAAAGTGGCAGGCTCGGTTAACACATTTCTGACCTAGCGATATCTCTTTCTTGAGACGTCGATTTTTTCAGCCTCAGATTCACATCAGCACCGACTGCACTCTGAGACGGCGAAAGTGGCAGGCTTATCAAGCAAACTAGCTTTTGCAGCGCTGTAACTCGTTTTTTTCGAGTTACGTGCGGCCGCTGTGGCCTTTCGAGTGCTGTAACTCGATTTTTTCGTGTTACGGGCGGCCGCTGTGGCCTTTCGAGTGCCGTAACTCGATTTTTTCGTGTTACGGGCGGCCGCTGTGGCCTTTCGAGTGCTGTAACTCGATTTTTTCGTGTTACGTGTGGCCGCCGTGGCTTTTCGAGTGCTGTAACTCGATTTTTCGAGTTACGTGCGACCGCCGTGGCTTTTCGAGTGCTGTAACCCGATTTTTTCGTGTTACGGGCTTCAGCCGTGGCCTTTTGAGTGCTGTAACTCGATTTTTTCGTGTTACGGGCGGCCGCTGTGGCCTTTCGAGTGCCGTAACTCGATTTTTTCGAGTTACGTGCGGCCGCTGTGGCCTTTCGAGTGCTGTAACTCGTTTTTTTCGAGTTACGTGCGACCGCCGTGGCTTTTCGAGTGCTGTAACTCGATTTTTTCGTGTTACGGGCGGCCGCTGTGGCCTTTCGAGTGCTGTAACTCGATTTTTTCGTGTTACGGGCGGCCGCCGTGGCTTTTCGAGTGCTGTAACTCGTTTTTTTCGAGTTACGGGCGGCCGCTGTGGCTTTTCGAGTGCCGTAACTCGATTTTTTCGTGTTACGGGCGACCGCCATGGCTTTTCGAGTGCTGTAACTCGATTTTTTCGAGTTACCCATAACATCCACACCAATAAAAATAGCGCAACTCGATAATATCGAGTTACGCTTCTCAACCTTAGCCTTGGATCCCCACACACTAAAAAATCAGCTTCAATATTTTCGACTCCGCGGGTTCCAAGCGAACTCGGATATCACCAGTTGACGATATACTGCTTTCCTCCCATAGATCATACAGCGAATAAGTCACGTCACGAGGCAGGCCTAATCGGTCAAGTTGGATGACGGCCTCGACCGTTTCTGCTTTATTAAAGTTAAATACGGCTATGAAACAGTTGTCACCTGCCCTTTTATAAAAAACAGTGTCAGAAGCCGCATCCGTATTCCCCTCAAGCGGTATAAAGCTTTCCCCTGTTTTCGCAATTTCCAGTAACAAAGGACGAGTCAAACAATCCTCTGCTCTAATTCTTGCTTCCTCATGTCGGAAATCATCCCCCATAAGAAGAACTGTCCCGGCAATGAGGGACGCATTCAGACGGCTCCTACTTTCTTGTACCATCGTAGGTTCTTGGTTAAAGCTTTTGTATAAAACCGTATGGTCAGGATCGTTAAATGGAAATAAATTTCCATTCATCCACCAGCCATAGGTAAGTGAATTCAACATATACTCCGTATCTGTCAGTGTCCCGAAAGCGTCGCAGGAAATGCGCCTGCTATGCGCGTATTGATGCGGAAACATCGGCGCGATGGACAAGTTGATAAAGAACGGACGACCAATTACCTCAGGGTCAAGCCTATCTTTAATTAACGCCATGCCAAGGTTATACGCTTGAATCCCTGTACGCACCGCTTTATCGAAATGCACACCTTCCAACGCACCGTGTCCAAGGAAGTCGAGTTTAATGTACTCGAACCCGCACCTGACAAAACGTTCCAAATACCACGCCGTCCGCAACAGATTGCCAGGGTGGGTAGGATCAATGGCAAGCCCGCCATCTAACTCGGGTAGAACTTGCCCCTTTTCATCGCGCAACAGTAGCTCTCGGTACGTATATTTGCCATCCGTCCCTTCTACCACCCGATCATAATCATGCCCCCAGAAGGCAAAAGGTGTCCAATAAATGCCAGCCTTCTGTCCATTGTCACGAACGTGACGCACGGCGGCTTCTAGCTGCTCTTGCGATAAGTTCGTCCAGAAGGAATCGAAGTTGATATAGAGCGTCCCCTGCTGATGAAACCCGCAATCCGACAAGCTTTTTAAAAAATCCGACGTATGCGTGTATAACTCATAATCGAGCTTATCCCCGGCCGCCGACCAGCTATTCCATCCAAAAGGAGTACCATGTTCCCATTGTAAAGGTGGGGCTATCAGCGCATTAGCTTTTCCGTATTCCTCTAGTCCCGTTCTATAATCCTCATACATACCCACAAAGATACGCGGTGAAGTAATCGTTCTGCCAACTAACGTACCGTGAGCCATCGTATCGCGTGTATACTCGCCAGCTGCGCCACCAAATACCTCCAGACGGTGAATGGCAGCCCCCTCTTTACCGACTACTTTCAGACCGGTTTTCCACGTATCATGTGTCACCGAACCGATGACTAAGCCATTTCTTGATGTCGAGTCAAAAATAGCCGTCACCTCATAGCTTTCCAGCTGATTCGGCATGGCAATGGATTCATAACGTACCCACTTATCGTTATCAAAAGGTACGAGCAACGCGCGCAGTTCCTCAGCCGCCAACGAAACAATTGAAGATCCCTTCGCAGCATCCACCGTCAATGGTGACATATAATTCGTCTCCAAAGCTCCGCCCTCCAGCTCGACCTGAACGAAAAAGTATGGCGCTTTTTCATAAAGCCAGAAGGTCTGCTTCATAACCGGCTTTAACGGAGCAGTATGAATGACAGAGAAGTGGCAGCCTGTGCCGAATTCATCATGAATCACCTCAATGCCGCTAGCCGCCAGTTTGTGCTCCGAGTACTCAGTAGAAGCCACATCGGTGCCATCAATCCTCACAACACTGTAAACCCCGCTCATGCTGCTGCCTGTGCTCCATTCATAATTGGTTAATCCGCTGGACAGATCGACGATTATTCGGCATAACCCATTTCCGCCAACGACTTGCCCGTCCAACTCTTGAAACAATACCGTACTAGATGTCATCATTCCCCGCTCCTTCACGCTTTTGTATATGAAGAAGGAAGCCGGAGCAATCCCTCGGCTTCCTAATCCGTCTCTTATTTCCAAAGATCCATGCGTTTCTTGTAATTCTCGTTGATGATTTTCTCCACTTTCTCATCGCCAGCTGCTTTCATATCGGCAAGCATTTTATCGAACAGAGAAGCTGCATCCGCTTCTGTCTTGGAAATGATCACTTTCGTAATGGTCTGACTCATGATATCTGAAATTTTCTGGCTAACGAGCGCATCCGGGGTGCCGCCTGCAGGGCCGAGGTTATCATAAGCCGCTGTTTCCCATACCGTATCGGACAAATTCTTCAGTGCCATCTGGTCGATCTCGTTACGTGAGTAACGTCCCGGCAAATCATACGGCGTACCATCTGAGCCTTTACCGTTCTTCACGAACCAAGTCCATTTGCGGATACCTGTTTTCTTCGCGTAGTTATCCCAATCATCTTTGAAACCTTGAAGTACTTCCGGACGCGGTGTATGTTTGCCATCCTTCTGATCCCAGTGCACACCCTCAATTCCCCACATCAAAAGGTATTGGCCTTCTTCGCTAGCTAGGAAGTCAATGAGTTTCATCGTTCTTTCAGGGTTTTTATTCGTCTTTGTAATGGCAATTGCATCCCAACCAAGCGAGCTTTTTGGCCCTAAGGTTGTTTTTGCAGGGTCAACGCCTGGTCCCACAATTTTATACGGGTAAACCTGCTTCTCAATGCCGCCTTCTTTTTTCAGCACACCGTTAGGCGTACCGAAATCCCAATAAGCGCCAGGTGATGCAAATACGAGACCTTTAGAAATTTTTTGCTCCCACGTTTGTTTCTTGTTAACAGGCCATTCCGGATCGATTAAGCCTTCACGGTACAACTTGTTAATATACATCAGCATGTCCTTATATTTCGGGTCTTTCACATCGTATTTCAGTGTTCCATTATCTTCGTAATATACTCTCATTCCCCACATGCCTTTAAACGTTCCAAGCACAGCGCCCATGTTTTCACCGTTGAAGCTCATCGGGTATACGTCTTTGCCATCTACCTTACCAAGCTTTGTTTTAAAATCTTTCAGTAGAGCCTCGAATTCATCGGTCGTAAACGGCTTACCGCCTTCCGCTTTGTCTGGCGCAATCTGTTTCAGCCAATCCTTCCGCATATTGATACCGAATACAGGCTCATTCTCTGGACCGTACCAGTTAGAAAGATAGTAGTTTTTACCGTCCGTAAACCGCGTCTTCTTTAACGTGTCCCCATACATTTTCTGCACATTAGGACCATATTTTGCAATGAGATCATCCAGTGGAATAATCGCCCCTGCGGCGATGTACTTACTAACGATATCTCCGCGGTCCATGAGAACTAGATCCGGCAGATCGCTGCTGGCGAGCATCAAATTGAGCTTTTCGGAAGGATTGCCCGTTGGCTGCTGAATTTCAATCGTAACTCCTGTCCGTTTCGTAATTTCCTTAGCAACTTCATTAGTGAACGCATCGCCTGTATTTTTATCGAAAAATGTCATTTTTATCGGTGTCGTATCGTTTGCTTTGTTATCGGTTGTGGCTGCTGGTTTAACACTTGTTGAAGCCGTATTATCTTTGGTCGTACAACCAGCGATGACGGAACCCATAAGAACCGCTGATATCAGCACGTTGAATGTTTTTTTCGTTTTGAACATGAAATAAAATCCCCCTTGACTGAATGTATTTGAAACATATCTGCATGCATGACTTCCTAAGATTTCATCCTAACTTCTACGAAGGATCCCCCAACCACCGCCTTTCAGATATGAGATACAGGTCTACGCTTTAACAGCGCCAACCGTCATCCCTTTGACAAAATACTTTTGCAAGAAGGGATACACGATAACAATCGGGAGTGTTGCGACGATCGTTGCCGCCATGCGGATTGAATCCGACGATACAGCGAGGCGTTTGGCCGAATCTGCCATCTGCTGCGCATCGGAGACCATAGAAGACGTCTGATACTGATTCAATATTTTGACCAGAACCGCTTGTAAGGTCTTTAATTCGGGCTTATACGTAAATACATAGGAGTCGAACCAAGAATTCCAGTGACCGATCGCCGTAAACAAACCTATTGTTGCAAGCACTGGTGTTGTTAACGGCAATATGATCATAAGGAAGATTTGCAAATCGTTCGCACCGTCTATTTTCGCTGATTCATCTAATTCCCCAGGAAGTTGTTGAATAAATGTGCGTACCAATATCATATAGAAGACATTCATAAGCCCTGGTGCAATGTACACCCAGAAAGTATCAATAAGGTGCAGACTTTTTAAGATCATATAGTAAGGAATTAAGCCGCCGCCGAAGTACATCGTGAATATGAAGAACAATGTGATGGGTCTCCCACCAACTAGATCACGTTTGCTCAGCGGATAAGAAAGCAGGCAGATGACCAGAACCGCGAGAGGCGTGCCGATCAATGTGCGTGCAATTGTCACTTTGAGCCCATTAATAATTTCCTGATCGCCCAAAATCTGCGCATAGCTTGTTAGGGAGAAATCCCTCGGCCAGAAATACACACCACCCCGGATTGTATCCTCCGCACTATTTAGAGAGAGTACAAGAATGTTCCAGAAGGGGTAGAACGTTGCGATAAACATCAGTAAGAGGAACCCATATACGAACCAAGCGAAGAAAACATCGCCTCTCGATTTTGTTCTCATGTAAACCCACCCATTCCTATCTTTTCTTAGTTAGAACAAAGATTGCTGATTCATTCGTTTAGAGAGCGAATTGACGCTGACAACGAGGATAAAGGCAATGACCGATTTAAACAACCCTACAGCTGCTCCATAAGAAAACATGCCATTCTGTAGTCCGTAACGGTACGTATAGGTATCGATAACATCCGAATATTTCAAGATCGTGTTATTTTGCAATAAATACTGCTGATCGAAACCTGCGTTCAAAATCCCCCCGATGGACAATATAGCTAGAATGACAATCGTAGGGCGCAAAGATGGGAGTGTTACGTGGAACATTTGTCGCATGCGGCTAGCCCCATCAACTCTTGCTGCTTCATATAGTTCGGGATTGATAGCGGCTATTGCGGCCAAATACATGATTGCATTAAATCCCATGTCCTTCCACATATTTGAGACGGCAATGATCCCCCAGAAATAATGACCGTTTTGAAAAAATTGCACGGGTTGCTCTGTTATGTTCAGGAGCATTAATATTTTGTTGATCAGCCCTTGTGAAGATAGCAGTGTTATGATGATGTTGGCTGCTATGACCCAAGATATAAAGTGAGGTAAGTAGGATACCGTTTGCATCACTTTTTTGAATAAACCCGTCTTCACTTCATTAATCATTAACGCCAGTAGAATAGGAGCCGGAAATCCGATTAACAGGGATAAGAAGCTTTGCGCAATCGTATTTCGCATAATGATATAGAAGTCACCGCTGCTAAAGAAGTACCGAAACCACTCGAAACCGACAAACTTACTTGTAAAAAACTGATGAAAAAATGAACCTCCACCGGGCGAGTAATTGATAAACGCCATGTATAAGCCGAACATCGGACCATACGAGAAGAATAGGGTAGAGATGAAAGCCGGCAGGATCATTAAGTATAAGTATTTTTGGCTCTTCATCCTTCGGAGTCGCGCTTCCATGTGGTTAACCCGCCTTTTCCAGGCTGCGATGGCTAATGCCGCTCGATCACAACCATCATCATTTTGTATATTCTCATTATAGGAACGGGCCATTCACAATTCTATACAAACATCCTCCGAAACGTATTCCAAAATAACGGTCCTGAGGGTAATTCATTGTTTATTTGAGCTATACGTTTTACAATACATGGTGTTATAACTAACGTTTAGAAAGGTGGTAGCGCTCTCAATGTACAGCATACTGCTGGTAGACGATGAAAAAATGGAGCTCGAAATGCTCGCCGATTACGTTCGTTGGGGTGACATGAGTATTCGTGTTGCTGGCACAGCGAAGAACGGTAGAGAAGCGCTTCAGCGCATGGAAGAACTTCGACCTGATATCATTTTAACGGATGTCCGGATGCCTATTATGGATGGACTGGAATTCAGTAGACGAGCCAAGCAGATCAATCGTAATGTCCAAATCATATTTCTAAGTGGTCACGATGAATTTCACTATATTAAAGCAGCGCTTTCCGTTGAAGCGATCGGCTATTTGTTAAAGCCACTTGATATGGGCGAGCTTCAACTCCTCATGGAGAGAGTGAAACAGAAGTGCGAGGAATTCCGAATATCCTCACAGACCTCAGAAGTACTCAAAGAATCCTATCTGAGGGAGCTCGTACAGGAAAGTAGCCCCCTGGTTAGATCCCAATGGATTGAGAAACTAGTCTTGCTGCCATCTTCAATCCCTTCGAGCGGACTTTTTCAAATGATCTACCTAACCATTGACCCTGTGAGCCATTATGGCTTGGAGCTCGTAACACAGATTCGTAATTTCACACAGACGGAGATCCCTCGTTCCTTTCTCTGTCAAATGAAAGAAGGAACCTTCCTGCTTCTCTGCCACAAGCAAGATACAGCGCCACTCGAGCTATACCCTGCGGCGGAACGACTGATTCGCTATATCAACGACAGCAATAACGCGATTATTTCAATCGGCATTTCCGACGTTCAGATGGGATTAGATAGCCTATACGAACTATATGTCGGTGCCAGACGAGCGAATGAAAGCAAATTTTATTACGGATTGGGGACATGTACGAGGGCTGATCAAGCTGTCGAGCCGGTGTACAAAGAAGTGAACCCCGAACAGGCAATTGCTTCACTTTGTCATGCCATTTCCCACTTACAAGAAGCTGCCGCCAGCACTGTGATTCATGATTTTTTTAACGAAATGCGCTCCTCCAAAGTCGATCGGGACCTGGTCTGCTCAAGCTCACTGCGCCTTATTACCGCCATCGAGCAGCATTTTACCAATATTATCGGAGGCGACTCTGTGAATGCCATGTATGTCGACGATTGGAAAGGCATCGCGAATTATTCAACTATTAATGAAATTGAAAATCATATTTTGGGCGTCTGTCATGCCATCCTCTCCCTTATGAAAGAAAAGGACAAAGATAAGAATCTTCATATTATTCATCAAATCACTAGTCTTATCGACAACAGCTTCAGCAGACAGTTGACCATCGAGGATCTCGCGAAACAAGTGTATCTGTCACCCAATTACGTGCGAACTTTATTTAAGGAAAAAACGGGAGAAACGATACTGGAATATTTGACACGCATACGCATACATCATGCAGGAGAGATGCTCAAAGATAAATCCAAAAAAATCCATGAGATTGCCGCATCCGTTGGATACGAGAACGTCTCCTATTTTTGCTCAGTGTTTCAAAAGTTCAAAGGAACGACCCCTAACGAATACAGGAAAAAACAGTTATGAAGCAGCGACGATTGCCATGGCCACTCGGGTATGTAGCTAAAACGTTTCTTAATCTCAATTTAAACCGTAAATTATTCGCCGTCTTTTGCATCGTTTCGATCTTACCTTTATTGTTTTTCGTCAAATATTCCTATGACACCACCAAACAGGAATTAACAACACAAATCTATGCCAATATGATTGCAACGACCGATCAAATTAACACAAACTTAGAAACAAAGCTGGATTCTTATTCACAAATATCAGCTTCCATTTATTTGGATAATACGCTGCGTCTGCTATTAATTAAAGATTATTCCGAAGATGAAACAGAGTACTTAGATTCCTACATGTACTTCAATAATGTCATGAAAAATGTATTAGCAACGAATCCCGATATTCGGGCGGCATCCATCTACATAAGCAATACCACATTTCCTGCGGATAGCGTATATATTAAACGAATCGATGCTGCAGCCAAAGCAACCAATTGGTACGCATCTATCGCCAATTCTCATGGTAATGTGGCTTACAGCGTTTCCGCAAATACGGATGCCACTGAACCTGTCTTCACGCTAGCGCGTTTGCTCAATAACAACAGCCTTAACTTTCCTTACGGGATCCTTACGTTCGAAATTGCTGAAGCGGACATTTATCGGCTCATGGAGAAAGAAGATAAACAAAAAGATATTTATATCGTCAATGAGAATGGCAATATTTTATCCAACCGCAATAAAACACTTCTGAATCAAAATATCAATACCTTAATCTCCGGTACTTTCCGTGAGAATCAGTCAGGAAGCTTCGACAGCATGTACAATGGTGAGAAGTCACTCGTCGTGTACAACACGATTAAAAATGGCTGGAAAACGATATCCGTTATCCCCTACAAGAGCTTTATTTCGAATGCTCAAAAGGCATCCAAACGCGTTTTACTCATGGCTTTGAGCAGTATCGCGATCTCCGTGGTTTTAATTTATATCACCTCACGGTTCTTCACCAAACGTATTGAATCCCTGCTTCAAGTCATCCGGCGGGTTGAACGGGAAGATTTTAATGTCAATATGACATTTATGGGACATGACGAAATTGGACAGCTATCCTTTGCCTTCCACAAGATGACAGGACGCCTCAAAGAATTAATCAATGAGGTCTACAAGAAGGAAATTGCCAAGAAAGAAGCGGAAATGAACATGCTGCAAGCGCAAATCAATCCGCATTTTTTATATAACACGCTGGCTTCTATCTCCTCATTAGCTATTAAGCATGGGGATAACCGAATTAACGAAATGGTCTCACACCTCGCTAAGTTTTACCGAATTTCATTAAATAAAGGAAAAATGATTTTGCCCATTAGTGAAGAAATCAAACTCACCAAATATTACATCGCCATCCAACAGCATAGGTTTGAGGGACTGCTGAGACTTCATTATGATATTGATGATTCTGTACTGGTTTATCAGACAGTCAAGCTAGCCTTACAGCCATTTGTGGAAAATGCCATTAATCATGCCGTGTGGGACGATGAAGTCGGCCTTAATATTATCATTAAAGTATACCGAGATGATTGCGATATTTATCTGGAAGTGATCGATGACGGCATGGGTATGCGTGCCGAAACACTGGAACGTGCTCTCAATAAAACCGATAACATCTCGGGGTATGGGATTACGAATGTTGACCAGCGGATTAAATTAGCCTTTGGCGATGAATATGGTGTGATGCTGTACAGTAAGTTTGGAATTGGAACAAAGGCGCAAATTCGTATCCCTCTGCACGGTATTCATTCATAAGCATCATTGAAAAATGCGACTAATGAGAAAAAGGGGCTCTTGGGAGAGCCCCTTTTTCTCATCGCTATTTACTTGCCTTTTGGATGAAGTAATCGATGTCAGCAATAAGGATATCAGAGAATTCTTTGGTAATTTTCTTACCGACGGTTACCACTTGCACAAAGATTCGCAGCGCTTTTAATTGCAGAAGGGTCGCTTCTTTATTATGACTGCGAATAATCGCATCCACTTTGGCAAGCAACTCCTTGCCTTTGTCTGAAATGGTGATTGCACCATTCGCAACACCGATGTTGATGAGATCCAAGAAATGATTGGTATCGATCTGAACCTGAAGCGTATACGTACTCGCCGTTACATTGCCGGCCAGATCCGTCCCGATGATCTCGATGAGATGGTTTCCAACGGCTAAAGATGCAGGGGCAGCTTGAATTGGATTGCCCGTGGTTTTCTTATCCAGTTGAATCGTGCTATGACCTGTGCCGCTTAACGAATCCGTAATCTGAACTGGCAAGTTCAAAGGATCTGTCTGCCAAATGGTTAATGGACCGTTGATTCGAACAACGGGTGCTGTGCGATCGATGCCTGCCCTCACTTGCTTGGCTGCCTCGACATTGCCGTACCGATCCTTCGAACGATAATGAATGCTGTAAGCACCTTCTGTAGAAAGCGTCACAGGTCCATTAACCGTTACCCAATTTCCGCCATTGAGCTGGTATTCAGTCAACAGTATGCCAGAGCCTCCCGGTTGATCTACTGCGCTGAAAGTCATCTTAATATCTTTATTGGTAAACGTGTTGGAACCGCTGATCCCTTCCAAGATGACGTTTGTCGTAGGAGGTACGGTATCTAGCTGAAGCTTAAATAGTTTAGACTCAGCTGGCTTCAGGGTTACGTTCAGCATACCGCTCACCTTATCCTCGGCCCCTGTCCATAGATCCGTTCGCAGATAGTTACTGGTGCCATTCAAGCCAGCACGCGCCAAATCGATGGACTTCGTTGAAGCGGAAGCTCCGCTGTAATTGAAGACAGCCACATAGTAAGTTCCATTGTGATTCAGCACAAAAGTCTCGGCTGCATTCGCTCCCGTATTCCCTTCGACTGCTTGGAAAGCCTTGCCTAGTAAAGCGACTTGGTTGACTTCCTTGTTGGTCAATAATTCGTTCATGTAGGCCTGAGCCGTCTCATTATGAACATCATCCGAATTCAAGAACACCGTGCCCGAAATAACGGCGGAATTAACTCTGCTGCGTGCCTCGTCCATGGAACTTGCCCTCGACAATGACATATGATCTGGGTCTGTGTAGGGGTAAATCGTGCCATTTTGCCACCAACCATATGTGAGCGAGTTCAGCTCGTACTCGGTTTCACTGATTTTGCCATACACATCACAAGATATTCGACGGCTGTGCGCATATTGACTAGGGAATAACGGCGCAATCGACTCGCTAATGAACATGCTGCCATTAATGACATGATTCACGTACGCCATCCCTTGATTATACGCTTGAATACCAGTGGTCACCGTCGGATCAGCATGCTTGCCTTCCAAAGAACCGTGCGTTAAGAAATCCAGTTTAATATACGTGAAGCCTAAACCCTTAAATTTACCCAAAAAATAATCCATTCGTGCCTTCGTGCCCGGATGAGTCGGATCAAGTGCATAAGCGCCATCCAACGTAGGCAAAATCTTCCCCGTACTATCCCGCAATACGATGTCGCCGTAAGTATATTGATTGTTCGTCCCCTCAACTGTCTGGCTCATGTTCGTGCCCCAGTAGACGAAGGGTCCCCAATATATACCGGCTTGCTGACCATTTTCATGAATGGTTGTCACCGCATTACGCAGCTGCGTATCCGTTAAATTGTCCCAATAGGAGTCTAAGTTAATGTAGAGTGATCCCTTGTTGTTAAAAGATTTATTCTGCAAGTGCTCCTTGAAGTAGTTCGACGTATCGATAACATCTTGATAAGTGAGATCGCTGCCGTAGGCTCCCCAACTGTTCCACCCTACCGGAACTTCTTGGGCAACAGAGCCCTGGAAGCTTAATGGCGGAGCAAACACGGCGTTCGCACGCCCGTATTCCTCGAGACCGTCACGGTAATCGGCAAAGTAGCCGACAAACATAGTTGGTGATGTTACTTCCGTACCTGAAATGCTTCCGTGGGGCACCGTGTCGTGTGTAATGTTGGACGATGCTCCGCCATACACCGTGAGGTTATTCAATTTATTGTTAGACCCGTTCCAGGAAATACCCGTCTTCCACGTATCATGCGTAGCGGAGCCGATCACAAGTCCATTCCGATTAGCGTTATTGTAAATAGCCGTTACTTCATAACCAGTGTTCGACGTGTTGATCGATTGAGCCTTATACCGAATCCAATTATCATTATCAAAAGGGACAAATAGGGCTCGGTTATCCGCATAACTGCCAATGTCCACACCGCCCGTGTTGTTCACAACGATAGGAGCTATGGTATTTGTCGTCATGGATGCGGTATTTACAGCTTTTAACTGAGTCAGAAAGAAGTTCTTCCCTTCATACAGGGTATAGATTTGATGAAGCGTAGGTTTACCAGGCGCTTCGTTAATGACGGTGAAACGAAGACCTGTACCAAAACCGTCATGAATTGGCACGATCGCAGCGTCGGATAAGGTATGCTGTGGATAACTTTTGTTAGTGATGAGTTCATCCAATTGCAGACTGCCATAAACGCCTTTTACAATTTTGGCATCCTTCCATGCATAATCTGCCATACCGCTATCTGTATGGTACGTAATGGTTGTATCTCCATTCGAAAAAGTTGCACCATACGTATAACGCGTTACGGTGATGGCACCGTATTGTTTCGACTCACCGGGTACGCCAAGAGAGCTGTCGACGTTATCGTCATCGCCAGGATTCTGTACCATCTTCGGGCCAACAACAATTTTATCCAGATCAGGGGAGTAGCCGTTGCCGTCAGCGAACTGAATTGTATTGCTGCCAGCCACCAAAGCCAAAGGAATCACATACGTATTCACCGTGTTCCAGTCAGGTGTTTTGGGAAAATCATACGTCTCTGCAGATCCACCATTTGCACTGACTTGTACAGCGCGAGGATCGCCAGATATATAAGAAACGGTTACTTGATAATTCCCTGCTGAAGCCACTTCAACCCCATTAAATTGCAAGGAGCTGCCTTGATATAAGTTGCCGACTTTCTTACCTTCCGAGCAACTGCTGCAATTGGCAATACTTGCTTTGCCACCGAGTGTGTTCGTAGAAGCTTCTGCTTCATAGGTTAAGCTTTTGGGAGAAACAGAAATCTTATCGATATCAGGGGAGTACGAATTGCCATCGGATAAAAGGATTGTATTACTGCCCGCCTGTAAAGAAAGATCAACGTCATACGTGCCGACTGTATTCCAATCCGCCGTTTTGGGCAGATCATATAGCTCGGACGAGCCTCCGTTCGCACTAATTTGAACAGACCTAGGATCTCCTGAAATATAAGAGAGCTTCACCGTGTAGATACCGGGAGCATTCACCCCAATTTGATTGAATTGCAACGCGCTTCCTTGATATACATTACCGACTTTCTTGCCTCCTGAACACGAACCGCAATTAGATATGGAAGCTTTGCCAGTTAGCACATTGAGCACAGACTCTGCCTCGTAATGCTGAGCAAATACTGGTGATGGGTCGCCTCCGCCACCATCTCCAGGATTCTGCGTACCTGCAGGATTGATTACCACTTTGTCAATATCCGGTGCATACCAATTGCCGTCGTCAAATACGATTACATTCGTACCGGCATTCAGTTGCAGCGTAATATCAAAAGTGCCAACCGTGCTCCAATCCGCCGTTTTCGGAAAATCGTAATTTTCCGCGCTCCCTCCATTTACACGGATGTTCACCGAACGAGGATCGCCGGATATATAAGAAACCGACATCTTGTAGCTTCCAGCTTCGTTCACAGTAATACCGTTGAATTGAAGCGAACTTCCTTGATAGAGCCCACCTACCTTCTTACCACCAGAGCATCCGGTACAATCGACGATTGATGTGTTTCCAGCTAAAAGATTACCCGCTGCTTCTGCTTCGTAGCTCTGACCTTCCGCATACGCAGTTTGAACGCCCATACCCGCGTTGGCTGGCAGCGCCACTAATAAAAGCATGAACACAACTAGCCATATCGCAATCCTATCCCTCATAACATCTCTCCTTGTACAATGAAATTTCATTCATGTCTATTATAGGAAGGAAATCAGAGAGATCTCTACGCGATTATTTTCAGAAACATACCGTTATCTAACAGACTTTGTAGATTGCAGGATTACTAAAAAACACCGCGCAACTTATTCATTAATAAGTTGCACAGTGTTTGTTTTCTTTTCATTTCCGCGTTTCTTTTGTTGATGCTCCGACTAGTTCCTCGATCTACTTGCTTTTTCTGTTGTATCTACAACAGAATTTCTTCTATCCTAGTGCACCTCAATTGCACTACTTTTCTGTTGTATCTACAACAGATTTTCTTCTTCCCTAATGCACCTCAATTGCCCTGCTTTTCTGATGTAGATACAACAGAATTTGCTCTACCGTAGTGCACTCCAAGTTCCCTGCTTTTCTGTTGTATCTACAACAGAATTTCTTCTACCCGTAGTGCACTCCAAGTGCCCTGCTTTTCTGTTGTATCTACAAGAGAATTTTCTCTACCCGTAGTGCACTTCAAGTGCCCTGCTTTTCTGTTGTATCTACAACAGAATTTGCTCTACCCTAGTGCACCTCAATTGCACTACTTTTCTGTTGTATCTACAACAGATTTTCTTCTTCCCTAATGCACCTCAATTGCCCTGCTTTTCTGATGTAGATACAACAGAATTTGCTCTACCCCAGTGCACTCAGGTGCTCTGCTTTTCTGTTGTAGATACGACAGAATTTCATTTAAACGCTGCTTATCACTTAATCTTTAACACATTTTGAATATGCTGGTAGACATCCTCATTAATCATCGCATCAAGATCATGTTCAAACATGTTAATATCGAGGAATTTACCATTTGCAAATTCATACCTAAAGATCGATATGCCAGACCCAATATCCTTGGTGTTGCCTAGTTTGTGTATTAATTCTTTGTACGACATGTCCTTTGTTATTTGCTTCAATTGAGACAACGTTATTTTTCGTATCTCAGTTGTTAGTACTGGAGGTTCGGTACTATTTGACGGAGTCAAATGATTAGAGCACCCGAGTAAAACTGTCATTAGAGTAACAAAAAATAAAATACATACATTTCGCCGAATATGCATCGCACTGTCCCCCTCATTTCGATTTCACTATTTTATCTTTGTTACTTGTCATCCAGATGGCATCATTTTTCTCAATGGTTTGTCTTAGTTGAATGGATCCTAGGAACGTCTTCCTGCTAGTTAAGATTACTTTTCCATCTGTTTTGAAAACGATGTTCTCCAATTCAATTGCCATGCCACCAAATATTTTTTTTGCTAAATTGGTCTCTATATCAGAATATTCCCCTTCCTCCACTTCAACTTTGCTGATTTGCTTTAGGTAATTTAATAATTTCAATTTTTCATCCATGTTGAGTTCTAAATTATCTGTTTTAACTAATAAATAAGTCATCTTGGCATTATTATAAAAATTAGCGTCTTGATCAAAAATCGTTTTGAAGGCAACTTTGTATATGTCCAAATAGTCATTCTTATTAATTATTTGCGTTTGTGTACATCCAACTAAGAGGATTACCAATAGAAATAATACGACTACCTTTTGCGATAATTGATTCATCCTAATCATTTGCTCTCCCTCTGTCTCGCATTTAACAATCGCTCCCTGACAGTTAGACGTCCCTTTTTTACAAAAGTTCCATAATTAAACAACTATATTTTGTAATATACTTAGTTTATCTCTATACTTATTCTAACAACTTTATTTCACTCATTTTAAACAAGGGGAATACCATTATGCACATATCTGACATGCAAAAGCATATTCAACAATTCAGTATCGAGAAGGGCTTCGATTCGTCCACTGTGGAACAAAGAGCACTATATTTGGTGACCGAAGTAGGTGAGATGGTCAAGGAACTACTGCATCTTTCCTATCATCCGGACCACGAAAACAAAGAAGATATTAAAAAGAACCTCGGCTTAGAGATGTACGATGTGGTATGGAATATCTGTGATCTCGCCAATAAATTGGAAATCGACCTTGAAAAGTCCTTTGCGATGAAAATGGAAATAAATAAGGATCGCACTTGGTAGAGTCAAAAAAACGCTCATCCACCTGCTCAGTTGAGCAAGGGGATGAGCGTTTTTCCTACTCTTCAATTAGCTTTCGTTGATAAAATTCAGCTGTTGCAGCATTCGCTTCAGCATGACAGTTGCTTGAGCTCGAGTAGCCTCTGCTAAAGGTTCAAATTCTGTATCCGACACTCCGCTCAAAATATTCGTAGCTACAGCCTCATCAACTGCTGCGGCCGCCCAGTCGGAAATGGCATTCCGATCGCTGAATCGAGATAGATCCTGCACTGGGGTAACAGCTGCTTGTTCCGTTCCCCGAACAATCCTCATAGCTCTAACGATCATGACGGCCATCTGTTCACGCGTTAGCGTTCCTTCTGGGTGAAACGTACCATCAGCATAACCGTCGATCAGACCTGCCTTCACAGCGGCACCGATCGCCCCAGCAAACCAATCCTCACGAGTAATATCTGTGAAGTGAAACGCTTTGAGCTCCTCTGAAAGACCGAGTCCCCGTATCAATAGCGCCACGAATTCAGCTCGAGTCATGCTCCGTTCTGGAGCAAAATCCATCTTCGTGACACCATGCACGATTTGTTTGGAGGCTAGCAGCTCAATATCCGTTCTTGCCCAGTGATCCACAAGATCTGTGAAGGTTTTTTGTGACTCAGCGATCGCATATATACTGTTGCCATTACGCAACATGGTGGCCGTCGTCTTCCCGTCTTCCACCTCAAACGTGGCAGGAACGAATGTCATGCTGCCACTTATCGGATCATAGTGCAGAACCGTGGACTGCGCACTATTCACCGTGTTCCCAATTACAACTGTACGTGAAACGTACAGTTTGCCGTAACTGTCAATGGCTTGCGTCTTGCCATTGCCTTCCACGCTGACACGGAAATCGACGGGTACAGTCAATAGCTGGATCCCAGCGTGCCGAGCACTTTCCTCGATCGCTTGTTTTTCTGCCCCATTAACGGGCACTATCGTAATCCTAACTTGTACATCTTTCAGCTCAGCACCCAGTGATTTGACCACTTCCTCCAGCTGGATTGCCTGAATGGGCAGCACATATCCGTAGATGCCTCCTTGGATAGAAAGATCTACGAAAGGTTTCGCGCGAGCTGCGTTTGCGAGTACACTCCCTGGCAAGCTGAGCGTCAATCCCTCATCTGCAGCGATGACTTGAATCGTAAGTGTCTCTTGCTCCTCCCCTTGCAGCATGGCAAAAGCCTGCTCTAACATTTCTGAGCCGACATGAAAGTTAGCAACAGCAGGACCTTCCACAGTCACTGGCTCCTTATCAACGATGACTTTCACGCCGTCAATATCACTTACAAGTTCTGAACGAGTAGGTGTGGAGGGAGCTGATTGAGTACCTGACTTGGTTGGCCCCACACTTTGCTCATCGGAATCTCCCCCGCCAATAGTAGACGGGGGTGTTGTATCCATAATGTCAACAGCTAGCATGGCATTCGTTCCTGCATTGAATTGGAAGTTCAGCGATAAAGAACCTACAGCTTGCGCCATCAGATAAGCTTTTTTCAACGTAATTTGATTGCCAAGCACCGTATAGTCTGTTCCTTCAACAAGCGCTACACTTCCATTACTTATCCCCTCAAGTAGGTTACCATTCAACGATAGCGAGACACTACTATCTTTAAATTCGGTGCTGCTGCTATTTTTATCAAATACTGCCGAGGTAGGATTGACTACAGAATTTTGAATTGCGTTATTAAAAGCATGCACAACCACTTCAAGATAAGGCTGCGTATTCGTATTCTCACTGGCGTACACATAGATTTTTCGCCCTACGAGTACCTCCTCAACAAGCGCCAGATCGAGCGTGGTACTGGTTTTTAACCTTTCCTTCGTATATTTGGTAATATCGAAACTCCTATCGGCTTCTACGTTCGTATACCGAGTTGCCTCTGTAATGGCCTTTCCAAGCGCTGGTTTACTCGCATAATGAACCGTTCCTTCCTCCCAATCACTTAGCACTGGTTTCAGTACCGTATCGACAAAGGTACCGCTGGAATCATCGACTTTTCCAGTGGCATGGAATTTGACAGATGCAATCTCGCCAGCAATGCCACTTAAATCAAATGAGAAGTAAGCCTCACGATAATCATCGCCGCCTGCATTTTTCACATTCAGTTTGGTATCGTTGCCATAGGCATCTTCCTGATACATGCCGGATCGAACGAACGTATCTTTGCTCGCAAGCTTTGTAAGCACGGTCGGGTTAGCGGATGGCACCAAAACCTGTAAGGTCGCAGTTTTACTAGTACCGCCTACGGTAACCACAGCGGTAATCTCCGCAGTTCCTGGACTTATTCCCGTTACACTCCCTGCGCTATCCACGGTCGCCACTTGTTCGTTGCTGCTGTAGAATAACACACTCGTCGGGCTAAGCACCGCAGCCCCTTGATCGTCTAACGTTGCTGTCAATGCCGGTGCGGCAGTAGTACCCGCTCCTACAACGATAAAGCTTGTTGCAAAAGCAGTCGAAGCCAGCGACGGAACTGAAAAGTGCTCCACAGCAACAGCATCATCATAACCGAAGGTGATTACATGCGTTTTACCAGGGTCGGCGGTCGTGTCCACTTCGAACTTGATGGTCGGTGATAGCTGAAGTACAGTTATTGTACTGTCCTTACTAATCACTTCCGTCCCCTGCTTCTTAATCTCAAAGCTGATTCTATCCTGTTTCTGCGTCGGATCGGAGACAGCCAACGCCAATTGTTCATTGGTTTCCTTCAGCATCACGGACGAAGGATGATTGGCTTTTACATGATCCATCGTGCCTCTCTTCCAGAAATTGATACCCGTGATGTCCAGTGTGCTGTCTTTTACTGCTTGAATTTCCGGCGTATTGGACAGTACGACTACGTCAGGATTCGCACTGTAAGCAGCAACCGCAGCGGCATCTTTCTTAGGCAGCTGGATGTAGCTGTAGTCGGCATCCTGCGGTGCGATCCCATGCGGCATCCAGAGCGTCATATAGTTCCGCGTATGCCAGAGATGGAAGAAATCAAAGCTGGCCATCACTTCTGTGTTGGTCTCTATACCACTTTGTGCAAAGAGTCCCATTTTCAGCCCCATATTAAGCCGATCTGTACCTGCCATAGCGTTGGTGAACGTATACAGTGGCGTTCCCCAAGCTGTTTCGCTGCTGCTGGCGTATACCGAATAGCGGTCATCGCTCTTATCGATTTTCAAAAAGACGTCTCCAGTCAGGTTAAGAGGGAAATCAACCACTTGGGAGACCCCGTCAACTTCATTGACAGCGATTACTCGGCTACCTTGCGAGGTCATTCCCTTTGACAGCGACACGTAGTTATCATCATCTTTTCGAATCAAAAGCCCCGCTTCCTGCCCTGACTGTGTAGGTGTAATATCCAGAGAAGTGGTGACAAAAAAATCTTCCTTAGGCGCTGAAGTCTGGAAGAGATTGAACGTAGAATTTGCGTTCCCCCTTAAGCTCCCCTGCTGTGATTTGATCTGCAACTTCGTGCCCGTTAGCGCATTGTGCGTCTGATTCTCTCGGATCCATCCCCAATTCGTAGCTCGATTGGTGCTATTGAATTCATCATCGCCCGGAAAGAAAAACTTCTCGTTTATCGCTTTCGATTTACCTTCCCTTTCTTCTCGCAGCATCTCTACATTCGCGCCGTTAGGAAAGACATAGCCTCCTGTGCCGTCTAGATGCATCCAATGCGTACCTTCTTTTGTAACTTGTTGGCCCATAGGTGAAGTATCCACGCTGCCATCAACGGTAAGGACATTATCCCCATTGGCATTCAACGGGCGATTCTCCACAATCGTCTCGATGGGTCGATCGGAAGTGCTAGTGATCCCTGCGCCAAGTGCAACGATCTCATCATCAAACATAAACCATGACTTCTTCGCTGATACATCCATATCCCCATAATCATGTTGTTTGAAGTCCATACCGGCTGTCCCGTACGTACGGTCCAGTGAGACACCGCCAGTCCAGCTGGTCTCCATTAACTCGCCGTCACCAGCGAACTTGCTGACATCCACATAAGGCCGATTCGCGGATGTGGATGCGGGGCGATTCACATCCCGATCGACCGTAATGCCAGGCAATCGGCTTGGATCAGCCGTTGTCCAGAATAGGGCTAAATAATCCAATGGATCTAGATACAGCTGTGTCATGCCATCCGCCTCATACCAGCCCTTCAAATTCTCATTGCTAACGGTTTCATAGTTAGCCATGCGATCGGAGTGCATCGAAATGCTATACAACCAGTCGTCGCCTCGGTGAACGACATTATCCTGATTGTAGAAAAGAAAGTTGCCTGCTGGTGGCGTATAAGCCTCGACCGTCTCGTCATTAAGAATGCTCTTTGCTTTTTGCATATTCCAGATGTTCGCGTTACTTAGAAATGCTCGAACATTGGCGTTCTCAATATGATATTTGATCGCACTTTTTTGCTTCTCAACATAAGGATTGCCAGCCAATTCAACTTGCGTCAATAGCGCATTCAGGACAGCATACCCGCCAAACGTGTACTCCCGGGAAATTTCCCTGCCGTCAATCGCGTTAATCATTTGCCCTTTGTACAGATTGGGCTCGAACGCTTCAAAGTACCAGTCGAAAATATTCGCCTTCTGCGAGTCCTCATTGTCCCACTCACTACCACTAACCAGCCATAGAGTATCGGTGATATCCTGGAGAAGTGCTTTTCCGTATGCACCTGCATAAGGGAAATAGTCATGTTGGATGAATGAACCATCCTCATAAAAGCCATCCCCAGCCATGACATTCGGGAAAACCTCCGTCAATCCATCGGAGCCTGCTTGAATGCGGCTGCTTTGCTTACCAGTAATCCCTCTTAGAATCATAACCTTGCTGACAAAAACCCGATTAGCGCCGGTTCGAGTGACCGTAGGATTAAACTTATCAATCGCTCTATTTAATTTCGTGATCAAATCGGGATGTGCACTATAAGGAATCGTTTCGTAGAGCAAAATCATAGAATCATTGATATTGTTCGGCACATTAACCAGCCAGTCAAACCAATTATCATATTGGCTTTTATTTTCGTTATAGCGAAGCAGATAAAACTGGTTCCAGCTCTCCAGCATGTCGTGCAGAAGTGCCTCTTCTTGGTAATAAGCAGAGCCATAGGTCGCCCATGCTTTAGCCATCGTTCTTAATCTGGAGGACATCGTGCTTAATTCAACCGACTTGGTCGTCGACGTCAAATCCAACCACGTGTAGGTCGTTTTATTCATAGATGCCCAAAGGTTCTTGGTGTCAGCATCGAGCGTTCGAATAATCTGTTGGTTATCGGGATCATTCACATCATAGGAATTGTCCGGATCGTAGCCGCTCATCTTCTTGGCATACTTGATTCTCAAGGTGTCGTACGCATCCTGAGCCGTAGGGTACACTCGGACCAAGACAGACGCCGATTCCCTCGTTACGCCGTCCAACGTGACGATCGCTTTGACTCTCGCTGAACCTGCATAAACGGCATTCGCGACATTCGTGCCTCCGCTGCCCAAAGCAATGTTTTCGCTATTACTCACATATGTAATCGCTGCTTGGGTTAAATCAGCCGTTTCCCCATTCTTCCTTGTAGCACTTATGGAAAACACAACCGACTGTCCTGGTTTTATCGTATCTGTGCTTGGCGATAGAACCACTTCTTTAAGGACATTCGGCTGCTCGTATACGAAGGTAAACGGGGTTCCCGATGAGAGATTGCCCGCCAAGTCTCTTGTCTTAATCGTAAACGTATAAGACTCCCCTACGTTGAGGTGAGGCGCTTGAAAGGTACCGATACCTTTCGCTACCGTCCCTAGAAGCGTCGTCCCCTCATAGATGTTAACGCCGGCATAATCAACATCCCCAGGATCGGACCAGGACAATGCATACTCACCATTCCTTAATCCGCCCGATACATTGGAGACTTCTGCAGGTGCGATGCCATCTGCCGTTAGCAATACGCTTGCAGATCTGGTTACGCCTTCTAGCGTAACGGAGGCTGTGATCGTCGCGCTCCCACTCGATACTGCTCTTGCAACGCCGACCGTTGCGTCGTCAATGACAAAGTGAGTACTATCGCTCGTATACGTGACGGTGGCACTGGATAAAAGAGCAGGCGTATTCGTGTCCATCGTCCCTGATATCGTCAGATTAGCTGATTGTCCCAAACCTAACGAAGTGTGGTCAGTGACTACTGATACCGCTTTCAAAGAAGGTGTGCCGTGGATAACCAAATACGGCCTAGCTTTATGTCCAGGCGTATCCTCAATGGTTGTGGTACGCGATTCAATCTTAATCAGAGCATTCGAGCCTGTCAGAGCAAAGGTTGCCTTTTTATCCGTAGCAAGTTGACTCTGAATATAGGAGGTCATATCCAAACTGCGCCACCCAGCCGCAGTACTGCTTGGAAATATCATAGAACCAATTAGATTTACTCCTGGTCCTGGCTTTGAATTCCATGTCAAGGCGCTCTCGCTCCAATTGTCACCTGTTGGCGTATCTACCCCATAGACCTTGGCGGTCACCGTATTGGTTGCGCTTTCACTATTCTTGCCAAATAAGAACAGTTCTGCCGATGTAATATGCTCCGGATAATTAGTGAGATCAAACTGTAAATATGCCTCCCTAGGCGATGTTGTATTCGTTTCCTTCACATTCAAATAACCTGCTTTACTCGCTTCTCCGCCATTTGGCAAATTGCTGTAATCGGGATTTACGGGGCTAGGCGGAGTCTTCCTGACAAAATTATCTTGAACATTCATGACCGTGTAGGATTGTTCGGATGCATGAGCGAACGGCACGCCGAATCCGCTAAACAATTGACTCACGAGCGCCAAAGCTAACCCGACTGTCAAACACTTTCTGACCTTACTTATCATCTAAACTCCTCCCTTTTTTACAATGGAGAGGCAGCCCATAGTACAGGACTGCCCCTTCCGAATGTTGTATCCACCTTATTTTTTCACCTTTGCATACCATTCCCTTGACCGCTTAGTTACTTCCTCACCGCCGGATTTATTCCACTTCTCGACGAACTCATCAAATTTACTGATGGGATATTGGCCTAAGATAATCTTAGTCGCATACTCGACATACAGCGTACGATTGTTTATATCTGCAAAGCCTTCGTACACACTAGCAGGCAATCCGTCTCCAGCAATCGTTTTTACGTATTTCTGATTCTCCGCCATATTTCTCGTATTCTGACCTAACGCCCATTCACGCTCAGCTGAAGTGGCCGACTTCAATAGATTCGTTTTATATGCCAGCGTATCGAGATCGTTAAAAGGTTGGAACAGCTTATTCTCTTGCGTGCTTTTATCCGGAGCGATCGACACTTTCTTACCATCTTTAACCGTATGGTGCATACCCTCAGCGCCATAGAAAAGATTTTCCCACTTACTTTTGTCATACAGATTATTTAACAGTTTCATGGTAGCCATCAGCTTTTTCTGATCCTTATTGTTCTTAACGACCCAGATTGGACTTCCCATTTTCTTCTGCGTGTAGAAACCTTTGAATCCCGGCACTTCCGGAACTGGGAGCACAGCGTAGTCGCCTTTTACGTTTGTGTTTTTAGAAATTTTCTCAATATGTCCGCCAGCATCTTCCACCCAGTGATAGTACAAACCTACTTTATCGGAGTCGATTTTACCGTCCCATTGGGCTTTGTTGTTTAATAAAGTTTCCTTATCCAGCAAACCGTCTTTATACAGCTTGGCAGCAAACTCCAACGCACCTTTCATGTTCGGTGTCACTGCGGAATACGTCATCTTCCCGTCGTAGATGTCCCAGTCCGGCTTGCCTTCATTCATCGCTACACCGTACATGCCGAAAATGTGATCCATCCAGGCCGCTTGCTCGCGCCCACCTGTCGGTATCTCATCCTTCTTGCCGTTGCCATTCGGATCCTTATCGCGGAATGCTTCCAACACCTTCACAAAATCATCCTGCGTTTTGGGCATCGCGAGCCCCAATTTATCCAACCAGTCTTTGCGAATCAACCCGCCCATGCGACCGTAATCTAATACCCCAGGTACATAATAAATGCGACCTTGTCCGGTAGGGTCATTTGCTTTTACAATATCCCACACATCCTTCGGAACTGCATTCCACAGGTTCGGCGCATATTTGGGAATGAGTTCCGTCAGATCAGCAATCGCGCCATTCTTGGCTAAGCTTGCTTCCATGCCTTGCTGCGGAAGAAACATATCTGGCATTTCATTGGCTGCAATTTTTAAATTGAGTTGATTGAGATACGATGTCCCGCCGTTCCATTCCACATAAGGATGGATAATGCCAACGCCGAGTTCTTTTTTATAAAATTCATACAACGTGCTGCCCTTCTCAATCGGTTTAAAGCCTAGATTTGAATACCATACTTCTAGATTTACGATTTCCTCCGGAGCAGCGCTGCCAGTCGGGTTTTGAGACTGACCTTGCGTGACTGCTTCTTCCTTCTTGGCGCAGCCAGCGAATACGGATACTGATAATGCTGCAGTTATTGTAAGCAAACTAAGCTTTTTCCATAACATGTTGTATTCCCCCATTTGATTGTAGTTGTATTTGATAGCCCTACGGACTCCTAAAACGAAGTAGTAATTACCCTTTTACCGAACCAATCATAGCACCTTTGACAAAATACTTCTGTAAAAAAGGATAAACCAAAATAACTGGAATGATGGCAAAAACGACCGTTGCGGATTTCAGCGTGCGTTCGTTGTAGTTAATGTCCATAATCGATTCAACAAAAGGCATTTCATTCGGATCAGTAATAAATTGCCTAATCTTCAGCTGAAGAGGAAACCATTCCGGATTTTGAATAAAGAAAAGCGGATGCTGGAACTGGTTCCACACGACTACGCCATAGAACAGCGCTAGCGTTGCAAGGACCGCCTTAGACAACGGAAGTACGAAATGGAACAATAACCGGAAATAACCACAGCCCTCCATGAAAGCCGCCTCTTCCAATTCCTTCGGAAATTGCTTGAAGAACGTTCGCATAATAATGAGATTAAAAGGATTTAGAATATGCGGAATAACTAGCACTAGCGGGTTATTATACAAACCGATACTGCGAACCGTTAGAAAATAAGGCACAATTGGCGCCTTGAACACCATCGTGATCACTACAGCAATCATCAGAATGCCTGCGGGCAAAAACTCCTTTTTGGATAATGGGAACGCCAATAGTGCCGTTACGAGCAGGGCAAGCGATGTCCCAACAACCGTGGTTACCAGTGTCAGAATGAAGGAACGCCACAGGTCCCATCGGACTAGCAGATATGACCAGGAATCCAAGGTAAATTCTTTCGGCCAGATCGTTACCAGATTCAAGTCAACAGCTCGGCTGGAGCTGAAGGAAATAGAGATAACGGAAAGCAGCGGGATCAGAGCGATTATCGAGAAGACACATAGGCACACTAGGATGGCAATTTCAAAACCTTTTTCTGCTTTGGACATAGGCATAGTTACCAGAGCCCCCCATCCGAAACTTTCCTCGACAATCGATTAAAGGTATAGACCAAAATGAATCCGATAACCGATTGGAACAGGCCAACTGCTGTCGCGAAACTGTACTGAGCCTGCTGAATCCCCGTTCGGAACACATACGTATCTAGAATATCGCCTGCGCTGTAAGTCATCGGTGTCAGAAGGTTATACACATGATCGAAGCCCAACTCCATAAAATTACCGATCTCTAGCAAAAACAACACGAGAATCGTCGGCAGCAGTAGCGGAAATGTCACATGTCTCATTTGCTTGAATCTGGAAGCGCCGTCCATCATTGCTGATTCGTACAACTGGGGATCAATCGAGCTGATTGCCGCCATATATACGACTGTCCCCCACCCCGCATCCCTCCAGAGCCCCGTAAGTACATAGATCGGACGAAAGTATGCGCTTTCTTGCATAGCCAGAATGGGATCATGACCGAACCAACCCATCACAATATTAAACAATCCATTTACAGCGAACAGATCAAATGCAATACCTGCAACAATAACCCATGATAGAAAGTGGGGGATGTATAAAGCGGTTTGAATTCCTTTCTTCAGTGCTGCTTTCCTGACCTCATTAATCATTAAGGATAAGAAGATTGGAATGGGAAATACGAAGAGCGTTTTTAAGAAGCCTAAAATTAGCGTATTCGTAAACACCCTGGTAAAATCCGGATAGTGAAGCAAGGTCTTAAAGTGTTTGAAACCGACCCATGTACTGTCCGCAAATCCTTTGAACACCGAGTAATCTTGGAAAGCGATGAGCGATCCGGTTAACGGAATGTACTTAAAAATGAGAATAAATGCGACGCCAGGGACGGCCATGAGATAAAGTGGCCAATACTTTCGCATATTGTGCCATAGCAGAAAAGCCGAAAGAAATCCCGTTCGCCTTGCCACGACCTCCTTGCCAGTTGCAGACATTGTTCGATTCATGTTGCTTTCTCCACTTCCTTTTTGATTTCTGTATCTACTGAATCCGTTTTCATGTTAAAAATATACCTAGATTTCAGAGGAAGTACAAAGGGGGATTTTTAAGTTTCCACTAGGTCACTTTTAAGTTTTCAACAAAAAAAGCACTCGATTTTTCCATCACTTGGGAAAAGGGTGCTTTTATATCGTTTATATTTTACATTTTTTTCTATATTCTGTAGGTGTACAACCCGCCATTCGCTCGAACAATTTACTGAAATGACTCGTATCCGCATAACCGACCCTTTGGCAAATTTCGTATACTTTCAAGTCCGTCTCCATTAAAAGCTCTTTCGCTTTATTCATCCGAACGCCCATGAGATAACTCAAATACGTATCCCCGGTTTTCTCTTTAAATAATTGACTTAAATAAAAAGGATTGATATAAAAACGTGCCGACAAATCAGCGAGCGTGATATTGCTGTCATAATGAGCTGCTACGTACTCTTTAATCTCGGAAATGACATCCTTTTTCTTCGGTGCTTGCCGAATCTTATTCTGATCGCTAATGCGGTCGATGGCTTGAATGACCCAAAGTTTTAATTCTTCCAGCGTCTTAAAACGTGCCAATTCTTCGACGGACAGTAGGTACTTGCCCAGTAAATCATTCATTTGCAGCTGCGTAAAGGATATTCGCCGCATACTGGAGACGAGAATAAGCAATATTTGGTGCTGCAGATCGGCAAGATGCAGATTGCTCTGCGTCTCAATAGCACGAAAAATACGATGAATGACTTCGGCGCTGCCTACATTATCCATCTGTTCCATGCAGGTTTCTAGCAGAACCAGCTCCTCCTCCGCGAGAAGAGCAACGGCGCTGGAAGACGGTTTCGTCTCTCGAAAAGCGATGACGACATGATCACCTTTCATAACCTTATACCACAGCGACTGCTGCGCTTCATCAAACGAAGTGCTTAATCCGGCCGGTGCGGGGTAGGCACGCCCGATGCCAGCCGAAACGGAAATACCCAAGACACGACTGAACTCTTCTTGCAGTCTCCTTACATCTTGGATCAGATACTCCTCATTGATCTTGCCTTCATTCATGACAAGTACCGCAAATTGGGAACCTTCATAACGGAACGCTTGCAATTGATCGTACGGCTTGAAGACATCCCTGGCTTGGCGTAGGACATAATCTTCTTGAACCATGCCCGGCTCACAGCCGAATTCCACCAAGATACAAACACAGTCATACCGCGTAACTGGGAGAGGGAATAAATAGGACATATGGCCCTCGTGCGTCTGCGGGTCATAGCCAGTTACCAGCACATCCTTTAACACAAAGTCGTGCCAATGCCGCGATTGTGCCTTCTCGCTGTTGATCTCGGCAATCACTTTGGTCACGCAATCTTCAAGTTCTTCCTCTTCGACCGGCTTGTTGATGTAAAATTTGACGCCGAGCTCAATCCCTTTCTTCGCATACTCGAATTCCGCATATCCGCTCAGAATAATGAATTTGGCCCTGCTGCCGGATTCTATCAGCCTGCGAATCATAGCGAGGCCATCAGACTGCGGCATGCGAATATCCGTGATCACGATGTCTGGTTGCATTTCCTGCACGAGCTCCCAGCCCTCGTTCCCATTATGTGCAGTTCCGACAACCTCACATTGCGGCAAATAGCGCCTCACAAGCGTTTTAAGCCCGTCCGTAATTCCTTTCTCATCATCCACAAGGACTAACCTCATCATAAACTCCCCCTATGCTCTATGATCGTGTTGGTATACGAAATTCAACAACCGTGCCTTCGCCTTCTGTGGAATGAACCGTCAAATCATAACCATCCCCGTATTGCAACTTGATGCGCTCTGCAATATTTTTCAGACCAATACTCTTCCCCGTCGCTTCTATTACATCGTCTAGCTTTAATTTATCCGTCTCCGCTTCGGCCAGCCGCTGGTTCAGCTCCATGACTTTCGAAGGATCCATGCCTGCCCCGTCATCCGAAATGCGAATTCTTATATGGTCATCTTCGGTGACGATCCCTTCCAGATGAAGATTCATGACCTTGCTGTAATCGTGAAATCCATGGTTAATGCTGTTCTCGACGATCGGCTGAAAGACTAGCGGCAAAATGCGGCATTGCAAAACCTCCTCGCTCATGTGAACATGCAGCTTAAAGCGGTCATCGAAGCGAATATTTTGCAGTTGAAGATAGTTCATCGTATAATCCACTTCGTCTCTTACGGAGTGAAGATGGGCTTCCTTCCCTAATGACAGCCGGAACATACGAGCAAGAATTTTAATCATGCCAGCAATTTCATCCTGTTCCTTTACAAGCGCTTTCATTCGAATGGATTCGAGTGTGTTGTAGAGCATGTGGGGATTAATCTGATGCTGAAGGGCAAGGAACTTAGCCTGCCTTTGCTTAATTTCTGCTATATACACATCCTCAATTAGGGTTCGGATCTTCACGATCATCTTGTTATAGCTATGGACAAGGCTCCCGATTTCGTCATTCGGAATCCTGAGCTCGATCGGAAGGTACAAGCCCGCTTCGGCTTGCTTCATGCTTCTGCGAAGATTCATAATTGGCTTCGTAATATAGGAGCTCATGGCAATTGAGATCCCCATAATGAATAGTAAGCTGACAACAATGACCAGAATCGTCGAGACTTTCATATTTCCAATTTTCAATAATAACTTCTCACGAGGAATTTCCGTTCTCACATCAAGCTTATTTGAGTGCATGTTGCCGGTGAGTACAATCATCCCCTCTTTTTCCTTTGCGGAAGTTGACCTGCTTGCAGAAAGCTGTTTCCAGTTCGTTTTTCCGCTGGTTAGATCGGAGTGATACACCAGTTCTCCTTTTTTATTGTTGACGATAACCCGCATATCGTATCGATCACGAGCAACGAGAAAATTCTCGTTCAGTTTCAGCAGTCGCGATGGGTCTAGATCAATCAACAAAACACCAGCATAGGAGCCGTTCGCGTTAAGCAGCACGCGGCCAACCGTCAGAACAGCGCCTTCTCCTTTATCCTCATAATACGAGCGATCATGCAACCCTGTAATGAACAGGGTATCCTCAGGATCAACACTCATCTTATACCAATCCTGCTGAAGCAGAATGCTTTCATTCACTGCGCTGGATGTATTGGAAAAATGATACACAATGTTTCCTTTGGTAACGAGCATCAGGTTGCTGATTTCTGGTTTGAGTAAAGCGATCCTCATCAGGATGCGGTTGATCATATTTTTGTTGACAATCAATTCCGCCATTGGAAGCTTTTCTTCCCCCAGACGTGAGAGCAAATCGTTGTCAATCAAGACCGTTTTGGTCACCCTGTCATATTCCTGAATAAAATCATTCATCGATGAATCGATCTGTGATGTGTATAGCGCAGCAAATTCTTGAGAGGCTTCTTCCAAGCTGTGAGCCGATTGATAATAAATAATCGTACTCACAATCAAAAGCGGGATAATGCATACAAGCAGATAGCTGGTTAGAAACCTTTGTTTCAACTTCATACTCGGTAATAACGCAAGCGGCTGTTTCATCCATTGATTAAGGGCCATTCAGATTCCCCTTTAGTCGATCATTCATTTTTCACCACATTGTATCACACTCTCTACTTTAGCAACACGGCGGAAAAAAGTTGCGTTCCTATCTTTACATGGAATAAAAGCAATCCGAACCATTCATGCTATTATTAACTTAACTGGAGGTGTCTGACATGAATAGCAGCAACGATCACACAATTACGCTTGGAATGGGTTGCTTCTGGAGCCCTGATGCTTTGTTTGGACAACTGCCGGGTGTCGTTCGAACACGTGTTGGTTTCGCCGGAGGAACGACTGATCATCCAACTTACCGGGAAATGGGCGACCACACAGAGACCGTTGAAATCGTGTTTAACTCTGATCTCCTAAGTTTAGAGAATCTCCTGAATGTGTTCTGGAGCAATCATAACCCAACAAATATCAATGATTATAAAGGTCGACAGTATACATCCATGGTATTGTATCGTGACTCCAACCAGCAAAGCGCAGCTCAACATGTTCTCACGAACCGAGAGCAACAAGGAAATAGCAAAATTGACACTGAAATTGCACCTTACACGACTTTTTATCCTGCTGAAGATCGGCATCAGAAATATTATTTGAAACGGTATCCAGACGCGATCGATAAGTTGAGAACTCTCTTTTCAACGAATGAAGAACTGACCAACGCGACCTTGGCTGCACGATTAAATGGACTGGCTAAGGGATATACCAATATGGATTCTATTGTGAGTGATATCCGAACTTGGCCGATCAGTACCCAGCAACAAGAAGATATGATCCGCTTAATCCGGTTGATAAAGTGGTAGGGATGATAGTTTATCTCTGTAAACGGAAGACGAATTTCTACAAAATTTGCTAAAAGTAAATAATAAATTTAAAATGTAAAATAACAAGTTAATAAAAACTAAAATAATGGAGGAATCATACATGAGTGTTGGATTCAAATCATGGTTACAAAATTCTAAACAAGGTCTAACTGATCAAGTAAAGAAATTTAAGAACAAGGACTTTATGGATGCCGTAGTTGCCGGTTGTGCACTTGTAGCTGCAGCTGATGGTTCCGTCGATTCAAATGAAAAACAAAAAATGGCTGGCTACATGAGCCGCAGCGAAGAACTAAAAGTATTTGATATGAGCGACGTCATCAATCGCTTTAACCATTTTGTTGGAAACCTTGAATTTGATTCCATGATCGGCAAACAAGAAGCACTAAAAGCGATTGCGAAATTCCGTAGTAAACCTGAAGTTGGACGAGTAATCGTTGGCGTTTGTAGTGCAATCGGTGCAGCAGATGGGGATTTCGATGACAAAGAGAAGGCAGTTGTTCGTGATATCTGTCAATCACTTGGCTTAACGCCTGGTGAATTTGGTTTGTAAGAGCAATTCATTATAAAAAAAGATGATTCCTGTATGTGTATTGTACAGGGATCATCTTTTTTACTTCCCGCTGGTACCAGCCCTTACGATTGCCACTCTCCGATACCGATGGTGAGATCTAAATACCATTCAAAAGAGGCTTGGGCTGGAATTGTTTGTGCAGTCCCATTATTTACGGCATTATCAAGGGAATCGTAATAGCCAATACTAGGTTCCAAAGCACAAGTAACGCGATCATTGAACATGCCTTCATCGATCCAAATGCCTAGATAAGGAACCTTCTCTTTGGGAACCGATACGATCAGGAAGTTTTCACTTTCCTGACCATACAGGCCAGACCAACTTATGGGTACTTGCCCCTCATAATAAAACTTTCGTCCGTCTCCAGTAACCGCGGGGGAAACGAGAGAGACATCCTCCCAAGCATACGTTTCCCCCTCCTTTAGCTTATGACCTGCGTACACGCAAAGCATTTCCGCCATGGGTTCGGGGAGCAGAATACGTGTTGGTTCCGTCATGGCAAATTGCGGGTGAGGCACCCACAGGAATGGCATCGGCTGATCGTTCCTATTATCAACACGGTATGTCATCCTAACCGTATTCCCTGCATGCATGGTGATGCTTCTTGTAAACTGATACGAGAGCAATGAACTTTCTACCGAACACACAACCTCGTTCTCTTCGACGCTATAACGCCAAGGAAGCGACCAAACTTCGCCGTGATCAGGCAGAATCACACGCTTATCTAGTTCCCATGGACATTCATTAATGGTTGGGAAACATTCATCCCAACCACTCATATCCCACTCGCCAAAGCTGGAGCCATAGTGAGGCTGCCTTAAAGGTCTCTCACCCGAATCAAGCAGCCACTCCTTACCACTAGGTTTATACATAAGTGAAACCAGCTTTCCGCCGAGATCCGGTACGATCTCCATACGGATTTGCTCATTTTCCATGGTGATGGATAAGAATCCTTTATACGTTCCCGTTATTAGGCTAGTCTGAGTCTCTTCCATTAATGGCACAACCCCTGATGAATTCGTACCCCTGCATGATTAGCTTCTAGCTCCAGAGCTTTATCGAACTGCTCTTTAGCCATTGCTAGGTTACCCAATCCGAGGTGCCCGAGTCCCATCATATATAGACAGTGAACTTCATTGCGTACATTTAAATTATCCTCAAATACCAAGAAGTCTGGCAAGGAAACGGCGAAGTAGTCAAATTTCACATCGTCGAAGACATGTTTCTCAGCGTAATCAATCAGCTTATTGAAACGGCGCTTCGCTTCCTTTTGATTACCTAGAGCAAGCCAAGCCATTCCTTGATAAAAGATCATATCCGGCGGTTGATCGTTGTAATACATGGCACTAGCTGGCTCCTCCAGCCCTTTTGAAGCTATTTCAAAACATTCCTGTGCTTGCTTCGTTTGCTGTAAACCGTTATGAGCGAGTCCAAGATAATAATACACATTATTTTCTTGCGCACCAGACAGCTTACCTTCCCCTAGATTCTCCGGGTAGATCAGTGCTTCATGTAAGTAGGATACTGCTGCTTCAAAGCGATTGTCAGCTAATGCTGCTTTCGCAAGCTCGACATGAGCACATACATGTTGACCAGTTATTTTGCCCTCGCCACCTTCCCAAGGATGGAAGTTGCGTGCTTGAATAGCTTGAACGGCTTTTTCGTGAAAACCTTGCGCATTCAGGAGTGTCACATACTCCACATAAAGATCGTCGCGTTTGTTCACTAGATCTTGATGTTCCTCTAGCTTCGCGCAACGAATCGCAGCGGTGTAACCCAATTTCTTATACAGTTGATCGAGTTCATAGAAGACGCGTGCATCATCCTGGTTACAAGCAAAAGCTTTCTCCATGGCGATAAGAGCCGATGCTGAATCCCCTCTTTTGTTGAAATATGCGAGAGATAAATTGCGATGTACCGTCGCGAAATCTTCTCGGATCGAACGTGAAGCTTCCCAGTGCCGAATGGCATCTTCGTGCCTTTTTTTGTCGTAACACCAATTGCCAAGGTAATAATGCGCCTTATCATTGTCCTCAGAGGACGCAATAACACTTGTGAGCACTTGCAAATCGAATAAGTTATTCGGGAAACAGTAGTCCGAAGTTGCTGTATTCCCCTCATGTCTGTGATGGCTAGCCCGTTCGAAATGCCCTGTTTTCTCATAGAGATAGCTAAGTGTGTAATGAACCATCGGGTTCACTTTGGAGGAATCGTGACCTTGGACAATGCGTCCAAGCAATTGGACGGCTTCCTCAAACAAACCGCAACTTGCATAATCCGCTGCTAGGTTCAAATAATTATGCGCATCCCCGCGCATTAGGCGAGTCAACTCGACCAATGTTTCATTAGCAAGATCCTCCTCACCTTGGTTAGCAAGCGTAAGGTATCGTTCGTTAGCCGCTCCAAAATCAGCGATATCCAGCGCAAGTGTCTCCTGTGAGAAGACAACTGCTTCCTGCAATTGCCCCAACTTCCGAAGAAGTGCAGCTTTCAGGTGACGTGCTTTGTAATTGCGAGAATTGCGTACCTGTGAACGCTCAACCAATTCCAACGCTTCACTATAAGAACCCTTTTCACAAGCAATTTGTGCCAGTGTGAAGAACCCAGCATCTTGCCAATTCGCCGACCATGTCGCTTTGTAGAGGGCAGCGAATGCTTCTTCTTTGCGTCCCTGCTCTTTGAGGGCTACGCCTAATTGATAGAGCGCTTCACTATCATATGGATTTGGATTGCGCCAAGTAAGCGACTTGATCGAGGTCCGGAAGTGCTCTTCTGCTCGGGAGAATAACCCACGGCGCAGCAAGAGTGTACCGTAGGCGACGTTAATACGGCTATCGCTCGGGTCACGTTTTAAACCTTCTAAATAGTAATCTTCTGGCTCGAAAGTAGCGTGGCGGTATTGCTCTAAATGCAGACCAGCTAAATACAACTGTTCATTCGTCTTCAACTCTGCAGGCTCTGCCAGTGGCTTAGCGGCATCCGGCACTTGCTCAATGGAAGGCTTCTCAGGCTGATAAGAAATGAGTAGCGTAGCATTGGCATCCCTAACAGTCAGTTTCAAGTCGTGTGCTTGATCGTTTGCATCCAGTGTAAGGACTGATTTGAACGTGTCGGTTGGAGAAAGCTTCACAATCTCCTTTAGATACGTTCGGTTACGGCCTTTCAACTCCACAATAGCACCATCAAATACGGACGTTGCATAAGCAAATACGACGGCTTCACGCGTCTTTTCATCCACTTCTAGGTTGACCGCAGCATCGATGGAAGCATTTTTAACGACGCCAATATGTTTATAAGGCATGAAATATTGCTTGAACGATTTCTCCTCATAGGGCTGCAGCCACGTGAAGTCAGGTTGGTTATCTGTGTAAACACCCGTCATGAGCTCAATATAGGGACCATCTTCATCTGTCAGGTTGCGATCCCATGCTTGCCCGAATTCGCCGTTCCCCCACGTCCATTGCTTCTTACCTGGTGAAACATGATGATTGGCTACGTGCAATAAACCTGCTCCAACACCATGATCATAACCACCGACGAAATTGTAATCGGATTTGTAAGCCATATATGAGGTGGGAACGGGAATGTTCTTGTAGCGTGAGATATCTACGCCAGCTGAATAATCCATTTTGTAGTACGTTCCTGTTGCAATAGGGAATCTCGAGACGTCACGTTTACCATGGTCAAAAACTGCCGTCACATCTGGCGGAAATACAGATTGCGTATGATCATTAACCGCGACCGCGGGGTTTGCCCACCACAAGAACGTTTGTGGTTCCGATGTCCGGTTATATAACTGCGCAGAAATTTCTAGATAGGCTTTGCCCGGATACAAAGTGAAACCTGCCGTCACTTTCGTGCCGTACATACGGTCGATCTCACTCACCCATACGGTAGCGCTTCCGTCTTCTTGCTCGGTAAGTTTATATTCAACCGGACCGTACGTATTTGGACGGTGATGCTGTGGCCAGTTAAATTCGATGCCACCGGAAATCCATGGTCCTGCAAGACCAACCAGAGCTGGTTTAATAACGCGATTATAATAAACGAAGTCATAGTCATTCGTTTTGTCCAACGCACGATAGATGCGTCCGCCAAGTTCAGGCATAATCTCAATGCGAACATATTCGTTTTCCAAGATTACCATGCGATACGACTGAGGCTTCTTCTCATCTTCAATTTTATCAATAACCGGATGCGGATATACTTTACCAGAGCTTCCTTGATAAACACGTTTCTCTAGGAACATTGGATTGCGATCTGGCTCACCAATGCCATATGTCGGGATCGACGTTACTTCTTCCCAAATGCGAACCTTCTGACTCAACATCATCACTCCCTTATCTGATTATCTCTACTTTACCTCGGATGCTGGCGGCAGCCAATTGACAAAATGCTTAATGTAATGGATTATATTCTTATTATTGTAGGGAGGCCTTACAAATGGATACGACTAGAAAGCCTGAAGGGTTTGAAGAAGAGAAATTGTTCATCTTACCTGAATATATGCAGACGGAATTATCCCGCTCCGAGCTGACGCGAGATTTATTTGTAAGTGATATCGGCTTCTTCCCTTCTGCCCGTCATCATTATCGGGAGCGCCCTGAGGGCAGTAACTCCCATATCTTCATCTTTTGCTCGGAAGGAGAAGGCTGGATCGAATTAGGGCAACAGGCTGCCTTCACCTTGACTCGGAATCATCTAGCCGTCATCCCTGCCCACACCCCTCATCGATATGGTGCATCTAGCCATGCCCCATGGAGTATTTACTGGTTTCATCTTCAAGGTAACCATACAGCAGCTTTTATACAAATGTACGGGATGGATACGGGTCCGCTACATTTACCCATCGGAGCAATGACCGAATACAAGGATGTTTTTGATCAATGTTACTATCTGCTATCTGATAAAACCTACTCGTTGCCCATCCACACACACGTTTCGCAGTCTATCCGACAATTGATTAGCAGTATTGGTATGCGGGTAGGAGGTACGGCCAAGGAGAAAAAGAGAGAGCAATACCTAGAGGTTGCCATCCGTTACATGAATGACCATTTAGAACAAGCCATTAATCTTCCTGAATTAGCCCAACACACAGGTTTGTCTAGACAGCATTTAATTTTATTATTCAACGAAGGAACAGGCATTCCACCAATTGAATACTTTCTAAGAATGAAAATTCAAAAAGCCGCTCAAATGCTTAGTTTAACGCCTCTGTCCATCAAAGAGGTTGCCTCCAACATGGGTATTTCGGATCCCTATTATTTCTCAAGATTATTTAAGAAAATAACCGGTTCCTCCCCAAGTGATTATCGAAACGTTCCTAAGGGATAACAAATTTGCGAGCAATAGAGCGAGCAATCTTTATACAAATAGGTTTTTGAACCTAGGACATCCAACTTACAATGTGGTTCAAAATAAATAAAAAATCCCGCCCCAAAGACTTGCTCTTAGGGACGAGATTATTGTTCAACTTATGATAATTATCATTTCATACACCCGCTACGTGAATCAATTCCCTTCAGGATCTTCCGTATCATAGCCAAATTCATCAAGCGCTGGCCATAGCTCTGGGGCAATCGGGTAATTCGCGAGCTCCAATGTCTGGGCTACCCGTTCTGGTTTACTCATGCCGACGACCGTGCTGGCGATCCGCGGGTCGCGAAGCGAGAATTGAAGCGCTGCTGCGGCTAGTGGTACATCGAATGCCTGGCACACTTTGGCGAAATTACGTGCTCGTTCTACTACGATTGGCGAAGCATCGCTATAGGCATACCGAGCGTATGCTTCCGGACCTTTCGCTAATATGCCGCTGCCATAAGGAGCTGCGTTAATTACAGCGACGCCTAAGCGATTAGCGACATCAAGCAATGGTTCGGCAGCTCGATTGAGCAGCGTATATCGATTGTGGGTTTCCACAGCGCTGAACGCTCCCGTTTCTACATAATCGATGAGCATACCGATCGGTCCGCCGGATATGCCGATGTGATCGATGATTCCTTGCTCTTGAAACTTTTGAAGTACTTCTAAAGGCCCGCCAGGTCCCATTACATTTTCGAAGGTCGAATGTTCGGGATCGTGGATGTACACATATTGCAAACGATCAAGGCCCAAGCGTTCTAGACTTTCCTCGATGGAACGTTTGATCTGTTCGCCGCTGAAGTCACCGGTCTTGAAATCGCGGTCGGCTTTGGTAGCCAACACGTAACCAGCCGGAAGTCCACCATTCGCTCGAATAGCCATGCCAATCCGCCGTTCGCTCTCACCCTCGCCGTATGCTGCAGCCGTATCTATGAAGTTGATCGGACTTTCGAAGGCGGTACGCAACGTCACCAATGCCTGTTCTTCAGATGTGCTATATTGAAACGTCTCCGGCATATCCCCGAGTGGAGCTGCTCCAATACATAGCGGTGATATAAGTAGACCAGTACGGCCAAGCGGTCGTAGGGATAATAATGCGTTCGTCATGGAATTTACCTCGCTTTCTATTTATGTCTCACTTATAACGACACACCAAATAAACCTCGTGTCATTTGAAAATCGATATTACCTTGTTGGTAGAGACGTGGTACATACGTATGTTCCAAAATTTCTTTACTGCGCTCGAGAATATGATCCACCCAAAAGGTCGGATTACCCTCAAGTACCAAATCGACATCTTGCTTATGTTTATCCAGCACAACCTGATCTGACGTCATTTGCAGCATCGGGACGAAAGGATGCGTTTGCATGGGACGGTCACCAATCAGCGAGATTATTAATTCCACACCTGTGGCCGCGAGTCCTGTAATCGTCTCTACCCCATGCTTTGTTGGTGTATCCATAATATGAAATCCATTGTGACGAACATGTTCTCCATATGCGATAGACGGCCCCACTTGAGTCGCGCTAACTAGTTGCTGGTTAAACGAATCCTCGGCAAGCAATCCGCTATTCTCGGGAACGACGACCAAGCCTCCAGCCCCGACAATCATCTTGGTTAGTCGTCCCAGTTGCTCGCTGGCATCTTTGTTAATGGCACCAACACTTACGATTCCGATGCGCAGCCCTTCCAAACCGACCGTCACTTTTTCCACAGGATCTGCCGCAATTAATCGATCGGCGAACCAAGTCTCAACCTTCTCGCTCACCTTAGCAATTCCGCCGTCGAGCTGGATGCTGGCATAACCAAGGCGGCTCGCATCGACGCCCATCACATCCATCTGATGACGCATGTAGTCGTTATGCGTTTTCTCGCAGCCATGCTCCAGCAGCAAACAATGCTCCACCATCGGATGCGTAATATAGCCAATCATCGTGCGTGCAAACAGCGATTCGGCTGGCCCTCCCGAGGTGCCGCAGCCTTCCGTATGCGCCAATGTTACGAAGCGCGAGAGCTCTGGCTGCCCTGCTCCTTGTTCGTTCAGGCGCTTGGTGATCATGCCTGCTACCTGTCCCGCACAAAGACTGGTGGGCACGATCAAGCCGATATGGTCACTAGACTGCCGATCGCGATGCCGAGTAAAGGAAAATTGGATGGGGTTAACTTTCGTTGTAGCATCATCTTCAATCGCTATCGGATCTCCTGTCAGTACAGGAGCGTGATACAGCGTCTCTAGCTGACTCGCATCGTTCTGCTGCCAGTTGCGCCAAATCTGTACTTGGGCATGGCCCGCCTTCTCGCCGACACTTCGCTGACCAGAAGCAATTTGGATCGCTAACTCGAATACCTCTTGGCCCAACTCATCCATCGATTTGCCTTCCAGATACTGCCCCGCGTTCACATCCATATCGTTCGAAAGCAATTGGAAGCGGCGAGTTGTCGTGACTACCTTGACCGTAGGCACATACGGAAAGTTGGTAATTGAACCATTACCTGTTGTAAAGAAGATCATGTTGCAGCCTGCGGCTACCTGTCCGGCGATACTCTCCAGGTCATTGCCAGGGCTATCCATGAAATAGTAACCGCCATCCTTCATGAGCTCCCCGTACTCCGTTGCATAGTCGATCCGTGTTATCGGGTCTTTCTTCATAGCAGCGCCTATAGATTTAAGATAAATGTTGTACAAGCCGCGATACATGTTGCCACCTGACGGGTTACCTTCCGCACTGGTGCCGTGCCAGGACGTACGCTCTTTAAATCGGTTCACAAGTTCAATAAATTTGCGCGCGGTTTCTACGTTGCGTACTTTCGAGAGGACGTAAGGCTCCGCGCCAATCAACTCATCCGTTTCGGCTAGACTAGCTGCACCGCCGTAACGCACCAAATGTTCCGAAACCCAACCTAGCAGTGGATTTGCGGATACGCCAGAAAATGCGTCCGAACCGCCGCACTGCAAGCCGATTCGCAAGTGGCTGACGGATTCAGGCGTTCGCTGCATCGTATTGACCGTTGATAGCCATCCGCGTACTAATGCTTCACCTTTCACCAGCTCCTCTTCAAAGCTGCCTGAGAGCGACACGAACTTATGCAGAACCTCATCGATTGGATAGCTATGCTCACGTGCGTAAGCCTCCACCATCTTGTTCGTGACCGCTTCATTGCCATAATCGACAACCAATACCGCTCCTACGTTCGGGTTGACCATGAAACCTGCAAGCGTTCGCAGCAGCAAGTCCACATTATTCGGCTTCTCTGTGCCGCCCTCCGTGTGAGCGACGGGAACAATTCCGTCTATATTCGAGTCATTCTTCCATATACCTTGCAGACGGGTGGCAAGCTCAGTCACGTAGCTCCCCGTGTGCGAGGTAGTTCCGAGCAGTACGATGTAGTTGCGGGTGCCTACCCCGCGATCTTTATGGCGTCGATATCCCATAAAAGTACGCGTATCTGTAAAAGCTGGCGATGCCTGAGCCGGCAGGAAGTTCTCCTCGTCAAAGATAAAAGGAGAAATTTGATCCGCGAAATTAGGCTCCGCCGGCACCGCGAATGTCAATTGACGCACACTCAGCGCTTCCCGCACTGTTTCATTGATCACATAGTGGCCGGGCTGAATCGGCTTACGCGCCACGCCGAAAGGCAAATGCCACGAAAGTAGATCTTCACCAGGAGCAATCGCTTTCACTGCAAATCGATGGCCTTCCATCACCGTGTAATCCAAGGTGAGAATTTGGTCTTCATACTGAATGGCGGTACCCGCGTTCAATTGGCGAATCGCAACGGCGCAATTATCCCCAGGTAAGGGAAGTCTCGCTACTTCTTCAAATTGGTAAACGACGTCCATCGATGACTAGCTCCTTTGATGAGATTTTCTGAACAATTCAAGTTTACTCATATTGTACCAAGATTATGGCATTTGTTAATTCTTTACCTTTGCAGAAACATACTCTATTTTGATATTCTATAAATAAAACAAATGAAGGAAATAAGTTGATCAGAGGAGGCTCGCAACATGCAAAAACCGCTTGTAAAGAACTTTACAAACGACGATCTCCTACCATTTGATATTGTTTATAAGGACCAAAAGACACCAATTCGAGAACTTCCTGAACATCTACATGATCGCTATGAATTGGTTTATGTTTATAGTGGGAAAGGTACGTTTTTCTTGAACCAAATGCTCTACGAAATGAATGAAGGAGACCTTTTCATCATTCCTGGCAATACCATTCATCAGGCATTGCCAGATTCTGAATCTCCTGTGACTGCCACTGCTGTCTTTTTTGATCCGCAACTAATTGGACATTATTCAACAGGTGATTCTTTTACGAATAGGCAAGTTTTTGAGCGAGCACGAAAATATAAGAGTTATAAGCTTGTTGTCCCAGTAGCCATGCGCCCTCATCTAGAAGAAAAGCTCCAACACATGCATGATGAAATGGAACGACATGAAGCTGGTTTTAGATACGCAGTCCAACTACTTTTAAATAGCTTTCTGATCAGCATTAATCGTTTAATATTAAAAGAATCCCATCAACAACTGGCCGAATCCGATGTCGGACCCTCCTGGTTACTCAACATCCTTCAACACTTAGATCAGTTCCACACTGACCATATCGTCGGACTTTCGTATTTGGCTAAGCAGACTTCCGTCTCAGCCCCTCATTTATCAAGGGTGTTTAAACAATTAACCGGGATGAACATCACCGACTATGTGAACGCCAAGCGAATTTCAACTGCCAAGGAGCAGCTGTTAACTACAGACTTAGGAATTGATACCATCGCCTACAATTGCGGATACGAGAGCTTGCCTTATTTTCATAAGTTATTTAAGAAGTTTACTGGCGTTACCCCAGGCCAATATCGAAGAAAAGTAATGAAAGAAATGAGCCTTCAAATAGAGAAGATGAATTAACAACTAAGAAAAGCTGCAAATCCCCGGCTATATATAAGGGACTTGCAGCTTTTAAGATTCATGGTGTCCGCTGTGGGAATCATCACTCATTTACCCGTTAAGAAAAGAATTTCCTCATCTGTCAGCGCTTTATTCATTACAGCCAACCCACCAATCAATCCGGCATAGAAATTCCCCATCTCGCCAGAGCGATGCACAGCACCTACGGTAAAGTCCGCTCCCAACACTCCGCCATCAAACAGACCTTTAGTATACAAATAAGGATTATAGGTTTCTCTCTCATCCAGCACACCGTCGATATATACCTTGGCATAGGTACCATCGTAAGTAAAAGCAAGTGCATACCACTGTTCTTTCACCAACGGTGTTGAACCAATTGCGGTTGTCATACACCACGGATGTCCTGGCGTCGGCCCACCTTCCGCGGATACATGACCACCGACTTGCTCCCCGCTATCCCAAATCTTCAAGTTAAGAAACATCGCATATTGGCGTTTCTTCTCTGTTTCATTCCACATGCCAGCAATGGCTTCACACTGCACACCGGATCTATCCTCGCGTTTTAACCATGCTAGAATCGTCACTTGTGCCTCCGGGCCATGGAAATCAAGTGCCAGACAATTTTCACACGGTAAGTTAAACCATTGACCAAATGTTAGTTTGGCTGCATAAGCCCCAAAGATACCGTCATCCACTCTGCTTATCGGTCCAGCCATTTCTTCAAGTACATAGGGATAAGGCCCCTTTGCAACCCGGGATTGTCCCGCTTCTTCTTGAAAGTCCCAGAATGACACGAGTGCGTCGTGCGTTAAAATTGCTTCCTTGTTATTCAACATGTGCTACCCCTCTAATGACAATATGTATTTTTCCATTTGGAATGAAAAGAGATCTACCTACGGAAGGCGGATCTCTTCAACTCTTTTACAAGAAATGATAACTAGCTGTATCTTTGCCTTTTAAATTGTAACGTTGGTAATGCTGATAATGCGCCTTATATAAATCACCATTTTTACTTGGGGAATACGTTAAATACAACTGTTTACGACTTACTTGTGAGGTGTTAGCCCCGCTTTGATGAGGTGTGAAGGAGTGGAAAATAATAACATCACCTGGGTTTGTTTCTACGATTTCACCCTTCTTAGGGTCAATTTCAGCAATCTCTTCCGCATTCATGTTCCGTAATTCACCTGGTGTTGAACGCAAATGTCCGTGGTATCCAGGAAACAACTCCAAGCCGCCGTTTGCAGTTGTCGCGCCATCAATAGCGACCATAACAGAGATAAGTCCTTCGATAGGGAATCCTTGCCACCAAGACGCATCTTGATGCATCGAGTAACCATTGGACCCCGGGAGCTTATAGATCAGTTTATCTTTAAAAAGTAACGGCTCATCTAAATAGATGTCACGAAGTGGAGCTAATAGTCGCTCGTCTTTCACTAAATCAGCGAACACCGCTGAAATATCGTGCACAGGATCTAGGCGCTCAATGGCAATTGATCCATCGACGTAACTTTTATGACCTGCTCGGATATTAAATTTATCCGTATATTCACCTAAAGTTAGCAATTGATCGCATTCCGTCTGAATTACTTTCGCTTCCAACTCAGTGAATACGTTACGCAAAACCAAATATCCCTGCTCGTTATACGTATTCAATTGCTCATGAGTCAAGATATTCAAGGATTTTTTTTTCATGTCATTCACAGCCTCTCATTTGTTTTTTTGCCGCAAACCAGCAATCTTCGGCTTGTTTATATCTTTATATTACAGCGAATACTTCCCTTATTCCATGCACGAAGTTATACTAATACATATACTTTTTTGCATGGAAAGGAGAACTCGTTATTTGATACAAGACATCAAATTAACACGCTATTATTATGCCGACCAAAGAGAGCAGTTTTCACTTACTGAAGATACGTATCAAGGTTGGGTCATGTTAGCCGCCCAAGATGGCAGCTTTTCGTTCACCATTGATGGGGGAGACGATACCAAAGAACAACTAGCTCAATTTGGCGAATTGATCTTTTGTCCGCCGAACCACACATTGAGACGACATGTCCTGCAAAAGCTTTCCTTTCATTTCTGCGAATTCACCTGTTTGGGAGATTGGACCCTCCCCCAAATCGTACGCTTGAAAGATATCAGTCGACTTCGATCCACGTTTCAATACTTGCAAGAGTGGCAAGAATCGGAAGATCTTCAGCAACAGTTCACATCAGATGCACGCCACCTTATCAAGGATCTTATTTTCCAATCTCATCGTGAACAATACAAAACACAGCATCATAGTGCGGGTACCATTGACCCTTTAATGAATAAAGCAGCTGCCTATATTGAAACACGGACATGTGAGCACGAACTATCCTTACAAGAGCTTGCCACAACACTCGGCATAAGCAACTCTCAACTTACTCGTCGTTTCCAAGCTGCCTATGGCTTATCCCCCGTCCGGTTTGCAACCAAAGTGCGATTAACCCGAGCCCGGCTTTTACTCGTTGAAACCCAAGATTCTCTGGAAAACATTGCGGAGCAATGTGGTTTTCAGAATGCTTTCTATTTCAGTCGCGTTTTTTCACAGCACATGGGGATAAGTCCTTCTGGCTATCGTAAGAATTATCGCGTTTAACACAGCAAATAGCGGCAGCCTCAGACGATAAAATACGTCCTAGGCTGCCGCTATTTGCATTCATCTTATTTAATTCCCGTCATCGCTACACCTTCAATAAACTTCTTCTGAGCCAAGAAGAATACGATTAATAATGGCAGTGTTGCAACAACGGAGGCTGCCATAACCAGATTCCATTGTGTTCCTGATTCTGATGTAAATAAAGATAACGCTAGAGGAATCGTATATAACCTGCTGGAGCTTAAATACACAAGCGGTTCAAAGAACTCATTCCAGCTATGCAAAAACGTAAAAATGGAAAGTGTGGCCAGAGCTGGTGAAGCCATTGGAAGCATGATTCGCCAAAACGTCCCCCATGGCGTGCATCCATCAATTTTAGCTGCTTCGTCAAGATCGTTCGGTACAGTGATAAAAAATTGTCTACACAAAAATACGCCAAACATTCCGCCTGCCCCTAACATTGGGGGGACTATCAAAGGGAAATGTGTATTCACAAGACCAAATTTGGATAACCAAATAAATAAAGGAATAGCTGTCACTTCGGTAGGAATCATCATTGAGCTCAATAAAACGAGAAATATGAGATTCTTCATCGGAAAGTTAATCTTCGCGAATGCATATCCAGCTAGCGCAGCGAAAATACAAGTTCCAGCTGTTACAACTACACCAATATATAAACTATTAAACAAATAGAGATGAAAGGGTTGTTTCACGAACAAATCGACATAATTACTCCAAGCAATTGGCGATGGAAGCCACTGTGGTGGAAACATAAAAATCTTACTGAAATCCTTCAGTGAAGTGCTAACCATCCAAAGAAATGGCGCTAGGACGAGAAGTGATACACAACTAAGAACGAGATATTTAATCGTATATCGAACTGTTTTATTGCTCATGGTGTACCCACCTCTTTCTGCCAATCCATTGAACAATGGTTAAGATAAGAATGATAAAGAAGAGTACAAAAGCAATGGCGGACGCATATCCGAACTGATACATTTTGAAGGCTTGCTCATAAATGTAGTAAACGAAGACGTACGTGCTCGTCCCAGGGCCACCGCCTGTCATGACGTAGATCTGGCCGAACACTTTCAATGACCCAATAATAGTAATAATTAAAACCATGAAGACGGATGATGAGATCAAAGGCAGTGTGACGCTGAAAAAAGTTCTCGTTTTGGATGCACCATCGATTTTAGCTGCTTCATAATACATCGTCGGTACATCATTAAGTGCTGCCAGGAAAATGACCATATTCATCCCCAACCCCTTCAGCAGGGTTACCAGAACAACAACAGGAATCGCCCATTTCAAATCATACAACCAGGCTTCACCTGATAGCCCGAACAGTTTTAGAACCGTATTTAATAATCCATTATCGGTTTGGAATATATATTTCCACACAATCGCCCAAACGACGACTGAGGTCACGACGGGCGTAAAGATTGCCGTCCGGAACAAGCCGATCCCGGGAATTTTCTCCTTAAGAAGTAAGGCTAAAGCTAAGGTTAAAATGATATTTAAAGGTACTAGGCAGATTGTAAAGTATAAGGTATTAATCGCAGTTTCAACAAACACGTGATCGTTGGAAAATAGTGTTCGATAGTTGTCTAAACCTACAAACTCAGGCGCTTTTATCAATGACCAGTTCGTAAAACTCATATAGAATGAGGTTAATATAGGGCCTAACAGAAATAAGCAATACCCCAAAACCATGGGCATAATAAATAAGTAGCCATACCATTTCTCTCTTTGTGCTAAACGGCTAGTGTTCTTCGATGGCGCTACAGATCCATGCGCTATCGTTATATTTCCCTCCACTCGATTACCCATGCATTTGTCCCTCTCCTTTTGATTAGGATTGCCAGACACCCGAAAGTCTGACAATCCTATCATAAGATCGTTTATTTTAGTAGTGGCGTAACTTCTTTCTCCATTCTGTCAAGGATTTGTTTCGGTGTTTCATTGTTTAAGTACAACATATCCAGCATCGTTTGAATTTTGACATCAATTTGCTGCCAGTTTGGATGTGTTGGTTGTACACGAACCCCTGTATTTAATGGATCAATATAAGCAGCTTTGATACCTTCTGCCGAAGGCTTAGGTGCGGCTTTTAAGAATGCGTCTGATTCAAGCAGTGATTTCCGCGTAGGCGCAAATGTTTTTTGCAGCTCTGTCATTCCCTCTTTACCCGTTAAATATTTTACAAGTTCAATAGCCTCTGCTGCGTTCTGGCTCTCTTTAAAAATCGAATAACCTGCGATCCCTACTGCGCTTGGCGCATCTTTTTTGGAGCCTTTAGGCATTGGCGCAATGTCCCAATCGAAGCTCTCAATTTTTCTTGCATTTCCTGAGTAACTGTAGTTGTTACGAACCATCCCAATTTTGCCTGATTCAAACGTTGTTTGATCACCTGGCTTTACATGCGATTGATCTTTGAATATCATATCGGAGACCGATTTGAGAACTTGCTCCCCTTCAGGCGAGTTTAATAAGAATTTCTTGCCGTCCCCACTTAGCAAATCTGCCCCGCTAGCCCAGATAGTATCCATCAACCCATCCTGCCAATTCTTCCACGAATTATTCGTTGCGAATAAGTTGACGCCATATACGCCTTTGCTCGGATCTGTCAATGCTTTCGCCGTTTTCGTAAATTCCTCATAGGTCCATTTGCCTTCTTTGGATAGCTCAAGCGGAGTTTTTAAGCCTTTATCTTTGAACAGGTTTTTGTTATAAAATAAAACTTTCGGTCCTGATGTAAACGTAATTCCATATAGTTTATTGTCTTTTCTAAACGCATCCAGTGTTGTTGGAAAGATATCTTTTAAATCATAGGACGTATCCGATTGCAGCGTGGATAAATCCAATAGTTGATTCGTTTCAAGGAACTGTGGCACCATGCGCTCTGCTAACCAAGCGATATCTGGTGCTGTTTTGGAAGCACTCATTATGGAAAGTTTTTGTTGATAATCATTAAAAGGAACTAAAAGCACCTCTACGCTTACATTTGGATGAGTCTCTTTATACTTGGCGAACAAATCTTCAAATTGCTTTTTACGCGCATCGTCTCCCCAAAGGCTGAGTTTCAGGTTGACATTTTTTTTAGGAGCAGCGGATGCGGTTACTTGCGTACTTGTTGTTGCAGCCGGCTTCTCCGTTTCTTTGGAAGAACAAGCAGTAACTGTAGAGATTAACATTGCACTTACAGCTAGTGTAGCGAGTACTTTTTGCATGGTTAAGACCCCTTTCTATTATGAAAACGTTATATTGTAAGCACTTACAAGTACGATTATAAAGAAAAAACCCTAGTTCAAGAAATCCCTCAAACTAGAGAAAAGGTTCGAAATTTCGAGATTATTCGCTTGCCCCTCGATATTCAGATGGTGTCATGCCGACCGATTGCTTAAATGTCATCATGAAATGTTTGGGATTCATATAGCCAGATAACTCCGCTACTTCATAAATTTTAAGATTTGTACTCTTTAGAAGACGCTTTGCTTCATTCATTCGCATTTCTGTAACGTAATCATTAAAGTTTTGTCCTGTCTCTGATTTAAACATCGATGACAAGTACTGTGAATTAAGACCAACTTGCTCAGACATATATTGCAATGAAATGTCCTGATCTAGTCGTTCACTGATCAAGTCCTTTACCCTACGAATGATTGGCCGTTCCGGTTTAATTTCGTCCGGCGCACCCTTTTTTTGAACCTCATTTATCCCCAATTTATCATCTAATGTTTTTTTAATCTTGGTTAAATATTGCGTGAGCTCCACACGATCTACAGGCTTTAATAGATACCCCGTAACACTAAAGCGAATCGCCTGTTTGGCGTATTCAAAATCACCATATCCACTGATTAACAGAATAGGCAGCTGGGGGAATTGCTCCCTCATACGCTCAATCAATTGAAGACCATTCATCTCATGCATACGAATATCTGTCAGCAACACGTCTGGAATTTGTCCATTCAGGATGTCGAGTGCTTCCTTCCCATTATTCGCTTCCCACTTGACCTTGAATCCTTGAATTACGTCCTCTACGAGCTTTTTCAATCCCGAACGAATGGTATGTTCATCTTCAACCAGCAATATGTTATACATCTTGTTCCCCCCACATAAATGGCAACCGAATTGCCACCGTTGTACCTTCCTGATAGGTCGATTGAATAGATAAGCCATACTTGTCACCATACAACAAGTGTAATCGTTGATTAACATTTCGTAGAGCGACACCTTTAGGTTGACTGCCAAAGCCTTGCTTCTCCAACAGCGATACTTTAGGTAATTCAATGGTTTGACGTAGAGATTCAAGCTTCTCATGTGGTATTCCCCTGCCATCATCTTGCACAACGAGTATAATATCATCTTCTACCATTGTACAAGACAAAGTGATCGTCAATGGCGCATCATGCATGCTATGTTCAATCGCATTTTCAACCAATGGCTGGAGAATTAATTTAGGGACGTAGCATCGAAGAAAAGACGAATCCACAAGTATTCTTGGAAGAATCTTCTCTCCAAATCGTAAGGTCTGAATGCTTAGATAGGCTTCTACAAATTGAATTTCATCCTCTAAAAAAACGGGAAGATCCTGTTTGTCCACCGTGTATCGAAGTAGTTTACCTAAACTTGTGGCCACGGCAGATACTTCCATGTTATTCTTTTGAACCGCCAACATATTAATTGTCTCTAATGTATTGTACAGAAAATGTGGATTCATCTGGCTGCGTAGAACTGATATTTCAGCCTCTCGTTGGCTCAACTTCGTTTCATATACCTCGTTCACTAGATGTTCGATTTCTTCAATCATCGTATTGAATACTTCTGTCAGTTGTCCGATTTCATCCGAGGTGCTCACGACAGCCCTTTCCCTCAATGATCCTTTTTGTACCTTTTTCATTTTACTTTGAAGATGTGAAATCGGTTTCACCAACCGATTCGAAGAAACGATAGCAATGACATAAGCGAAAATCACCGAGATGATTGAAATAATGAGTGTATAGCTAGTCAACCGTTTAGCATCTTTACGTAATTCATTTAGCGGTATTTCCCCAGTAACGGTTATACCTGTTTTGTCCGACATGACAGAAGATACGATGTAATCTTTGTTGCTACGGTGGATGGAAGGGTCACTTGTCGTAGGATCTGTTTCTTTATCCGTAGAGTAAATCAATGCCTCATTATTATCAGAAATATACAATCTACTGTTAACTCCGATATCAACCGAAGATAGAATTTCTTCAAAAGCATCCTTCTTCAGATCTATTTTGATGATACCAATGGGCTTATTCGTATAAGGTGTTCGTATCACTCTTGCTATGGAAACAACTTTCGTCTGCGGTGTTGTTTTATAATAGTTTACTGCATGTGAAGGGAGAATCATCATGGCGCCATCTGCCTGATTCACCTTACTCATCCAAGTTTCTGTGGTTGCATCCCCAAGCCAAAAAGGGGATACACTAGTTTCCCTATTACTAAACAAGAAGCCATCTTTGGCAAAGATCAAGATGCTCTCGATTTCATTCTTACCAAACGACAACGATGAAATAAATAAACTCATCTTTAACTGCTCATCTGTACTTTGATACGCATTTGTCTGTTGGCGTTGATCATGTGTCTGTAAGATACTCAGAATACCACCATCATAAAGGGGAGACGTGGTTACACGTTCCATGTCATTCATATAGCGATCCAAATTCGTATTCATCTGCTGGACAATTTTTTGGGTATACATGCTTGCACTAAGTTCGACATCTGATGAATATTTACGGTAAGTCAGTATGCCACTAACAATGAAAGGGATCGTGATGAGAATGAAAAATATAATCATAAATTTTGCCCGAAGCGGCAATGTCATAGGCTTCATTTTTTTCATTACTAACAAACCCTCCCATCACTTTTTTATTGCATGCGATATTGGAGCAATTATCTTTACCCATTTATTTAAGCTTGTTCGCTGCTCACTTTAGTGTTATTTTATGCAATTAATAAGAATCCAGCAAGCATACGTTATCGCAGGCGGTTAGAACAAAAAACCGGCACAGGATGAGCCTGTCCGGTTTTTGTGAATATGAATATAGCTATTTTACTATCCGCTTATCCGCATTAAGTGCCTGGACGGACAGCACGCTGTGAGTCCCGGTACCTTTCCAGACAACTGTAACTGTGCGGCTCTCCCCAGGGAGCAGATGGAATCCGCTGTGGCTAATATAGCCCCACCCTTCGGCATCCAGAGATCGTTCATCATCGACTCGGACAAGCAAGGCGGCACACTCCCCTCGGTTTGTTATCGTAATGCTCCAATTTGGACCCTTGTAATCCGATTGAATATCCAGTACAGTGCGTGGAAGATCCAGCATTGGCTGAAGATTTTCCGTCGTCGTGAACAGATAACGATTAGAGGTAATTACAATACCAGATGGCATCTTGAGCTGAAGTGTAAGAAAAAACAGATTACCATGAATCTTAGGTAATTGGCAGCTGATATCTCCGAAGCTATCCGCTTCATTAGCTCCCACATTTATCCTACGCATACCGCTTGCAAAGCCGTTGCCATTAGCTCCTTCCATCGACCAATGCAGCTCTGCCTCTGTATAATCTTGGGTACCGCCGTTGGTCACCCACAATTCCGCTTTAAAATCCAAATCGTTTGCCCAAGCTTGCTTTGCGAATTTGGCCGTAATGGAAACAGTGTTATACGCTTGTGCCGAGGCGTAATACAAATGCTTTGGTCGGCCGAAATAATCAATGGCCGACGTGCATGCTGCCATGGGATATGGCTCGTTGAACATCCACGGCAAAACACCGCTGTTGCGGAATTTGCGAGCACGATTCCTCTCAATGGCGTAACGCACACCCTCCGCCTGCAAGTATTGGGTTGCTTCAATGGCCGTCTCAAGGTCGGAGAATTCGCCGAAAATGTCACGCCATTGCTTTTCCTGCACCCACCAGGAGCCTAGGTGATACCACACTGGATTGTGCAGCGTAACCGGCCAGCGGTTTTCTGGCTTCAGGGTCGCCTCCAGCGCTTTCAGGTTCGTGAGGCCGTCCGCTCCGAATTCACTGTGTAATAAATTAGCTCCGGCATTGAAAAGCGTATATTGCGCAGTCAAGCCCTCGTGGTGCCAAGGACCATGGACATCGTGCAGGTCATCCGGCCGGTTCCGACTCATGTTAATACCGTTGAACGGCAGCGGACCTGAAGGTGAACAAGGCAGCCATAAGCGGTCTGGATCGAGTCGTTTGACTATCGCTTTGAGTGCAGCAAGCACAGGTTCTTCCTCGTTTAATGGAAGCTTGTCCAACGACTCCAGTTCATTCCCCCCGCACCACAGCACGAGTGACGGATGGTTTCGCTTGAGCGGGATGATGCTTTCCGCTTCCTGTATAACTTGGTTGATGAACGATTCATCCTCTTTCGGCTTACTGTTAAAAGCGGAGCTGGTCAGGTTGAACTCCTGCCAGACCATGAGCCCGAGCCGGTTACATAGGTTATAGAAAGCATCTGTCTCAATGAGGCCCACGCCATTGACTCGAATGAGATTTACATTCGCTTCCTTCGCGAGCGTAAGTAGATGCTCTAGCTTTTCCAAGCGCTCAACCCCGTAAAGGACATCGATCGGCACCCAATTATACCCTTTGACATATACCTTTCGGCCATTCAACGTGAAGGTGTACGGCAAAGCGGTCGGATGAGAGGTTTCGTTAGGTGAGAACTCCACCTTTCGGATGCCAAATTCGGTCTCCCGCTGATACATCACTTCTTCAGCGCCTGACTCCCTTACGCTAACAGTCAGCTGGTATAGCGGCTGCGCACCTTCCCCATTCGGCCACCACAGCTCCGGATCGTCGATGGGCATCATGACCTCGAGCTTCGTTACTCCTTCAGTCAACTTCTGCGCAGAGCAGGTTAAGATGGCGACTTGGCTCCCGTTATGAGCTATCATCAGATCGACTTCAGCAGAGATAGCCTTTCTGGAAAAAAGCTCGATGTCTACGGAAACCTCCGCACGGGTATAATCTATGTTTAGCTGCGGTCGGATGTAAATATCTTCTACCGTTACGGGTCCGGAAAATGCAATGTATACTTCCTGCCAAATACCTAGATGAATCATACGGGGTGTAAAATCCCACCAATAATTCATTCTTGTTTTCGTATGTCCGACTTTGGACGTTCGCCCCATCTGGGACTCAGATGGAGGAGCCGGATCAACGACCACGGTCAACAAGTTATCTGCCCCGTATCGGAGATGGGAAGCAACCTCATACTCGGCAGGTACAAACATGGACTCATGAGTACCTAGCAACGTACCATTTAGGTAAATGTGCGCTCTATAATCAATACCATGCAGGTGCAACCGTGCTTCGCTTCCCTCTTTCCCCCCTTCAACAAAAAACGACTTTCTATATACCCAAGAGCGCTGTGGAATCCACTCGAGCATAAGGCTGTTTTGTTCAAAATAAGGATCTGGCACGATCCCATTGTCCCAGAGGTCCTGGTGAATGCTCCCTGGAACCGTTGCCTTAACCCACGGCCGAGGATCTGTCGGTTCGTCACTTTCTACCTGTTTGGTCCGCCAAGCTTCGTCGATAAAATCTAAAATTTTCCAGTCATTACCATTTAAAATAAGTTTGCTATTCATGCTTGATTCCTCCTGAGAGTTAGCCTTATCTAAACGCTATATTGAATCCTTTCACCCTTACTATCCAAATACGCAATGACAGTTCGCTTCGTTTTCAAATCGATAAATAACGTACAGGAGTAGCTATCCTTACACCAGGACAGATGAACTTCTTCCTTAGCGGATTCCAGAACTTTAAACTCCCCATTAAATGCGGGATAGTCATTTCGAAATCGAATAAGCTTGAACAAGCGTTGAACAACATCTTTTTTCAAAGAAGCTTCAATTTCTTGCATGGTGTAGTTGTGACGGTTCATGGCACGATTTTCTCCCGTCGCTTTGACAGCCTCATTATCATTTTCCCCTGCCAATAAGCCAACATAATACACTTGCGGAATACCCGGAGCAAAGAATTGAATCGCCCTTGAAGCGATATAGGCATCATCATTGCAACCCAATACCGAATAGTAGGTTCCGCCAATTTGGTGAACATCAAAACCACCTTCGCCTTTATGCTCATCGGAAACGATCAAGCTAAGTGTTGAGCCTCTTTCTACACAAAGATCGACTACATTTCTGGCAGCCTTCGTATCGACAAGACCAGCCAAATCAGGTAAAACAGGAATGCCATCATGACAATCCAACATGGTAAATTGCTTGCTCGGACGTACTTTTAAATACTCGCAAAGCTTCTGGCTAGAATTGTTCAACATCGTCTCAAGAATCGTATATGGCAAAACAAAATCATAGATCCAGTATCCGCGTTCAGCCAGTTTATTTTGGATCTGAGAATGAGCATGCACTTCAGGCAACAGCTCGATACCTAAGGAATCCGCCATTCCCTTTATCCAATTAAGGAAATCATAAATTTCTGGCTCTACGAAGAAACAGCTTGTTCCCAGCTTCTTGATTACAAAGCCGACTGCATCGAGTCTCACCGTCTTCACATTATTTGCGGAGAAGTTGGTGAAGAAATCGGTTAATAGCTGTTTAACCTTTTCCGATCGAATATCGAGGTCAATCTGCTCGGAAGGATCTTCCTTGCCGAATGTGGTCCACGGTTTCCTCGGTACCCGTTTCTTCAATGTGAAAAGTAGAATAGGGTCTCGGTCTTCTTAAGAAGATCTTATCGACATCATCTTTAACAGGCTTTCCGTCCTTCCAGACCTTATCTAACGTAATAAATAGATCTGCATATTCGGAACCGCGCCCATTTTTCAAAAAATCCTGAAAATACGTTGATTTCCTGGAAATATGGTTAACCATTAAGTCGACAAGCACATCATATTGACGCCCTATCGCCTTTATATCCTCCCACGTGCCAAACGCAGGCTCTATTTCCAAATAAGTTAATGGTGCAAAGCCTCTATCCCCCGACGAAGGAAATGGAGGCAAGATATGAATGCCGCCTTTAAACAAATCTGAGAGATAATTGCTCAGCACTTGATGTAGGGATTGTAAATCACCGCCAAGTGAGTCTGGGTACGTAATCAGTTGAACTTGATTCTTCTGTGGCATCGTATTCCTCCTATGCGTTATCGTTTAGCGTTCATTTCTAGACGGTTGTCTTACCCACATGTCGTATTCTAATAGCAATGGGCGAAGGTGAGCGAAGCCTTTTTGAAAAATAGACTGGTACTGATCATATATAGCACGATCAGGCCTATAGATGTGCAAGCGGCCTGTTGGAACAGCACGCATAGCTTCTTCAAAGGAAGCGTACACACCGGCACCCACCCCAGCCGTTAGCGCTGCGCCGAGCAGCGTTGCCTCCGGCAAATCGGGATGATGCAGCTCGATCCCCGATACGTCTGCTTTGATTTGCAGCCAATGTTTGTTTTTGGCCCCGCCACCAACAACCACCAACTTGTTAATGGGTTCTCCGCCTACTTGTTCAGCCTGGAGTCGCAACCACTCCATGTGGTAGGAATTCCCTTCCAGAATAGCCTTGAACATGTCACCGCGACGATGGCGGGAAGTCAGACCAATCCAAGCTGCTTGTGCCATAGCATTCGGAGATGGTGCACCGCAACCGGACAAATAAGGATAATATAGAATACCAGTTGGGCCTGGTTCAACCTGATCGAGCAAGCCCAGAATATCCGAATACGATAAATCTCCTGTATCGAGGAGGTCTCTCAACCATTCAACGGAACCACCTGACGCAGAGTGACCTCCCATCCAAAACATTTGATCCGCCAAAGGATGCCGTCCAAATGCTAGCCCTGATTGGTAATCGTTTAGTCCAAGCGCTCTAGCTCCAAAGCTTCCTACTAATGTTTCAGCAGTGCCCATGGAGTTGTACACGTTACGATGCTCAGGTTGACCTATCGTCAGCGATGCGCAGACATGATCATGCCCAGCGAGACAAACTATTGTCGAAGGCCCTAAACCGAACCTTTGACCCACGTCAGGGAGAACCGTGCCAATAGCCGCACCCGTTGCAACGACTGTAGGGAAATGACTTTCTTTTAAACCGAAATGATGAATCAAAGGCAAGTTCCACTCCCGCTTATCCATCCGATAGACGAATGTTCGAGCAGCAAGCGTTTCTTCTTCCGCAAATTTCCCCGTCAGCAAGTAGGCCACATAGGAGGAAACAGACAGCCACACGCTGCCATGGAGTGCTTCAGGCTGTGTTTCTTGAATCCAGAGCAGCTTGGACAGCCCTTGTTTGAATGATGGGTGTAGTCCGCTTTGGCAAAACTGTTCATACGCGTCGATCTCCTGCTTGATTCGCTTCTCATGAGGAAGTGAGCAAGATTCGAACCACGGTATAATCTTCGTTCGAGCCGTACCTGCTTGGCGATCGACTAACAGCCCGCTTTCTGCCATACTCGTGATGCCAACGGAGCAAACCGTCGTGACTCCTGCCGTGGAAATAACCTCTTGGATAAGCAATGCAATGGTATGCCACAAATCCTGAGGATCGTAATACACGTAACCATCTGAATGCTGCTTCTTCTGGTTTACTCGAATTGCTGTAGCAAGCAGCGCCCCTTTTTCATCCGCAATGCCTGCTTTGATATTCGTTGTTCCGATGTCTAGGGCTAGAAACACGGCTGCCGCCTCCTTCTAATCACGTTCATCCCTTCTACTCCGCTTAGCCTCGCAAAATGGATTCACTGTTCGTTTCAATATCAAGCTGCGTCTGAAGTGGGTACGTATGCCGATAAGGCTGTTCAATATCCAGCCAACTACGTAAGCTTACTGGATCCTTCGTGAGGAACTTCCCGCTAATCTTCTTTAATTGTTGAAGTGCTTGCTTCGCTAGAAGCGATCGGCCATCACTGACATATTGGATCAGCACATCATAACCAAGCCTGCTTCCACACCGGGCAAGTGCCCTGCCAATGACCAGTTCCAGCATCGCTCTCCTCTCCAAAAAGTAGTCGGATTGCGGCACACTCGAGCTCATCTGGGCATGTAAATAAGGGATCTGATGCAATCGCTCTAATATTGGAATCGCATCACGATCTCCAAGTCTTTCGGCTCCTTGACTTACCGCATCTACGTAGTAATAGAGACCTAGCCAAGTATCTTTAAAGTCTTCTTCACTTGGCTGCATCAGCTCGACGACCCGCTCCCATACGGCTATTGCACGTGAGTCCTGTGTTTGTGCAAGGGAGTATAACAAGTACACCACATCTGGCATCGCGCCGTGATCTGGAGGTAGTTGGACATACATCATATCTGCCGTCCGACGTGGAAGTTCTGTACCCTGCAGCTCTTCCATAATCCGCGCGATTAGAACCGGAACAGCCGCTTTACTTCCAAGAGTAGCTAGTGCTTGCGCCAGTCGGAGCTCCCGCATCCCTGTTGCGTGTTCCATCGCCTCAATTAAATAAGGAACAATTCGCTGTCCTAGCGAGCATATTTCTACGAAAGGAATGCGCTCCCTATAGATTTCATTCATACGCATATTGGCATATTCATAGAGCGGCTGATCCGATTCTATGTTATCTACTAAAAGCTTGAGTTCTTCATTCGTATATTGGATAGGCGCAAGTTGCCTGGTTCTAACTGCTTCTGACAAAATTCCTTCACGAATTAAGCGATCTTGCAGCTCCTTAATCGCAATGCCCCTAGGAGGAACACCAGTTCGCACGGCTAATGCAGCTGCAAGCGCAGCTACGCCTCCCAAATTTTCCAAATCAGACTGCATCCGAATCGCAGGCAGCGCATCATGCGTTGCAGAAATAGCTTTCCCCGCGACTAATAAACCTTCAATGCCCTTTGGCAGCAGCAAGCGATAGGGAATTTCAATTTCTAAATTAGGTGGGATAAGTCCAATGTTTATCCAATCTGCCCCGCTAACTCCTTTTACATCATGATTGCTAAAATGAACATTAATCACATCCGGCCAACTACGTTGCAGCAACTGATCGGATAACTGCATCACAGTTTCGCCTATAATATGCCGGCTTTCCCGTGTGGCGACATAAATGCCATGGTCATGCAATTGCGGGTCACCTCTTCGGCGTCCAGCCATGATCGCGCGTGTGTAGTCCACAATATCCGATACATCGACCATACTTGTAAAATTGTTCTGAATCTTGTCAGGTTTACTAAATTGTGCAAGGGAGTACCACATAACGGTATGATCTTTCGCAGAGCCGTACACAAATTCTGCTCCTGCAAAAGCTGCCACATCGCCATCGCCTGTCGCGTCAATTACGACATCCGCGTAGATGGCAACAGGGCCCCAACGCGTTGCGACCAGCACACCGCATACACGGTTGTTTTCCATCAACGCTGCATACGTAAAAGCATTAAACAGTAAATCGACATGATGGCGCTTCGCTTCTTGCTGCAGCGCGAACATCTTCGCTTCAATGTTCCATTTATGACCCTTGTAGCCGATGCCTTGCTGGGCAGTTAATACAGCATTATGAATGCGAGCTGCGAAGCCTTCTCTGCGGCCAAACCAATAGCTGTCTACCCCGCCAAAGGTTCCTGTTCCACCCGGCCCAGGATTCATATCCACGAGCATCGTACTTACACCTTCGCCTCCTGCTGTGATAGATGCGCATGCACCACTTGAACCTCCGCCAATCACGAGGACCTCGACTTTTGACAAGGTAGGAATATTGGTTACTACACGTTTGCTTGCATACGTCCTTACAGCTTGTTGCTCTACGACAGGTTCATCTAGGAGCTGAGCAGCCAGTCCCATACCCGCAACTGTTGCTTGCGTTGGATCTAGATACTGACTCTGCTCGACCTCCGTTCCTCCATGAAGAGGCACAGGTCCGTGAAGCTCAAAGGATGAGGAGCACAAATTCGCTTTACGGAAAGCAGGGACATTCTGTACCAGAAAGGCAGTCAAGTCCATGCCCCGCCTACGAGCTTCAAGTTCGCGTTCACCGGCTATTTCTAGCTGGTTACCACTCGCCATAACCATCCAATATTCTACGTAAACATGCTGCCCATCCCGATACCCATGTACCAAGTTCACTTTGTTATCCAGCAGTCCTAGACTATTGGGAACAATGATTTCATCCGCTTGATCATCTTCCTCAGGCCAAGATACGCCAGTAAATTCTAGCGTTCTTGCAAACGATGCCGTTTTCCCACAGACAAATGACTCAACAGAATGACCCGTCAGCTGTGCGACCACATTCGTTTCCGTCATATCGATTAAACGCTTACAGAGAATCACTTGGCTCCCCGTTTTATTCGCGATCACGAGTCCTTCCCGTTCGTTACTGTGAGGATTAGTAACGATGGCAACTGGAAGTGAAGCATAGAGGAGCGCTATATCGTGCGCGATCAGCTTATCTTCCAAGGCACGCTTCAGCCGGTCAGGATGCAGCGGCAAATACGTTTTGTCAGCCGCATACGTTTGTTCACCAGCTTGATCTATGACAAATTGAATAAGCTCAGGACGATTCCAGCTGGTAGAAAGATCAAGCCACGGACGAAGAGAGGCGGAGAGTTCCCGCCCCAAATACGTACGTGGCTCGATGATCATGATCCGTTGTCCGGCTTTCGCCAATTCCACCGCGCAGGCAATGCCAGCGAAAGATCCACCAACAATGACAACATCTTTCTCCGCCAGAACAGGCGTATCTGCTTCCCACTGGGTCATCATTTCCATGTCATCTCACCTCTTTTGTGCACAACGATTGTTTATTCCGTTACGGAGAGTACAATTTGAAGCTTGTCTTCCAGATTAGGAATCTCAACTTCATACAATTGTTTGCTTACCACTACGACAGGAAGCCTCTTGCCATTGACATCCACGACAACTTCTCTGCCTGCTGACATGAACCGGAATTTCCCGCCCTCTTTCAATTGAAACGACACGGTAGAACCTTCCGACTTCACATGGCTTACTGCATCCGCAGCGACATATTTATCAATCAAACCAATCGGTGTTGCCGCACCGGCAACTGGAATAAATAAGTAAAGCGCGCATTGTGTTGGCTGAAGCACGAAGTCATGGTGATCATTCGCATGCATGAGCTTCATCTCGCCAGAGAAATGTTCGTAAAGCACGAACTGCTCACCTTGTAATCCCGGTACATCGGAAGGGCTTACCGATCCCTTGATCTCGTCTTTATGCTTACCAATGTGGAACGCAGCTACGACGCCAGAATCTCGCGCAGTGTTCCATAGTTTTAAAGGTATGGTGTCCTTCGTCGGATCTAGGAATAAGCAGTCTGCCGTTGGGCTGGGCGTTTGTTCACAGCGAATAATACTTCCGTTTTGGTAAATAAGCGGCCAAATTTTCGTAGGATCGGTGTTGCCCGGTGCGTCGCTGAAATAAACAGGCCCACCGCTGACCGAGCGAAGTACCGCATTTTGAATATCATCATGATTCTTCGTCCAGTACATATCCCAGTCGCCATAATAGAACGCACCGTGATAATAGGAGTTGTAAGCATTTTGCAACGCATGCTCGGCAAAACCGAATTCATCTTGAGGAACGAAGTCGTCGCTGTTGCGAGAAACCGAAGATTTCGGACGGTGCCACATATTTTCAGCCGCCATCCCCATACAGTTAATGATTGTGTTGTTAAAATGTAGGGAGGCCGATGCTTCCAATGCCTGATGAGCCGCAGCTGCCGCTTCACCGATCGACCATTCATGCTTCGTGAAATTCAAGACTGCACTTTGACTGTCTACTTTGACAAAATCGATACCTTGACGCTCCAAGAATGCATGCCAAGCATGCCAGAAACCAAAGCCGCGTCCCGCATCCGGATAAGGAATTAAGCTCCCTTTGGCATTGCTGTAGAGATAGTCGCTATATTGCTTCGCGATTGGAGAATCTGGATGAATCCCTCCCCAATAACCTGCGATCGTATGCCATACGCCAACCCAACGGATCCCTTGCTGCTCTTTCAGCTTGCGGACCGTAGCTCCAAGCCCTTGCGGGAACTTTTCTTCATCTGCTTGGAATGAGGATAGCTTCTTATCGATCGTTTGTGACCAACCATCATCAATCATGACCCATTGCACAGGCAGTCCTGCTGCTTGAAGCTCTTCCGCTTTGATTAGCAAACCTTTCTCATCCACTTGATGATAGAAAGCATCCCAACTGCACCAGCCTAGGGAATCCAGAATTTCAGGGTACGCTTTCTGCGCGCGAGGCAATGTCGGGTAATCAAGGGCATGTAGCGCTGTGTCAACTTGATTTTCCATTAACTGATAAGGATCTGTACCTATACCAAGGACAAAAGACAGGGTCTCACATTTGGTTCTTCCACCTTGATGCGATGACACTCGGATTTGCAATCCTGACTCAGCGCCGCATACATCTGTACGGAATTCCGGGCCGCAAACGGGCAGCAGATGGTAATAGGAAGCTTCTTTCCCCTTACGCCACAGTAAAGATTGTGTACGTTCAGGTAACGTTGACCAATCATGGTTAAAATGAGGCCGAGTCCACCAGTCTTTATGCTGATAGTTGGCCATCAAACCGTCTACTTCCTCCATGTCCTGTGCATGGATGATAATGCCATTCTGTGCGGCAAAGCAAAGCTGTCTACCGAAATCATTGGCATTGATCAACTCACCCTGCACCGAGGCCAGGACTACGGAATCATAAGCGCGAAACCTCAGCTGAACCACCGCCGTATCATTTTCGCCACGGAAAATCTGATTTGTTTCCGTATAAGCGCCACGCTCATCCGAACCTGCTGTTACTTCACTCTCACTACTTAGAAGCGGCACTGCTGAACCATCGTCAGTTGTCACCGTAACTCTAATACGGCCAAGAACGGACTGTAAGCCGTTTGAACTTATCTCATTTCCTTGTAGCATATGGTCCTCCCTCTCTATTTCCGCTGTTGCTCATATTCATGAAGTGCAACCGATAAACTGGCGGCATCTCCGACATTATCTTGTAATCCAGAAGGAACAATTCGGCAAACACCAAGTGAAATCGGTAAAGCTTCACGCTGCAGCTCGGCCATAACCAGAGGGGCTAACATCGGCTCTTGGCGCTCATAGATACTGCCAATGACAATCGTATCTGGATTCAGGATATCCACCAGAATCGCCAATCCGCGCCCAAGCTGCTTACTCACGATTTCAATTACCCTTTTCGCTAGTTCATCTCCAGCATGAGCAGCTTCAAACACAACTTTCGCCGTCAACTCTTGTTGATCGGCCTGCAAAAGTGTCGACTCCCCTACGCGTACACCATCTTTCACGAACTTTTGAGCTAATCTAGCAATCCCGCCGCCGCTGCAGAAGCCTTCGAACGAGCCGTATTTCCCATAGCCGAGAGGTCCATCTTCCGCTAAACGGATATGCCCTACTTCGCCAGCCATATCGTTGGCCCCGCCATAAATGCCGCCATTTAAGATCAGACCAGCACCCATGCCTGTTCCAAAGGTCAAGAAAACCATATTTTCCGAACCTCGCCCGGCTCCCCATTTCCATTCCGCCAATGCACAAGCGTTTGCATCATTTTGCAAGCCGACAGGAACGCTGAACCGATCTCGAAATGGCGTCAACACATCAACGCGATCCCAACCGGGCAAATTAGGCGGTGATAGAACGAGCCCCTCTTTACTGCTCAAAGGTCCTCCGCAGCTAATACCGATGGCCTGTAAAGAATCCGCTTGGTTGCGCTTCAGCAATTGTTCCAACGCATCGCCAAGCTGGGCTAGCGCCTCTCCTGGCGTTGCAGGTGTCGGAAAGCTTATTTTATCGATGATGTTAACCGTCTCAGAAGCCGATCTCCCAAGTACCGCTGCACATTTCGTACCTCCGATATCAATACCGCCTAACAGGAGACTCATACGAAGAATGCCTCCTCTAACATCATACAAAGCACATGGTATATCGGAAGATGGCGTTCCTGAATGTCTGGTGTTGAGCTGTATGGCACGCGAATGATAACATCGCAAAGTTCTTTCAGTCGACCGCCGCCTTCACCCGTTAGACCAACCGTCGTTACGCCCATAGACTTGGCCACTTGTACAGCGTGAACGATATTGGCCGAGTTCCCCGATGTACTGAAAACAACGAGGGTATCCTCTTGTCGACCGTACCCATAAACTTGCTGTGCAAATACCATGTCGGGAGCTACATCATTATTGAATGCCGTGGCAAATGCGGTATGGCTCACTAGCGAAATCGCTGGAAGCGCCCCTTGCAAATGATCTGCCAAATAGGTACCCTGCTCTTCGCCGTGAACCAACATGAGATCTCTTTGCTTCTTAGGGAGTTTGCGGGGTGACATAAAACCTTTCATTAATTCACCAACCACATGCTCACAATCCGCTGCACTTCCTCCGTTGCCGGCCAGCAACATTTTGCCTCCCTTTTCAAACGAGAGCTTCATCGCCTCAAATGCGGCATGAATAGAAGCACGACATGGTTCCAAATCAGGGTATTTTACGAAAAGTTGCTCAAACGTTGCACTCATGCGCTAATCTCCTCCCTGCTGATCTTAAGTTTGTTTCAAATGTTCAATCGCTTCTATGAAAAAGGTTTCCGTGCCGAAGCTGCCTGATTTCAATACCAGAAACCTTTGCGGCATCTGGAGGGTTAAACAGGATGGCAATCCTGGTTGAATTTCTTGCCAAATACATAGTCCATTAATTCCCAGCTTGTCGCAAACTGCGGCGGACGTTTCTCCACCTGCGATGAGCAGTCGTTGTTGCCCTGTCTTATTGACGACAGACCGAACCACGTCAGACAGTGCACTTGAAACGAGCACAGATACTTCGGTATTGTCGAAGCCAAGCTCGGCTCCTTTCACTTTTGTAGCCGCGACCTTCATCGGACTGTTCGAGGCATGAATAAGGACATCTTGCCCTGCCTGAAGCAGCAGTGAAGCGTCTTCAACGATTTTGGCGCAATGCACCTGCTTTTCCAATGGATCAAATAACAGCATGGATTCGAGCTCCAGGGCATGCAGCCCTTGCTTTTTGGCATAGACGATTTGTGCCGCGCTTTGCGGCATTAAGCTGCCTGCCGCACAAAGCACAGCTGGTCTTCCAAGCTCAGGGAGTTTCGTTCGTTGCTCCACCCATTCAGCAGCTGCTGACTTTTCTAGTAAGGCTAATTCCTCCGCTAGCGCAGAACTGCCGCAAAGAATGGGTTCATATTGAACAGCTTGCGCGATAATTTGCAGCGATTGCTGATCTCGTACGTCTAAAATCACATACTGAAAGCCTTCGTTCTTCTTTCTAGCGATTTCATCTTGCAGCACGTATGAGCCTTGATCAATCCGATCTATGGGAATGAGTCCAACTTTACGAACCGTTTGTGATTGTAGAATCTGAACCAAATTGGAGTGAAGCATAGGATGGACAGGATCATTTCGAAATTCGGATTCTTCCAGTTTTTTACCATGTACATAATGAATACCGTCTAGTGTTGTCCGCCCGTTTTTCGGAAAACCAAGGACAATGATGCCAAAAGATGCCTCTAGGGCATCTAGCATGGCATCGAATTCGGCGCCGATATTGCCTCGGAATACAGAGCACGTTTTATTCATAAAACGTGTAACGCCCGCATCCTTCAGCTTCTTCGTCATCTGAAACACTTTCTTGTAAGCTACTTCCGGTGTATCCAATCGGGAGTGCGTGTCAAGGACGAGTACCTCTGGCTCATCTCCTTCGGTTTGATCCGTCCACGCTTCCATCGGGTAGACATGCGTTGTCATGCCTGCCTTTGCATACATAATTCCGATGTCATTCGCGCCTGTAATATCATCTGCGATAATACCGATCATTCCGTTAACCTCCTTCTTGGCCGATAACCAGACTCATTCAAGAAGCTCTGAACAACATCTTCTGGCAGCTTGCGCAAGGAAATACCCGAGCTCTTCGCCACGACATACATATGGCAAGCCATTTCAAGGGTATGCATAGCCATCCTTGCCTCCTTCACGTTCTTGTCGTAGACAAGAACGCCGTGGTTTTCGAGGAAGAGAACGTTGGCTTTGCCCACTTTCTCACGCACAGCTTCACCGAGCTCGCGGGAACCTGGATGAAAATAAGGAACGCGCTCAATTCGCTCCAGGTAATACATCGTTTCCACAAACCATTCGGACGGCAACGTTTCTGACGAACAGGCTAGCATCGTGCTGTAAAAAGGGGACGCATGAAGGACAGCGCCTACGTCTGGGCGGGATTCATAAATCGCCTGATGCATGGGGACTTCCTTCGATGGTTTCTTATCAGGCGAAGTCGCCTTGCTCTCTGAGATCGAGCACTCGACGAAGTCATCTTCGCCGAGCTCTCCTAAATCGGTCCCGCTTGCGGTAATGAGATAATGGCCATCTGTGGTTCGTGCACTGATGTTGCCGGCGTTTCCCCATGCTAAGCCGTTATTTAGCATGTATCGCCCAGCTTCCTGCAACTGCTGCCAAACCGATGCGTCCATTTATTCCACGTCCCATTCCAACAGATTGGTTTCTTTTATCGGTAATTCTGGATTGTGCGGCACGCGGAACGTTTTGATTTCGCATGGTTTGAAATTCGCTTTAATGACACGATTCCATCTAGGCAACATAATTTCAGCTGAAGTTGCCGTTTTGTTCGTCTCATACACACGAATAATGAGATCCTGATTATCTTCGGCTTTCTTAATCGCACTCACAATAATATTGTCTTTATTGACGTTCACATAAGAATCCGTTTGTGCTAGCTCTCCCTGATGGAACGATTCGATCACGGCAATCGGCTTGCAGTTCAGTTCCGCTGCACGCTTCACTGTACCTGCTTGTTCCCAAGTTCCTTCATGCGGCAGCAAGGAGTAGGAGAAACGTTGGATACCTTGATCGATAAAGGAGTACTCTCCATTAGGATCTGGTTCGAAAGGTACGTGATGCGCGTAAATCGGACTTCTTAGTACCGTCATCGCCATTTCCTGGTTATGAATGCTATAGCTGTATTTTGCATCGTTCATCAAGCTAAGGCCGTACATGATATTGCCCTTGCGAGTAACGCCGGAATAATCAATCCACGTTAACCCTGGCTCTTCTTCCCCATTATGCTCACGTTCTATCGTCCCGTATGGAATTTCGTAGGTTTGCTTACTGAAGATGACATTCACTGGGAATACCAGCTTCAACATTTTGAACGATTCGCGCCAGTCTACCATCACCTGAACATCGATTTGATCGCGATCAGCGTACATAGCGAAATCTTGAACAAGCTTGGAGCTGCCATATTCGCTGACAACACGAATGACCGATTTCACAGGACCGTGCTCAACGCGGAATACCTTCTTAGCTTTAAAGGCACCTGCTTGTTGATTAAAATGCAGAACATCATGGCTCCATGTATCCGATTTATCATCGAGTACGATCGGCTTCGCGCCATCACCTTTGAACACTTCATGGTCGGCAACTTTATCGAACAAGCTTTTAATAAAGCCTGTTTCTTTATCAAACTCCAAGCGGAAACGCTTGTTTTCCATCATCACATCACTGGCCACAATCGGTTCTCCAACTGGTTTATGTGAAGCTGACTCCGCTACTAATTTATACACGCGATAACCCATGGATGGCAGATCCGCCATAAAGCTTAAACGGAAGCGGCCGTTAGCAGATGCTTGAGATTGTACCGTTTGGAACGGTACTGGTGTTCCTTTGTCATCTAGTAAAACAGTCGTTGGTTTGATACCGCCGACTTCAAGCTCGACATTCACACGGCTTTCCCATGCATGCGGGTTAAAGACAACGATAGGCTTCATGGTAACATCCTGTTCGATGTTAATGTTCCACGATAACGATTGAACCGCATAATTCAGGGAACGGTCGGCAATCGCCATGGCTTCGCCGTACAAATACATCGCATCTTCATACGCAGGCTCAAGGCTTGTTCCTGCGAGAATGTCATGGAATTGGTTGAAGAGGACATTTTTCCATGCTTGATTAAACTCAGCCGGATAGGGTTGACCTGTAATCCAGGAAGCAAGCGCGGAGTACTTTTCTGCTGCCATAAGGCGATTCTCCGCTTTACGATTCCAATGCTTAATGCCCGAGTGAGCCGCATAACAACCGCTTGCATGGTGTTGTAAGTCATCATGGACCACCGGCAAGTTTAAATTTCTGCTCTCCATTTGCTTGAAATATTCATCTGGCGTCGCAAATTCAAGTTTAGGCAGTGATGGGTCCGCATTCATGCGGCGAATGCTCTCGATATTTTCCTTCGTCGGGCCTCCACCATGATTACCAACACCATAGAACAACATAAGTTCATTGAGCGGCTCTTTGAATTCGCCTAGGCAGCGGCGAACATGGTTTTCCAAATCTTTGCCCCAAGATAAATACTCATACATAATGCGGAAGGTCATGACTTGTGAGCCATCATCGGATTCCCACATGAACAGACGGCTTGGCAATCCTTTTTCATTCGGCATCGGACGCATCATCACGTAATAATCCATACCGCTTTTCTTTAAAATTTGCGGAAGCATACCGTTATGCCCGAAGCTGTCTACGTTATAGCCAACTTTAGCCGTTACGCCGAACTTCTCCTTGAAATAATGCTGGCCATACAAGCCCTGACGGACAAAAGATTCCCCATTTGGAATGTTACAGTCCGGTTGAATCCACCAACCGCCAACAATGTTCCAGCGGCCTTCTTGTACACGTTTCTTGATTTCAGCGAACATCGCAGGTTCATTATTTTCGATCCACTCGTACATTGCAGCAGAGCTGGAAGTAAAAATAAAATCTTCGGATTCTGTCATACGATCTAGTGCAGAACGGAAAGTAGCTTTCGCTTCTTGGAAGCCTTCTTGCCATTGCCATAACCAAACTGGATCTAGATGTGCGTTACCGATCATGTAGAGCTTATTTTCATTCATCGCGAGAACCCCCAGATTAGTTGTTAAAAGCGTCCGCTTTCCCTGTGCTGCTCAAAAATTCATTCATTTTTTCCCTAACGGTTTGCGTTACCGCATCACGGCCAGCTTGCAGCATCTCAGGTGACAAGTTCTTGCACTCTTCGTTCGTCATGCGTTCTTCACGACCGAGAGCTTTGAGCAAGGACAGTTCCAAATCGGTAGCAATATTCACTTTACTAACGCCGCCGCCAGGCAGATGATAGGCATTGCGCATCATCTCCGAAGGCACACCGGAACCCCCATGAAGGACAAGATGTACAGGGGTTAATTTTCTAATCTTCATCAGTCGATCATAGTCAATTTTGGGCTGCTTAACGACATATACGCCGTGGGCTGTGCCGCAAGAAACAGCAAGTGCGTCAATGCCAGTGATAGCAACGAACTCAGCTGCTTCAACCGGGTCTGTGTAAAGCTCTTCATCTTTATCTGTTTCCACGAAATCGGTCGTTCCGATCATCCCCAACTCGGCTTCTACGGATACACCTTTTGGTCGTGCATAGTCCACAACTTCTTTACTAATCGCGGCATTCTCATCAAAAGGCTTCTCAGAAGCATCGATCATAACGGACGTAAATCCTGCAGCAATCGCCTCTTTAATCGTTTCTAATTCCTTCGTGTGATCTAAGTGAAGGACGACTGGAACGGTAATTTTCATTGCTTCCACTTGACGGTAGAACTCTTCTCCGAATTCAGCTGCCGTAATGCCATAACGAACTAATTCTTTATGTGAAATCTGAACAATTAACGGTGAGTTCGCTAGTTGCCCTGCCTTCAAAACAGCTGCAATCATTGGTGTATAGCGCGGTGAAAAGGAACCAATGGCAAAATGGTTTGCTTCAGCCACCTCTAGTGCTTGTTTTAACGTAATAACTGATGAATTCGTGGATGTTTGTGGCATGATGAACTCTCCTTTGTACTCCTATTTTTATCCTATCTATCTATCTATCTATCTATTAAAGCTGCTCCATCACTTGTTTGACACGCAGCATGCCTAACCTTGGACTGCTAAGGTAACGTGTTTGCTCCTCTGGCGTAAACTGCGAAATGACTCTAGCCATGGATGCTTGTGCAAGAACGACCAGATCTGTTTTAGATGCAAGCTCACGTAGAACCTCAGCTAATTCCACATCATGTCCCTCTTTATCCCCAGCTAGCAGTTTCTGATAAGCCGATTTAGCTACAACAGCTTCAATGTGCACCGCTTTGCCAGCTAGCGCCGCTTTACCGGAAATCAATCGTTTTGTCGGTTGGAGTGTTGTTTCGAGCGTTGCTGCCACACCGATGGTTTCCGAAGAACTCACGGCAAACTCTGCCATCGCGTCATCAATTCGAATGATGGGAATGCTCAGCTGAGGACCTACACGAGAAACGAGCTCACCAATCGACGAGCATGCGCTTAAAATACAAGATGCGCCTGCTTTCTCTGCAATGAGTGCGTATTGACGAAAGCGATCTTCGATCTCATCAATTTGCCCACCGTTTGCGGCAAGCTGTGGCAAAATCGAATCATCCACCCAGTTCATCACTTCAACTCCTGGCAGAAGCTCATTCGCTAACGCTTTTAGACTGTCTACAGTGACGGGGGTTGTATGAATAATGGCAAGTTTATGCTTCATGACTATCGCTCCTTTGCATCCTTAGTAGGGCTTCTTCATAATTTCTAAAATAACCGGTTACGACTGCAGCGTGAATGGCTGCGCCGAATGCTGCTTCTTCCTCCACTTTCCCAAAAGTTAAGGGTAGCTGCCATTTCAACTGAGCTATACGCTGCATTGCAGCATTTTTACGAAGGCCATTGCCTGATGCAACCAGCCTGTCTAACTTCTCAACAATGTGTGTAGGAAACTGCTGTGTACAGCCAACTAACTCATCTAAAATGCCATGAAGGAATCCTGCTGTTAACTGTTTGGCCTTGAAATTATCTGCTCGAATTCCTTGAATAAAGCCCGTGGCTTGCGGATGCTCCCTAGTTCCGTAAAATTGGGTTCCAACTCGCAGCGGTGGTACAGCCTCCGTCATCGCTTCTTCCGCCAAGCGATTCATCGCCTCGTAGAGCTGGTGTTCATCCGCCTCCGCAAAAGCGCCAAGCACAGAACGGAAAAATTGTTCTAGCACTTCATACGATTTACCACCGCTAAGCGAAGCCCCAACAAGCAGATACCCCCCGTCTACGAACGGACGTGTTTCCAGCATGGGGGATTGTATCCAACTAGGAGAATATACGGACACTTGAGAGCCAGTTCCCACATTAACAAGTAAATTGCCTTCGAAAGTAGGAACTGCCCCCAGAAAGCTGGCTTGATTATCGCCAATCGCACAGACGACCTTCTTCCCGTCAGTCGTTTCTCCAACAAGCTGTCGGTCGATTGCAAGCTCTGGCAAATAGCCGACATCCATCCCTGCTGCGCTCAGCTTTTCGTTAGCAAATCTTCCAGTCTCCAGCGAATAGAGTCCAATACTTGCGGCGTTCGTCCGATCCATTAACGGAGCAGGCTCCCCGCAAAGCTTCATAGCCACATAATCACCAATTGTGCACAGCTTTACAGCACCCATTGGAATTTCATCTTGCTGCGTCAAATAAAAGTGTGTGACTAGGCCAAATCCCGTATTGATCAGATAACCTGTCCAGTCCTTTAACGTTTCTGCATAGGTTTGACCCGAAGCAAAATGAAGATCTCCACGGCCATCCTGCCATGTAAAGAGCGGGCTAACCGCTAGACCCTCTTTGTCAACATACAGCACGCCGTGCATTTGACATGCAATACCAATGGCATGAACGTTATTCCAGTCTTCCTGGCACTCTGCAATTAACGCATTGACCAGTTCTACAATCCGATCCCCATTTTGGGCACGTTCCCAAAATTCCGTAGCAGGTATTTCCGAGTCATTTGCTCTAGATGCAATACGAATAATGGTTCCGTCTTGGATATTGGTTACGACGACACAAATGGATGTTGTGCCAATATCAATGCCCGCCGTATACATCAAGCAACCCCTCCTTAGCGATCGAATAAATTCAACTCATTTTCATAAGACTGGGAAGCTTGTGCTGCATATAAAATAAGTCCAATGCACCAGGAATGAGATAGTGTCAACATCATTCCCTTAGGCTGAAAACAATTTGTATTGTAGAATCGTTCGGTAACCATTCCTTTATAGGCATTGAAATCGCCATCTTCCCTGGCAATAAATTGCAAGAAGCAAGATATATGATCACGGGTACGATCTAAATAGTAGCGATCGCCTGTATATGTCCATAGACGCAACATCTCAGGTACTGCGAATAGTCCATAATTGTGTAAGTGTTGGTTCGAAGTTGAGGCCTGATCTGCTCCACGTGAGCAATAATTGTATTGGGCCAGCAAGGAATGCTTCGGAAATTGTAAATTATACGTCCAGCGGAATGTCATCATCCAGTCTGCTGCGCTTGAGGCAAGTTCTAACCAGAGTGGCTGACGGTTCCACTCATACAACAACACATAAGAAACAACCGCATTGTATGCATCTTCTGACGTTGGTGTTAAATGAACATCTTCTGGCGCACCGTAGATATACTCGTCACGGATAAACCGCTCGTAATAACTTCCTCCACGAACTGCTGCAGCTGAGAATGCATCTTCTGCGAAATATTTTGCTCCCTCAAGTAAGGCTGCAATCCAGAGCATACCGCCTGCGCCGTCCCATTCTTGCACTTCACCCGTCTCACAATCGTAATAGGAGCCGAAGTTTCCATCCGAACGTTGATGATCGACCGCATATCGTAGGTTAGACAGCACGGCATGCTCCCAATCCGGATGCGCGATGCCCGCTTCTCGTTCGAAAGCTAACGCACGAACAAGAAATAACGTAGCTTCCGAGACCGTTCTTGCTTGAAGCCAAGTCCTCTTCGGATTCCAGCCAGCCGTCCAACCTCGGCCAAGCTCCCAGGAAGCCCAGAACGTTCCGTTCGGAGCAAGACCTGTTGCAATCTTATTCAAGACTGCAATCCCTGCATCCGTATAGGAAGAGTTATCTTTTTTCCTACCATACATCAGCAAAGCATACGCATAAGGCACACCGCTTACCCAGCTGACATGCATGTGAGGACGATCGCCCATCCCTTTCACATTGTTATTAAACTCTCGGTCGAACGCTGCCGTTTCCCTTAAGATGTCGTTCTCTTGGTCATAGTGCCATTCGTATAGGCCATGAGCCGTTAATTCTGCAGCTTGTTCTAAGCCCATCCACGGATTAAGACCGTGTTCTTGGCGATGTATCGCATACATTTGACGAACAAATGGATTATAGCTGTGTGGATCTGGTGTACCTGCATACACATAGAGATGGAGCTGCACTTTATCATTTGGCTGGAAGGTATGCATAACCAAATCAGCTGGTGCAGGCACAGCGTTGCCAATAAACGTGACAGGTTCCTCTTTGTATGGAAAGTTAAGCCAAATTTCCGTACCTGCCGCATTGCCGCGGAAGCCCAATCCGCTAATCCCGAGCGAGGACATCTCTTCGGTACAAAGTGCACCGCACATGCCGTCATTCCACGCGAATACAGCTGGAAGAGCTGCGCGGTCCGCACGGAAGGACCAGTAGTCTGACACCATTTGCTGCGGGTCGCCGCCTTGGAAATCATAACGCGGGTATGGACGCAAGTTCTTCTCGAATCGATTCTCTTTATAAAATGCACCCGGAATCATCCAGTCTGGTTTACCTGCTCCTTCTAACTGACAGCCAAACTGTAGGTTATGGGCAGATGCTTCCTTACCTCTATATTGAATGTCTACAAACACTTCGTAATAGTCGCAAATATCTTGATGCTGTATCCATGTTGAGCTCACCTGAAAGTTTGCGGATTGCCCTGACACTTCAAGCCCCTCCGAAGTCGATGATGCTGATCCCACAGGAACGATTTCCTTCTCCCCCTGTGGGTTGCTTACCGTTAGCAATTGGGCAAATGACAGACAGGCTTCCTGCCCCGATTCTGAATGTCGAATCTCAACTGCTTTTATGAACCCGGTATCCGATAATCGCCACTGCATCATCCCGGTACCTCCATGTCTTTCAACTGATAGATGTCAATTAAATTTAAGCGGAAAATCCGATCGGCGAATGTCATCGCTTCGGTTTCATCGAGTGCGCCTTCGGCTACCTTTTCCGTCAAAACATCGCCAACCACTTTCCTTGCTAGCTTCTGGTGAGCATACGTGCCTTCGATATAGTTATAATCGCCGCCAAAGCCCTGTATTTTGGTCATCGGTACCATTTCAATGAACTGATGAAGGATTTGTTTAGCCGCCGTCGGAGAAATGATGTATAGCCAGGTCAAATCGGCATACACGTTTTGGAAATTTTTCACGATACTTAAGTAGGGTAAATAATAAGGATAGCCACTGTGGAGCAGAACGAATTTCGTATCCTTGTACGCCAGCAGCAAAGGAATGAGCAACTCCACATTGGAGTTCGTAATCGTATTGCCGTTGTTTGAAACACTGACTTCATGATGTCCGGTATGAATTTGAATCGGGAGTCCGTAGGCTGTTGAACGCTGGATAATAAAATGGATTAAATAGTCCTGAAGCGCCAAGGTCTCAGCTTGAGAGAGCGACTCTTCCAGGCTGCAGCCCAATAATCGATTAAAAGCGAGCTCCGCTTCGTGGAAGGTCGGGTTCCCTGAAGCAAGGGAGCGCCAGTACGCATGTCCGAACTTCGTAGCGACCATGCCTTCCTGGACATATCTATGCAATAAGGCATCCACTGCATCTAAATATTGGCGCAAATGATACACGTTCACGCCAGACATCCGTTCTACAGCGGTAATATCCTTTAATGTTCGTAACTTAAATGCGAAATCCATAAACATAATGGGACGAAAACGATCGTAGTCCAACTTCGTTGTTTGGATGAGTGTAAAGGCAAGATCAATACCGGACCTTTCGGCCATGACATGCTCATACCAATTCGGGTCGTGCGTGGCTTGCAAGACCTTTTCATTCGCCTCTAGCAGGCTTTTCACGTTCCAATCCGTTACGTCATATAAATCTTCCATCGCGGTCCGGAACATCCGAGCATATGTTGTATTTTTCGTTTTATGCCAATAGTCCATAAACATCGAAGCTTTTTGCTCCGCAGCCAAGGAACTCTGTCTTCCCAGAACACCTTGCTTCATGCCTGCACTATAAAAATCAGAGTCCAAATAATGCAAGAGGGAGAATAGATCGTGATTTTCTCTCTTACGAATTTGCGGTGTTGCTAGATGTTCATGACCGTCAATGATGCGGATTCTGTTAACATAATCATGAAGGATGCTCATTTCCGGGTCTCTCTCCTTCTACATGCGCGGCTGCTTCATTCGAAACAGCCGCCCTCTATATTTGTCATTATTGAAGCTCTGGGAACGCTGCTTTCACTTCTTTTTGGAAAGATGCTACAACATCCGCATAACTTTTGTTATCTGTAATCCCTTGACCAGCTACTTTTCTCCACGTACTCAGGATGGAGTCGCTGTACTTATCAGACTTAATAACAGGCATCGCCTTCATCATCTCGTAGTAAGGTTGAAGTACTTTTTGATCGCCGGTCAGTGTGCCCGTGTATTTATCTACATTTGCATCATAAACACTTTGCAGTGCTGGCAAGTTTCCTCTTGCTAGCAAATCTGCATTTTGCCATTCTGCGCTTGCAGAGAACTTGATAAATTCATTCGCAATGTCTTTATTCGCTGTCTTATTGTAAATCGCACGGAATGTTCCACCGTTATAGAAACCTTCTGGTGTTTTGGCAACGCCAAATTTGCCGACCGCTTTGTTGTCTTTGTTGCCAATCATGAACGAAGCCCAAGCTGGCATAGCCACGAGTACAACACTGCCGTCATTCAGGGCATTTCCCCATCCGGCTGACATGAAAGGCAGTTTCGCATCTACGTTATTCGCGCGAATATCTTTCTGCGTGTTATAGACTTTTTCCCATTTCGCATCGATGTTTAATTTGCCATTCACATAGAAAGGCTGTGTATTATAGCTGGCAATATCGAACAAATCACCTGTATTCGCGATCAGATGAACTTTGCCATCGCTATCTTTTGCCACTTTTTTACCAAGCTCAATCATTTTATCGTAGGAGCTCACCATTTCGCTGATTTTCGCTGAATCATCGGTTCCAAGGAACTTTTTCGCATTTTCTTTCAAGTACCAGAAGCCGCCTGGCGAAGATTGGTCAGAGATCGCTTTAATTTTGCCATCCGATGATTTACCAAGCTCAGCTACATAAGGAATATAATTTTTTACAAGTTCATTGGCACCAATTGGCGCTAAATCCATTAAGAAAGGTGATTCGATGAATTTACCTACATAGCTTCTTTCAAGATCAAGCACGTCAGGTACATCCTTGCCGGATTGCAAGGCAGACAACAGCTTGATTTGATATTGATCACCTGGGAATACTTTGACATCCACTTTCACATTTGGATATTTCTTCTCAAATGCCGTTGCAATGCCCTTTGTTCCATCAAAGAAAGTCCAAAGAGAAAGCGTACCAGCGAGCTTAGTTGGGTCTACTGCTGGCGCAGCTGTTGCAGCTGGACTCGTAGTTGCCGAATTATTCGTATTCGATTTCGCGCCACATGCTGTCAAAACCCCTGTAGTTAGTACTGCAGTCATTAAAATAGATGCCCATTTTTGTGCTTTCATGAGAATTCGCCCCTTTGATGTGATTGATATAGTCGTTCTACTGGCTTGAACATAGTAGGATTATTTCCTATTAGAATAGAAGCGAATAGGTTCAGATAATCTCAACATTTTTTGGTGAGCATCACTCCTCTCAATATCCGTTTACTAGCCTTTAACAGCCCCGGCTGCAACACCGTTAATAATCCGTTTGGACATAAAAGAGAAGAAGACCAGAATTGGAATAACTGAGATAACAATCCCCACGTATTGTGCACCAAAGTCGGAGGAGAACTGCGATTTGACACTCGCGATCATCACCGGAAGGGTCTGCATATCACCGTCGAATAAAATAATCATCGGAACTAAGAAGTCATTCCATTTTCCAATGAAAGCAAAAATCGCTAACGTGGCCAGTGCTGGACTCATTAAAGGTAAAATAATGCGATGGAAAATTTGCATTTCACCATACCCATCAATTCTTCCAGACTCAATAATTTCAGATGGCACCGAGGTGTCAGCAAACTGTTTGACGAGGAAAATACCAAAAGCATTGTACATGGAGGTCAGCAACAGCGGATAATACGTATTCAGCATATGGAAGACATCCATTAATTTATAAAATCCGATAATCCCGAGCTGTCCAGGAATCATCATAGTTGCAAGCACCATCATGAACAGCACGCTTTTATAGCGAAAATTGTATTTGGAAAAGCCATAACCAGCTAAAGCTGCAAAATACACATTAATTAGGGTTGCTGTCACCGTGATGAAAACTGTATTACCAAATCCCCGCCATATGTTAACGGTTTCAGTCAAACGATGATAATTGACCAAGAATTGATTCCCAGGAACGATCAACAGCTTCCGAGCTATGTCCGAATTCGTATGCGTAGACGTAATCAGCATGCTGTAGAAAGGAAGTAAACAAGTCAGGGCTATCGCAATTAAACCCACATAGATGATGATTTTCAATAGTAACAGATGGAGTTCAAACGGTTTCTCTTCACTTCTAACCACTGGATGTTACCTCCTACTCGTTTAACTTAGATGCTTTCGCTGTAATCGCCGTTAAGATCATGACAACTACGAAAATGCCATATGCAACTGTTGCTCCGTAGCTATAATTGAAATTTTTGAACGCAGTTTCATATAAATACATGACCATTGTTCTTGTCGTATTGTCTGGACCACTCCCCAACATCAATGGGGCATCAAACAATTGCAACCCGCCGATAACGGAGGTAATGAACGTAAAAAGTAACACTGGACGCAATAAGGGAAGAGTAATATACAAGGTGCTTTGCCATTTGTTAGCGCCATCAATTTTGGCCGCTTCATACACTTCATCCGAAATGGACTGTAAACCAGCAATAAATACGATTAAATTAAACCCGAAATACTGCCAGCAAATGACACCAGATACAATCGTGCGCGACCACCAAGGGCTGCTGAACCAATTCACCGGCTCACTCACAATGCCCAGATCCATGAGTACTTTATTCACCGAACCCGTTTGCCAGTCGAACATTAAACTGAACATGACACCAAGCGTAATCGGCGTAATAATATGCGGAAAATAGTACACAGCCCGGAAAAAATGTTTACCGCGTATCCACTTCTCATTCAATACAATCGCAAGTACGAGCGCTATGATGAGCTGCGGAACAATTGACATGATCCAGATGATCATGGTGTTCCCTATCGTTTGATAAAAGTACGTATCATGCAAAAGCCGCGTGTAATTCGCGAAGCCGATATAAATCGGATCCGAAAATCCATCCCATTTGGTAAAGCTTAAATAGAATGTATATAAAATCGGGATCAAACCGAAGATGCCAAATCCGATAAAAAATGGGGCAATAAATAGATAGCCGTAATTCGACTTGTTGATTTTAGAAATCATCGCTCACAACCCTTTTCTAAAGTGTGGTACAAGATTGACGAATCATCAGTGTCGGTTTATACAAATGAGCTGTTCGTTCAACATCTTCTCCTTCGATCTGGGCAAACAACCCCTCAGCAGCCTTCATCCCTACGTCTTGCAGAGGCTGGCGAACGGTTGTCAATTTGGGGGATACCCAACTGGACAACGTAATATCATCAAACCCAACGATGGACATTTGTTCAGGAACTTGACGTCCTGATTCCTGTATCGCACGAAGTGCTCCAATTGCCGTTTCATCACTGGAAGCAATAACGGCCGTGAACCCTTCATGTTGCAGCAACTCATTCATTGCTTCATACCCGCCTTGATTACTCCAATCCGAGTTCACAATCCACTCTGGCCTGCATTCCATGTCCAAAGCGCTCATCGTTTGTTGTAAGCCCTTCAACCGATATTTAATCGGCCCCATATGAGCAGGACCCGAAATATAAGCAACGCGGCGATGTCCTAATCCATGTAAATAGGTCACTAAATCAGCAACCCCAGATGCGTTATCAATATCCACTGAGAACAATCCGTCCAATTCCCCATGATCCCCAATTAAAGCTAGTGGGTAGGGCACCTCGATCATGCGTGCCAGTTCCTGCTGATCTCTTTTCTGAAAGCTTAGCAGGATAATCCCATCAACATGTCCTTCATACAGCAGGTGGAGAAAGGAAGCTTCGTGCTTAGAATTCGATGTACCGCTATAAAAAATACAATTGTATCCTTTACGATTCGCAACAGCTTCAATCCCTCGAATAATACCTGAGTAAAATATGTTAGAAATGTTATCGACAACAATACCAATCGTATTCGTCCGACTCATTACTAATCTTCTTGCATTTTCATTGCGATGATAATTAAGGGATTGGATGGCTCTCTCTAACGCCTCTTCTGTGTCTTTCTTCACTTTCTGACCATTTAAATAGCGTGAAACCGTGCTCTTGGATGTATTCGCTACTCGAGCGACATCATGTATTGTTGGCCCCATCTTCTGCCTCCTTTATTCATTTACGAATCTTATATCCCCATTAATTGGGAACGTTCCCAAACTAGTGTGCGCAATCTTGTTTTGCAACTTGTCATCGTCGTTTTTATTATTGGGAACGTTCCCACATTTCATTCAAAAAAAATGACCTTTCGGTTCATCGTTGTCATCCAATTTTGGGATCGTTCCCAAAATAATTTCTGTTGGATCGTGTACCTATATGTTATCGCTTACAGCCAAGAATGTCAACGAATTAATTTCCATTGCCTTATACGGTGTGTGAACTCGAATAATCCGAATTAGCCGAACTAAATTACCACAAATGACTCCTATCCGTCAAAAGTATTCATTTAGTTCGGTAGAAGAGACTGTCGATTAATGAATGAGACTTAATAAATATGCAACTTAGTGAATTCTCATAAAAATTGACGGTTTTAGAGGAGCTTGTCTCTCCTTACAAATGTACGCTCACATGCGATTTCAAATAAAGGTGTGCCATAACGTTATTTGCTACATTGGCATGTTCTGCGAAGAAATAGCATTACGGAATAACGCTATTTCGACCGAATGGAGTGGTATTTATCCATTTATGGTGAAATAGCGTTATTTTATAACGTTATTCTCTCGTATTCTCTTCTAAACTAACAAATAAGATGTTTTCATAACGTTATTTTGCGAACGAGGTTCATCTCTATGTCATGGGAGCGATAAGTTATCTCGAGTTGCAAAAGTTCCAAAAAAGTTTATATATGGTTTAGTCATTTTTTATGAAAAAGGTCAATTTCAAAGACGGTTTTCTGTATACCTCAATGACTCATTCGTCTTCATGTTGAAGGAGATGCTTAACCGGACACACCATCACTTCAACACCTAACTGACTAATTTCGTCAAGTAAACTCTGTTCCACTAAGTCACTGGTTACTAGGATATCAACATCTTGAAAGCTCGAAAATGAGATCAGTCCTTGCCGCTCGAATTTACTGTGATCTGCTACGATAACAATCTTCTGCCCTGCTGCGATCATAGCCCTCTTTACTTCGGCTTCATAGAGATCAGAACTTGTAAATCCTTTGCGTTTGGAAATCCCAGAGGCGCCTAAGAAAGAAAAATCAGCATTATATTTTTGCAGCTCAAGTTCGGCTTGCGGCCCCACAAGACTCATCGATTTCTTGATTAGTTTGCCACCGATCATAAAGACAGAAGCATCTTCATTCTGACTGCTTTCTTCCGCCACATTTAACCCGTTCGTAACGACCATAAGACCTGGCACATTACGCAAGTGACGAGCGACACACCATGTCGTAGAGCCTGCATCTAAAATGACAATCTCGTCGCCTACCACCAAAGAAGCAGCCATTTTACCGATGGCATCCTTCTCCTCGTAGTATTGAAATTTACGCTGTTCAACAGGTGGAATCTGTTGCGAAGTCGTTTGCAATTCTTCGAGAAGAATGGCGCCGCCATAATTTTTTTGAATAATGCCATCTTGCTCCAATTGATTCAAATCACGTCGAATCGTTTCTTCGGAAACACTGAATTCCTTCACCAAATCTGCGACTTTGACACTGCGCTCTTGGAAGAGCAATTCTTTAATTTTGGTTCTGCGATGTATGGCTATCATGCCCAATCCCCCTCTAATCCTCGAATACCTTTTCACCTATTAGTTTCCGTATCAGAAAGGGATTTCTGACTGGGGAGTTTACATTTGAGATAAAGCAATGTTGCAAATCTAATATCGCTTTTCTTTGAGATGTTGTCAACCTTTTAGGCTGATTCTCTCCACTCCCATCACTGCCTTCACCGCTTTACCATTCAATCAAATCTGTCTCTACGATCGGTAGGCTCTGATCCGAAGGAACGCGGAACGTTTTAATTTCACAAGGACCAAATCGCGCCTTGATCGTTCGATTCGCATGCGGCAATTGAATGATTGCATCGGTTGTTTCTCTCGTTGTCTCATAAGCACGAATAATCAAGTCACAGCCATCTTCCGCTTTTTTCACTACGCTAACAATAATGTTGTCTTTATCTACATTTAAATAGGAAGCCTTCTGCGCTAGGGCGCCTTCATGATAGGACTCGATAATCGTCGTCGGACGTTGGTTCAATTCAAGTGCATGCTTAATGGTACCCGCCTGCTCCCAGCTTCCTTGATGCGGCAGCAATCTGTACGTAAACGATTGAATCCCTTGGTCAATAAAGGAATAGTGACCATGAGGCTCAGGGACAACTGGATCATGGTGGGCATAAATCGGGCTGCGAAGAACGGTCATTGCCAACTCTTTATTCATAATGCTGTAGCTGTATTTCGCATCATTCATCAACGACACTCCGTACGATGTCCCGCTATGTTCGCCTCCATCCCTCAAGATACCGCCATAATCTACCCAGCTCTGACCTGGCTCTTCTTCGCCATTGTGTTCTCTTTCCTTGAAACCATAAGGAATTTCGTACGTTTGTTTGGTAAATATCAAATTAATCGGGAATACCAATTTCAACATTTTGAACTGCTCACGCCAGTCCACTGTCACTTTGACGTCGATATAGTCCAGTTCTTTGAATAGTGTGAAATCCTGAACAATTTTCGAGCTGCCATATTCACTAGTAACACGGATCACGGATTTAATAGGCCCATGTTCCACACGCTGGATGCTCGTTGCAATGAAATCGCCAACTTTATTGTTAAAATGGAATACATTATGACTCCACGTATCCGATTTATCTTCGATAACAACAGGTCTAGCCGCGGGGCCGCGAAACACTTCGTACTGCACTTTCTTATCAAAAAGACTGGAAATGAAGCCTGTTTTGGGATCAAACTCCAAGCGGAGTCTATCATTTTCCAAGGCATAATCATTCGCTTTAATCGGCTGAACGACTAACCTGGGTTCCAGCGACGTTGTCTTCACCTTATACACGCGGTAACCCAACGAAGGCAGCTCCGCTATGAAACTTAGACGGAATCTACCGCCAGCGGTTGCCTGTGATTGCACCAATTGGAAAGGTACCTGTTTCCCCGTATCATCCACCACGACGGTCGTTTCCTTGATACCGCCAACTTCAAGCTCTATGTTCACCCGGCTGTCCCAAGAATGTGGATTAAATACCACAATTGGCTTCATGCCCTCTTCTTGTTCAATGCCAATATTCCAAGATAGGGATTGAATGGCATAATTCAATCCACGTTCTGCAATGGTCATGGCTTCACCGTGCATGTTGCGCGCATCTTCATACGCCGACTCTAGACTAGTTCCAGCCAGGATGTCGTGGAATTGGTTGAATAGGACATTTTTCCAAGCGCGGTGATAATCGGCTGGATAAGGCTGCCCCGTTACGATTTCTGATAGTGATGACCACTTTTCCGCTGCTAGGAGCGTATTCTCTGCTTGTCGATTCCAGTGCTTAATACCTGAATGAACTGCATAACAACCACTTGCATGATGCTGAAGATCATCGTGTACAACCGGTATAGGTAAATCCAAGGCTTCCATATCGGTAAAAAATTCATTCGGAGCCGCCATTTCCATCGTAGGGAATTCTGGTAGTGCGTTCATCCGCTTGATGCTGTTGATGTTCTCCTTGGTTGGGCCACCGCCATGATTACCAACCCCATAGAAGACCATCAAGTTGCCGAACGGATCTTTCAACTCTTCCATGCAGCGGCGTACATGCTTTTCCAAATCTTTGCCCCATGTGCAGTATTCGAATGGAATTCGATACGCCATGACACGACTGCCATCGTCGGATTCCCAATGGAATAACCGCCCTGGCAAGCCTTTTTCATTCGGCATGGGACGCATAAAAATATAGTATGGCATTCCGCTTTTGAGCAAAATTTGCGGCAGCATGCCGTGATGTCCGAAGCTATCGACGTTATAACCTACCTTCGCGGTTACGCCGAATTTCTCTTTAAAATACCGCTGACCATATAAGCCTTGACGGACAAACGACTCCCCGCCGGGTATGTTGCAATCTGGTTGAATCCACCAGCCTCCGACGATTTGCCATCTGCCTTCGTGGATGCGTTCCTTAATTTCTTCAAACATTTTACGATCGTTGTTTTCCACCCACTCATAGTTCGCAGCGGAGCTGGATGTGAAAATAAAATCGTCATATTCCTTCATGCGATCGAGCGCTGAGCGAAATGTTGCTTTGGTTTCTTGAAAGCCTTCCTGCCATTGCCATAGCCAAACTGGATCCAAATGGGCATTTCCAATCATGTAAAGTTTCTTATTTTTCATAGGTTCTCTCTACCTTCTCTCTACATAGTTACTTTCGTTGGAGCAAGCGAGTTAATACTGAAAGGTTTCACACATCGGTTTAAACCAAGGGTTAAAATACGTCCCTAGCTGTCTTCGAGCTTCAGCAACTTTCTTCTTTGCGTCATAGACCAGTGTCGGAGGCAAATGTCCGAAGGTCATCAAGTCAAAATCATAGGTTAACAACTTATCCAGAGAATGTTCCCATGCTGTCAGATCAGATCCAACCCTGGGATGGTAGCCGCCCCATAAGGTATCACCAGCAATTAATACGTTGTGTATGCCATCTTTTAATAGAAGAGACACACTCCCAGGCGAATGCCCTGGGGTGTGAATCACTTCCAATGTGAACTTGCCCACTTGCAAGATTTCCCCATCGTTCAGCGTCCTGTGAACTTGTACAGCTGGAAAAGGCTTGCCGTAGAGAAAAGCAGCTGTTCGATCATAATCGCCTTGTTCAACTTGCTCGCGATCATTTTCGTGAACCCACAGTTCAGCCTGGCTTTCCTCGGCAAGCTGCGCAAATCCGCCCACATGATCCCAATGACCATGCGTGGCAATCACTTTTGTAATATCTCGTGGATGTAGTCCAAGCTCTTCGAGGTTTCGTTTCAGTGCAGGATACCCCTCAGAACCTCCACAATCAATTAGGACAGGCTCGCTTCCTGTAAGTAAATAAGCACTTGCATCCCATGGATGGGTCAGTTTATCGCCTGAAATAACAAAGAAATCATCAGCAAGTTTGACTGCTTTGGGCATTGGGATTCCTCCTTTAAGCCATGACTGCTAGACAAAGTGACCTGCTTGCGCTTTGCTCCCTAAGAAATGAGTCATTTTATCCATGACTGTATTTTCTACTGCGGATCTCCCTAGTTCTAAAAGCGATGGCTCCAAAGCCTGACATTCTGCATTCGTTAGTCTTTCTTCGCGTCCCAATGCGCCTAAGAAAGCAAGTTCAAGATCTGTTGCAATATTAACTTTACTCACACCGCCGCCTGGAAGTTGAATTGCGCCAGCCATCATGTCAGCTGGCACACCGGAACCACCATGCAGGACGAGATGTACAGGCGTAAGTGAACGGATAGCCTGTAGTCGATCGACATCGATCTTAGGCTGCCTAACCATGTACACGCCGTGAGCAGTTCCGCAAGAAACAGCCAGTGCATCAATCCCCGTCTCATCAACGAAGCGGTGTGCTTCCTGTGGGTCCGTGTATAACTCCTCATCTTTATCCGTTTCTACAAAGTCCGTTGTGCCAATCATGCCAAGCTCGGCTTCAACGGATACGCCTTTCGCGCGCGCATAATCTGCAACTTCCTTCGAAATGGCGATGTTTTCATCCAAATTTCTCTCTGAAGCATCAATCATGACTGAAGTGAAACCAGCATCAATCGCTTCAGCAATCGTCGCCAATTCTTTCGTATGATCGAGATGCAAAACCAACGGCACGGTGATATGTTCTGCAACCACTTTGTCATAAAACTCATCCGCAAATTCCTTCGGTGTAATGCCGTAACGAACCAATTCTTTATGAGAAATTTGTACAATTGCTGGTGATTTCATTTTCTCTGCAGCCCGCAACACGGCCGTAATCATTGGTGTATATCTTGGGGAAAACGAGCCAATCGCGAAGCCAAATTTCTCAGCTACCTCCAAGGCTTGTTTGAGCGTTAGGACGTTCTTTGGTCTAATACTTGTTGTCATGTCAATTTCTCCTTCGTTGTGAAATAGATTTCAAGTGTGATAATTTCTGCACCATTGGCATGCAGGGTGAATGAACCATCGGTATCGATGTTGAGATTCTCCCGATCCATCGGCTGTTCATTTAATTTTAGGTAACGAACCTGATGAGGCTTGGTCTTCAGATGCATGCTGGCTGTGGTGGCTGCCTTCGACGTATTCCAGAAGCGCACAATGAGCGCATCGTTTTTTTCGGATTTTTTACAAGCGCTAAGCATAAGTGTATGATCGCCCTTGAGCTCCAGCCAACCGCCAGTTTGACCTAAAACGCCATCATGCTTATCAGTGACTGAGCCGTAGCTTGCCGTTAAATATTCATGTACCTTGGTAGGGATTTTGGCTTCCAGCCAATCTTCCTGATGGACAAATATGGCATATTCCGCCTCATTCATCCCCAAGCTTTGCGCGTCAGGTACAGGTGTTTCAGGTCCAGCCCCACCGTGTCTAACCAGGGTATCTTCACGAGATAACCAGCCTACAGCCCTGAGAAGCGTGATCGCCAGTGTGCCTTGCTCATCGTTCAGCATTTCATACTCCGTCAGCCCTTTATTGGCGACTGTCAGTCCTTTATTGCGGCCTTTAACACTGACAAAGCCTTGCTGCGGCTTCTGCGGCACGTACGTTTCCGGCCATCCATTCCCCATGTCCAGAACAGCTGATTCTCTTTCCACCACATCGAAATGACCTTCTGCATGCGAGACCTTAAACATCTCACCAAGAGGAAATAATACCCTCAACCGATGGTCTTCCGCTCGATTGTTCCAAACCGTTCGTACATCCACTCTTTCGGATCCCGTTGTTAAAGTCACATAATTCGTTATGTGGTAATCGGTGTATGATGCCATTCTGCTTAACCGATCTTCGCTAAGTTTCGTCGGCAATATCCAATGAATGTCTACCTGAAGAGTGACTTTCGCATAGCCGATTTCCGCAGCTGAAATATGCACCTCCAGCGAATGATCAGTCGTACATCGTACGTGATCGATTAATGGCGCCGCATAGTTATACGTGTCCCCTGCGTCTCCACCACTTTCAAATGCACCTAAGCCATCATAGATGCGACCGCTTCGTTTATCCGTGATACGCAGTGTACCATTCTGTGCATGAACCTCCACACGCAGTAATTCGTTCTCTATCGTGTTATTACTAATGTGCAAGTCAGATTTGGCTTCACTGCCCTTGATCTTGGCAGCTGGCAGCAGCGTGTTGAAATAGACTTGTTTAGGATCACAAGCTGTCTCTCTTGGTCGTAGCACATACGTCTTGTAACCAAGACCTGGAAGATCTTTCGCAGCGAAACAGATTTCCGTATAGAAATGTTTATCCGTCATCGGCTTCATGCCGCTGACATCTTTCACTTGAAAGGGAATCTCAAGTCCGTCGGAATTAATAAGAACATGCGTTCTAGGGTGAGCAGTTAGCTTGCGGTCGATCCAAACTGCAGCAGTATCACTCCTCATCCAACAGAGAGAGTTATGAATAACAAGCGCGACAGCATCCTCAGGCAGCTCACTTGTATCAATGAGATTGTTGATGTGCTGAACGCTCTTCTCCGTCACAATGTCAGCGATTTGTTTGGATTGTGCAAAACGTGGCAGCATCTCCAGATGAACTTCATCAATACTACAACCGCATATACTATCATGGGGGTGATTCTGAACGAGAAGCTCCCACGCCGTCCACAAGAGTGCTGCTTCATACTTACGTCCATGCAACCAGGCTAATGCTGAGAATGGCTCCGCATAACGCTCCATGGCTAGTTGCCCATTGAAATTATGCCGTTTCAGGTACATCCGGGCAGACAGCACGCCTGGCAATACATGGGGCAGCTCTGCGCCGAAATGCCTAAGCTCCCCTTTGATGACGTCCAAAGACGGATTTTGTGCACGGACAGCCTCCATGAAGTCCTTCGTTGTTCCCCAGTGCAGCTCCGCAACTTCCTGCAAATCCTCTTGAACCTGCTTCATTAATCGGGGCAATCGGGCATCGATACGTCTATGATCACCGCCGTATGGCATTAGCAAGCAATCTGTGGTAGCCCGCGTTGCCCAGCGTTCAATTGATTTGCGGACTCTGCCATACGTTTCTTCATACGTCTTTTTTGGATTATCGAAGTGGAGAAAATCCACCATATAATAGCCATCGGGGAACCAATACGTAAAAACTTGCGTGCCATCTGGCGCTTCCCAAAGAAATTCTTGTTTAAAATTGGGAGATGGTCCACCCAGCCCTCGCCAAACCATCGCATTGTCGATGCCAAAGCCTTGCAGAATCTGCGGCATTTGCGAGATATGACCAAAGGTATCCGGGATATAGCCGACATCCAGGTTCGTAAAACCAAGCTTTTCGGACATCCGATTCCCCAACATCAGATTGCGTACATGCGCCTCAGCGCTGACAAGAAACTCATCGGGCAAAATATACCATGGACCGCATTGAATACGATTTTCATGGATAAATCGCAGCAAACGCGCTTGATTTTCTGGCCGAATCTCCAAATAATCTTTCAGTACGATTGTTTGACCGTCGAGCAAGAAACAGCGAAACTCTGGATCTTTATCGAGCGTATCCAACAGTTCGTCGATCAGTTCCACTAAACGGATGCGGAAATCCTGCATCGTCGCCCACCATTCCCGATCCCAATGGGTGTGATGGTACACAAAAACACGAAATTTACGATCCAAGACATTTCCTCCTAACCTTTTGTACCAGCGCTGATGTTCATACCTTCAATAAAATAACGTTGGAAAATAAAGAAGATTGCGATAACTGGAATCATTACCATGACTGAACCTGCCATCAATAAATGCCATTGACTTGTGCCCGAGCTGACCTTGAAAGCTTGTAAACCAATCTGTAAGGTGTACTTCGCTTCATCGTTCACATATAGGAGCGGACCAAGGAAATCATTCCACGCCCCAGTGAATGTCCCGATGGCTACGGTCGCAAGTGCAGGCTTGGCTAGAGGAAGCATGATTGAACGCCAAATATAGATGTGGTTTGCACCATCGATTTTCGCTGCTTCCACAAGGTCATTTGGAATACCCAAGTAGAATTGGCGGATGAGAAAGATATGAAATGCACTTCCAAAAAAACCGGGAATTACGAGTGGCAAATACGTTCCTACCCAATGTAATTTGGAAAACAAAATGTATTGCGGGATCAGTGTTACGAATCCAGGAATGATCATCGTTCCGAGAATAATGGAAAAGAGAAAACCTTTCCCTGGAAATCGAATTTTTGCAAACCCATAGGCAATGAAAGAATTTGAAATAACATGCGCACACACAGCAACCGTAGCGATTAACAATGTATTCGCCGAGTATCTTGCAAAATTGCCAGCTTGCCAAGCTTCTTTATAGTTGGACCAAACGAATTTCTCAGGGAACCAGGTTGGCGGATACGAAACAACTTCCTGTAGTGATTTCAGCGAGGTTTGAATCATCCACCAAAACGGCATAAGAAAGGATAAGCTGCCCGCAATTAGAATCAGGGTTACGACCCATTTAGAGATTCTTTCCTTATTGCGACGGCTTTGATGATACGATTTCTTAGTAACTGTTGCAGCGACCGTCATCGCGAATCTCCTCCTTCATAGTGAACCCAATATTTGGACAGCACCATATTAATTACGGTAACAAATATGGCGATTACAAAAAGGAACCAGGCCATGGCCATCGCATATCCCATATCAAATATTTTGAAAGCTTTCAGGAACATATGCAGGTTGTAAAATAATAGCGAGTTCGATGGAGAACCCGGCGAACCAGGGTCATCGGCCATGACGTAGCCTTCCTGGAAAATTTGAAAACCGCCAATTAGGCTAGTGATAACATCAAAGAAGATGACAGGCGTAATCATCGGCACGGTAATATGCCATAGCTTACGAATTTTAGAAGCACCATCAATCTCAGCGGCTTCATATAAATGATCGGATACCCCTTGCAGTGCTGCTAGAAACAGCAGCATGCCACCTCCGACAGCCCACATTTTCATCATAACAATCGCATTTTTCGTCCAAGCAGGATCTGATAACCAAGCAGGTCCCTCGATGCCAATCCAACCAAGCACGGTATTAATGAGACCTGATTCCGGATTAAGCAGCATCATCCAAAGCATATAAACAGCAACACCGGACAAAACGGTTGGCAGATAATAAATCGTCCGAAACCATCGCATACCGGGAATTTTCACATTTAACAAAACAGCAAGAATAACAGAACCCATCGTCGTTAAAGGAACGGCAAGTGCAACATAATAAAGCGTATTGCGGAGTGACTTCCAGAACAACGGATCTTCGGTAAACATGCGTCTATAGTTATCGAGCCCGATATAATCCATGCGGGAAGTGATGTCATAGTTCGTAAAGCTGGCGTATAAAGAGAACAACAGCGGCCCTGCAGTGAAAATGAGAAAGCCTATAAACCACGGAGCAATGAAACTGTATCCTTCTAGTGCTTCTTTTTTATCCAAGGACCACTTCTTTGTTTTTTTCGGTTGTGGTTCTTTTGTCAATTGAGGATTCACTTGTTTCCCTCCTTATATGAAAAGGGTGGAGTAGTCATACACTACGCCTCCACCCTTTCTTTCTAAAGCTTATTTTGTGTTTGATTTAACTAAATCTTCGACCGCTTTTTGCGCTTTATCCAAGGCTTCTTTCGGTGTTTGTTTACCTAAAATCGCTTCATCAATTTGTGGATTTACCAAGTTAAGGAAATCGGGTGCTGTTACTGGGACCGTTCCCAAAATTGTTGATTTCAAGTTATCAACCGTAAACTTATAGACCGGATCCTTGATCAATTCTGGATCATTGGACGCTTTAATATTAGATACATTATCGAAGTTGAATTGTGCCCAATATTTCTGTGCATCAACATCTGTCATGTATTTCAAGAACTCCCAGCTTTCATCTGGATGCTTCGCGCCAAATGGAATTTCAATGGTGAAGCCTCCACCGTTACTCCAGTTGCCGCTGCCTGGTTTGAATTCAGGCATTGCTGCGACACCAAAGTCTTCTTTCTTCGGTGCAAAGTCACGAATTTGAGTCCAGAAAGTTCCCGCATCGATCTTCATCGCTAACTTACCCGCAATAAGGGGATCATTCGTTTTACTGCCGAAACCAGCTTTGAAGGCATCGACTTCTTTTTTGCCTAGTCGGGTATCCCAACTGTTATACCATTCCAATGCAGCAATTCGGTTAGGTGAATTGATATAAATCCCTTTGTCGTCAAGCCAAGGTCTTCCGCCATCGGCATTATTCAAGAACATATCTTGCCCACCTGCAATACGAGGATGGAAGCCTAAACGCTCAATTTTACCATTGTTAATTTTGTCGATTTTTTTGGAGTACTCTTCCATTTCAGCCCAAGTTTTTGGCGGTTTCTCCGGATCGAGACCTGCTTCTTTAAAGAGCGCTTTGTTATAGAACAATACGCGAGTATCTGTTACAAATGGAAGTGCGTACACTTCATTTTTGTATTGCATTGCATCTAATAAGTGCGGAAAGAAGCGATCCTTAATGTTCTCTTTCGCCAGATATGGCGTCAAATTCATAACTTGCTTTTTGCTTGCACGTTGAGCAACTTGGCTAATATCGTGGATGATAACATCAGGTGGATTACCCGCTGCAATGGCTGCTAGTTCTTTCGTCCAACCATCTCCATAAGGTAAGAACGTATGTTTTACCGTGATGCGATCCTGAGAAGCATTAAAGTCACTAATGATTTTCTCAATAATAGGACGACGTGTAGTAGAACCCCAGTGCGTCCAAAAATCCAGTGTTACTTTACCCTTCGGTTTCTCTACTGCTGCACTTGCAGCTGGACTTGCTGCTGTTCCAGCGGAAGCACTCGGACTTGCCGTATTGCTCGTGCTGCAAGCCGTCAACACTAAGCCTGTAGTAAGCGCCGTGCTAAGTACGACCAACATGGATTTATTTGCTCTCTTCATACGGTTACATTCCCCCTAATAAAATGGTTAGACAACCAATGCCACATTGCGGATTTACAATCCCACATCTTGAAGCGCTTCCAATGTGGTTTCTTGAAGCCTATACCTATATAATACTCAAAGATTCCACATTGTCAATGAAATTATAACCGCTTACAAATGTGTTTGTGTGGCTTCAAATAAAAAATCGGTCATAATCACACATTATTTTGTAATAGATCGCATACTAATAATAAACTCCATTTCCTAGCCCTATTCTGCATAAAAAGAAGTAGACTTCTATACTATTTTTTTATAGATTTACGGTAGTGACACTTGAAGGAGAATGCCTCTTGCCGAACTCTATGCAACCGCCTGCTGATCGCATTACCGACCGTTTTTTTCTGCCTGATATTCAATCTACGTTTGTGTTGAAGGAAGGCCACTGGCGGACCGTCGAACCTGGATGGAAATGCCGCAAACACGATCACCCGATTTTTGAATTGAACGTGGTGCTAGAAGGCGAGCAATGGATGAGAGTAGAAGAGACGGTGTATCAGATGAAAGCCGGCGATCTTGTGCTCATTCCGCCTTGGCATGTCCATGATTGCGGGGCGTGTGAGAGTGGAAGGCTGGTTTACTTCGTGGTTACGTTTGATGTGGACGATTTTGCCCTGAAGGAACTGCTCTGCCTGCATCCCGACAAGCATCACCCCGTTGGATCTCCCATCGAACAAGCTTGCAATACCCCGTTAGTACAGCTTATTGAACTGGCTTGGGGGGCCGATAATCAGACATCCGTATCGTTAGTCGTGCGTATGAAAATATTGTCCGTACTATTCTCTTTGTTCTCAGCGCTGGCGCAGGTTCAGATGGAGGAGCAGAAGGCGGGAAATGAAGGGAATCTGCTTAGCTACAATATCGCTAGGCGGATGGCGCAAGTGTTGGAGACAGAAGCGAACTGCGGAGAGTCTCCCCAGAATCGGCTTGATACGAGACTCGGCAGCATAGCAGAGCAGATGGGGTACAGCTTGTCCTACTGCTCCAGACTGTTCCGCGAGGTGTATGGGCTGTCGCCCCGGCGATACTTGTCAACCGCTATTTTGAAGCGAGCGAAGCTAGAGCTCATGAACACGAAGCAACCACTCGAGACGATCGCCCAGAAGCTGGGCTTCAGCGACAGCGCGCACTTCAGCAAGCAGTTCAAGCGATGGTCCGGTATGTCCCCAACCGAATATCGTTCTCAAGAACAACCATTCTAACGAAATAAAGCCAGCCTCCTGTTCACATGGAGCAGGAGAGCTAGCTTTTGATAGGTTCTATTAAAGCTTCAAATTTGTCAAATAGATAGCGTTCTGGGATACTTGCCACAGCTCGATGCCGTTCTGACAGAAAGCCGTACTGGCAACGCCAGTCTGCACACTTGCTTCTGTCCGCCCCTCCGGTGTTACCATGTGGAGATGGCCATTTGACTCGACGAGCACAAACTTCCCATTCAACCAACTCAAGTATACGATACCGTGCTCATACAGCTTGGTATGCAGGAGCTTCCCTTGAAGATCATACAGACACAAGAAGCCTTGGCTGGTCGTCGCCGCAAGCCGCTCCCCGTCAGCCGAGAATTGCAATGCGGACACCGCACCGCCTAATCGATTCATGAACAGAAGACGATGCTCAGATTGTTGGAAATCGGCTTGGAGCGCCGAATCTTCATGCAGTCCCGTTGTTTCGTATACCCAGAGGTTCCTGCCGCGGTTAGCTCCACAGGCCAGAATGCGGCGCGTCCCAGCCACCGTCCAATCCAATGAGGTCGTCCGGCTAGTCCAGCCTTCCACAGTGAACTCCGCCTTCACTTTGCCATCCATCTTTAGAATGCGGCATGTGGATTGATCCGTGATAATGTCGCCCCCTACGATGAGCTCTTCCACCCCGTCTCCATCTACATCGCCGACCTGGATCCGTCCGGGCAACCCTTCCTTATACCACCAGCTCCAGCGCTCGGTTCCGTCTTGATCGAAAAAGCGCAGCTGCATATCACCGCACCCCACAGCAGCACCCATATATTTATCGCCTGTGGATGATGCGACTGACACTGCCACGAGGCGCATCGGGGCAGGTCCTGTCAGTTCCCACCATGGGTATGGACTTGGATTCCGGATGATGCGTGATTCCTTATGTACTGTGCCTGCTCGACTGAGCACGGAGAGTCGGTCTTTTCCATGACCAGCAAAAACCGTCTCCTCCTCATTCGTTCCAGCCACATCCACATCATGCACACAGCCTTCCAGCTTCGCTTCCCAAATAATCTGTCCAGATGGATCGATTCGATAGACACTACCCGAATGAGTGCCACACACGAAGCCACCCGCTCCTCCTGCAGCCATCTTGAAGGTTGTAATCGATGAAGGAAGAGATACGAAAGGCTTCGTCACGAGTTCCTCTACAGTCGCAGAAGCCGTTGCTATGACTACAGCAGCAGAAGGCTGGCGAGACTTGACTTGCGAGACAACCTCCCAGCTCTCTTCTCCACAAATCACAACCACCTTGGCTCGGTCATCCAGCTTAAGCAAGCCATGTGTCTCCCCAGCCGCCGCAATTTGTGCCAAGTGACTGAACACGACTGACTCCCCTGGACAAAGCCGGGTCGTACTGCGAGCTCGGAAGGCGGTCAGCTCCACCTCTTGCGTATGATAACGGCGCTTATATGCCTCCACCGGATCGTCGTCTAACGTCAACGGTTGCGGCTCACCAGGGTGCACCCGATAGAACAACGACACCGGCACTTCCGTAAGACTACAGCTGGAAGCGGATGTGCATGCACTCTGAAGTCGGAACTCCACCGGATCGCCGGCTTCTGTGTTTCGGCTGCTAGTCATAAGCGAGCCGTTCAGCTGAGCGCGAGAAGGCGTCCGGAAATGTGCTTCTACCGCGTACTCCCCGTCTTCCAGTGCAACGATCGTATCTTGAATAACGGCATATTTCCCAGGGCGCATCCAGATTTCCCGGTACCAGTCGGTTCCCGCGTATCGGGCCAGCTTGAGCCGTACGTAAAAAGTCCCATCCGGTTCTGTTGCTTGCGCCTCGCACTCAGCGAAGCTTGGTAGAGGGCCGGTTTCTCCACCTTTTACGACCGTCACAAGACTATGGCTCTCCGGCTCCGGAAACAGAAGCAAATCCTCCGTCACAATGCAGCTGACACCTAGCCTAGCATAATCATGGATACCCATTGCATCGGCATAGGAGTGGGAAGAACTCTTGGTACTAAGCCCGTCAATCAGCATGTAGTCGTCTTGCTTCTGCCACCCTGCTCGGATTGAGATTTTGTCAAAACAAAGATCGATTGGTGCCGATGGCGGTGTGTCGAGCAGTAAAAGCGCTAGATCCAGCTCCTTGTCCCACGCCTCATAAATCAAAGGATCCAAAGGGACGACGGTTACACCTAGCCCAACTGCGGGTACGGTTGGCGTCAACCCAATATCAAACGTCCGCAGCCCGCCAATCGTTCCCCACTCGTGGTACAATCGACGATGCACGGGTGCCAGCTCATGCATGTATGTATATCGTGCATCCTTGTAATAAGCGGCAGCAGCTCGCAAACTTGGTCCTGGGAACGATTGCAGCAGGATGGAGTCGCCGGCATTCGGCATCCAGCCGATGTTATTGACAATCGCCACCGCACAGTCAGCTGCGGCGCGCGCCCCGCCGTTCTCAAAGAATCGGTGATCTCGATCCATTAAGCCATAATCGATCAACGTTGGCTGCGTCATCCACCAGCCGTGGCACATGCCGTCGCACACCGGCTTCCAGCCACCATCTGAATAAGGCGCGAACACGCGATCCGCGGTCTTCTTCCACACTTTCGGTTCTTCCATTCCCGGATAGTGAGTGGTGAAATAATCAGAGGCGAATACCAGCGCGAGCGCGGGAATAGTACCATGGTTTTGCCTTGGAAAATGGCGAGACTGATACAGCGGTTTCTCTACATATCGATACCCTTCCGCACTCTCCGCCCAATCATAGATGAACTGGGTCATCTTCTGACGAAGCGTGTCTGGGACTAACCCAGACACCTCTAACAAGCGGAACAACACGACACGGCTGCGGATGCCAAGGTGGATTTGTACGATTTTATCATCAATCAAGACGCCGTTGCGAACTACAATCTCTGACAACCTGGCGTATTCGTCCAAGCAAGACTGATCGCCAATCAAATACCCTAGAACGCCCTTCATCACATCCTCATGGCGGATGCTTACTTGCCAATCGTGCTGATGCGGCTTAGGCGCCTTGAACTTGATCACTTCATGATCTGGAATCGGTAAACGCATTGCCTTAACTTCAGCCAGATGCGGAATCGATGATTTCATATGCTCTAGCAGAATATGGAGCCCACCTTGGAGCCCGTCTTCGTCAGAATACCCGAGATGAATGATGTTATGACCGCTTCCGAGCGGGTTCAGCAAAGTGCGAACTTCATATCCAGATGGCCCCGGATACCACCGATCGGTTAAGCAAAACCAGCGAAAATACAGCTCCTTCACGCATTGGCTATCCGCCAAGTTGCCGATCAGAAAAACAGGTCCTTGCGCCTGATACAGGATCGCTGGCATCGGATCTTCGAGCACGACAATACGCAGGTCAGCATTTATTTGGTGCAGCTTGGCCTCGATGGCGAGTGCGGCTCGAACACCTTCAGTGTCTCTTGGCGCTGCAATCACAATTGGCTGCTCTGGAAGCAGGTTGGTATAGTAGTTGATTTCTCGAGCTTGAATGAGTTGACGGGTCATGGATGGAACTCCTTTCAGAATGCGCGTGTGAACAATAAATTAGTAAGCATATCTATATAAATTTGTGCCTACTCGATAATAAACATTGCCTAATTCATCTTCAGCCAAAGCGCTCGCACCACTCGGAACCAGGATGGATACCGCTTTGGTCGAAGCGTCGATGGTAAACAGTTGTCCGTCTAACGTCCCAAGAACGTCCCCGAATTTACCCTCTAGCAGCGTCCCGTCACGCCAAATATAGGCATTGCCACTATAATCGACACCTGAGAATTTCAGAGCACTATAATCGAACAAGCCTGTGGTTGGGTTATAAATAATCAAGTAACCCTCCAGTAGACCCCATATTTTACCGTCAGGGCCAACCGTCAATGCAGTTAAAGCTTTTTTGGACACCGGAAGTGTCTTCACCGTCGTTGTATCCGTCGCGATATCGTAGATCGCCAGCTTCGCTGCGCTTGTTGTAGGCGTCGCACTTTGTCCGCCGGAAACAGTCGTACCTGCATACACTTTACCGTCCTTGTAAGCGATGGAGATGACGCTCTGATCTTGAACGAGATTACGTTTGACAATTACATTGCTGGTTGCGGGATCGTAGATCGTTAATGCCCCACCCAGTGCGCCAGCTACCGGTGTTGTGCCCATGAACACTTTGCCGCCTCCGGTAGCTAGCACGTTCGGTCGCTCCTGATCATATGCAGATGTATCGAACAACAATGTAGGACTCCAGCCGTTGGAAGGCGTTGTCGCATACAATCTGCCTTTCGGGTAACCGCCCATGTACAATGTATTGCCCATTGAAGCAAAAGATTCAATTTGACCGATATTCCCTTGATAAACGTTCTGGTCGGTACGCAGCGGAGAATAGATCCCCATCCCTCCCGAGTAATAGCCGCTTGTATAAATTTTGTTATCAGGTCCCGATCCTACAGCATTAATGGAAGTGGCAATCCTAGGAATGTTTAAATCACTATATGTGATTGTCCCGTTTTGAATATTGTACTTGAACATGCGAGTCCCTGTTTCTCTGAAACCCACGCCGACTAACGTTGTCCCTGGGTAGTTCGTTTGATCATCCAGCTGAACAAGCCCCATACGGATCGGGTGAACAGTTGCATCTGCGCTGAGCGAGCTGTACGTTTTGCTTGCTATATCATAGGCTTGAAGAATTCCGTTAATCGTAAAAAAAACTTTGCCGTTATATACCGGAGATTGATTCTGGGAGGCAACACCGCTGATTTCGGCATCTACCGTTGTCGTGATCACACCGTTCACATTGCTTACATCCATCACAACCAGCTTGTTGCTTGGTCCTAGCCGCGCGAACAGCTTGCCGCCCTCCAGATTCAAGCCGAGTACAAAATCATCGCTTGCATATGTCGAAGGCAAGATGTTATCCGTCTGACCTGTCGTATGGTCAAACCGCTTGATTGCCGCAACAGGTCCCAGACCAACATAGGACACATTATTCAAGGTATCGTAAGCAATGCTGCGCACGTAAGTTTCGCCTGTTGTGAAAGGCATGTTGCCCAGCTGTAAGTAGGCTCCGTTGTAGTAACGGAAAAATCCAGCGTTCGGATAGGTACCGCCATAAATTTTTCCGCCGAGCCCCGCCGTAATGTTATAGATATGCGTCTGTCCTGACAAAGCAGTCCCGAGGTCCGTCGCAGTTGTGGCTCCAGGTGTATATTTGTATACCTTGGCCTGCGGGTATGTGGCGGCATAGATGTACCCATCCGAACTAGTCGTGGCCCCCCAAGCTCCTTCCGTTTCGCCAACGGATCCCAGGTTTACCGTGCGAAGCACACTGCCGGAATTGATGTCCACAGCCGCAATGCGAGCTGGTGTGCTTTTGCTGCCTTGCATCGTAACGTAGAACACTTCATTGCTGCTCTCCATCCCGATTGTCGCGCCTTGCGGTGTTGCATTTGTTAAGGTTGTGCCTAAGTTCGTAAACTCCTGGGTGATATATACGTCATCCCAATACACGGTGCCAGTGTTCGAGGTACTTGTGTATAGCATGGCGCTCGCTGTCGCCGTGTTGGCGGGAGCTGCCAGCTTCACTTTCATGTAGGTCCACTCTTGTGTAGGTGTGTTTTTGTCCGCGATCTGGGTACCAAGGAGGTTCCCCGAGGCATCGTAGAAACGGATATATAAGTAGGCCTTCCCAGTTTCGATATAAGCCCACGCATAAACCATATACGTTTTGCCTGCCGTCGCCGCAATCCGATTGCTCTCCAATCCATAGCTATCAGTGGCGCTCGTGTCCGTCATTTTGACGCTTTTGGTACCAGTATGCGCTTGCACAGTCGATGAAGAGAAGGCTCCGCTGCTTGCCGTGGTGCTGTACGTCCATCCGGTCATCCCGGATTCGAAGCTATAGTTAGTCGCTAGCATATCCGCAGCAAGGGCCGGCACAGCCGCAAGCAGCATCATTAGCAGCATACATCCAGTAAGAAGCAGCGTAAGCAGTTTTCTTTTCATTTTCATTTCAACTTACCTCCTAAGGGGGATTTGTATTGAAATTCTTCGAACAGCAAACCTCAGGCATCACCTCCATACCTGTTCTATACCTGTATGATTTTATTCTACAAGCTAAGGAGTAACGACGGGATGGACAAAATCGTGAAATGTTGGACAAATCGGGTGTTAGGGTGAACAGACGGAAACGGAGCACGAATTGCACAAAAAAACACGTTGCCAGTTTGGCACGTGTTTTTGAACAATGACGCAAATGCAGTCGCGAATAAATTGTAACAATTTTACAAAATATATAGGCAAACTGATTCTTGGATAGAGGTCTAAAAATGAATAACTTCCGTAACGACTATAAAAACCGTTATTATCAAGCTAATGTTACTTCGTTCGGTACAATCCAACTTCATCAACGAAATCCCCTTATCGTTGCGTTATGGTCAGTTGCTTTTCCAGGATTCGGTCACTTCTTAGTACACAAATTTATCACTGGCTTTGCCTTGTTTTTTTGGGAATTTTATATCAATCAATTAACCCAGCTTAATACAGCCATCATGCATTCCTTTAACGGCAATTTTTCACTAGCAAAGGCTGTATTAAATGAAAAATATATATATCTTTATATTCCCGTTTATTTATTCGCTATTTGGGATAGCTACCGAACTACTGTGGATGGCAATAAGTTGCACTTGCTAGCGAAAAGGGAAAATGCCAGTTACCCAAGCTTCTCGATGAGCCCTTTTGAGATGAACTATTTGGACAAGAAAAAGCCATGGCTTGCCTTGGTATGGTCGATGACAATCCCAAGTCTCGGACAACTGTATATACATCGGATCTTTGCAGCTGCTTTAACCCTTCTAATGACCATGTTTATTGTCATTCATTCCAACATGATTGAAGGCCTTCATTACTTTTTATTAGGAAACTTTCCGAAATCAAGAGAAGTTATGGGCGCTCAGTGGTTTCTATACTTCCCGTCGATTTATTTCTTTGGTATGTACGATTCTTACTCCAATGCCGTAGAGCTAACCAAGCTTTTTGATTGTGAACAAGCCAATTTTTTAAAAAGAGAATTTCAATCGCAAGACTTCGTTGTACATAAAGGAGAAAAAATCTAATGTGCATACAATTCTTCTCTACGTTTCAGCATTCACATTATGTAGAGCTTGCTATAAGTAAACTAAAGGAAAATGAGGTCGTCAATATCTACGCTGTTCCACTTGATAATCGTTCAATAGATATGAAACTGGTTGATACCATACACGGTGCAGACGGAACCTCGCTAGTCGATATTGCACTTGTACTTGCCATGATGGGGGGGACGATAGGGGTATCCCGTGGATTTGTTCTCTACTGGGGCCCTGTTTTTTGGGGACTAATTGGAGCTGCTATCGGTTTTTCTATCGGTTTTATATATGATTTAATCAAGAATATAAGTAAACGAAAAAAGCTCAGAACTGCGAAAAATAAAATAGGTGAAGTTATATTAATTGTCCAATGTACAAATGAGCAAGCCGCGTTTGTAGAGCAGACTTTGTGGGGAAGCTTGGCACTAGGACTCGCCAAAACACACATGCCAACCACTCAACTTGAGTCAAACTCTTGACATCTGGACGTGTTGCGATTAAACAATAGTTTCATCAAGAATTTTGTCTTTTCTTTATTATTTCAAACATTCCTTTCATCATTACTGCTTTTAAAATATAAAGGGGAAATGAATAAATGTATTTCCAATGTAGTATTGTGTACAGTCCAATCCAAACACTAATCGGTTCACAAAGAAATGCGAAAACCGTCGCCATCAGTATATTGGCAATTACATATGAACGCCACCCTGTAAAATATTGAAATAATAACATATGCAATACAGGCAAAATCCCCAAATCAAAGGAAGAAGACTCTGGTATAGTTGGAAATAGTTTATGCGGGTATACCCAAAGATTTAATTCATAACCTATGTGGTCTAAAAGAAAAATAAGAAAACTCATAGCAACGCCGAATAAAATAATATCTGTAAGTCTTTTTTTATCAGCTAGTCTCCACCATACTACCCATGGAATTATTAATAGAGCAAGAAGCAGCCACCACTGTAGTGTAAACAAATCATAATGCAGCCAATATTGTTGCCAGTGGTCCGTCAATTCCTTATGAACATCTACAATTTCCTCAAGTAATTCATCCATTTGAGCACCCAATCCACCTTTAATTCGGTATCTTAATGGTTTAGTTTAACCAACCGCAACAAAAAAATTATTGGTTTACATTAAAAAACAACCTCACTTCAATCAATTTGAAGTGAGGTTGTTTTTTTAGGGCTATTAATCATCAATACCGTTATTGCTGCTGCTTGTTATTATTACTAGGCTTTTGGTTTTTTTGCTTTGCTGATTTTATACTTTTTTTCTGGTTCGTCATGACTTAGCCCACCCATCTTAAATAATGTGAAACATTACTATTGTATGTTTTCAGTATGAATCTACACATACCAGTTAGTGGGCTATTTGGGTTCTCTATTATTCGTATAAACAATTTACATATAGGAGAAAACATTAGATGACTAAATAAACTCCATTATTTCAAAAGAAATGAGTGATTGTATGTATTACTATAAAGAAGAACTCATTAATCAAATTGTTCCAGACAAACCTGATCCAGCTGCAGCTAAAGTCTTACAAGAAGCGCTAGGTGGGCAATTTGGTGAAATGAGAACCATGATGCAATATTCGTTTCAAAGCGCTAATTTCCGAGGTAAAGCTACACAATATCGCGATTTAATCCGCGGGGTATTTCTAGAAGAGATTTCTCACGTTGAACTGGTTCAAAATACGATAAATCAATTACTGAATGATTCTGGTAACTCCTTTGGTGTAGGAAATGCAGGTATGGATGGCGCACCACTTGATGAAGCAGTCAAACATGCAAATCCCCACCATTTCATTGTCGGCGCTCAGGCTTCTTTACCCGTAGATGCTGGTGGTAACCCCTGGAATGGTTCCTGGGTATATTCACATGGTAATCTAATTGCTGATTTATTGAATAACTTAGTTCTAGAATCGACAGGAGTTCTTCAAAAAACCAGAATTTATGAAATGAGTTCTAATAAAACGTTAAGGGAGACACTTGGGTTCCTCATCGTTCGTGATAATGCCCACCAAAATGCTTTTGCAAAAGCTTTAGAAACTTTAGGTGTCGATTGGGGGAAATTGTTCCCTGTTCCTAATTACGATATTAATAAGTATCCAGAGTGCAGAAAATTTGTAGAGATGGGATATCACAATATACAGTTTAATTTTCGTTTAGATGATACACGGATTAGTGAAGTCTACCAAGGTGCTTCACCGAGTAGAAATAAAGGTCAGCTCTTAGTAACCCCGCCGCCATTGGGATTCCCAGTACCTGAACTACCTGACATGCCAAATGAGCATAGTCCGGGATTGCAAGATATGTTTGTTTAAATACAAAATCCTACTTAGGCTTACTCCTAAATCAGCAGGAGTAAGCCTAAATCACTTTGAAGTACTTTAACTAGTCGCTATCATTATCATTATTGAAAATTCCATCCAACTCTGAACTATGTTCGTTCGCGGCTGCCTGGATCTCTTGATCTACTTGATTACTTCCTTGAATTTGTTCTGCAGCATCGGCTTGATTGTTCAGTTGTTCAATAACTTGACCAGCCCCATGAGCGCCTTGATGTCCTCGACTTGATGTCATCGTATTTGTCCCCTCCCTTTTTTGGGTAAATAGAACTTCCAGCTATATTATGACGCTATTTTCCATCCTTATTCGCGAACATTAAACTTGAATGATTATCAGCGATATCTTCGACCTAAAAAACAAAAAATCTCTTTTCAGTAATTTTATTCTATGTCTAGTTATAACTATCAAGTTGGCATGGACATACTATCTAAAATTTCAAGTCACACTACAATAGGTGGGAAATAATTAGAATGGAACATCATCAGTTTGGAGTTATGGAAGATACTAAGGAGAATCATTATATACCTATGACTTCCGTTAGAAGCGGTGAGGGTGAACAGGTTAGCCTCGATCTTTTCTGCTATACCAATCAGATCGTTAACATAAGTATGGTTGGCACTGCCGATTATTGGGTGTTAGTGGATACTGGCATGCCGCAATCCGCTAAGCGTATTCTGAAAGTCGTAGAAGATCGTTTTGGTGCAGGCTCGAAACCAGAGGCCATTATTTTAACACATGGGCACTTTGATCACGTTGGTGCTGTTATTGATCTCGTTGAAGCATGGAACGTAATGGTATATGCCCACGAGTTAGAAATACCTTATCTAACTGGACAAGCCAGTTATCCGGAACCTGACGGCTCTGTTGAAGGCGGACTTATAGCCAAGATTTCACCATTCTTTCCAAATGAACCTATTAATCTTGGGAGTCATGTACATACTTTACCCTCTAATGGCAGTATCCCAGGCATGCCTGAATGGCGATGGATCCATACACCAGGCCATACGCCTGGGCATGTCTCGCTTTTTCGGGATAAGGACAGGGCGCTTATTGCAGGTGATGCATTTGTAACGGTAGAGCAGGATTCACTGTACAAAGTTTTAACTCAGAAAAAGCAGCTAACAGGCCCACCGGTATATTTCACAACCGATTGGCATGCTGCTGAGCAATCTGTCAGAAAGTTAGAAGCTCTACAACCGAGTGTAGCCATTACTGGCCATGGGGTACCTATGTCTGACGAGGAACTAACATGCGGATTGTCTCAATTGGTGTCGGATTTCAAACGGATAGCTGTCCCCGACCATGGGCGTTATGTTGATAACAAGATTCATTAATTCGAAAACGATTGCGCAAATTAATGTAAGAGGTGATTACGTGCGCTCCTTATGGTTGGGTACAGGATTTTGAAAACAAATAGTAATAAATGGAGCTTACTTTCAATTGCATCCATCCCATTAATTATGACATTGGGTAACTCAATGCTAATCCCCGTTCTTCCCTCAATTCGTAACAAGTTACATATAACTTCGTTACAGGTGAGCTTACTAATTACCGTTTACTCTGCAGTTGCTATCATACTTATTCCGATTGCTGGGTATTTGTCCGATCGTTTTGGCAGGAAGATCATCATTATACCCAGTTTACTCATCACTGGAATAGGTGGATTGATTTCTGGTTTAGGGGCTTGGTGGTTAGAACACCCCTATGTGGTCATCATGCTCGGTCGAGCGTTACAAGGAGTAGGTGCGGCCGGGGCTTTTCCCATTGTGCTGCCACTTGTCGGCGACATGTACAAAAATGAAAGTGAAGTTAGTAAAGGCTTGGGAATTGTAGAAACAGCTAACACGCTGGGTAAAGTTCTGAGTCCTATATTAGGGTCGTTACTCGCTTTTGTGGTTTGGTTTCTCCCGTTTCTAACCATTCCTGTTTTGTGTGTAGTATCTACTTTATTAGTTGCCTTTCTAGTTAGATCTCCCAAGAAAAAAGTTAAGAATGAAGAAAAGGTAACGTTTAAGCACTTTCTTCAAAGCCTTAAGCAAATATTTGTGAACAATGGGCGTTGGTTAACCGCTATTTTTGCTATAGGTTGCATCTGTATGTTTGTTATTTTTGCGACACTGTTCTATTTATCAGACACACTTGAGGATAAATACCATATTAAAGGCATATGGAAAGGATGCGTGATTGCCATCCCTTCAGCAGCGCTATGCCTTGCGTCATACATTACTGGCAAAAAAATCGGTGAAAATAAAATATTAATGAAGTGGATTACTCTAAGTGGAATAGTAATTGTGACTGCCTCACTTGTCGTATCTGGCATGGTTCAATCTCTCTACTGGTTAATCACTCTAATTAGTATTGCAGGCATTGGTATTGGTGTTACTCTACCCTGCTTAGATTCTTTGATAACGGAAGGAATAGACAAAGCAGAGAGAGGCACAATAACTTCCATCTATAGTTCTATGAGGTTCATTGGCGTTGCAGTTGGCCCCCCACTGGCTTCAGTTCTTGTGAAATTTTCACCTCAACTTATGTTCTATAGTATCTCTAGTACTTGTGTAGTTGCTGCGCTGCTTGCTTTATTCGCTATTAAACCAATTCAAGAAAGAAAGACTTCAAAATAAAGAAAATCTCCTATTTATGGAGGTCTTTTTTCACAAAGATGAAGGCACAGTATTGGAGTACTAGGTTGAAAAAAACACCATATGATGAATGCGAGGCTATAATGAATCAAGGCAATCTAGTGCGATTATTTGTTGCTGTACCGGTCCCGCCCGGAATTAAGCATGCTTTCGCCAGCTGGATCGATCAAATCAAACCACAGCTGTCTTTTCGCAAATGGGTTCATCCTGGGGACCTGCATATTACACTGCAGTTTCTCGGGGATACACCGTCAGGAAGCGTACTTAGCATTAACCAAGTTCTGCATGAAATAATGACAGTAACTAGTCCACTCTTTCTTCGTGTGGATCCCCTCGGCTTTTTCGGGCGATCAACCCAGCCTTCTGTGCTATGGGCTGGTGTCGGCGGCGACGTAGAGGGGCTTCGCAACTTACAGAAACGGGTAGCCCATGCACTTAAGCCACTTGGCTTTTCTATTGAAGATCGTAATTTTCACCCCCATGTAACGATTGCACGCAATTACATAGGCAAGATTTCATTTGATTGTAATAAGTTGAGTACTTTTTCGATGCCTACTTCTTCCCCTGAAGACCTACTTTCATGGAAATCAGATGAAGTTATGCTTTACCGGAGTCACTTAAACAAACGCCCCATGTATGAAGCTATTACTTTCGACGAAGATTCGAAGTTTGATACATCATATTCTCAGGAGGTTTTTCAATTTGAAAAATAAATCATTCATCTCTGCACGTTTAATTGCTAGTTCATTAGGAATTGCAACAGCTGTTTCTTTTCCGATCTACTTTGCAATGAAGGGAAAATAAATGAGAATGAGCAGTTGTATCAAGTAATCATGTACGGTTAAATAACCAATTATTCACAGGATAAAAGAAGGCTGAATCCTAATAATAATGTAGGCTTCTAAGGCCAATATAGATATTTTGGGAGGGACAATACAATGAATCAATTCGGACAGCAAAGCCTTAACAATGCATCTCAATCGTCTTATACAAACGGGTACGCTAATTCATTTACACAGAATACTTCACAGCCAGTCATTTCTCATTATGGCGGCTACCAAGCACAAAATTCGCAGCACAGCATTCGAAATAACCATGCATCCCAAAATAATGCTTATTCTCAAAACGCTTCACAGCCAGTCATTTCTCATTATGGCGGCTACCAAGCACAAAATTCGCAGCACAGCATTCGGAATAACCCTACATCCCAAATCAATGCTTACTCTCAAAACGCCTCACAGCCAGTAATTTCACATTATGGCGGCTACCAAGCACAGGATTCGCAGCACAGCATTCGGAATAACCATACATCCCAAAACAATGCTTACTCTCAAAACGCCTCACAGCCGGTCATTTCTCAATATGGAGGCTACCAGGCACAGAATTCGCAGCACAGCATTCGGAATAACCATACATCCCAAATCAATGCTTACTCTCAAAACGCCTCACAGCCGGTCATTTCTCATTATGGCGGCTATCAGACACAGAATTCCCAGAATAGCATTCAGCCTAACCATGCATCCCAAATCAATGCTTACCCTCAAAACGCTTCACAGCCGGTCATTTCTCATTACGGCGGCTATCAGGCACAGAACTCGCAGCACAGCGGATATCCACAACAAGGATCAATACAATCATCACAACCGGTTATCGCACACTACGGATATACCAGTAACTAATTTAGTCGAATAAGTAAATTGAGGACCTTCACCTCGTGTTAATAGAGATGAAAGTCCTCTTTTATACTGTCCCCTTACCCGTATCAAAACACTTTTTCATATTGACTGTCATACATTGTGGGACTATGAGTTTATGATTAATTCCACTAACTCCCCCATTAAAAATCACCTCCATTGAACACCCTAACAAGCGAAAGCAAAATAGAGTTGAGAGGAGATAGGTCATTATGAAAAAAGTTCAAACTCTTACGTTAGCTGTTTTATTAACATCAGCATTAAGTTTTGGAACCGTTGGTGCACATGAAAATACAGGGACTGGTATGAATTCTTCAACGGGTTCAACAAGTATAAATTCAAATAGTAATTTGAATAATTACGGTGCTTATGGCACAAATACAGGAACGATTAGCTCCCCTGCTGCGTCTCCCAGTACTAATCTAAACCAAGCGAATTACAGCAATGGAATACAATCTTACTCTAATAATCCAAATTCGATCCGCACTTACGATACCATAAATTCAGAATCAAATAATTCAAATTGGGGGTGGCTTGGATTACTTGGTCTGATTGGCCTAGCTGGAATGAGATCAAGAAATAATGTTGGAGAAAGATAATAGTAAAGATAAATATTGATATTTGAGGAGGATATAATTAAATGGGAATTTTAAGTGGTAATCCAAAAGATGAACCTCTGCACTACGGTGAAATTTTTAGTGTTTGGCAGGCATCTACAGTAGCTAAAGGGGCTGTTTCTTGCTATCAAGCTTATTTAAATCACTCAGGTGACAAAGAACTAAAAAAAATTTTGGATGGTCTTATTGATCAAGCAAAGCTTGAGATTAAAGAGCTAGATAAGATTCTTGTTGATAACGGAATTCCACCAATTCCAATGCTTCCTGAAAGACCGTCTGTTAAGCTTGAAGACATTCCCGTTGGTGCAAGATTTTCAGACCCTGAAATTTCAGCTAAAATCGCTGCTGACGCTTCACTTGGACTAGTTGCTTGCAGTCAAGCTATGGGACAAGCGATTAGAGAAGATATCGGCGCTCTTTTCGCAAAGTACCATATTACTAAAGCAGCCCAAGGATTAAAAATACTTGAAATGAGTAAAGATAAAGGCTGGCTTGTTCCTCCACCTCTACAAATTAAAAGACCTGAGACTGTTAATGCTTAAAGTTAAAAAAATGAGCAGGATCCCAGTGGGATTCTGCTCACCTTTTTAACTACGAAATAACTAAGGTTTCAAAATTATTTTTATAGCCTGATCCTCTTTCTTATTAAAAATACTGTACGCATGTTCCGCATCATCCAACTTCAATCGATGGCTAATGATATCAGTTGGGTCAAATATACCTTCTTTGATTTGGCGAAATAATTCAGGCATATAATGAATAACTGGCGCTTGACCCATTTTCAGCGTAATGTTCCGGCTAAACAAATCGCCAAAAGGGAAGGCATTATAATTCATCCCATACGCCCCAGTAACCTGAATCGTGCCGCCTTTACGCACCAGTTTAGCAGCCATTCTGAATGCGCCAAGTCCACCACCTTGGATCTTAAGCATCGTTTCTATTTTCTCAACAAAGGTCTTCTCAGAATCCAGTCCAACAGCATCGATAACGACATCAGCTCCACCACCCGTAAGCTCAGCTAAATATTGAAGTAAATCATCTTGTTTTTTAAAATTAAAAACCTCGACATGATTCGTTTTACGCGCATGTTCCAAACGATAATCGACATGATCAATCGCAATAACACGTTTTGCACCTTTTAACCAAGCAAATTTCTGTGTCAGCAAACCCACGGGTCCACAACCCAGAATAATGACGGTATCACCAGCCTTGACACCTGCATGATCCACACTCCAATAGGCAGTAGGAACAATATCAGAGAGAAATAGGATTTTCTCATCCTCCATTTCAGCATCCTCAGGCACTTTAAAAGGGATAAAGTTCCCATATGGAACCCGCAGCAACTCAGCTTGTCCGCCTGCATACCCGCCATATGTATCCGAATAACCGAAATACCCTCCTGTATCTCCATGTAAAAAATCATTCGAATTATCACATTGGCTCTCTAATTGATGAGTGCAGTACCAACATTGACCACAGGCAATATTAAAGGGAAGGATGACGCGGTCCCCCTTTTTCACTTTGGTTACATCTGCTCCTATCTCCTCAACAATTCCCATTGGTTCATGTCCGATAATGAAGTCGTCTCGCATATTTGGCATTTCCCCATTATAGAGGTGAAGATCCGAACCACATATGCTTGTGGTCGTGATTCTAACCAGAATATCATCCGATTTTTGTAATGTGGCATCAGCTACTTCTTTAACTTTTACATTTCTAATCCCTTGGTAGGTTAATGCTTTCATTGTATCCATCCTTTCTCATATGCCATTATTCTCCCCCCGGTTCCCATAATTATCATTTTGAAGCCAGTTTTGGTTACAACACAAATAAATGGGCAAATTAGATGAGGAAAACTTGGAAAACGAACGGAAGGAAGTTCTTGAAAATGTATCCTGCGAGCCCGATTAGAAAAGATCATACTTTTACTAACTATGCCAACCGCAATCTATGGTCTGGTCTTCTATTTGGCCTTGGTTTAATCGGTTTTATTGATGAAACGGTGTTTCATCAACTTTTACATTGGCATCATTTCTACGATAAATCCACTACCCAAATAGGTTTGATGTCGGACGGCTTGTTTCACGCGTTCAGTTGGTTTGCAACCATAGGATCGCTGTTTATGTTCGCGGATCTGCGCCGCCGAAAAGCTTTACACCTCAAAAGGTGGATTGGTGGTGTTTTTCTAGGCAGTGGCTCCTTCCAACTCTATGATGGAACTATTCAGCACAAGATTATGCGTCTTCACCAAATTCGGTACATCTCAAACGGCATTATTTACGATACGGTATGGAATATCGGTGCTAGTCTCATGTTACTCATTGGCATCTTTCTTATTCTTGACTCCCGGAAAGAATTACGCAATGGACATGTTGGGAGAGATGATTCTTATGTTGAATGAACAACATGCGCATGAAATCAATTTTCATTCTGACTTCATCCTCATGTTGCTGGGTTTAGGTGCACTCATTCTCTATCTATATGCCGCGATGAAGTCCAGTCGTACATACAGGAAATGGCCCGTCGTGCGCAAGATCTATTGGTTTCTTGGAATTCTGTGTGCGTTGCTACCTGTTGCTGGACCATTTGCCCAACTTGCACATGAGAATTTCACTGTTCACATGTTAGGTCATGTACTAATTGGAATGGTAGCTCCGCTGTTCATCGCGCTTGCTGCACCTGTAACTCTCACCTTAAGGACGCTCCCCCTACAACATGCACGCAAACTAGGACATTTACTCCGAAGCTTACCTTTCCGTATCGTAAGTGATCCTTATGCAGCATCCATCCTCAATATCGGTGGACTTTTTATTTTATATACAACGAATGTATATGCGAACATGCATCATTCTTCCATATTATTTTTATTCGTGCATTTCCATATATTTTTGGCAGGTTACCTTTTCACCATATCCATGATTTACATTGAAAAACCCCCTCATCGAACAAGCTTTGTGTATCGTTCTATCGCATTTATTGCCATGATGGCTGCACACGGATTTTTATCCAAATATATGTATACAAACCCACCAGAGAGAATTTCATCGATCCAGGCAGAGAATGGCGTTATGCTCATGTATTATGGTGGGGATGCTATTGAAATCTCTATCCTTATTATCTTTTTCTATCAATGGTATACAGCCGTACGCCCCCGATATGTATGAACATCTATACAATGAGAATTGAATAATTTAAAAAAAGCCCATTTGCTGGGCTTTTTTAACGGTATGAGGCTATTATCAAACAAATGTTTTTTCTTTTTTGAAAATTGAATCAATAGAAAGTAGATTACTGCCATTTAAGAAAAGATAAATAGCAATACCAATCATGGAAAGATCAAGTTCGTAACCAGCCAATTGTCCATTCCCTAAGAAACCTACGGCCATTTTCACTTTGAATGTAGCAATCACTAACAGAATTGCCAAAATTGCTGATACCCATCGTGTTCCTAACCCTAGAATCAGTGCAATTCCGCCTATTAATTCTATAAGAGCGACGATATAAGCCATGTAACTCGGAATGCCTATACTGCTGAACCACCCCGCGATATTTTCAATCCCTCCTTGAAACTTAGAAACCCCATGCACAAAGAAGGTAATCCCCAAAATTAATCTTAAAATTAGTACGCCTAGCTGTGGAAAACTTTTCATTACTTAACCCCTTCACTTATTTTTTTAAAGTATTAAACTTTATGAAAGCATCATACTTTATTTAACTTACTTTTGTCAAGTAACTATATTTTAGGGATGTAAAATTCAGCAACTCCAAATTATCAAAAAAAAAAGAAACCCGCTTTTTAAAGCAGATTCCCCTTCTTCTATCATGAAAAGTATACCAATTGAGGCATTAGAAGGATGATCGTAAAGCTCTTACTTTCTAGCTGCTTGATACAATTTTTGCGCCAAATAGCCAGGCTGCTCATAGGCCGTAGTCATATGAGCACCTTCGCCGAGAATAAGTCGGAATTGGCCCAAATGGCTGGATATTCAAACCATAAAATTTCTTCAAATCAAGTTTTTGCACAAGTGGTGTGGCAGGTTCGGGTTTTGCGTTTTTATATATCGACTTCACTTTTATTTACATTTCCGAAACATTTGTTTGTATGCTTGGAACAATGTTTTGATATATTTTGAATGTGATTAAACGATGGTATCGAGCCTGTTTGACACGAGGAAGGAATAACAGATAAAAAGGAGAGACAACATGATTCGAACTACTACAGCAATGAAAATGATCCCGATTCTCGCCGCCGCTTGTATGCTTGCTGCTTGCACTGCAGAAGACAAGGGAACGCGTTCTTCTTCTATTCCGAATATAACAGTTGTCAATGATGCCAAAAGCCCCGTGGGAGAGCCCGGCGTGTCCATCGATAATTTGCTGCATCTCGATCATACAGAAATCATGGATTGGGTAGACAACAATACGATAATCGTTTCTAAGGAAAATGAGTCCTTGGGTAAGATGACTCTGGCGGAACAAGCAGATTCTTTTCCCCGAAGTCTCTACCTCTATGACCTTACTACCCGTCAATATAAACTATTGCAACAACGGAAAAACACACATTTAGGTGGGGCTGTTCTGTCTCCTGATAAAAAGAGCTTGCTTTATTCCGAATACTCCGTAGGGGATCCTGTCTATTCGGTTATGAACATGCAAACTCTGACCACATTCCGCCTCACTGGAGGGTCGAACGGAGGTGCCATCAGCGCCAAGTGGGCAGATTCAGAGACGATCATTGGAGCCTCTTACAAGGGTGGCGCTTATACCGCTACCACAGAAGGCCAGATTACGGCGCTCAATAAGCTAGATGTGAATGGCTTGTTTATCGTGGAGAAAGTCGGCGACATGCTGTACTACAACACCCAATCTAATGCGTCGCTCAAAGCGTTGAACTTGGTTACTCAGGAACAAACGATCTTGAACCTCAACAATGTTACTAACGTCCTTCCTTCGCCAGACAGCCGCCAGATGCTAATCTTGCAGGCAGAAGGTTCTAGAACAAACCTTCTACTGCAAGACATAAAAGGAAACAGCCATAAAACGATTGCCAAGGGTGCGGAGCTAAGTGGTATTTCCTGGTCACCGGATCAGCGAATCATCGCCTATGGGTTGAAAGGCGATGTGAGCGGTGCAAGTGTCAAAGGTCTCTATCTCTACGATATGCTGACCGATAAATCCACTCGGATTGCCGTCGATGTCGAACCTATAACCACCTCATGGAGCCCTTCCAGTGAGCGCCTTGTCTACACGGAATGGCATACCAAGCCATACAGGAGCGCCATTGTGGAAATCAACTATTCGTTGCAGAAATAGTCACACAAGCAAGAAGCCGGACCGTCTGTCGCCTTAATGGCAATGGACGGTCCGGCTTCTTCGATTTACTTTTCGGTGAAAACCGAGATTAGATGTGAGCTCTTTTCAGTTTACTTAGACGTACGAACTTGGAATCACGATACGGAACAGTGTGCCTTCCGAACTGGTATTTATGAGCACGATGGAGCCTCCTTGCGATTCCGTGTATTTCTTAGCCAGTGATAGGCCAAGCCCCGTACCGCCGATTTCGCGTGATCGATTTCTATCGACCGTATAGAACGGTTCAAAAATTTTGTGAGCGACATCTTCCGGAATCCCGATGCCTGTATCAGCAATCTCTATAATAACTTGTCCCTCGTCTAACGCCGTTTTCACGGAAATATGGCCTTTGATTTTATTGTATTTGATGGCATTGTCCAGCAAATTCACTAGCACAATGGAGAGCTGTTCCTTATCCGCATCCACGTAAGCCTCATTTAGGTCGGTCTCCAGCGTAATGCCGAACTTATCCATTTTTCCTTTTAAGCTATCCAGTACGGTTAGTATCTCTTGTCGCACCTCCAACTTCTCCCTATGGAATTCGAATTCGTATTTCTCCAAAGCGGATAGTTGCAACACCTTTTCCACCATCTCATAAAGCCGCTGCGTATCGCCGAGAATGTTTATTTTCGCAGTGTCTAGCAGCTTCTCATCGTCGGGATACATATCCAGCAGATCAATATAGGATTTGATTGAAGTTAGAGGGGTTCTGAACTCATGCGTGACATTGCCGATAAACTCCTTCTGCTGCTGATCTAACTGCGATAATTTACTCACAGCTAAAGCTAGCTTTTCACGCTCCTCATCCTTATCTTGCATCGTCTTCCTTATTTGTTGGCTCATTATGCTGATTCCTTCACTCAACTCTCCGATTTCGTCTTTACGTCTGAGTACGGTGGGCATGAGGTTACCTGAGCGAATCTGGTTTATCGTCCCGTTCAACTTAATAATGCTACTAGCGAACGAATTGAAGTAAAAATAGGCAAGAATAAAACTAATAATAAAAACGCTCGCGCCAATATATATAAACAATTGCTTGATCTGCTTGTAGAATGCAAGGTTATCTATTAAGGAATAATAAAATTGAATGACTCCCACTTGTACACTGCCTATAGTTAGGGGAACAAAATAGTAGAATGATTCACCCTCAACCAGATAGGCTGTTTTATTAAGCAGCGCTAGATCTAATGTCTGCCGAATACCGTCCGACATCGTGAGACCCGAATTCGAATTGAGAACAGTTCCCTCTGAATCGTACAGGACAACGACTAGTCCTGTGATCAGCTCAAGGTGTTTGGCGAAATCACGGCCTTTTGAAGCTAGATAGGTTTGAGGAACCTTGTTAGACTCCCCCATGAGTGATTGGAGAAAATAAATATTCGCAGTTGCGGCTTGTTGGGAGAAATATTGTTCCAGCTCGACTTGCTGATTCTTTTTAATACCTTTCAGCACGAGCAGACTGAGGATGAAGACCGTAAGAAGCAGAAGGCAGACCAGAAAGATGCTGAATTTGAGCTTAATGCTAATTCTCACGATATCCTCCCAAGGTTTTATAACCAACGCCATGGACGGTTTGTATCGTTCTGCCGGATTCTTCCCCTAGCTTCTTCCTCAGTCTTACCACATGAATATCGACGGTTCGTGTACCGCCAAAATACGCCAGTCCCCAGACTCGATCAAGCAGCTGTTCTCGCGTGAATACCTGAGCAGGGTTAGACAGCAGCAACGTCAATAGATCGTACTCTTTCGGAGTCAATTCCAACTCTCTCGTACCGACGTAGGCCGTTCTCTTGTTAAGTTGCAGCACGATCTCCCCCAAAGAGATTTCGGTTGCTTCTTGTTTTTCGCCAGCAGCTTGCATCCTCCTGAGCAATGACCTCAGCCGGGCAAGCAGCTCCCGCATGTCGAAGGGCTTGGTCATATAATCATCCGCACCAAGTTCCAACCCTAATACTTTGTGAACGATATCTTCCTTAGCCGTCAGCATAATGACACCCATACTCCGGCCTCTATCTCCAAGTTTCTTCAGAATCTCATAGCCATCTATGCCAGGAAGCATAACATCGAGGATTAAAGCGTCAGGCTTGAAAATAGGTAATCTCTCTAGAGCTGTGTCTCCACGATGAATGATCTCGACGAGATAGCCTTCTCTTTTCAAAGCATATGCGATGGCTTCAGCGATTTTCTTTTCATCTTCGATCACCATTATTTTATCGCTCATGACAAACTCCCTTCATCCTTAAAGTGATACCAGTTATATGTCATCATATCATATTTGATTTTCGTTTATTTTGAAAAGAAAGACGATGTCCTAAGTCACCGCCTTTCGCTTTCCCCTTTCATCCGCAAGCGCTGGTGACGAAGGTACATGAAGTAAACGATCAAATATAACACGTACAAAATACCAGACAACAGAAACATTGTCGCATAGCTTGTCAGTGATACAACTACCCCAAGCAGAATCGAACCAAAGCCAATGCCGATATCCAAAAAGTTGTAGTAGGTCGCTGAAGCAACACCCCGACGTTCAGGCTGCACAAGGTTGATGACCCAAGCTTGCAAGGCTGGGAACATCGCTCCAAAGCCTGCCCCACTGAACACCCCTGCGAGTAAAAGCATCGCTAGTGAATCTGTAAAATACAACAGGACACAGCCAATTATGCATAAGATCGCCGTAGGGAATAGAACCCAGAAAGGTCCTTTCCGATCAAACAACGGTCCACTCACGAACCGGATCAGTATCTCGCTGATGGCTACAACGAGGAAAAAGTAGCCGGTCTGCGTTATGCCTATTTCCTTGCTAAACAAAGTAACAAAGCTCAACAATCCGCCAAAGGAGAATCCCACCAATGAACCTAGGATAGAAGGTACTAGCACCTTTGGCTCAATAATTTCAGTCCAAGCAGGTTGCGATTTTCTCTGCTCTACTGAATGATTCTCGATAGGAGCCGCTAATTCAGAGGCAGCCTTCTCCTGAATTCCTGCCTTTCTAACGAGTAAAGTCATTACCAAAGTAATCACTAGGATGATTACACCAACTCCAAACAAACCGGCATAATTGTTATGTTCCAACAACCATAAGCCAAGTAAGGGTCCTAGCGAGAAAGAAACGGCATTGCCCATGGCAAAGTACCCCATCCCCTCCCCACGCCGCGCTGCAGGGATCACGTCGGATACAAGAGTGACATACAGCGCGGTTGCAATTCCGAAACCAAAACCATGGAAAACTCGAAGCACCAGCAAGGTAGAAATCGAATCAGCCGCATAATGGCTCGCCATCCCCGCAAGACTGATGACCACGCCGATGAGGAGCAGTTTTCGCTTTCCTACTCTCTTCACTCCAAAACTAATTAGCAACCTTGACAGAACCGCCGAAAATGTAAAGATGCCAAGCATCATGCCAATCTGTGACCCGCTTCCACCCCGCTCGTCAGCAAAAACCGGAAGTGTCGGCAACAACATCTCAATGGAGACAAATAAGAACAAATTAGAGAGCGCCAGTAGAATGAAATTTTTTGTCCAGAGCTTATCGACCGATCTCATTAATTATCATTCCAATCTGTATATATTACTTTCACGGATATTCATACTATCAGTACTAATACGCATAACACTGTAACTTTATCACAAAGCTTCTTTTCCAAAATAACCAAGAAGCATTTGTCATTCCACTTAATGAAACGATCCTACAATGGAAAAGCTATGGCAGTGAACAAGATCGTATCGCACCAACCGTGACAATCAAAGGCGTGAAGGCGTTATGTGACAAAGTTACAGTTCTTACGAAACATACATGATACTATCGAAAAGTAAGTGTTGCAAACATATAAGCTAAATATGAGAGGAGCCATATTCCCAATGAAAATAGTAAAACTTCCGTGGGCTAGCGTTAAAATTGAACATAATGACAGTCGTGTTGTCATTGATCCGTTTTATAATTTCCCATCTGATCTCGGAACACCTGCAGGTACGCTGTACCCGTTGGATGATTTCGGTAAAACTGATGCTGTCTTACTAACTCACGTTCATCCGGATCATTACGATCCAGAAGCAATTAAGCAATTCTACGGTGAGAGCGTTCCAATTTATGTGCCAATAGAAACCCTTGAGTATGTGAAAGGACATGGATTTACTTCAGTTGTTGGTGTTTCGTTAAATGAGGCGATAACGATTGGATCATTTACGGTTCATCCGACCTTCTCCGTAGATGGTCTTGGAGATCCACAAATAGCATGGGTGGTCTCTGCTGATGGCAAAAAGATCATTCATTGCGGGGATACACTGTGGCATGGTTTTTGGTGGAAAATCAAAACGGATCACGGACCCTTTGATGCAGCGTTCTTACCTGTTAATGGTCCAGTAGTTAATCTACCCTTCATCCAGCCTGCAAGCAGTGAACCTATTGTCATGACACCTGAACAGGCGGTTTCGGCGGCCATTGCTTTGGAGGCAAATTTGTTAGTTCCTATTCATTTTGATCTTGTGAATAATCCGCCATTCTATACCCCTGCTAAGGATATAAGAAACCGTGTTACGCAAAGTGCACTTGAGAAAAACGTTACGGTAAAGTGGTTAGAGACGAAGGAAACCTTGACTCTCTAGTTGTTGTTCCTATAATTAGTCGAAGAAAAGCAGCCCATCCTACGTTGTAGGATAAGCTGCTTTTTTTATTGGCTTTTATTAGCAAACCTTGTTCCCTGACTTCAGACTATCCACAACGTCTTTAATCGTTATACCTTGTAAAACTTTTTCTAATGCCAATTGAGCCATATTAAAAATAGGTTCAATTGCTTCTTGCAAGCTCTTGCCAACTAAACAATCCGGATTAGGATTCTCATGAATACTAAAAAGTTCATTCTCATTTACAGCTTCAACTGCTTTATAAACATCAAATAAGGTAATTTCAGCTAAACTTCGGGATGGCGTGGCTCCAGCTATGCCAGGGTTTACCGTAACAAGTCCTGCTTTTTTTAGCATCCCCATAATTTTCCTAATAACTACGGGATTCGTATTCACACTATTTGCTATAAATTGTGAAGAATTGGTTCCTTCTTTGTTGATTTCAAGCAGCGATAAAATGTGAATTCCCACAGAAAAACGACTACTGATGGACATTTTCCTTACCATCTCCTTTCTTTCTTGTAGACAAGCTTCAAAACAATAGCCCGTAATTGCAACAGTTACAAGAGTATTCCCTTATTCTAATAATATGCAAAATATTGGTCTTGTCTAGCGTATTGACACACGCACACATGTAACTTATATTATTACATGTAATCGTATTAATTACAGGTCGCATTTATTTTAAAAATACCTACAAGAAAAGGATGATCTAGTCATGGCAAAAGTTTTATATATCACTGCGAACCCAAATGATGCTTCACACTCATATAGTATGGCTGTAGGCAAAGAATTTATCGAATCGTACAAGGTCGTAAACCCTACTGATGAAATTATTGAAATTGATTTGTACGAACAGTACATTCCACTTCTTGATTCAGATGTCTTCAAGGGCTGGGGAAAGCTTAGCTCAGGGATTAACTTCGAACAGTTGTCGGAACAAGAACAAATAAAAGTAAAACGTCTCGCTGAGCTTTCTGATCAATTTATCGCGGCAGACAAATATGTATTTATCACTCCTTTTTGGAACTTTTCCTACCCACCTATGATGAAAGCCTATCTGGATTCCGTCTCAGTCGCGGGAAAATCGTTTAAATATTCAGCAGAAGGTCAGCCAATCGGGTTGCTCACCGATAAGAAGGCACTGCATATTCAAGCACGTGGGGGAAATTATTCGGATAGTCCTGCAGCAGAATTTGAGATGGGCCACCGACATCTGCAAGTAATGATGAAATTCTTCGGCATCCCTTCTTTTGAAGGACTGTTCGTTGAAGGCCACAATAAAAACAAAGAAAAAGCGCAAGAGATTAAAGAAAATGCAATTGCTCGTGCTAAGGATCTAGCTCACAATTTCTAAATAGTTGCAGCATACCAGGCGATCTCAATTCATCAGGGGCTCGATGGTAAGCAATAAGGACCTGGATAGCAGCTAGAAACGAAATAACAAATAAAAACGTCGGCCATAGTCTGACGTTTTTATTTGTTATTAATCATTCTGACCGGCGTGCAATTTCATTCGCTTTTTCCAGCAAACTTTTGAGCTGTTCTAACGATTGCCTATATTTTTCGACCGTCCCACATATTTCAGCAAAAATTTCAACGGATACATGCTTCATCTGTTCTTGCAGTAATGCCCCTTTTTCTGTTAAACCGATCTCGACTTTCCGTTCATCCTCAACAGAACGCTTACGAACAATGAGCTCCGCCTCCTGAAGCCTCTTCAGCAGCGGTGTCAATGTTCCAGAGTCTAATAGCAATCTATCTCCAAGCGCCGTCACGGTGCTCTCCCTTGTTTCCCAGAGCACAACCATAACTAGATACTGCGGATAAGTAAGCCCGAATTTTTCCAGAGTAGGCCGATAAATGCGTGTTAACTCACGGGAAGTGGCATAGATCGTGAAACAGAGCATATCTTCGACCTTATATTCCTCTCTTTCCTTCATCGTAATCCCCCCTGTTATTTTTGGATAAATAAATTGTAACTCATCTTTCTTATTTATCAAAATTAAATTTTTAACAATTTAAATTAAACCCTTCTATTCGTAGAGATGGGAAAGCAACCATGCTTACATAAAAACAACCGACAAGAGAAATCTATCTCTTGTCGGTCATTTCGGTTATTCTATCCTATTATTTATCCCCCGTGAGAATACGCAGCTCAGAAATAGACCACCAATGCGAATCCGTTCCAGTTTGCACAATTTTCATAAACCGTGCTTTCTGCTGTTTGAATACGGCGATAACTGTCGTCCCTTTTCCCTCGCCAGAAGCTACCGGGTTGCCCCAGTTCTCACCGTCGTTCGAGACGTACACTTCATAGCCTTATAAGAGAATTCATAATGTAATACTGTAACTTTGTCACTTACCTAAAATATGAATTAATTCTAAGGGGGCCAAACACAAAAAACTGCACCACCCATTGTTAGATTGTGTCTAACAACTGGGGTGCAGTTCATAGGTACGCGTACGCGCTTAGAATAGAATTGCGTGCGGTTAATTAGAACTCCTGCGAAGTAGGACGCAGAACGATCTCGTTGACATCTACCTCTACTGGCTGTTCGATAACAAAAGCAATAGTCCGTGCCACCGCGCTCGCAGGAATGGCAGATTTGTAGAATTCCAACACGGTGGATTGTGCCGTGCCCGTGGTGTTGAACTTCAGGTCACTTTCCACGGCCCCAGGTTCGATGGACGTTACCCGGACCTTGCTGCCCACTTCATTACGCAGACCTTCGGAAATTGCGCGCACCGCGAATTTGGTGCCTGAATAGACAGTACCTCCCGGCGAAAATACTTTTACTCCGGCAACGGAGCTGATGTTGATAATGTGCCCGTTTTCCTGAGCAAGGAAGGTAGGCAAGACGGAAGCGATTCCGTACAGAACCCCTTTGATGTTGATGTCGATCATCGCGTCCCACTCGTCTGTGTTCACTTCTGACATTGGACGAATCGGCATAATGCCAGCATTATTGACGAGCACATCCACTTTGCCAAATTCCGCAATGATCGCATCGACGACAGCCTTGAACTGCAATTTGTCGGTTACATCAAGCTGATAAGCAGCAGCCTTACCACCAGCCTTCTTGATTTCCGCAACAACCTCATCAAGCTTGTCCTTTCGGCGTGCAGCCACCGCTACAATCGCTCCCTTGGAAGCCAGGAGGCGCGCGGACTCCGCTCCGAGACCGGTGCCGCCACCTGTGATTAGCACGACTTTGTTTTCAATTCCATTACTCATTACATACATCTCCTCTTTACATGATATTAGGACTAAGCCATTCATTCGTCTGATAGTATTCACTAATATAGATTTGATACATTCATTAAATTAAGGAAGGCACAGTTGTATTTGCTTTACTTGTATCGCGTCTAGATTACATTTGAATCACTTGTAAGCACTCCTTAATTCATTATTCACAATGTCGATAATAACGAATAACTGAAGTAAATTCAGTGATTAAGTCACATAAAACTTACCGCTTTATCAATCATCCAACCAATTCCCTTGTTCAGATCAAGCGGATGTTCAATCACAATGCTTACCCAGAGCACAAAGCCAATCATCGTGATGATGGCAAAAGTCCACTTCTCTCTCCTATGCATACCCTGATATTTCATGAAGATGAATCCAGCAACTGTAAACGTAATGAACATTCCTAAGAGTCCCATCATGTTGTACGTTCACCCCTTCCTTTACCCAACCATGTAAACACGAGCATGAGAATTGGGAAGCCGATTCCAAATGGCACATAATAAATAAACAAATAATCCTGAATCCACGTCGTATTCTCAGCAATGTTGGAGAACAATAGCGAGTACGCGGAGATCACGCCTATCAACGGAACTGCAACAACTGCGCGGTTGCTAATCTTAAATAATTGGCAAATCGCCGTTACGGCGAAATAATAGATAGCGCTTAATTTTACAAACACAATTAACAGCATATTCATGGAAATAATGGACTCCAGATGTTCAATAAAGCTGGAAAACTCCATTTCACGGAATATTGTATATTTCGGATAGAGTAAATGAGAGGATCTATAGACACCAAGAATACCAATGGCGAAAAAGACAGAAAGTGCAAGTTGCAAGCCTGCAAAAGCCGTTCCGCCTAGAACAGCCGTCTTCAGCTTGGATCGAACTATGGGGAATATCATCATACAAGAAACGGTTTCCAAGAATGGAAAACCAAGTGCATATTTCGTTTCAGCAAGTGTTTTCCAAAAATGAAAATCATATGGGATATGAAAATTACGCCACTCAAATTCATGCAGCATGACCGTATAGGGAAGCCAGAAAGATAAGAACACATAAGGCACGATAAATATGCTGACAAGTGATATCGATCTTATCCCTTTCACGGCCGCATAGGCACATACTATAAGGGTCATAAGATGAAATACGGTTTGAGGCGTCTTTGGCATCATCGTAACATGCATATAATCACTTACGTTTCTCGTTACCCAGGCCGCAATTTGGAGAAAGAAGATAATATAACAGATGGAGATGAAACCTCCTGCATACTTGCCGAACATTTTGCTTGATATTTGTACGAGGGAGAGACCAGGATGCTTACCAGAAATATAAATCCATACGATTCCAACAAGAATACCAAAACACGTACTCCATACATGAACAAGCCATCCATATTGTTTCGCATCTGCGATCGTGGCGTTTGGCAGCATAATAAAAGTTGTCCCCACGACAAGGCATGTCACAATACAAAACATCTGGAATGAGCTTATTGAAGTCTGTTCCAAGATCATTCTCCTATTCATACGGTGTAATGGTATTTCCTAAATGGGTAACTTTTGAATGGATTTCAAACTCAACCTGAATATCTTGCCATCTGTCTCTGCCTTGATCTGTATCTCCGATTCCAAGCAAGTCCCAGTTTTTCTGCCTTGCCAAACTAACGAACTCTTCGCACTTTTTTTCGTATGAACGGTTAAATTCCTGTTCCATTTCCTTAATATTCCTAACAGTTAATTTCTCCTTTTGCTCATTGTTGATAATGCCCATTTTAGTGTTCATTTGAATGCGAAGCCTATCCTTCGTTACCCAATTCCGCTTGACGTGAATTTTACTTAGTTCAACAGCAACATCTTCGCCATTTGCTTTAAACATTTCTTGTTTACGAGACGCATAACCGTTCAAGACATAATACATATTCTTGGTATCATCGTTAATCTTCCCAACCATCTTAGCCTTAATAAAGACGGCTCCTCCATTCATTTTTAAGCTCTGCTTCGTCGCATCGATGTCTTCCAGACGATCGGATTGAGATGCTGAACCATTGCCTACATACTGGACTATGGGCATAATAGTTGGTCGGCTAAAGGGAATACCGGATACAATATCCTTAAACCGTGTCGGCAGCTTGTTTATTCCGAATCTCCTGGCATGCCCATCCAATAGTAAACGAATGTTTCTCCCCGGAACCCGGTCTAACAGGGTGAAGGTACTGATCACTTTCGAGACGGGGTCCTCTGACACGATCGCATACACATTCGTTCGGCGTTCTTTATAGTTCTCCAAATAATTGACCATTGAGAATAAACCTTCTCTAGCCGTCCGTTCTGATACGACATAACATTGAAGATGTGAGGTATACAAATTTCTGGACATGACTGCTCCGGTTTGTTCCAACGTACGCCCCATGCTCGTGGACGCAATCTCATATGTGTAGACGGCTGCTTTGGATGGACCTGATCTCCGCGCTTCAATGCTGGGAGGATTGAGAACCTGGTAGTAAGCATGGAACAATCCGTCCTCCTCACGGTCTATGGCGATCATGTCGACAATAGCCAATTGATTGATTTCTTTCATGTCCCAGCAGCCTGAACAACTTAGTAACACGGGTACAAGAATCAGAAGTTTTTTCAACATACCTTTCACCTTACCTATTCCCCTTGCTCCGATGCCTGCCCATGAATGGCCGATTGATACGGATAAAGGTATCTTTCCAATTGGAAACCTTCAGTGGAGCCAGCGGCGCAAAATACGGTTTGCCTAAAGACCGTAGGGATACCAAATGGATGAGCATGACAAAAACACCACACATGATACCAAAAAAGCCTAAAATACCGGCCAAACACATAAACCCGAATTGAATAAGCCGCTGGGAGATACCAAACCCATAGTTTGGAGAAACGAAATTAGCAATTGCAGTTAACGACACGACAATGACCATTGCAGCTGATACGATCCCCGCTTCTACAGAAGCTTGGCCAAGCACTAATCCGCCAACAATGGAGATCGCTTGTCCGGATATTCTTGGCATGCGCAGTCCTGCTTCCCGAAGAACTTCGAATATAACCATCATGCCGAAAGCTTCCACAACTCCGGGGAACGGAACGCCTTCCCTTTGCGAGGCAAGGTTACTCAACATCGATGAGGGGAGCATTTCCTGATGATAGCAGGCAAGAGATATGTATAAAGAAGGTGTAAACACGGATATAAGAAATGCCAACATACGGAGCCATCGCATTAAGGTCGCAATGTCAGCTCTCTGAAAGTAATCCTCGGGTGTAGAGAAGGACTCAAAAAAAGTAATTGGCCCTGCTAATACATTTGGTGTTCCGTCGGTAATAACGGCAGCTTGCCCCTCGAGCAGTTTGGCAACGATGGCATCCGGCCTCTCGGTTGACAGGAACTGAGGGAAAGGAGTGAGCGTCTTATCCTGGATGAATTCCTCCACATAAGCGCTTTCGAGTATACTATCCGTTTCAATGGCCTTTAGCCTTTTACGAAATTCATCAATTAAGCTAGGGTCGGCGATGCCGCGCATATAGAGCAAGTAAACTGTCGTATTCGTTTCGGTACCGATAATCATGTCTTCAACCACCAATTTATCACTCTTTAACCGTTTACGAATGAGCGACAGATTACGGGAACAATCTTCTACGAACCCTTCACGCGGCCCCCGAACGACAGATTCTGTTTCAGGCTCTGTAACGCTGCGTTGTTCTTGTTTGCGAACATTTAGGGATATCGCTTTTTGTCCAGGCAGAGCTAAGATACATTGCCCTACCAAAATGTCCTTAACGCATGAATCCACTCCACTCAATTCTTCAATATCTGCTTGTTTAAAGGTCGACATTAACCAATGAACAGGGTCTTGTCCTTCCTTCAGAGGGGAATTCGGTGTCAGTATACCTGATATGACCAATTCATCTACCAGCTTTTGATCTGTTATGGAGCACAAATATATACACGTTATTTCGAGTCGATCTAGCAAGTTGTAGGTTTTACAAATAAGATCAGGAGAATTGTTCAATTTTTCTCGAATGATGGCTGCGAAACTTTGTTTTTGCTGATCCATCCAGTGCTCCTCCTTTTTTCCAAAGGTTTCCCTACCTCCATTTCTTTCATTCATTAAAGCCAGTAAATAAAAAAAGAACACTGAGATTAGGTAGTGTTCCTTAGAGAGTTTTGATCCTCTTATGTATATCGGTATTCGTGAAATGAGGCTGCTTGACCATACTTATTTCCCTTATCATCGGTCAAATTCCACACCGTCACTTCTACAATGTGAAATCTCCGTCCAGTACTCGAAATCCGAATTCCCTTGTAATTGTCTATGAAGCCATTAGCACCGACTGCTCTAAGGAATTGCTCCCGTTCCTCCCTTTCCATCGGTTCCGCGGTCAATCTTGAAGGGGTACTCGTAAAAGTTGTCCAGTCCATTTCCCATAGTTTTTGAGCTGCGAGGTTGCCGAAATTGAGCACTGGATCTAGCTCGATCCCGTGAGAAAGGACAATGAATGGCGCATCATACAGCTTTTCAAATTCCTCCCCCTGCATGGGCTCTTTATCTAAAAGCTTCTTCCCAGTTACCCGATTGTAACTCTCTAGGATAATTCTAGCGTGTTCGTTAGTTGCACCAATTCCGTTAAGATTCATGATAATGTTCTTCCTTCTTACTGATAATGCTCGACTATATAATAAGGCTCTTTGATATATCCAGTCTACATTTACCATAATTATATTTAGCACAATATAATTGACAAAAATAATGAATGAGATATATAATCGCAATATACAGATTGCACAATTTAATTTTATAAAATTTGATTTGAGAGGAAAGTGACTTATGTCTATTTATAATTACAATGTTAAAACAGCAAAAGGATCCGTAAAATCAATTGCCGAATACAAGGGTAAAGTGATGTTGATTGTTAATACCGCGAGCAAGTGCGCATTTACTCCGCAGTTCAAAGAGCTTCAAGAGATTTACAAACAATATAAAGACAGTGGTCTTGAAATTCTCGGTTTCCCGTGCAACCAATTTGGTAGTGGTGACAAAGGGAACAATGAGGAAATTCACAGCTTCTGCGAAATTAATTACGGCGTAACCTTTGAGCTTTTCGGAAAAATTGATGTAAATGGACCTAACGCTGATGAGCTCTACAAATTCTTGAAAAAAGAAGCAAGAGGCGTGCTTGGATCTGAGTCTATTAAATGGAATTTCACGAAGTTTCTTGTTGACCGCGATGGACGTGTATTGAAACGTTATGGTTCAACGGACAAACCTTCCGCCATCGCAGAAGATTTGAAAAAGTTGCTGTGAATGGATCACACAGTGTGGGGTCAATTCTAATAAAGCTGTAAATAGAAAAGAGACGCCAACGATTGTTGGCGTCTTCATTTTTTAACGGAATAAATTTGTTATGAGTGATTTGAGGCATGGAAGCAAACAATATCTTAGTCCTGGTCCTCATATCGCTTCGCTATTGCCCTCTAATAATGTGGAAGCACATCTTTCGGTAGCGAAAATCACGAATAAATATACGAGGAGGAAAAATAATGACAACTCTTCATCTATGCTAGACAGCTTGGCGTCACCAATGCACCGTTCTATGTCGATCTAAGTGTAAAATAATAAAAATCGGTTAGTTGCAAGATATGTATATGTAAAAATGAATATCAGGAACTTGTACATTCACCCCCGTCTACATGTAACACCTGACCAGTAACAAAACTGGAATCATCCGATGCTAAGTAAACCCAAGTTGGTGCTAACTCAAACGGCTGTCCAGATCTCTTCATTAAGTTGTTCGTCCCCCACAGGGCTATTTCATCACTGGTCATACTTGCCGGAATCAAAGGTGTCCAAATTCTACCCGGTGCGACGGCATTAACTCGGATACCTTGGGAGATTACACTACTGGCAAGTGCTCTCGTGAAACCTACTATCGCAGATTTACTTGCCGTATAGTCCAGCAATAGCTTTTGGCCGATATAAGCAACGATTGATGTTGTATTAATAATCGTACTCCCTGCTTTCAAGTGAGGAAGTGCTGCTCTTGTTGTATAGATATGAGAATAGACATTCACCGTAAAGATTTCGTTAATTTGCTCATCGGATATATCGGTCAGCGAATTTTGCTGAAACTGGACACCTACATGATTCACAAGAGTGTCTAACTTCCCGTAAAAGGCTATTGTTTTTTCCACGATATCAATGCAATGCTGCTTACTACGCAAGTCACCTGGAAGAAGAAGACAACGTTGCCCTAATTGTTCAACGCGAGCTTTAGTACGATGCGCATCCTCATGCTCATCCAAATAGGAGATCGCTACGTCAGCACCTTCTTTAGCAAAAATAATGGCTACTGCAGCTCCCATACCGCTATCACCGCCAGTGATCAAGGCCACTTTCCCTTTTAATTTCTCACTACCCTTGTAGTGAGGATTTTCAAGGATTGGGCTAGGAACCATGAGCCTTTCTAAGCCTGGTTGGCGAAGCTGTTGTTGCTCTGGAAATGATACCGGAATCTCTTCATATCTCGTTATTTTCCCGTAGCTCGGGTATAGGGGGTATGGATCTATTTTTTTATTCAGCTCAAACCATTTTTGCAAGTCACGCATTTCGTTCTCAACATTGTCATTACTCAAAGCTGACATCCCTCCTCCGTCTGCAATTTTACAATAGTCTATGCTTCCTAGGTAAGAACGATGCTTCTCTTGAACTTAGATGAATCATTTTGGCCAACATCAAATAGAATGTATCACATCACACATCCCTAGAAAAAGGAGGAGTACCACAATGAAGTTTATTTTCAGTCCCCAAATAAATGTCTTACTCATTAACCATTCAAATGAAAAACTCACGATGGAATACTTGAATTCCTCGTGGTCAATGCCTGTCATTTCAATTAGACCGCCATACTATACGAATCCCCGTTATGAGCCGGCGTATGCTATCATTTAAGAGGAATTGGTAAACACGTTCTTTTGAGCTTTTTTAGTATCGCGTTTTCTTACCCTAAATAAATCTCGATCGTAACATCGACTTTGAAACCCATTGCAAGATAAATTCCTTCCCCCATCTTGCTCGATTGCAGCACGGCAAGCCTGCCTCCTGCAGCTTGCCCTTCACGCAAGGCATGAACGGTCAAAGCACTACCTAGACCTCTTCGCCGGTATGCCTCTATCGTAGCCACGTTATAGATGCCTATCGTCTCACCGACATGAACCGCGGTCACTGCAGCGACTGGCTGACCGTCTAAGATGCCGATGTAATGACGATAAGCGGGATTCTCTCCTAAAGCGACAGCTTCACTAATCTGTCCGAAAACCTTACCTGCCTCCCCATTCACTTCAAACACAGAAGGCACAATATTTCGAAACCACCCCATCTCCGAGGGAGTTAGGATAGGTTTAATTACGAAACCGGGTATCACTTTCTTCTCATAATTCCAATTCCTTAATTTAAGTGACATTCCCGACATTTCATCCACTTTATGAAGCCCCTTTGCTCGCAGGACATGTCCCAGTTCATCAACATTTGCTTCATGAGACCAAGTTAGCCAAGTGAAAGGAGTCTTACGTGCTATGTAATCATTAGCGATCCTTCCTATTTCATCCATACCGGCCTCAGACAGAGCTCCATGGTAGGTAATCACTCGATTAAACAGAGGATGTGCTAGATTGCTTTCGTATCGGATCATTTGAGGCGTTCGTTCCATAACAATATGGGGACTGACACGGCTCATTTCTTCCATAGCGTAAATGAAGTTTCTTTTGATCTGCTCTTGTTCGTAGTTATTTGACATGATTAGCCTCCTTTTCAATCAATGATTAAAAATAGCCGCTCCTTCCTAAAATTCTTATAAAATAAATTCAATAGTAACAAGTTTAGAGTAAACAAACCGTAACTTAGTCACAAAACATGCCAAAGAGCATCCTGCAAGCCCAGATATGGCAAGGATGATTTTAGGATTATCGGCACTAATCCTGTCGTGTGCTATATTTTTTTATATTTCTTGAATCATCATTTCCAGGCGTTCTTCAAGCTGTTCGATAGTCATTGCTCCTCCACCAAACCCAATTAAGTCATCGCCTCTCTGCAAAAGTAATGTAGGGTAACTTTGAATACCAATCTGATGAACTTTTGTAAAGTCAGCATTGGCATCTCTAATAGACGCCTCTCCCTCAAACCGTTCCAGAACTGCCTCTGGGTCTAGATGATGCGATACAGCAATTTCTCGGTATGTTACAGGGTCACTGAGGCTTTTACCTTCATAATAAAATGCGTGCTGCATAGATGAAGCCAGATAGTAGGCACGTTCTGGTGCAAAGACTTGCAATGCAGAAAAACCTTTAGCAGCTGCATCGGAATCCATTACAAATGTACCTTCTTCCAACAACTTTTGGTATGCTGTTCCAAACTCTGCGCCAGTAAGCTGCGCGATTCTGTTATTTGCTCCTGAAATGTGAGGAAATGCACCGATTGACTGCTTACGATCACCAACAAACAGACCGCCAGACAAAATTTTAAAGGGTATTTCAGGATGGTTCTCGTGAAAGGCACGTAGGCTTTCTGAGAATGCGTAACACCAGCCACAATAAGCATCCCATACATAAATAAGAGTAAGTTCTTTGTTTTCCATTGTATTATCTCCTCTATTGGCATTCCTCTATATTTTCCATGCTATTTCACGTATTTTAATATTTCCTTCAACTTCAAAGTCCGTGGACACCAAGAATTTTAGTAATTTCATCTAAAAATGCTATCTCTCCACAGCTCCTCCAGATATTCAACAACATGTAACAATATTTGTTACATGTAATTATATTAGTTACAACCCATTCGAATGTCAATAGGATAATAAATCAAACGGTTTTTTGTAGCAATGATGTGCCGGTACAAGGGGCGTTCAGTATGTTGTTTCGTTTATATCAATTAAAATATCTCTAGACTCCTCCACACCCCACGTGGTATCTTATTGGTATTACATTGATTCAAAATGGTATCACCCAGAATGGTGGTTTAATCACATGGAGAAGTCTCCGCTTATTAAAGAAAGACTGATCGAACAGCTTCGAGAGCAAATTCAATCTTTACAGAAGGATCAACTCGTCAAGATCCCATCAGAACGCGATTTGGCCGAGAACTTCGACGCCAGCCGGGTCAGTGTAAGGGCAGCGATCAAGACTTTGGTACAGGAGGGCTTACTCGTTCAATTGCGGGGTAAAGGAACCTATATCGTTCCCGCTGTCCTCTTAGACACGCTTTATGTCATGTGTTCGCCTGATATCAAAGCGAATGATCCCTACTACACCAACTTTCTTGTTGAAATTACGAATCTATCTGCCAAACAAGCGATCAAAATCTCCATGGTGCATCCTGATCAGTCCAGCGCAGCTTCACTTCCGAGTCCACTTATTCTAATCGGGCAAATGGATGATGCACAGCTGGATCAGCTCCAATTAGCGTCTGGACAGCTTTTCTCTATTCAGCGCTACGCCCACCGTGAGGATATTATCCAGATTTATTTCGATGATTATCGGATCGGCAGCAAAGCGGCCAAAACACTGTACGATGCAGGACATCGCTCGTTCACCCTGCTTGCAGGCCCAGACAAATACGATTCCTCTCGTCTTCGTAAGCAAGGCTTTCTAGCCTATTGCCAACAGCACGACACGCCCGTACAAGTCATTACGGAGAAAATGAATTGGGAAGGCGGCCGCCGTGCAGCGGACCAACTGCTTACAGCCGATCTGCCGAATGCCATCTTCGCCGTCAATGATTGGATGGCCGCAGGTTGCATGCAGGGCCTTCGCGAGAATGGCCGCTCGATTCCGGCCGATGTATCCATCATTGGCTGTGATGATATTCCACTGGCTGCTCAAATATCGCCAAGATTGACGACATTTAGCTTGGATGCCAAGCATCTCGTCGAGGAACTGCTTTCTGCCATTCATCACCATCGCGCACAGGCGTCTGACGCTAAGGAACAAATCATACTTTCGGCCGCTTTCATCAGTCGGGAGTCGGTTTCTAATATGAATCACTAAGGAGTAGATACTTTTCATGGCTAAGTTGACTATTCATGCGGATTCCCCCCTACACACGATTAATCGAAATATTTATGGTCATTTCTCTGAACATCTTGGACGTTGTATCTATGAGGGTATTTGGGTTGGACACGACTCCCCCATTCCTAACACAGAAGGCATGCGCAACGATGTGCTTGAAGCTCTCAAAAAACTGCAAATTCCTGTGCTTCGCTGGCCAGGCGGCTGTTTTGCAGATGAATATCACTGGAAAGACGGTGTAGGACCAGCAGAGAAACGCAAACGAATGATCAATACGCACTGGGGTGGTGTTCTGGAGAATAACCATTTCGGCACGCATGAGTTTCTTCGTTTATGTGAATTGATTGGGGCTGAACCTTATATCAGCGGCAATGTTGGAAGCGGTACCGTAGCTGAAATGTCGGAGTGGGTGGAGTATATGACCTTCGACGGTGAGTCACCTATGGCGAACTGGCGTCAAGAAAATGGCCGCGACAAGCCATGGAAGCTCACTTATTTTGGCGTGGGGAACGAGAATTGGGGCTGCGGCGGAGATATGCGTCCTGAATACTATGCCGATTTGTATCGTAGATACGCTTGCTATGTAAGGAACTATGGGGATAATAAGATTTTCAAAATCGCTTGCGGCGCCAATAGTGCTGACTACAACTGGACCGAAGTCTTGATGCGTGAAGCAACCAAATATATGGATGGCATCAGCCTTCATTACTATACACTCCCGACTGGCGTCTGGAAGGACAAAGGATCCGCAACGGATTTTAATGAACAAGATTGGTTTAACACGCTAGAGAAAACCTTATACATGGACGAACTCATTACCCGTCATTCTGCCATTATGGATACCTATGATCCTGACAAAAGAGTCGCCTTAATCGTCGATGAATGGGGCACTTGGTACAATGTAGAGCCTGGCACGAATCCTGGCTTCCTGTTCCAGCAAAATACCATTCGCGACGCGCTAGTCGCTGGTATTAATTTAAACCTTTTTCATCACCATAGTGATCGCGTGCGCATGGCCAATATTGCACAGGTCGTCAATGTGCTGCAAGCCGTCATCCTTACCGAGGGTGCTGACATGCTGCTTACTCCGACTTATCATGTATTCGACATGTACAAGGTACATCAAGATGCGAGCTATATTGCTACGGAAGCCGTGAGCCCCTCTTATGAAATGGATGGCAAGCAAATCGATCAACTTAGCGCATCGGCTTCATTAAATGCTGATAATCAATTACATATTTCGCTTTGTAATTTGCACCATGCCGATTCACTGGAAGTCCAGTGTGACTTGAAGGGACGCCAGGCCAGCACAATCTCTGGGTTGATCATCAGCTCAGATACGATGTTAGCGCATAACACATTTGAAGAGCCAGATTGTGTGACATCACAAGCTTTTGCCGATTATCGGATCGAAAATGACGTCCTTCTCGTGACCCTTCCTGCCCACTCCGTGGTTACGCTTTGTCTAAAATAGAGGTGTTCCGACATGGATAACTTAGCCAGAACTACACCAGATGTTGGGTCAGATTGCAAAGGATGCTCTGCCTCTGTTCACGTGACGCCCGAAGAAATTGCCAAGCTTTTCGGTGAGACGCTGCGTGTACGCAACCTAAAGCTGACAACGGAAACTGAGTATGAGCGGCGCATCGCGGTCTGCACAAGTTGCAGCGACTATCAATACGGCACAACTTGCCGCCACTGCGGCTGCTTAATGGATATTAAAGCCAAACTTAGCAGCGCCCGCTGCCCTTCCCCACATGGGAGCAAGTGGTAGGCTGCTAGTAACGCAATAAGAAATACGGCTGCTCCGTCATCGGGAAGTGAGAATTTAAAAAAGATACGAATATACACCTTTTTCCATTAGAAAAGTCGAATTCAATAGCAAAGATGCAATTATACATCTTTTTCCACCATATTTGCCGTTTTTACGGCGTATCGGTAAAAAAGGATGTATATTCGCAGCAATTCCTCGATAAACGCTCTATTCTCCTTAAAAAGATGTATTTTTGCAGTTCTCTACTCATAGCGAGATGCTGAATTGGAACCAAAATAGAGGTAAGTGCCGCTTTCCCCAAAACCCAAAACATATAAATTCTTATATGTATAAAAAGATCACTTTCCCTGTAGAGGGATGGTGATCTTTTTTACTTTTTAATACGGCCTTACAATTTACTTACGCTTCTCTTCCTAACTGCGACTATACAGCAACGGATTCAGCTCAGAAGCAGCTAGCTCCCCTGGCTGTTGCCCAGGAAACCACCTTTTCAAATCACTCTCACGCGCTTTACTATCCGGCTCAGCAATCGGCAATCCATCGGCATAATAAATAATGGTCATTACTTTGCGCATGGTATCCGTTGGGTTACCAGGCGCGCTATGCAGCGTCCAACCCGCGTGGAACGTAGCATCTCCGGCAGCCATAGCACCATGAGAGATGGTTTCGAAGCCTTTCCCCTCGATATACCCCGCCAATGTACGGTGTGACTCATCTGAGATCACCATCTTGTTAATGTAGCCCATAAGATGAGATTTCGAAGCAAATGTCATCGACCCTACAGCCTCTGAAACGGGGACAAGTGGCATCCACATCGTTATCGTCTTATCCGTATCCAGCGGCCAATAAATTTGATCCTGATGCCAAGGGGTATGACCGCCATGCGGTTCTTTGAACAAAGCCTGATCGTGATACATCCGCACGCCATCAACACCCATGAGATCCGCAGCAATTTTGGCAAAGCGTTTGGCAAAGGCGAAGCGGCGAATTTCTTCACTTCTCTCCCATAAATTCGAAATCTGGATGAATGCCTTCCCATACGTATCACGCTGATCAAGCGGTTTATCTTGGTTATTCAACGTTTTCACCAGATCAGAAATAATCGGTTCATACACATGGATTTCAGCCTCACTGGCTACACCACGCAGCGCAATATGACCGTCTCGTTGATACCTCATCTTCTGTTCTTGCGACAACGTATAACCATCTTCCATCAAGGGTAATTCATTCACTCCGTTAGCTTCCAGACTGCTCATCCTCATGCACCTCGACTTGTCTATTTATAGCTTTATTATAGGACTACCTCGTCAAAGTATCTTTGTCAAACCTGGTTATTGATTTGTCAAAAACAACTGGATTTCAACCATCATCCTACACTAAAATAAGAGTAAAGTACGCGCATTTGCTGTCTCGCAACGCCATTCGAATTTTAAATGAAAGGAGGCTCTATCCTATTGCCAAATGGATTGGATTCCCCGCCGATTGTCCCTTATATTCGAGAATGTGACTTTGCCGTACGCAAACCATGGAACTATCCCGAGCGTAGACTCCTCGACTATTTATTGGTATACATCCAAGAAGGTACCTGTCGTTTCTCGGTTGATCATCAGACCTATCTGTTTCACGCTGGGCAATTCTGCCTCGTGCAGCCAGGCAGTCTGCTTTCGCTAGAGGGACTCACGAACACAGTCACGCCTTTTCTTCATTTTGATGTCGCCTATAATCCTGCACGAGAAGACAGCTTTCCCACACGACCAGGGCAAATTGATCTCACCGCCTACAACCATCTCCTGCAGCCAACCCTGCAAGACCTGTTCAAGCTGCGAGTTCCTGTACAGATTCAGCCGCTGAATCCCGTTCTACTCAAAGAGAAACTGTTGCAAACCATTGAGCTTGTTCATGTGGCTAATCCGCTTACCCAGCTCCGAATACAGCAGCTCATGATCGATATCATTCTCGCTATGCTAGAGCCCTATCAGCAAGATGTTCCCTCCATAGCGCCAAGCCTAAACTGGATCACTTCTTATTTTTCCAATCATTTAAGTGATCCCCTATCCGTTCAAGATATGGCTAGTCGTGCCAATTTATCCATCTCACGGTTCGGCTTCCTCTTCAAGCAGCGTTATGGGACTTCCCCGCACCAGTACTTATTGCAGATGCGCATCCACCATGCCAAAGAATTACTTACGAATACCGAACTCAGTCACGAATCCATTTCGGATTATTGTGGCTTTGCGGATTTACATCATTTTTCTAAAATATTCAAACAACGCACAGGCACGACGCCCGGCGAGCATCGCAAAACAACGAAAAATCCCTCCAACCGATAACACTATCGGAAGAAGGGATTTTTGATGTCATTAACTATTTCCCAGGCAATAAGATGTTATCACCTAGTCAAAGTATACAGCTTTACCTGTTTTCGCTGACTCATAAATAGCTTCTAGAATCTCAGATACTACACACGCTTGCTCAGGTGTAACAACTGGATCAGTATCATTCTCTATCGCTTGAATCCATAGCTTCATTTCTAAATCGGAAGCCTGCTCCGCTTTCCCATCGTAGAAGGCAACGCCGCCTGCTTTCAATTCCACTTCTGTCGTGAACAAACGACTATGTTTCTCTCCGTTAATGCGTAGGCCGCCTTTCATATCCGCGCCGCCTTCTGTTCCTGAGAGCGTACATTTCGCTTCATCCACTTCAAGCGTATTCAGCGCCCAGCTCGATTCAAGAATAATCGTTGCACCGTTTTTCATCGTAATCATACCAAATGCTGAATCTTCCACCGTGAACTTAGCTGGATCCCAAGGACCCCAAGCGTTCGCCGCGTTTTCACGCTGAGAAAGCTTGTGATAGGAAGTACCCAAAACAACGGCTGGCTCATAGTTATCCATCATCCACAACGTCAAATCTAGTGCATGCGTACCGATATCAATCAACGGGCCTCCGCCTTGTTTCTCTTCATCAAGGAACACGCCCCACGTTGGTACTGCGCGGCGACGAATCGCATGTGCCTTCGCGAAATAGATATCGCCAAGCTCGCCTTCGGAACAAAGCTTATGTAAATGTTGGCTATCACCGCGGAAGCGATTGTTATAACCAACAGTTAGCTTCTTGCCAGTACGATTCGCTGCTTCAACCATACGTCTCGCGTCAACCGCTGTTTTCGCCATAGGTTTCTCCGACATGACATGCTTACCAGCTTCCAAAGCAGCAATCGTGATGTCCGCATGGGAATCATTCGGCGTACATACATGAACGATGTCGATTGAACTATCCTTCAATACCTCACGATAGTCCTCATAGACACGCGCTTCTCCCTTACCATACTTATCAGCAGCTTCTTGCGCTTTCTCTACAACGATATCACAGAACGCTACCATTTCTACATTGTCCAATTTGCTTAAGCTAGGCATGTGCTTGCCATTGGCAATCCCTCCACACCCAATAATCGCGATCCGATACGTCGTTGACATGATGTTCCTCCTCTATATTGATCCTACAAAACAAATTTTATTACTGACAATACTCGTATGTATATTTTAATTATACCCCATACCTCGGTGAAAAAAATTCCCGATTTTGCGAATAATGTATGCGATTGTGTTATCCATATGTAGAGATTAGCTGCTCCTATCCAATCCACCTAAAGAGAAAAAAGCACGGTTGCCGCTTCCCCAGCATCCATGCTCCTTTACTTTTTAATCGTTGTCGCGATTAGTTTGTAACCGACTCCGCGTATCGAATCAATCTGAACCGATTGTTGATTCATTTCCAGCTTTTTGCGCAGGGAACTCACATGCACATCAACCGTTCGCTGACCACCGATATAGTCGAAGCCCCAAACGATATTCATGAGATCATCTCGGGTAACAACCACACCTGGGCGCTGAACCAAATACAGTAACACTTCAAATTCTTTAGGCCGTAAGGGAATGGACTCCCCATTAAGCACAACTTCATATTTTTCAGGATAAATACGAAGCTCGCCCGCCTGTATGACTTTCTCATTTGACTTGGCTATATCGGATGCGGCCTCATCCGATTGTGTACGTCGCAGAACAGCTGCCACACGTGCAAGTAATTCAGCTACCCCGAATGGCTTAGTGATATAATCATCTGCCCCATGCTTCAAGCCCTGTACAACCTCATCCTCGGCATTGCGTGCGGTTAGAATGATGACTGGTGTGCGATTACCTTTTTGTCTAAGCTTAGCCAATACCTCAAAACCGCTAAGTCCGGGCAGCATAATATCCAAAATGAGTAGATCATACGACTGCTGGAGTGCCTCCTGCAGACCGTCACCACCATGATCAATCACTTTCGTATCGTAGCCTTCCTGCGAGAGGTTATAGGATAATAACCGAGCCAACGTCGGCTCATCTTCAATTACTAGTATTTTTTGTGCCATGGGATCCCCCGCATTTACAGTTTATTAACATTGCACCTCTTGAGTGTACCATACATTTGTAAAGACATTGTAAACCCTTCGTCATCGGAGTGTAAATCCACAACTACCTATTTAATGGATAACAGGCAACTCAATGATAAATTTCGTCCCTACCCCTACTTCACTCTCAACACGAATGGTTCCTTTATGCATTTCCACAAGATGCTTAACGATGGATAACCCCAGTCCCGTCCCGCCTGAGCTTCGGGATCTCGCTTTATCTACCCGGTAGAATCGTTCGAAGATCCGCGGTAAATCCTTCTTCGGTATCCCCATCCCTGTATCCGATACAATAATTCGCAGTCGTTCGTAATCCCCATCTGCATTGGTTTCCAAAGGTTCTACACGAAGCTTGACTTTCCCGCCATCTTGCGTGTAGGCAATGCCATTAGACAGTAAATTAATGATGATTTGGCGCAACCGATCCTCGTCTGCTTCAATATACATATCATCCTCTACCGTCATGGTAAGCTCAATATGCTTCTTCTCTGCTTCTTTGCGCAGTACACTTAATGATCTCTCCAGAAATTCAGGCAAATAGACAGGAGAGAAATTCATAGGAATTCGCTTCGACTCTATCTTCGACAGCTCCAAAATATCACCAATTAGACGATTTAACCGCTCACTCTCATCGAAAATGATTTGCAGAAACGACACCGCCGTTTCCTTATCATTCAACGCGCCTGCCAGCAGCGTCTCCGCAAAGCCCTTTACTGCCGCAATCGGCGTCTTCAACTCATGGGAGACATTCGCTACGAACTCACTGCGCATGCGCTCCAATCTGCGTACCGCCGTGATATCGTGGAGCACGATAAGTACACCAGACCACTCTTCATCTTCATGCGCAATTGGGCTTAAATGAATATCCAGAATACGCTCTGCCGGATAATAAAACATCATCTCATCCGAAATCGGCTCCTGTAGCTCGATACATTCCTGAATCAACTTCGTGAAGTCATATTGTTGCTTCGCTTCATTATATTTCTTCCCAAGGAGCTCCTGTGAGGTGAATCCCAGAATCGCTTCAGCAGAAGGATTGAGCAGCATAATCCGCTCTTCGCGGTCAATCATCATGATACCGCTCATCATATTTTCCATGACACCTTGCAGCCTGCGTTCATTTTCTTGAATACGTGCCATTTGACCCTGCAAGCTCTCAGACATCCGATTAATCGCTTGGCCGAGCTGCCCGACCTCATCATTGCGATACGCGGGAACACGAGATTCATAATTCAAATTCGTAATTTGCTGCGCAACCTTCGTCATCCGCTCAATGGGGCGTGTAATCCCTTTGGCAATCCGATAGCTGACAATACCTGCAATAACAAAGAGGATCAATAATCCTGAAATAAGGAAATACCATAGACTGCGGATCGATTTATCTACTTGGGCTAAGCTTAACGATATTCGCAGATACCCGATTGTCACTTTGGCTTCATTTTTAACCGGAATCGCTGCGTACAGCATGTTCTCTTTCAGTGTATCACTATAACGTGTCACATAACCGACGCCAACCTTCGCTGCCGCGGCGATTTCAGGTCTTGTTAGATGGTTATCCATCTGCTCTGGGGGTTGGTCGGAGTCACCAAGCACTTTACCGTCAGCACGTACATACGTCAAGCGCTCCGTAGTTGCGTCTTTGAGTCGATGCGCTTGTGCAGAATAATACGAGTACAGCTCGGCTTCAGTCCCTTTATAATCCCAAACACCACTAGAAGCAATTACATGAAGCTCGCGCTCCATATTTTCTTGTAAAGATTTCACATGTGAACTCTCGAGAACTTTCGCCATGAATATACCGGCAACCAACATCGAGCATCCAATGAGTAAGATTAAAATCAGGGTTAGTTTTGCACGAAATTTGGTCATGGACGCGTAAACCTCCAACAGGGTGATGTGCCGATTATTCCAAACATAAAGAAAAAGGGCTACTCTAAATAGTAACCCTAATTTCTCTAGCTAATCCAGTATTTTTTTTGTAAATATGTTGAGAACGCGTCACGTACTAGCATTTATTTAAAAACAGGCTCTTTCAGCGCTGCCAATTTCTCTAAGGAATTCTTCTCCACGTCGGCATGCAAGCTGTTGCCATGAGAATCCATTGTCACGATAGCTGCGAAGCCTTCTGTCTCCAAATGCCACATCGCTTCTGGAATACCGAATTCTAGATAGTCAACGCCTTCCACTTTTTTGAAGCATTGTGCGTAGTACTGTGCAGCACCACCAATTGCATTCAAGTACACGCCGCCGTGATCCTTCAACGCTGCCAGTGTTTTCGGTCCCATACCGCCTTTACCGATAACTGCACGAATACCGAACTTCTTAATAATCTCACCTTGGTAAGGTTCCTCACGAATACTTGTTGTCGGTCCAGCCGCCTTCACGTGCCATTCGCCGGCATCATCCTTCGCCATAACCGGTCCACAGTGGTAAATCGCTGCACCATTCAAATCGATCGGCGCATCATGATCCATCAAATATTTATGAAGCGCATCGCGCCCTGTGTGCATCGTTCCGTTAATGACAACAACGTCGCCGACTTTCAAGCTGCGAATTTGCTCTTCTGAAATCGGAGTCGTAAGAACGATCTCGCGACGCTCTTCTTGCGGTGTATTTCTAGCTTCTTCGGCACTTGCTTCGAAAGCATCTTGGAAGGAAACCTCTTCGCCTCTAGGGTAAGACCAGCCGTTGATTTCACCCGTTTCTGCATTTAGAATCACGCCTTGACGACGGAACGCCCAGCAGTTATACGCTACTGATACGAAGAAGCTAGCTGGCAGACGGTTCATTACGCCAACTTTACAGCCAAGCAATGTTACTTGGCCGCCAAAGCCCATCGTACCAATTCCCAACGTATTCGCATGCTCCATCACGTACTCCTCAACCTTACGAAGATCTTCATGTGGATTCACATCGTCTACACGACGGAACAATTGATGCTTCGCCAGCTCATAGCCGCTTGTTCGATCTCCGCCGATTCCAACACCGATAAAACCAGCGCTGCAGCCTTGGCCTTGTGCTTGGTAGACTGCATGCATCACGCATTTGCGAATACCGTCAAGGTCACGACCAGCTTTGCCTACGCCTTCAAGATCAGCTGGCAAGCTGTATTGAATGTTTTTGTTCTCACAGCCGCCGCCTTTGAGAATGAGCTTCACTTCAACATCCTCGCGCTCCCATTGCTCAAAATGGATAACCGGTGTTCCAGGTCCGAGGTTATCCCCGCTATTAGCACCTGTCAGCGAATCTACGGAATTCGTACGAAGCTTACTTGCCTTCGTTGCATTCGCAACTGCCTCTAGGATATGTTTCTTCATTACAATTTGGTTTGCCCCAACTGGACAGTGTATAATAAACGTTGGCATGCCTGTATCCTGACAGATTGGAGAAACATTGGTTTCCGCCATATGAATGTTATCGGCAATGCGGGATAGTGATAACGCTGAGCGTGTACCCTTGTCCTCTCTTGCTTGAGCGGCTTGTACCGCAAGGCGAACATCACCTGGAAGATTCGTGGATGTTTCCACAATTAAATCATAAACGCTTTGATAAAAATGTTGCATAACACAGTCTAGCTCCTCTCAATTACCCGCATAATCTTAAAGAATATTAACTATTATATCATACCTCATAGGAACAGTTCGACGGTTCTGTGAGCAAAACAAGGAGATTCGCTGACATGTACAAAAGAATCGCAATTTCGATTCTCGTTAGTCTACTCGGGCTTACGCTCTTATTGACCCCCTTGCAGGCTGAAAAATCGGGGACCATTTACTATCAAGATCAAGTAGCCGTCCTTATGTATCATCATATCCATGACACCGATACCAGCTCAAGCACCATCACAAGTGCCCTATTTCAAGATCAACTCACCACCCTGCTCAGCAAAGGCTATCATTTTATTTCATTAAATGAGTTTAAAATGTACATGGCAGGCGCAACGGTTCCCTCGAACGCGGTGCTGGTTACTTTTGATGATGGATATCAAAGCTTTTATACAGGGGCTTATCCGATTCTCAAAAGCTTACGAATACCTGCCGTCAACTTCGTCATCACGAAGGACTTAGCGACACCCTTGGCCTCTTACATTCCGTCGATGTCTTATGATCAAATCAAGGAAATGACGCATGCGACGAATTTCATCGACGTCGGCTGCCATACGGATGACCTTCACCACAAGCTGCCGAGTGGTGAAGCTGCTTTGGTGGGCAAGCTCGATGGCGAGAATGACGCTGCCTACCAGCAGCGTGTGTTCACGGATGCCGGGGCCTGCCTCGGCAAGCTTGCACCACTCACCGAGGCGCCGCTCGACGCGATGGCGTATCCGTACGGCATCACGTCGCCAGCGGCGACGGAACAAGTGGCGAAGGCGGGCATCCGCTACGCCTTTACAATCTCACCCGAGATGGCGACGCGCAGCGCCGATCACATGTTGATCCCGCGGATCAACGCGGGCAGCCCGAACATCACGCCGGAGCTGCTGCACCGTTCGATCCAGCGCCGGGTCGAGGCGCAGCAAGGCAGCGCGCCGCTGCGCTTGGACGCGGCCGCTGCCGTGGCGCAGCTCGGCGGCAGCGCCACAGCTGAAGGCGGAGAGCTTCGCCTCCGCCTGGGGCAACAGGCATTCACCTTGCAGGTGAATGCGAAGACCGCGACGCGCGGCGACGGCGCCCGCGTCCGATTAAGGCAGCCCGTGCTGCGCGAGCACGGGCAGGTCACGGTTGCGCTTGACGATCTGCAAGCGCTGATCGGGCAGTCGCTCGTCTACACCCCGGCCACCGGCAAGGTGGCGGTGCGGGTGGCGCCGAGCGTGAAATAAGCAAGCTGAGTGCTATTGCTTCCATGACATAGAGATGAACCTCGGTCGCAAAATAGCGTTATAAAAACATCTTATTTGTTAATTTAGAAGAGAATACGGGAGAATACCGTTATAAAATAACGTTATTTCACTCTAAATGGGAAAAATTCACTCCATTTGGTCGAAATAGCGTTATTCCGTAATGCTATTTTTTCGCAGAACATGCCTATGCAGCAAATAACGTTATGGCACACCTTTATTTGAAATCGCATGTGACCGTACTATTGTAAGGAGAGATAAATTTCCTCGTAAATTCGATTTAACTGTAAAAAGATGGCATGAAAGGCACATCATACGCGCCTCCACGCCATCTTTTATTTTTTAGCTCACCTATTATCTACAACTGTTGTACCTGCATGGCCATTTTCCCCGCTTTTATCCTTCATTTACTTAATCCCTAGTTGCTGCGCTTTCGCATTCACTTCTTCGATGACTTTATCCAGACCTTTCCCTTTATAAGCGTCAATTTCCTTCGTGAACATTTGCTCCACATCATCTTTACTAGCCATGATTTTGATCAGTAAATCTGAATTAATGACCGTAAATTTATCTTTGGCCGGTGTAGACACTAGCGTTAACTCAGGTGAGAAATCCGGAATTTTTGTTTTGGTTTTCACGAATTGCATGTAACTGATTGCATCCTTCTGCAGATCCTTGTTAACCCAGCTTTGATCGTTAGGATCGTCTACGGTATAAGGAGTTTCCCACGTTGCTAACGTATTGAACACTAGCGTACTTGGATACTTCTCGCCAATGACGACTTTTGGATCGATCGGAGTGATTTTGGCACCATCAAGTTTATAATCGACATTTTCAAATCCATAGCTAACTAGACGTTTGCCTTCATCGCTCAACAGATAATCATATAGATCCAAGATGCGCGTCAATTTTTTGTCATTGATCTTTGCATTAAAATAACTTTCCGACCAGTATGTTTTAAATACAGGATGATATTTGTTGCCATCCAGACTTGTCAGTGGTTTCAATGATTTAACAGCGTCCGTGAATTTTTTGTCCGGATATACTTTGTTAAATCTGTCTTTCTCTATTTTTTTGTAGCCATTGATATAACCACCGCTGACAACAATGGATGCGGCTTTTCCAGAAGCAAACTTCTCGTAATGCTGTTCACCTTTTAACAATGGTAAATCTTTATCAATAATGCCTGCTGCGAACCAGTCACGTGCTAATTTCAATGTAGGTATGGAAGTTTTACTAAAGACGGCTGGAATGAATTTCCCATCTTCCTTGATCCATTTGGAATCAGCCCCACTGCCATCTGAGGAAGCTAGAGGGTTACTGTACGTCCATAATACATCTGGTGCTGTTTTTGGAAGTCCCGTGAGTCCAACAGGCTTTTTCCCTTCTGGATTCGAGGCTACAATTTTAACCATCATATCTTTGTACTCGTCAAACGTTTCTGGCTCCTTCGTTACGCCTGCCGCCTGTGCCCAATCCCAACGGTAGAAGATAATACGATCGTTCGCATTATAATTCAAAGAAGAATAAGTACGTCGAGGGATGCCATAAAATTGCCCATTAATCTTCGTTGCTTGAATATCTTTCACGTCTAAGTACTTAGATAAATTCGGATAACCGGAAAGATCCTTCGGAATTGCCTTTACAATACCTTGGTTAACCCAGTTATAAAAAGTCGGCGTTCCGATTGCATCAATGGAGAAAATGTCTGGCAAGGAATCGGAAGCCGCCAAGAGATTGATTTTTTGTGCATAATCATCCCATGTGATGCCTACCGGCTTAAACGTTATGTTAAATTTCTTAGAAAGGAATTGATAGAGGGCATCATCTTTCGACTTCGCTAATCCTGACTCGACATCCCATATCGCAACGGAAAGTTCGATGGCATCCTTATACTTGTTTTCTTCCGTCTTTGGTGTAGTCGTACTGGTGGTACTGGTACTGGCTGTAGGCGCCACAGTAGCCGAGCTTGGTTCCGTGTTGGTTTTACTGCAGGCCACCAATGAGGTTGTTAACAGCAGCGTACTCATTAAGAAAAGTGAACTCTTTTTCAACATTTTCATAAGAAAACCTCCCTATTTTTTATATAGATGAGAAAGGCAATTTGTTGCCCTTTTCTTTCAAACACCTACGTTTGGCCTCTTACTCTTTTAACGACCCCACCATAATGCCACTTGCAAAATGCTTTTGAAGAAACGGGTAAATAAGTAAGATCGGAAGACTTGTGACTACAATCGAGGCCATTTGTACACCTTGTACATAGATGCTTTTACTGTCCCTGATGGCTGCCCCAATCGACCCAATATCCGTATTGAAATTAATAAGCAGCTCTCGAAGCAAAATTTGTAAAGGTGCCTTAGAAGGTGAGTGAATAAATAATAAGGAGTTATACCATTCGTTCCATCGTTCTACGGAATAAAACAAGGCAAATGTAGCGATGAATGGCGCAGAAATCGGGATGATAATTTTGATCAAAATATAGATATCATTGGCGCCGTCGATCTTAGCCGACTCTTCTAAGCTTTCAGGCAGCGAATTGAAATAGTTTTTCATAATGATGAGATAGAATGTATTGATTCCTACAGGTAAAATCATGGAAAAGAGACTATCAATTAAGCCTAAATTTTTAACGAGTAAATACCAGGGGATCAAACCGCCGTTAAAAAACATCGTGAATATGATCAAGGATAAGAACAAATTACGACCAGGCAGCTGTTTTTTGGATAGCGCATAGGCACCGGTTACCGATAGGAACATATTTATGGAAACACCAACTACCGTAATAAATATGGTTACGCCTAGTGAGCTAAAGAATTGTTCTTGCGTTAAGATTGTTTTGTAGTTCGTTAATACGAATGAGGTGGGAAAGAGATAAACCTTCTTACTTGTAATTGCGTCAAAAGAGGCGAAGGAAGAAATCAGAACCGTATAGAAAGGAAATAACGATAGGATTCCAAAAAATCCTAATATGACATGGGGAATAAAGCTTAACCCCGAACGTTTTCTGCCTAAACTTGGTGATGAGCTCATGCTTACTCCCCCTTTCTAAAACAGACCCTGTTCTCCAAATTTTTTCACGACATAATTGGCAAACAACAGTAGAAACATACTTGCCACAGACTTGATAAAGCCAGCAGCAGCTAATAACCCAAAATTGCTTCCAACTGACATGGTTGTCCTCAAAATGTAGGTGTCCACCGTATCCCCAACGATATAAACGGGAGCACTGTACAGGTTGTAGATTTGATCAAAACTAACATTCATCATAAGCCCAACTGTAAGTATGAACAGGATGGCTACCGTAGATTTAATACCAGGCCAAGAAACATGAAGTACTTTCTGTAAGCCATTCGCGCCATCCATATCCGCTGCTTCATACAATTCAGGATTAATACCTGCAAGAGCCGCTAAATAAATAATGGAGTCCCACCCAATTTCTTTCCAAATATGCGTGATGTAAATGAGTGGGCGAAATAACGCAGGGTCCGTCAATATGGACATCGATTCAAATCCGAACAACCCCATAATTTGATTAAAAACACCTTGTGAACCTAAAATGTTGGTAATAATTCCACCTAATACGACCCATGAAATAAAATGCGGAAATGTAAAGATCGTCTGGTATATCTTTTTAAGTTTCTGCCTAGCAATTTGGTTAATGAGAAGGGCTAGAAGGATTGGCACTGGAAAATGAAATATGAGTTTGCCGAAGCTAATGATGATGGTATTCATTAAAGAGTTTACATACTGACTATCATTCAGAATATCTGTAAAGTTTTGAATTCCGATCCATGGGCTGCCTGTAATCCCTTTGCTAAAGTCGTAGGTTTTGAACGCTAAGGTCAAACCGTACATTGGAATATAGCAAAATATTACATACCATGTAATAATGGGTAATAACATGAGATAAAAATACTTATGGTAGGTGATTCTATCCCATAAGTTGGATCGTTTACGAACCTGTCTATGCTCGACTAAGTTCGTTGTTGTTTCCATAGGAACCCTCCTCACGATGTGAACGATGTCTTAACTAAATATTAATATAATCTGCGATACGCCCATATAGACGATTCCCAGCATCTATATCGACGCTTTAAGCGGAAAGGCATGGCCTGTTTCTTCATCGTAGATTATTACATAGCCAATCATGAAATCGTTCATATCGCACAGTGAGGACTAATCTGCCCTTGTTTTTTTTCTATACTCCGATGGCGTGATGCCCGTTATCCGCTTAAATATTTTGGTAAAATAAAAATAATCGTTAAACCCTGACTTCTCACTCACCTGTTGAATGGTTAACGTTGAGCTGTTTAATAAGCCCCCCGCATAATCAATCCGCAGCTTACTGATATACTCCGTGAAATTAACGCCCATTTCCTTTTTGAAAATATGACTAACATAGTTCGGTGTTACGAAAAATAGTTTGGAAATCTGACTCAAATTGATGTCATTATAGAAATTTTCTTTGACATATTTCACAATATGCCTAACTGTCTCGTGCTCAATCTCTACATCAGATACCTTGGCTAAGGAGATCACTTGTTGAATGATTTGCCGTCTAAGCTCTGCCAACATGACATGTACATTCATATAAATGGAAGATAGCTGTTCGAAATGATCAATCTCCACGTCGACATGCATAGCTAGTCTATCGCTCGCGTAATACATAATTTGATAATAGACAAAATAAGCATCTTTAATCGTATACGCTCCCGATTCGAAGCATTGCGAGAGTTCATGAAAGGAGGCATCAATGAACTTCAGATCATTCTTTTCCATCGCGGTTGCTACATGACCTAAATAACTCTTAAGATCCGTAGAGGCAGCACTGACACAATAACAATCCTTCTTTCCGGTCACAAAAAAATGAAATGCTGAGATATTAGCCGCATGTATGGCTTCTTTAATCTCGTGTAGCTTCATGTGCGTCGCATAGCCTACACTAACATTCGGGACCGATTTCACTTTTTCCATAAACGACATAAAATCCGATTGATTCATAAGACAGACCCGTTTACTTGGTCCTGTTTTCAGACTGCAATACGGGATCTTACTTTCGCTTGGCATGAGGAAATTCCCGATCACTTGAATGACAGCCAATTCATTTTTATCACAATCAACGCCTTCAGCCCGTAATAATTCCATTACTTTGCCATGATCCGGCACACTTTGTCCTAGAATTAAATCGATTAATTCCAAATGATCACTTTTACTTTTTGATTCGATATGTAACCTAGCTTTCTTTAAGTAATCTTTAATCTCATTTTCTTCAAAAGGCTTCAAACAGTAGCCAATCGCCCCGTATTGCAGCGCTTTCTGTGCATAAACGAACTCCGCATGACCGCTGGCTACAACAAACTGGATGGGTAACTCTTTGCTTACGACTCTTTTTATTAATTCGAGCCCACTCATACCAGGCATTTTGATATCCGTTATCACGAGATGTGGTTGATGGGTGTCAATGAATGCAAGAGCTTCGTCAGCGCTGTGCACTTCTCCAATCACTTGAAAGCCATATTCCTCCCAATCAATACTATGTTTTAAGCTCTGTACAACCCACTCTTCATCATCTACCAATAAAATTTTATACATCCTCATTCTCCTTTAGCGGCAAATGAAAAATCACTTCTGTCCCTAGGTTCTCTTGACTTTGGAAACTCAACCCATACTCATCTCCACAGATGAATTGGATTCGATTATTGACGTTTTTCAAGCCTAGATGGAGATCGAACGGGTCTTTGCCTTCCGCATTCTTAAGTAACGCCCCGCTCATTTCCTCAGGCATTCCGTTCCCATTATCTTTCACAGAGATAACTAATTTGTTATAGGAGTCAATTTCCGCCATAATCCTCAGATGACCCTTTTTCGATAAGGGCTCTAAGCCATGTATAATCGCATTCTCAACAATCGGTTGAAGAATCATTTTAGGAACTTTGCAAGTTAATACCCGGGGGTTAATGTCCATCTGAATGTCGAACCGATCTTTGAACCGCGTCTTTTGAATGCGCAAATAAGCGCTAATCGTATCCAACTCTTCTTGGAGCGAGACTTCTTCTGTTCCTTTAATACTGTATCGAAATATCCGGCTCAAATCTTGGACCATGTCTTTAATCTCATGAACCCCTCTTATCATCGCAATTCCTTTTATCGTTTCGAAGGTGTTGTACAGAAAATGAGGATTAATCTGACTTTGCAAGAACGCAAGTTCAGCTTTCTTTTTCTCGAGTTCCACGCGATACAGCTGGATATTAGCTTCAATGAGATTACGTGTGAGGGAATCGATTTCGTTGAACATTGTATTCAATTTGGAAGACAGAATGGTCATTTCAAAGTAGCCTTCAAGTTTGATCTCCTGCTTGAAAATGACCGTTTGTTTGGTTCGAATACCTAGAATGAAATTCGTAATTTGGCGAATGGGTTTAATCAAATTATTCATAATGAGGATGAATGGCACGGAAAGAATGAAAATAGCTGTGAGCAGCAAGTAAATGACATTTAATCTTAATTTTCTAATCTCGCTATATAACGCTTTTTCGGGAATAGCACTAATGATAGTGCCGCCAATTTCGGGCAACTTCTCGGTTTGAACAATTTGGCGAACGCCATTCAAAGTAAGGATCGCCGATTGTCCATTTAAAGCTTCAGCCGCTGTCAAGAAATCGGAATTGCCCCCAATAGAGGCTGTATCGTTGGAGGTAAACACCTGATGATCGCGATCTAGTAAGTAGAACTTCATCTCTTCCTTGCCGATCTTGGGGAACGAAAGCGCGGTAATTTCCTTGGCATCAATGACGAGATAACAATAGCCAATCTGTTTGCCTGTATGTGCAGCATCGTACGTGGCGAAGGTGGATAGTCCTGCTATGAAAAACTTGGTTCCCTTGATATTGGAACCGAAATTCACTTCTTTCAAACCTGAAATAAAGGGAGAACTACTGAAAAGCTGTTGATACTTCGTGACATATTCATTTCCGCCGAAGGTGCTATAGAACGATCCTGAATTTCCAACGACAATGACGTCTACAATACCTTCCTTCATTAATCTGGCATTGTTCAGTACACTGCTAATTTTCTTAGAGAGCTCGTACCTATTTCCATAATCGGTTTCAAGCATGAATTCCTGCATGTCGGGGTTATAAGCAATATTCATCAGTAATTTATCAATACTATTGCGGTAGGAAGCCACATCTTGCTGCAATTGAGAAATCATGTTCACCGTATACTCGGTATTCTTTTGTTTAATAATCTCTTTGTTTTGCGTATAAAAGACGGAAAAAATCAAGATTAACAACACAAATGTGATGGATGCGAGGAAAATCAGTTGATTTCTGATTGTCACTTTACTGAACCAATGCATGGCGACCTCAATCCCTTTCTACAAACCTCTCCGCTATATTTAAAAGAATATTCTGAATTCATAAAATTCTACATTACATTCTACTTTCATTCATAAATCCCTTTATCTATTCGCATGCGAGCTCCAAGAAAAAAAGCCAGACCAAACACGAAGGTGTTGTGTTAGTCTGGCACTCTGCTATTCATGTTCTTCCTGTAATAAAAATGAATAATGGCGTTGCCGATTCACCTAGCACATCATGATTTACCTACAGTTTCTTGCGGAGCTCGCTGACAGACACTCTTCTGGCACCCGAGTTAGTCTTTACTTCCGCTGGTTGTATCGTTGGTGCGGCTTCTCCCGCTTCTTGCATGCGACGAATCAAGCGCGTGCGTAAATCCGAGGCAACGTTATCAAAGGAAACGACCCCGATCAGATTGTTTAACTCATGGGGATCAGATTGCAGATCATAGAGAAATTCTTCGACATACGTATCTGCCCCTGCATCGTGATAAGGATTCAGATTCAGCGCACTTATGCTGTATTTCCAGCGGTGTGTACGAATAGCTCGTCCAACTTGTGACTCGCTAATTTGTACAAGTATTTCCTCTGGCCAATCCTCTCTTTCACCACGCAGCAGCGGAAGAATAGAGCGGCCCTGCATGGAAGCTGGAACCGGAATACCTGCTGCATCCAGTAGCGTTGGTGGAAGATCCACTAAGGAGATCATCTCTTGCAAACGCCCGCCAGATTTGAAACAGCCACCCGTGAATGCGGTTGGCACCCGAATGGAGCTATCATGACAGGAGCGCTTGTACTCATTGTTTCTCGTCTTAAAGTGGCAGCCATGGTCGGAAGTGAACATGATAATCGTATCTTCTTCCAAGTCCAGGCTAATTAAACAATCGAACAAACGTCCTAGAGCCTCATCTAAGCGTTTAACCATCCCGTAATAACCGCCAAGATGAGCATGTGCTGTACCACCCAACGTTGCAAGATCCCCAGGGATGAATTGGCTGCCACTGTATCGGCCTTCGTATCCGCGCGGAGCTGGATAGTTATCCGAATGATTCTGATGATGCGGCTCGAGATAGGATAGGAATAAGAAAAATGGATTCTCTTTATGTTGATCGATGTATCGGATCGCTGCATCCGTCTGAGCGTCCACCCGATAACCTGGAAGCTTCACCGGCTTATTCTCATTGTCATACATGACCGTATCGTACGCATCGGAAGAGTATTCAAGAACATTGGAGCCTAGCCAATATTGATAACCGCCTCGTTGATCCTGCGGCACCGGCTCTTGGCCAGCTAAGTGCCACTTACCGATATATCCGGTATGATAGCCAGCGTCATTAAAGTAATGGGCCAACGTTTGCTCCTCTTGCTGGAGCGGAATGCCATTCACGTAGCAGCCTGTTTCTGTCGCATATTTTCCTGTCTGCAGGGATGATCTAGCAGGTCCGCATACGGGTTGGCACGTGAACGAATTATAAACATGCGTTCCCTCCATCGCCATGCGGTCGAAGTTAGGCGTCAGTTCAAGGGGATTACCATGAACACCCGTTGTATCAAAGCGCTGTTGATCCGTAAAAAATACAATCACATTTGGTTTTTTCGTTGTTTTCATAGGAAGCACCTCACGATTCCGTTTTTGTAAACCCTTACATATATTCCCATTATTATGTTGTTATCATTTTTTAGGATGAAGGACTCCGTTGCCCCTTCACCCCTTGGTCGGTATACATACCTCTTTACAAGTACCAATCTGATAGCGTTCACCGCTCGGCAATATTCTGAACGCAGTTTTGAATAGGGTAGCTGAGCAATACTCAGGTCGAACGGAATCACACTGTACGCAGTAATAATAGCCAACTACTTTCATCACGAAACCCCTGTCACTTTCTATATCATTTATATACACTTAGACCCCCATCAGGGATTTACGTTATCGATTCGGCTACTTCTTATTTTTTAATTCTTCAACAAGAGAATTTGAAGTTGTGCCTGTGAGTCGCGTCTTCGTTTCGACTTCAACATTCACAGATAACTTTGGAAACAACTCCTGCCAGTTATCCTTTATTTGTTGCCAACCCTTCGGATCGTTACGATGAATCACTTCACCAAACCCGAAAATATCAGATTGATATTTCGTTTGAACTTCATGAATGGCATGTTCCATAAGCTCTTTTAACTGCTTATTGGATCTTTCCTGAAGACCTTCAATCGTTTCTAACTTCGTCAAGTCAACTTGACATTTGACCTCTGCCACGTTTTGTTCAACCAGCAGCCGGATATCGATTTGAGGCTCCCCGTTCTTGATGACACCTTTCATATTTGACTTTGTATTTAACACTTCGAATGAGATCTGTCCGCCATCCGCGCACGTCACATTGCCAATCGTACGTTTCACATTACCCTCAATATAATTGTAACCTTTGCTATCTGCTTCATCTAACCAGCCGACCAGCTTATCTTTTTGAAATACCGCCAACCCTATTAAGCGTACATTGCCATTTGGCGTGGTTGATTCCAAATTATCCAGTGATCTGCCCACCTTGAGATCACCTGTTCTTTCAATGCCAGATAACACTGGATTTTTGCCTTGGCTGACCAAGTCAGTAATGAGTTCGTCTAGTGTGATTGTCGTCGTGGGTGCCCACTCTCTGGACGATACGCGTAAAGTGTCAAATAGACTGTTGGATGGAATGGGTTCCAGTGCCGTCAAGATTGACAGGACATCTGCTCCTTTTCCTCCTTTTGCAATAATAATGGAGAAATCATTTCTAAATTCGTGATCACGGGAAATATAATCTAAAGTGTCTGCAATGCCTACCCGAGCTAGTGATTCCCCAATGGCTAGAACACGCAGATGTGACACATAAGGTTTTCTAGGACATACCGTCATCATTTTTCTTAGAGCTTCAGCTAACGTATCTGCTTTACTTTTGTACATGATGGCAGGAATGCGAGTTGATCCCCCCTTGGCATTAATTTGTTGTGGTTCAACTACTTGAATAGATACTTCAATCTGATCATCACTGTTATCAATCGCCATTCCTACCACAAATGCCAAATCAGTTAACTCGTTACGATTCCAACAACCGGTTAGAACAATAACGATCCCCATAAACAAGAGAGCAAGAACTCGCTTTCTCACAATAGGCTAACCTCCCTCTGGATTCCTTGTAGGTGGAGATGGCGAATCCGTCTGTTCACGAATAACGTTTTGCTTGTTCACGATCCGAGGCCGCGAAACCATCCCCCACCAAGGTACCCGTATAAGGGTATCCTTATTATCTTTTAACTTAAAGGGAGCAAAAGGGCTTAGATAAGGAACGCCAAATGATCGTAAACTACCCAAATGATGTACCAAAATAATGACCCCAATGATAATACCGTACAAGCCAAAAGAGGCTGCAAGTGCCATCATCGGAAATCGAAGCATCCGAACGGATACAGAAATAGTGAAAGCAGGCACAGCAAAGCTTGCAATTGCCGTGATAGAAACAACGATAACCATGGCCGCTGATACGAACCCGGCATCCACAGCAGCGGTACCCATAACCAATGTCCCGACAATACTAATGGCGGTCACAATCGATTTGGGCATGCGCAAACCGCCCTCACGTAATATTTCGAAGGTCACTTCCATAATCAATGCTTCTATAAAAGCAGGAAAGGGAACCCCCTCTCGCTGCGCTGCCAAGCTAATGAGGAGTAACGTTGGCAGCATTTCCTGGTGAAAGGTCGTAATGGCAATGAACAAAGAAGGGCCTAATAAAGCAATACAAAATGAGCTATAACGTAAGATGCGAATAAGCGTACTGATATCCCATCGCTGATAGTAATCCTCTGCGGCCTGTAAGAAGGAGACAAGCAAAGCAGGCACGACGAGCACCACCGGTGTTCCGTCGACGAGTATGGCTATTTTCCCTTCTAGAAGCTCGCCAGCAATAACATCCGGCCGTTCGGTGTTGTACACAGTTGGGAAGGGCGTATACGTTTTATCCTCGATCATATCCTCGATATAACCGCTTTCCAATATCCCATCAATATCGATACGATCTAACCGACTACGGACTTCTTCCACGATGGAATCATCAGCAATTCCTTTCAAGTACATAATCGCTACATCCGTTTGCGTGACTCTTCCTATTTTTCTAGATTCCATCCAAAGATTAGGATCTTTTATCTTTCGGCGAATTAAGGCCGTATTCGTTCTAATATTTTCAGAGAATCCTTCCTTTGGCCCGCGCATAACCGTTTCATTGGAGGGTTCCGTAACACCACGTTCATTCCAGCCACGTAGACCAATGACAATGCCCTGTGTGTGTCCGTCCAACAAGAGAATGACATCCCCAGATAATAAAGAGTTGTAGAGGGATTTGAAATCAATGACGTCATGAACTTCTCCAACAGCGAGGATACGGCTTTTTAATTGCTGCATAACCGAATTCTCGGTGTCCGCTGTTGCGGTCGATTCAAAGTGCACTTCAGGTAACAGTGAATCCCGGATAAAATTTTGAACTGAAATGGCATTGGAAAGTCCATCTGTATAGAAGATACAAGCCTTAAGTGCTCCTTCCGTACCTAGGATGAACTCCCTAGCTACAAGGTCTGAGCTGTTTCCAAGCTTTGTCTTTATCTCTTGTACATTATCCTGCAGATCCGTGAACAGTAGGTCGAGTGATGCTTCCATACCTGAACTGTGTGGCTGGAGCGAACTATGATAAGAACTTCTTTTGGTTAATTTCTTAAAGAGATCCATCATGTAATCCTCTCAGATCATTTTTATTAATATTTCCCATAATCTCCAATATTATTTGTGATTTGGGCCCTACTCTTAAAATGACTTTATTTCTAAAACAGCTTTTACAATTCGCGATATGGGTAATAATTGAAAGAAAATACCTTAACAACAAGAAGGGGCCTTCGATGATAAAAGAGAAAATCAATAGCGGACAAATGTTTGCATGGATGATGATGTTTGAAATAGGTAACGCCATTATCATTAACATCGGTATGGAAGCCAAACAATCTGCCTGGATTGTTATTCTACTTGCCATGTTAGCTGGGGTTGCTACTTACCTGTTAATCTACGTCCCCCTTTTTCGCTTATATCCGAATCACTCCTTTACCAAATATACGCAACTCATTCTTGGCAAATATATTGGTTGGCCCCTTGGTTTTATTTATCTTGTTTACTTTACTTACGTATCCGGTAGAAACTTAATGGATTTCGGTGCGCTTACCTCAACGATTTCCTATAATGAAACCCCCATTTCCATCCTTAGCGGCATCATGATTCTTGCACTAATCTATGGTTTAACTAGAGGTATTGAAGTGTATGTTCGATCCGTTGAGATCTTTTTCAGTTTATTTATTGTCGTTTTTATCTTTGGTGTTCTTCTCCTTATCATTTCTAGGCAAATGGAGGTGAATAACCTGAAGCCCATGATCGATAATGGATGGAAACCCATTTTCCATGCTGCATTTCCTCTTGTATATACGTTTCCCTTTGCTGAAATGGTCACATTTACGATGTTTTTACCGTTCTTGAATAACTCCCAAGCCGCCGCAAAAGTAGGTGTCATTAGTATCTTACTTTCTGGCCTGATCTTAAGTCTAACGACCATTCTCAATGTGGCTGTTCTCGGTGTCTACCATACGCAAAACGCTGTATTCCCCTTAATTGAGACCATGGGGGAAATCAATATCGGCGAATTTTTACAGCGCTTAGATTCACTTGTTGTCATTATTTTCGTGATCACTAGCTTTTTCAAAGTAGGCACTTTTTTTCTTGCTGCCATTATTGCAGCTTCTGATATATTCCAAGTGAATAACTACCGAAAACTAGCCCTGCCCATTGGTATCGTCATCCTGCTATCTTCCATTCTCATGTCCTCGAACTTCGTCGAGCACCTTGATGAAGGCTTGAATGTATTGCCTCGCTATATCCAACTTCCCATCCAGACGGGGATTCCCTTACTGATCCTACTTATTGCGCTATTTCGTAAACGCATTGGACGTGGCGCCGGACAAGAACATAATCAAAAGGAATAAGAAAGAACATACAGTTACATATGACTGTATGTTGCTTTCCGTCCAATACACCGTCAGTTGGCCGAACGTTTAACCAGCTCTATCCCGTTAACGGGAAGCTCAATAACCCCTTTCAAAAGCTCATTGGAGTCCAGACGTGTATAACATTGATCGTCCAGCGCAACTTGCGTCATTTTCCCGCTAAAATTCATAATAAACACATAATCAGTCACACCGTCTGTCCGCACCTGAGCAGTTACTCCTTGTGGCAGATCCGTGTCTATGGCACGAGCAACCCCAGTTTGTTTGATGAGTTTACTGTAAAAAGCCTGCAGAAAATCCGACTTCATTCGCGTCGCCATATGATACGCTTGACCATCGCCGAATCGATTCACTGTGAGCGCTGGCTCGCCTGCATAGAAGCTATCCGTATACACACCTAGAACCTCTGCTCCCTCCGTGTGAATCATTTCGCAAATCTCATGTGACTCGAAAGTCCCCGTCAATTCGAGAGGATTGGCAGGTGACAGGGCTACCCCATTCCGGTCGTGATCATATAGACCCTCAATCTCCTCAGCCCAAATACCTAGTGTTTTACGGAGCGGACCGGGAAAGCCGCCAAGATGACACAGGTCGTGTTCGTCAACAACACCTGACCAATATGTTGTGACCAGCGTCCCGCCCTCAGCGACGAACTGTTCAAGCTTTCTCCCCGTTTCTTCCCGGCATAGGTATAACATAGGAGCAATAATAAGCTTGTAGGCAGATAGTTCGTCCTCAGAGCCAATGACGTCTAGGGCTACGCCTTCCTCCCAAAACGCTCGGTGATGTGCAAGTACGGTTCGCTCATAATGAATGCCCATATTGCGTGGACCTTGCGCATCTTTGATCGCCCACCGATTATCCCAATCGAATAGAATCGCTGTCTCAGCTCGCGTCGTTGTCCCGACAATTTTTGAGATATCAGATAAAGTTTGCCCTAGCTCTGCTACATCTTTAAATACGCGTGTATGCTCATGCCCTACATGGTCGACGACGGCACCATGGAATTTCTCGCTGGAGCCTCGACTTTTACGCCATTGAAAATATTGCACAGAATCTGAGCCATGCGCTACAGCTTGAAGAGAGGAAAGCCTGTGCATGCCTGGTTGTTTCAGCTTGCTGACCGGCTGCCAGTTCGTCAAGCTTGGCGTGCATTCCATGAGCAGAAAAGGCTTTTGTTTCAATGAACGGAACAGGTCGTGATAGAATGCAACTGTAGCTGCCAGCTCACTGTCATCCTGGTGTTCATGCCAAGTAGGGTAAGCATCCCAGGAAATGACATCCAATATATCGGCAAACTTACGGTAATCCAAGCCTTCAATTAAGTGCATGTTGGTCGTTACCGGAAGGTCGGAATTTGCTCCCCGAATGGCATCAATTTCATGCTTGCAGAAGTCGACGGTTTGATCTGTAACGAATCGACGCCAATCCAAATTATGAGCGTGTACCATGCTCTCGCCATGCGGTGCCGGAGATTCGACCTGATTCCAGTCCGTGTACGTATGCGCCCAGAATGACGTCCACCATTTTGCATTAAGTACTTCGAGCGTTCCGTATTTCTTTTGCAGCCAATCTCGGAAGGCATCCTGACAATACTCACAATGGCAATCCCCACCAAACTCATTGGAAATGTGCCAGCCGATAACTGCTGGATGCCCCCCATAGCGTTGAGCCAGCTTCGAATTCATGATCGCTGTCTTCTCTCTGTACACAGGGCTTGTGTAGCAATGATTGTGTCTGAGGCCATGCAAATTGCGTACGCGATTCGCTTCAACTCTTCTCACTTCTGGATACTTCTCAGACATCCAAGCTGGCCTTGCTCCACTCGGCGTTGCTAGCCATGCATAAATGCCATTCTCTGCAAATGTATCAAGAAGCCTGTCCATCCATTCAAATGTGAAGGTTCCCTCAGTCGGCTCTAAAGCCGCCCAGGCAAAAATTCCAATCGCCATCACATTGCAATTAGCAAGCTTCATTAATCGGATGTCCTCTTCCAAAATGCGCGGATCGTGCAGCCATTGGTCGGGATTGTAATCAGCACCGTGCATCAAGACCGGCAGTTTTGAACTTATCGGTGGAATCTTACGAGACATCCAAATCACTCCTATTTCATATCGCTATGACTTCATTATTTATTTTGATTATAGGGGAAATAGTTACTATACTAGTAGAACAGAAGATATCAAAAATCGTACAATATGAACATGGTGGTGAAGTCAACATGATGCCATTTCTAATTGCTGAACTAGCAACGCTTGATAACTTAGTCCCCCTTTATGTGTATTGTGTTGGCAGCCATGAACAGAAGCAGCTTTTGCGACCTAATGGCTATCCTGCTCATCAGCTCTTTCTATGTCGCAGCGGCAAAGGCATTTTCCAGATTTCTGGCACACGTGAAATGGAAATGAGTCCCGGTACCATGCTCATTCTTCCTGCCAACGTGCCCCACGAGTATTTCCCAGCACCAGGAGAAGACGTATGGGAGCTAGGTTTCGTGGCTTTCAACGGCACATCGGCCCCTACATTTGTAGACCATCTTGGCAGCCAGATACCCACGCAACTCAACGAAACCCTGTTTCATGAGCTATGGCATAAGCTTGAGTCCTTGTGGCATCTGCTCAGCTTAAATGGCGAAAATAGCTACTGGGAAGCATCCCGGCGGATGTACGATATGCTCTTACATATCCTTGAAAGCCAAACTAGCCCTGAGCTGAAGCAGCGTGTCCATGCAGCAGGGCAACCTAATATCGCTCTCCAAGAAGCGATCAAGCTAATCCATGACCACTATAACGAGCGCTTGCTGCTCGCTAACTTGGCGAGAACAGTCGGTTACTCCATTCAGCATTTTAATCGACTATTCATCAGCAGCTATGGCGTTACGCCGCAGCAATATATTCAACAAATTCGCATGCGCCGCTCGATCCAGCTCCTGCAGGATCACCCTGGCATCTCCATTGAAAAAGTAGCACAGCAAATGGGCATGGAGACCAGCTATTTCATTCGTATCTTCAAACGAACCTATGGGCAGACCCCCAAACAATTTATTAAAAATGATCATTTACGGCCATGAATGGTGATTCAAAAAGAAATGGCAAAGAGCGTCATAATCATCTGATTAGGGCGCTCTTTATTGTTCTGTTATAAATATCTTCGAATTATTTTTCTTGTTTACTCGTTTTATTCATCAGCAGCTTGATTGGCGCTATCAGTAAGAACACAAACATAAAGATCAAAAGAACATGTTCCGGTGCTGACATTGCGCGAAAATGATTCATCATATTATCAAGAGAGTGATATAAGCTAAAGCCGAGGAGGATATCCATCTCAATGACGAATAGGATATTAAATACCAGTACAATAAAAAATATACCGATTATTTTCATTTTTCCTCCCCCTCCGCTGTAAATGTTCGTGTTACCATTAACCTAACCTAAAATTTCGTTTCTACACCTTTCCCTACAAAGTTGTTGGCACGGTACCAGCCAAGTTGACTTCAAATAGGCGAAGTGTTATACCTGTTAGGGTACATTAAATTGCGGAATGCATGCGCTCCGTTTCTAGGAGGAATTTATGATGAATCATCACTTTTTTGCCTATCTATATCGTCTCAAATATATCGACCGCTGGAGCCTCATGTGGAACATGCGCCGCGAGAACGTAGCCGAGCATTCCTTCTACGTAGCTTCAATTGCTCATATGCTGTGCACGATCTCCAACGAAGTCTATGGTGGCAATGTACCCACGGACCGCGTCGTCTCCATCGCCTTGTTCCATGATGCCTCTGAGGTGCTGACAGGTGATATCCCTCAGCCTGTCAAACACAACAATGAGCAAATTCTGCGGAATTTCCGCGAGATTGAGGATGTAGCTGTAGAACGATTAATCGGCACGATTCCACCTGCGCTTAGCAACATCTACCGTGGCCTCATTCAAGATCCTGACCCTGAGCTCTACCGCTGGGTCAAAGCCGCTGATTTGATCGAAGCCTACATCAAATGTCTAACTGAGCTCTCTACCGGTAATCGAGAATTCGTCGTCGCCAAGCAGCAAGTCCTCGACAGTTTGAAGAAGATGAATATGCCGGAAGTCGATTACTTCTTGGAGCATATGAGCGCATCTTTCGAGAAAACGTTAGATGAGATTACGTTAGATATCGCGGATCCGAGCGAATAAGATACCGTTTGAATTTACAATCAACAAAACAAAGAACCTCTTATCCCGCATAATCCATGCGATGTAAGAGGTTCTTTGTTTGTGTAGCTGTATCGACTATCCCAAAATTTGAGGATTTGTCATAACTAGAATAGCTAGGATAACTGAGATAGAAGCGATCCAGCTGAATGTTTTGATTTTAGCAGCATCCGTCGCAGTACTTTTCCCTGCTGCACTGTTCGCTTTCAACTTTTTGATACGGCCACCGATCATTCCTGTTACAGCCCCAACAATCACTAGAAGAATAACAGCTACCGCCATCCATAAAGCTGACGGCATAGGATCGATTTGGCTTACCATCGCTCCACCGGAAAGGAAAGTAACAATCAATGAGAATTGACCAACACGATTCATCGTAGATAGCAATCCCATGAAGCTTTCTTGTCCTGCTCCAGATAAGCTTGCAGCTCGTCCCACAATGAAAGGGAAAACAACATAAGAGCCAAGCATTAAAGCACTAATTACATGTAAAAAAATCATAACCTGGTACATTGAGTCGACCTCCGCAATTTTAATTAGAATCGTTCTCTTTTAGTATACAGAATCGGCATGAACGTAACAAGAAAGCGATGTCATATAATCCGTAATTTCACCATATCTCCATAAAAATGTGACCAAATACGCAGAAAACACCGACATAGGCATCGCGACAAAAAAAGACCAACCTCCTATAACCTAGGAAGCTGGCCATTGATGACTATAACGATTAACCTGATACAACTTTAATGACATTACGTACGGATTCCGCTGTTTTGTCCAAAGCTGATTTCTCAGCTTCTGTCAATTCGATGTCCATGATTTTCTCGATGCCGTTAGCACCAAGTACCGTCAGAACACCCATGAACAGGTTATTATACCCATACTCGCCCTCGAGAAGTGCGATTGTCGGGATGATCCGTTTCTTGTCTTTCAGGATTGCTTCGGTCATCTGCACAAGGGAAGCAGCTGGTGCGTAGTATGCACTACCGTTACCAAGCAAGTTAACGATTTCGCCGCCGCCAGTACGAGTCCGTTGCACGATGGCCTCAATGCGATCAGCTGGAATCAGCTTCTCGATGGGAACACCGCCAGCGTACGTGTAGCGTACGAGTGGTACCATGTCATCGCCATGTCCGCCGATAACAACCCCTTTTACATCCTCAACGGACACGTTCAACTCTTGCGAGATAAACGTTAAGTAACGGGCTGTATCTAGAACTCCGGATTGACCAATGACACGATGTTTCGGGAAACCAAGTGCTTGATAAGCGACATACGTCATCGCATCTACAGGATTACTCAAGATGATGACGATCGCATCTGGAGCCACTTCTTTCACATTCTCACATACGGATTTCACGATCCTCGCATTGGTGTTAACGAGATCGTCGCGGCTCATCCCAGGTTTGCGAGCGATACCTGCTGTGATGATGACAATGTCGGAACCGGCTGCATCCGAGTAGCTGGATGTACCCGTGATTTGAGCGTCATAGCCTTGCACAGGACCTGCTTCCAGCATATCAAGTGCTTTGCCCTTTGTAGGGTTTTCTAGTTGCGGTATATCGAGTAAAACAACATCACCAAGTTCTTTTTGAGCTAGCATTAGAGCAGTAGTAGCACCTGTGAAACCCGCGCCAACAACGGTAATTTTATTACGACGAATAGCCATTTAAAATATACCTCCTCATAACTTTTGTCTAACTCAACGATAGGTAAGAATTAAGCCATGTTTTTGATGATTTCGTTCGCGAACTCGGAGCACTTAATTTCTTTAGCGCCTTCCATCAAACGTGCGAAGTCATAAGTAACGGTTTTGTTGTTGATGGATGTTTCCAAACCTTTGTAGATCAGTTCAGCAGCTTCCAACCAACCAAGGTGCTCAAGCAACATTACGCCGGAAAGGATAACGGAACCTGGGTTAACAACGTCAAGACCAGCGTATTTAGGAGCTGTACCGTGAGTTGCTTCGAAGATCGCGTGACCAGTCAAGTAGTTAATGTTTGCTCCTGGAGCGATACCAATACCACCAACTTGTGCAGCTAGTGCATCAGACAGGTAGTCACCGTTCAGGTTCAATGTCGCGATTACGTCGAAATCAGTTGGACGTGTCAATACTTGTTGAAGAGCGATGTCAGCGATAGCATCTTTTACGATGATTTTGCCAGCAGCTTCAGCGTCTTTTTGAGCTTTGTTTGCTGCTTCTGCGCCTTCTGCTTCTTTAATACGATCGTATTGTGCCCATGTAAATGTTTTATCCGCATATTCACGCTCAGCCAACTCATAACCCCAGTTTTTGAACGCGCCTTCTGTGAACTTCATGATGTTACCTTTGTGAACCAATGTTAATGTTTTACGACCATGTTTGATTGCGTACTCGATTGCAGCGCGAACCAAACGCTCTGTACCTTCGGAGGATACTGGTTTAACACCGATACCTGAAGTTTCTGGGAAACGGATTTTGTTAACGCCCATTTCGTTTTGCAAGAAGGAGATTACTTTCTTAACTGCTTCAGAACCAGCTTCCCACTCGATACCAGCGTAGATGTCTTCTGTGTTTTCACGGAAAATAACCATGTCAACCAACTCAGGACGTTTAACTGGGGATGGAACGCCATCGAAGTAACGAACTGGACGGGAACATACGTAAAGATCAAGCTCTTGACGAAGTGCCACGTTCAAGGAACGGATACCGCCACCGATTGGTGTAGTTAGAGGTCCTTTGATGGATACGATATATTCTTTCATTGCTGTTAATGTATCATTCGGCAACCAGCTGTTGAATTTGTTGAAAGCTTTCTCACCAGCGTATACTTCGTACCAAGCGATTTTCTTTTCGCCTTTGTATGCTTTCTCAACTGCTGCATCTAGTACACGAACGGAAGCCGCCCAGATGTCAGGACCTGTACCGTCACCCTCGATGAAAGGGATGATTGGGTTGTTAGGAACTTGAAGAACACCGTTCTCGATCGTGATTTTTTGACCTTCTGTTGGAAGTTCGTAGTTTTCGAATTGTGGCATGATAATTGCTCCTCCTCAAATTTGTCTAAAATGGTTTCTTCTATATGCTGTGCATAACTAGGCACACAAAAAGTGACGGGTGTCTCAGTACTCCCCCAGAAGAACTAGGGCCCAGTACCAAACGCCCGCACCTTGAGCTTAAATAGCATGAACAATTAGCGTTGGCTAATTGGGATATATTTTTGGTTAACTGGACCTGTGTACTCTGCGCGAGGACGGATCAAGCGGTTGTTCTCATACTGCTCAAGAATGTGAGCTGCCCAACCGGAAGTACGGCTAATCGCGAAGATTGGCGTAAACAAGTCACGTGGGATTTCTAGCGTCGTATAGACGGATGCTGAATAGAAATCTACGTTTGGTTTCAAGCCTTTAAGACCTGTTACCAACTCGTCTGCTTTAATGGACATTTCGTACCATTTCAGGTTGCCAGTCAATTTGCCAAGCTCATAAGACATTTTTTGCAAGTGCTTTGCACGCGGATCGCCGTTTTTGTATACGCGGTGACCGAAGCCCATGATTTTGTCTTTGCGCTCTAATTTGCCGTTAATGTAAGGAACAACATTCTCAACTGTACCGATCTCTTCAAGCATAACCATAACCGCTTCGTTCGCACCACCGTGAAGAGGTCCTTTAAGCGTACCGATAGCGGAAGTGATACCGGAATAGATGTCAGTCAATGTTGCTACAGTTACACGCGCCGCGAAAGTCGATGCATTCAACTCGTGGTCTGCATGAAGTACCAACGCTTTATCTAAAGCTTCAATTGCAACTTTATCTGGCTCTTTGCCAGTCAGTTGGAACAAGAAGTTAGCCGCTACAGATGCATATCCTGGGGAAGCTACTGGCTCTTTACCTTCGCGAATGCGTGCGAAAGCTGCAATAATGCTTGGAATTTGTGCTTGCAACTTGATCGCTTTGCGCACATTGGATTCCATGCTAGCATCATTTGCCTCTTCATCATAAAGGGCAAGTGCAGAAACCGCTGTACGAAGCGCCGCCATGGAATTCACATCTTTCGGGAATGCACGAATGAGGTCAATTACCGCATCTGGTACTTTGCTGTATGAGTTCAGGTCACTTTGCAATTTCTCAAGCTCTGCTTGAGTAGGCAATTTGCCGAACCAAAGTAAGTAAATTACTTCTTCAAAAGTCGCATTTTCTGCGAGGTCATCAATATCAATCCCGCGATACGTAAGCACACCATCTACAATGGAGCTGATCGACGAGGTTGTGGCTACAATTCCTTCTAAACCTTTGGTTGCAGACATGGGAATCTCTCCTTAGCTACTCTATTAGCATAATATTGCTGTTTTCTTCTTTTAATAATAAAGTATTTTACTTGGTAAGTGAACAAAAGGGGTCATAGAAGTTCATTATCACTATCATAAGTTTTCTTTTTGGCGCAAAATTTCACACCATTTTTCGTACAACTGGTTCCAAACGCACGATACAAGTTTTTGTTAATTTCACCGAATTATTCAGTGAGCGCGGAAAAATTTGTAGAGCAAGTACGAGATTGATACAATGTAACCAATGAATCCGTGAAATGAGTTGAAAGGAGCGACATAATGAGCAACCATGCAACTAGGATTGGCATCATCGATATCGGTTCCAACTCCATCCGACTTGTCATTTATGAAATGAATGCACATGGCGCTTATCGCGTCGTGAGTGAGCACAAAGATTCCGCAAGACTTAGTGAACGTATGGGTCAAGATGGCATCTTACATAACAAAGATATTATTTCAATCGTTCCTATCTTAACCCACTATGCCAGGTTATGCCAGTCTCAATTTGTTACAATTGTGCGAGCAGTTGCAACTGCAGCAGTTCGGAACGCTGCCAACACCGCAGATATCGTGCGAATTCTTGAGGAACAAACAGGACTTCGAATTGAGGTATTGAGCGGATTTGAGGAAGCTCGCTTTGGTTATTTAGGCGTCGTCAATGCCATGGATATTCGCAACGGCATGATCATTGATATCGGCGGAGGCAGCACAGAAGTTTCGTTAATAAAGGATAGAGAGCTGGTCCAAAGTGTCTCCTTCCCCTTCGGCGCTGTGAATACGACCCGCCAATACATGAAAGGCGCTAACCTAACAGAATCCGAAATCGACGAAATTCGCAAAATGGTGCTTGAAGCGATTGCTTCTCAGCCATGGATAGCCCAGTCTCCTGATCTTCCGATGGTTGGGCTGGGAGGAACGATTCGCACCCTAGGTAAAATGAGTCGTAAGCGCAATAAGTACCCTCTTCAACTCGCTCATAATTATGTCATGAAGCTAGAGGAGCTTCGGGAGTTCTCACTTCTCTTATCTTCTATGCCTATTGAGAAAAGAAAGAAAATTGACGGTCTCGCCAAAGAACGAGCTGACATTATGGTACCAGGTCTAATTATCCTTGAGACGATCTGCGAAGCAGCCAAATCCTCTTCTTGTCTTGTTAGCGGATCTGGACTCCGTGACGGTCTTTTTTTCGAAACCTTAAATCCGGAGCAACCGATGAAGGCGAACGTGTTGGAAGCGAGCCTCCAGAACATCCTGATGCTCCATCCGAATGCTTCTGTCGCACATGTGCGGCATATCGATGCCTTTGCTTTACAAATGTACGATGCGCTTACACCACCTACAGAGTTGGAATCGCGCAGCAGGCTGTTGCTGCATACAGCAGCACTCTTATACCGTATTGGTGTCAGCGTACATTACTATCAGTTCCTCAAACATACGGAATATATGATCCAGGAAGCCCATATTGACGGTCTAAGCCATCGGGAGATTGTCCTGGCATCGCTGATCGCAACCTTCAAAACAAAAAATCGGACCCTGCAGCAGGCACTTGTGTACAAGGACCTGTTACTGGAATCCGATATTACCTTAATCGTTAAGCTCGGTGCGATTCTAAAGCTTGCAATGGCCTTGGATATGAGTGAAACTCAGCCAATTCAAGAACTAACTATCCTTCGTAAGGGTAACGCGATGAATCTTCATATGCGTTGTGTGCACAACCCTTATTTGGAGCTTAAGGAGTTTCATGCATTTACGAAGGATTTTGATAAAATCTGGGGACTCAAGCTTGCGGCTCAAGTCGAAGTTTCTTCCATGAAGTAATCCGCATCGCCTCGAACTGGCTCCGATAAGGGGTCAGTTCATTTTTGATGCGAGTGTACATCCCATTCGACATGAGCTCTCTTGCCTTCACATTATCATGAAGTGTCACATTCAAAATCTGAATCATCATTTTCTTCATTTCACGATCCAATACAGGACACATCAACTCAATCCGCCGCGTTAAATTCCGCGTCATCCAATCTGCAGAAGACAGATAGACGTCGACACGTCCTCCATTTTCGAAATAATAGATCCTTGAATGCTCAAGAAAACGATCTACAATACTCCGAACCGTAATATTCTCACTGAGCCCTGGCACTCCCGGCCGCAAGCAGCACACACCGCGAATAATAAGTTCAATCTTCACACCAGCTTGAGACGCCGCGTATAACGCATCCACCATTTCTTGATTGGACAGTGAATTCATTTTGGCAATAATCCTTGCAGGACGGCCAGCTTGCGCATGTTCAGATTCACGCGCGATGAGTTCGAACAACTTATCTTTCAAATCCGTTGGAGCTACCGCAAAAGATTGCCAATCATGTGGATCCGAGTAACCTGTAATTTCGTTAAAAAGGGCAGAAGCATCTTCCCCAATAACACTATTGGAGGTGAACAAACCAACATCTGTATATAGCCGTGCCGTACTATCATTATAGTTACCTGTACCGACATGGACATATCGGCGAAGTGTATGTTCTTCTTGGCGCACGACGAGTGTAATTTTGGCATGCGTTTTGAGTCCCACGAGGCCGTAAACGACGTGACAACCCGATTTCTCGAGCATTCTTGCCCATGCAATATTCCGTTCTTCATCAAACCTAGCTTTCAGCTCGACGACCACCGTCACTTGCTTACCTGACTCTGCTGCTCTTGCTAAGGCTTGAATAATTGGCGATTTCCCGCTCGCCCTGTAGAGTGTCATCTTGATCGCTAGTACGTGTGGGTCATAAGCCGCATGAATGATAAAGTCCGTCACAGCATCGAACGTTTCGAAGGGATGATACACGAGCACATCTTTTGCCTTGAGAATCTCGAAGAATTCGTCGGAATTCGCTGTATCTTCAAATTCAATGGGATACTTAGCCGCAATGCGCGGATAACGAAGATTATCAAATCCATTCAATGAGTTGGCTAACTTCATAAAGTAAGTAATATCCAGCGGCCCATCAATCTCAAATATTTGTTCCTCAATCTCAAACTCTTCCTGCAATTGCGCTAATGCGTAGGGATGAATCCCTTCTTGGACTTCCAACCTCACAGGAGAGCCCCAGCGTCTGCGTCTTAGCTCCTTTTCGATCTCCTCGAGTAAATCCTCCGCTCCTTCTTCATTGAGCGTTAGATCCGCATTTCGCGTCACTCGGAAGCCATGCACGGAAATTGGTATGTAACCACTGAAAAGAGACTGAATATGATGCTCGATTAACTCTTCCAGTAGAATAAACTCGGTCTTTTTGCTATTCGAACGTGTTGGTACAGGGATGCAGCGAGATAAATTACTAGGAATTTGAACAATGGCAAAGAACGGTTCTTCATCTAACTCATCGCCCTCACGTACAAGCAACACGGCCAAATATAAGGATTGATTATGGACAAGAGGAAACGGGCGACTCTGATCGACAGCCATCGGTGTCAGTACCGGGAAAATAATATCATGATAGTAGGCGTCCATGGCCTTCTTCTGAGACGTGTTCAAATCTTCATACTCAGTAAAAACGATGCCTTCTTTTCCTAATAGCCGCGTTACTTCACGGTACGTTTTGTACTGCTCTGTTACCATTTTGGCCGTGCGTTTCATAATGCGCTTAATGAGTCCTGCTGGCGTGTAGCCAGTGAAATCCTTTTTGGTATAGCCAGCCTTAATTTGATCCTTAAGTCCTGCGACACGAACACTCATGAATTCATCGAGGTTGCTTGATACGATCGACAGAAATTTCACGCGCTCTAGCAGTGGCGTACTCGCATCTTGCGCTTCCTCAAGCACACGCCAATTGAACTCAATCCAGCTCAAATCACGATTAATGTACTTGGTTGAGATCTCTTTGAGTTCTTTGAGTTCTTTAACATCCTTCAGTTCCGGTTCGCGCGCAATACTCATAATTCCTCCAGTATTTTCCCTTTTTTTAGTCATCTACTCTCTCCATTGTACTATGCGTCTGAGGGGGCGACAATCCAATTCCCTGTATTTCAATATATTAAGATTTTGTAAATAAGATGATATTTCCGTATTTATCCACGTTCATGTTACAATAAAAATGACTGATAACAAGGAGTGATTCCTACCATGGGTATCCTAAATCCGCGACTGGTTCACCAAATTTTCAGGGGTATATGGGTGGCAATCATACTATTCATAGTGGCCATTGCCTTTTACTATATCATTCCTCTAATTTACCCCTTTATTTTTGGTTGGATCATTGCTCTTATGCTTAACCCGCTTGTTAATTTTTTTCAATTCAAATTAAAACTGCCCAGATGGCTGTCGGTTTCGTTATCCATGCTCTTATTCTTAGGTGCAATGGTTACCATCATTACGTTACTTGTAGCCAATATTGTCGTTGAACTGGGCTCACTTGCGGATACGATTCAACTGCAAATTAACCGGTGGGTAGAAGAATTTAATGTGTTTATTAATTCGGTTACCTTCCAACAATGGATTGAGCGTGTCAATGAATTTTTCGAAAACAACCCGAAATATCAGGAGACGGTTAACACCAATCTCTCGTCCACCGCAGGTTCAATAGCCGATGTTAGTAAATTGGTCATCACCTATATATTTGCGGCACTCAAAGGTTTCCTAACCTCGCTGCCGAATATTGCGACAATCACGATCATTGTCATGTTAGCCACCTTCTTCATTAGCAAGGATTGGTATGGACTTATCAAACGCTACAAAGGTATCTTCTCGGACGTCATCGTCAAAACGACGAAGTTAATTCGAACGGATTTGCAGAAAGCGCTGTTTGGATATGTAAGAGCTCAGTTAATTCTAGTTTCCTTAACCGCCCTCGTGGTCATTATCGGTCTGCTTGTGCTGCGAGTTGACTACGCCATCACCATAGGTTTATTGACGGGTTTGGCTGATCTAATGCCGTATTTAGGAACAGGTGCGGTCATGGTGCCATGGATCCTCTATGTGTTCTTTGCGCAAGGCAATATCATGCTGGGTATTGGACTTAGTGTTCTGTACGGCGTTATTGTCATCGCGCGGCAAATTATGGAGCCCAAAGTATTAGCATCTTCCGTCGGCTTGGATCCCTTAGCCACATTAATCGCCATGTTCGTTGGTTTAAAGCTATTCGGGCTATTAGGACTCATCGTTGGTCCTGTATCGCTTATCCTCATTACCGCGTTCTATCGTGCGAGAATCTTTCATGATATCGCAGCCTACATACACAAAGGCTCGGCACCTCCGGAATAGGAGGATGACCGAGCCTTTGCTTTGATATAACCTTATCGACGACGAATGATGTGCATGTTGCCTTTACCGATTTGCTTGCGAATGATTGCCAGCAAGAGTAACTTGAATATCGGTCTTGTATACGGAAAAACGAGCAAAAAACCGAGAATATCCGTAATGAAACCTGGTGTAATGAGCAAAATCCCTCCAAGGAAAATACAGATGCCATCTAGGATTTGCTGTGCGGGCAATTGCCCCTGCGACCACTCAAACTTCGCATATTCCATGACCTTGCGTCCCTCGCGCTTAGCAAAGTACGCACCTAGAAAGCCACTTGCTATGATGAACAGGAAGGTCATCCAACCTCCGACTAGATGTCCTAGCATAATTAACAGTGTAATTTCAACGGCTGGTACGAGTATGAATAGAGCAATAATCCATCGAAACATACGTTCACACTCCTTCGGAATACTTCGTAATGAGCTGCCACAATTCTGGCGCTTCCTTCTCTATACGTACTGGCCTCCAAGAAGGATTCACCCAAACATGACTAGTTGTGCCCGTCACCAATAATTCTTCGGTAAGATCGTCATGAATTCTGCGAATTTCATAGGCAAATTGCAGCCGAATGCTACTCGTTTGAATGACCCGCGTATAGATGCCCACAAGATCATCGTAACGTGCTGGCTTTTTGAACTTGAGATCTGCTTCCGTTACGGGGAGTAAGAGCCCCTTTTCCTCTATTCGACTATAGGGATATCCCAAGGATCGAATGAGCTCAGTGCGTCCAATTTCAAACCAAGTTAAATAGTTGGCATGATAGACGACCCCCATTTGATCCGTCTCCTGATACCGCACTCGCAGCTGATGCCCATGCCACCGTTCCTGATTCATGTAAAATCCTCCTGCTATAACTTGATAATTCCATTATAACATAGGCATCGCCTGAGCTTGGAATTTGGTGTCATAGACGCAAAAAAGAGTGAAGCAAGATTGCTCTCGCTTCACTCTTTATATGACTTACAGAACGCTCGCTTGACCTGAGTAGATAACGCCTACTTCTGGGTAAATCGAAACTTCTGTACCGTCTTTAATTAATTCTACTGCATTTTCCACGCCAACAATGACAGGAATCCCAAGGCTAAGTGCAACGACTGCCGCGTGAGACGTGATGCCACCCACTTCGGTAATCAAGGCAGATGCTCTTTGAACAGCTGGCATGTACTCTTTATCCGTTGAAACTGTTACAAGTACAGCGCCATCTACCATTTTCGCGTTAGCTTCTTCTGGTGTACGTGCTGTTACAACAGTTCCTGTCGCTGTTTGCATACCGATGCCTGTCCCTTTGGCAATCATCTCACCAACGTGATGAACCTTGATCAGGTTCGTTGTTCCAGAGCGGCCAACTGGCACACCTGCTGTAATAACAACGATGTCGCCAAGTGAAACGATACCTGTTTTGATGGAGCTTTCTACCGCTAAATTGAATAGCTCATCCGTTGTTTTCGCTTCTACGCCAATCACCGGAATAACGCCCCATACGAGGGATAAGCGACGAATCACTTGCTCGCTAGGTGTTACCGCGATAATCGGGGATTTCGGACGGTATTTGGAAACCATACGCGCCGTGTAGCCACTTTCAGTAGCTGTAAGAATCGCTTTCGCGCCTAGCTCTAGTGCCGAGTTCGCTACAGCTTGCGAGATTGCTTCTGTAACTGTCACTTGTTGCGCTTGTGCTTGACGAAGGAAGATCTCTTTATATTCCAAAGCCGCTTCTGCACGCTCAGCAATACGAGCCATCGTTTCAACGGATTCAACTGGGTATTTTCCAGCTGCTGTCTCACCGGACAACATCACAGCATCTGTTCCGTCAAATACCGCATTCGCTACGTCACTTGCTTCCGCACGTGTAGGACGCGGGTTACGTTGCATGGAATCGAGCATCATTGTAGCCGTAATAACCGGTTTACCTACAATGTTACACTTTTTGATCATTTGCTTTTGAACAACAGGAACGTCCTCAGCAGGAATCTCAACGCCAAGATCTCCACGGGCAACCATCAAACCGTCGGAAACTTCAAGAATTTCGTCAAGGTTATCAACGCCTTCTTGGTTTTCGATTTTGGAGATAATTTGGATATGCGAAGCGTTGTGACGCTCTAACAATTCACGAATTTCCATGACATCACTTGCTTTACGCACGAAAGAAGCTGCGATGAAATCTACACCTTGTTCAATACCGAACACGATATCATTCGCATCTTTTTCCGTGATACCTGGAAGACTGATTTTCACGCCTGGTACGTTAACACCTTTTTTACTTTTGATCGTTCCGCCATTGACGATACGACATTCGATCTCAGTTCCGCGAATATCAACAACCGTAAGACCGATTAAGCCGTCATCGATAAGAATCGTGGATCCAACTTTAACGTCACGCGGCAGATCAGAATACGTAACTGAGATACGGTCTACATCCCCTAGAATTTCTTCGGTTGTCAAAATAATATGCTTGTCCTGAACGAGCTCAATTGGCTCTTCTTTTAACTTACCTGTACGGATTTCCGGTCCTTTGGTATCAAGCAAAATAGCAGCTATTTTACCTGTCTCGGCGGATGCAGCGCGAAGGTTGCGGATACGTGCACCGTGCTCTTCAAAATCTCCATGGGAGAAGTTAAGACGAGCGACGTTCATGCCCGCTAGTAGTAGTTTCTTTAAATTTTCTTGTGATTCGCTTGCTGGTCCAATCGTACAGACAATTTTCGTTTTACGCATGGTTACTGTTACCCTCCTGATTGAATGTGAACCGACCGATATCTCTAAATTTCCGGTAACGGTCCTCAAGCAGCTCCTGTTCGTTCAAACTTAGCAGTTGCTGAAGCTGTTCCCAGATCGCTGATTTAATGTGTTCGGACTGTGTTGCTAAATCCCGGTGAGCGCCGCCCTTAGGCTCAGGTATAATCCCATCGATAACACCTAGCTCAAGGATATGATCAGCCGTAATTTTCATTGCTTCTGCTGCGTGTAATGCTTTAGAAGCATCTTTATAAAGAATCGAAGCTGCGCCTTCGGGACTAATAACCGAATAGATCGCATTCTCCAACATTAACACCTTATTTCCTAGACCTAACGCCAAGGCACCGCCGCTGCCACCTTCACCAATGACGATACAGATGATCGGCACACGAAAAGAGGCCATTTCCAGCAAGTTTCTGGCAATCGCTTCTCCTTGACCGCGCTCTTCCGCAGCATTCCCAGGGAATGCCCCCTTTGTATCAATAAAGGTAACGATAGGACGCTTAAATTTGTTAGCTTGACGCATCAAACGCAGCGCTTTACGGAACCCTTCTGGATGAGGACATCCAAAATTGCGAGCGATATTGTCCTTCGTATCTTTCCCTTTTTGATGCCCAACAACCGTCACGGGTATTCCGTTCAGTTTGGCCAGACCACCAACAATTGCTAAATCATCGCCATATAAGCGATCCCCGTGAAACTCAATGAAATCTGTAAATATCGTATGAATATAATCGATTGTCGTCGGTCTTTGCGGATGGCGTGCCAGTTGCATTTTCTCCGCTGACGTCATCGTTGTATAAAGTTCATCCTCTAGTTGCGCATATCTTTCTTCCAAACGGCGAATTTCCTCTGAAAAGTCAATTTGCTTCTCTGCACCAAATTTACGCAGTTCGGCAATCTTGCTTTTCAGCTCCGCCAGCGGCTGTTCAAACGGCATTTCACCCGGCATGAGTCGCATCCTCCTTCGTTCCGTGCATGTCGAGCAGCTTAATTAACGTCGGTCTCATATCCTTACGGCTGACGACCTTGTCGAGCTGACCATGCTCGAGATTGAATTCAGAGGTTTGAAAGTTTTCAGGCAGTTTTTGCTTAATCGTTTGTTCAATAACGCGGCGGCCAGTGAATCCAAATGAAGCATCTGGCTCTGCAATAATAATATCGCCAAGCATTGCAAAACTTGCTGAAACCCCGCCAAAAGTCGGATCCGTAATAATAGATATGAATAATCCGCCTTCTTCGCTGAGCTTGGACAAAGCAGCACTCGTCTTGGCCATTTGCATAAGGCTTAGAATACTTTCTTGCATACGTGCGCCACCAGATGTGGAATAAATGAGAATCGGAAGCTTTTTCTCAATCGCAATTTCGACGGCTCTCGTCATTTTCTCACCAACAACGGAACCTAACGAGCCTCCCATAAAATCAAAGCTCATCGCAGCAACGACAACCGGATATCCGCCAATTGTGCCTTGACCCGTCATAATGGCGTCCTGAAGCTTCGTTGCGTTCTTCGCTTTGTCCAATTTCTCGACATAATCAGGAAACTGCAAGGGATCTTCTGAAATCATATCGGTATCAAATTCAACAAATTGACCTTCATCGAGCGTAAGTTGGATCCGTTCGGATGCGCTTAAACGATAATGATAACCGCAAGACGTACACACTTTAAGATTCTTCTCAAGCTCTTTGCTTGTTTGAATCGTGCCACACTTCGGACATTTATTCATTAAACCCTCAGGAATTTCCCTTTTCGTTCTCTCGGAAGGAATCGTTGCATATTTTCGCTTTTGAAATAAATCCTTTAGCACATTTCCACCTCTACTTGGCTATGATCTATATTCCCTGACAAGCCACGATTCTTAGTTCTACTTTAACTATCTATGTAAAATAGAATTGAGCACTTCTTGTACTTCTTCCAGCTCCCCTTCGGGAACTACAATTTCAAACTGATTTTTGGATAAAGAGATGCCTCGTACTTGAACCAGAAAGCCTTCTTCCGTCAGCCTCTGTTTAATCCGCTCTGCAATTTTCGCAGTAGGAGCTATATAGATCACCGTCCACATGAATAAACCTCCTATGACGTGCAACTACAACCACTAAGGCAATTAAGCTATGACGAGACGATAATACATGCATAGGAACACACAATGCAATAATGATAGCATAATTCCACTTTTGCCCGCAACAGAGCACATCATGGAAACGAAAATAAACGACTGCACAATCCACTATGGACGTGAGCGTTTATCTAGAATTATAGGTAATTTATCACGTAAAACCTATCATTTGTATATTTAAAGTAAAGATTGAACTCATTAGTCCAAACGTTGCTTAGAGCTATAATCAGGCGCATGCTCATTTTGATGAGCAATTCTGGCTGAAGCTGCTGCTGCTAATCCACAAACTAAGTCATCTAGAAAAACATGCACGCTGCTTTTATCATCGTTCAATGCGCGGATAATTCCTATTTTTTCCTTATCTAAATAACCAAAGCTGGTTAACCCAATCATCCCGTAAACATGCACAATGCCAAGTGCCAATGTCTCGTCTACCCCATACAAGGGTTCATCTGCTTCAAGAATAGATTGCAGCGGTTCCGGCAGGAGCTTCTTCTCTGCTAATTCATCTAGGGCAATCCCTGTGTAGAGGGTATATTGCACTTCTCGCTTCGAAAGCACTGCCATTACGCTGTCTGCACATTCTTCAATCGTAAGTTGATCATTATACGGCTTCTGCAGCTTATACACGATCTCTGACACTTGATCCACGGACACGCCGCGTTTCTGGAGTAGTTGGATCATATGTTGTTCGGTCATAAATCCTCCTCCTAGCATAGGGATGCTTATATGAAAAGTAAACCCGGGTTCCTATTCATATGCGGAGGAAGTTATCTTTACTACTCGCTTGCGCACAAGAATTGTGCGCTAGGACAGGAAGCGGTTGAATGGACTCGATTGAGATTTTCTCATTTCACCCGGACGGAATCCGTGCCCATAATCGTCTCGATCATGCGCATCAAATCTTTGGACGGATCGACCCGATACTGGTCGCTCAAGGCCAAGAGCTTGTTGCTGCTTTCATAGAAAAGCGCAACCGCGAGCTGGCCCTTATGCAGCTTCAGCAGCGCCTTCAGCTGCAAAAGCTTATCCGGCTGCTCACAGTCAGCCGTGATCTTGACGAACACGCGCTGCGGCTTCGCCTCAGCAGCGGCGGGTGCGACCCGCGCTGGCGCAGCGCCAGCGCGAGCCGCCTGCGGGGCAGCCGCGCGCGGTGCACGATCCCTGACGTCGTCAGGGGATCGGCGTGCCGCAGGCTGCCGGCGAAGCCGCTGGACGGCCTCCGGGTCGTCCAGCGCTGCTAGCTGCTCCGCGAGCAGCTTGGGCGGGTCCTCGTCCTGAAGCTGCAGCTTCGCACGGACGAGGACGAGCCTACCCTTCCCTACGAGCGGAGCCGCCTTCTTCCAGGTCTCGGGGAACAAGACCACCTCGACCTTATCTATGCGATCCTCGAGCTCCATGAACGCCATCGGATCACCTTTTTTGGTGACGATGGTCTTATTCGAGAGGATCATCCCGGCAACCAGAACATCGCTATGATCTGGAAGTTCCGTTAGCTGATGCAGCATCACGGCATCCAGTTCGGCAAGCTGCTCCGCATACGTATCCAGCGGATGGCCAGAAATGTACATGCCTAGCAGCTCTTTCTCCAGCTCAAGCTGCTTGGATTGCGGCATCGGAGGGATGTTCGGCACCTCGACCTCCCAATTCGGCTCTTCCACAAATCCGAATAAGTGAAGCTGTAAATCATCTCGTTCCTTACGCCATTTCGTAGCGGAAGCAATGGTTTCATCGAGAATAGCGAGATGCTGAGCACGATGACCGCCGAGTGAATCGAAGGCGCCTCCTTGGATAAGCGATTCAACAACTCTTTTATTAACTACACGAAGGTCAACCCGTCGGCAGAAATCGAGCAAGCTCTCAAACGGCGCTTTCTTTCGCTCACTAAGAATGGCATCGATGGCTTGTGTACCGACATTTTTGATGGCTGCCAAGCCGAATCGAATAGCACCAGCCTTAGAATCCGGCGTAAAGACCGTTCCACTGCCGTTCACATCCGGTGGCAGAACAGCTAACTTCACACGTCGGCATTCATCCACATACTCAGCGACCTTGCGATGATTCCCCATGACGGCGGTCAGCATCGAAGCCATGAAATAAACCGGATAATGCGCTTTGAGATAGGCTGTTTGAAAAGCCAGGACCCCATAAGCTGTTGCATGCGCTCGCGGAAAGCCATAATCGGCAAAACGCACGATCATATCATAGACCAGGTTAGCTTCGTCCGCGTTAAAGCCTTGTCGTAAACTTCCCGATACGAAATGTGTACGCTCTTCATCGAGGACTTCGCGCTTCTTTTTGGACACAGCTCTACGTAATAAATCCGCTTCTCCTAAACTGAAACCTGCCATCGAAGACGCAATTTGCATAATTTGCTCTTGGTACACGATGATGCCGTAGGTGTCCTTAAGAATGGGCTCAAGTGTTGGATGTGGATAAACAACCTCAACCTGTCCGTGTTTACCTGCTATATATTTAGGAATAAACTCCATCGGGCCCGGACGGTACAAGGCTAAGACGGAAATAATATCTTCAAATTCTGACGGCTTCAAGTCCTTGAGAACCTTACGACAGCCTGTCGACTCTAACTGAAATACGCCTGTTGTTTCCCCTTTGCTGAGCATCTCATAGGTAATATCATCGGAATCCATATTAAGGAGATTGAAGTTAACGTGAATCTCTTCCATTTGGGCCAGCCAATCGACCGTTCTTTCAATAATGGACAGTGTCCGTAAACCTAGGAAATCCATTTTGAGGAGTCCGATCGCCTCTAAATGCTCCATCGTATATTGGGTGAGTGCCGTCTGTGTCGTCCCTTCTTGTAAAGGCACGTAATGCGTCAGCGGCTCTCGCGAAATAACGACACCAGCAGCATGCGTTGAGGCATGGCGCGGCATTCCTTCAACTCGCATAGCCATCTCCAGCAGTTCTGCGGTCTTAGGTTGTCTCGCTACCATTCCTTTCAAGTCAGAGCTCGTCTGCAGCGCTTCCTTCAGCGTCATTCCAAGCTGATTAGGAATCGCTTTGGCGGCCCGATCCACGTCCCCGTAAGGAACGTTAAGTACGCGCCCGACATCCCGAACCGCAGCTTTCGCCGCCATCGTTCCGAAGGTAATAATTTGCGCTACATGCTCATGTCCATATTTGGCAACGACATAATCAATAACTTCATCCCGTCGTTCATCACTAAAATCAATATCGATATCAGGCATGGAAATCCGTTCCGGATTCAAGAATCGTTCAAAGAGCAGCTTATACTGCAAGGGGTCCACATTCGTTATGCGCAGTACATAGGCAACTAAGCTTCCTGCGGACGATCCCCGCCCTGGTCCTGTCATGATCTGTTTCTCGTGAGCGAATCGAATAAAGTCCCATACAATTAAGAAGTAATCGGAGAAGCCCATGTTCTCGATGACACCAAGCTCGTAGGCAAGGCGATCTTCCGCCTGTTTCCGCAGAGGATGACTCGGATCCTGCCACTCTGTCTTGCTCCCATAACGCTGCTCCAGACCTTGTATGCATAGCTCCTGCAGATAAACACCTGCTGTTACATGATCTGGAATTGGGCTAAAGCTCGGTAAAATCGACTTCCCGAACGTCAATTCGAGATCACAACGCGAAGCAACCACAGCTGTATTCGCAAGCGCTTCAGGCACATGGACGAATAAACGCCGCATCTCTTCCTCGCTTTTCAAATACATCTGACTTGTCCCCATCTTGAGCCGATCCGTATCTTCTACGGTTTTGCCCGTCCCAATACAAATGAGGATATCCTGCATCACATGATCTGGCTCTGTTACGTAATGGACATCGTTCGTCGCGATTAAAGGAATACCGGTTTCTTTGCTAAGTTCAATCATGGAAACCATCACTTTTTTCTGTTCAAGCATGCCGTGATCTTGGATTTCTAGAAAGAAATCGTCTCCGAAAATATCACGATAACGCTCTGCCGCTTGGCGAGCCTCATCATAGCGGTTATGAAGTAAATGCTGAGAAACCTCACTTCCTAAACAGGAGCTTAAGCAAATCAACCCTTCCGAATACTGGGACAGATGTTCTAAATCAATTCGCGGTTTATAGTGAAAGCCCTGTAGATGTGCAATCGACGTGAGCTTCATGAGATTCTGATAGCCTTTTAAATTTTTCGCAAGCAAGATAAGGTGATAAATGGGCTGCTCCTGCCGTGTTCCTTTATCCCGAATGGAACCCGCAGTGAAGTAAACTTCACACCCGATAATCGGTTTGATCCCACGTTGTTTACAAGCTTTGTAGAACGCTATGGCCCCATACATGACACCATGATCCGTCAAAGCCAGAGAGGTCATGCCAAGATTAGCCGCTTGTGAAACAAGCTCCTCCATGCGTGCCGCACCGTCTAACAAACTATATTCACTATGTACGTGCAGATGTACAAACGAACTCATCCGTGGGTCCCCCCTTCTTATTGATTTATTTCCAAGCATTTTATCATATTGGAGCTAGCCAGTCCCATACAGTAGTAGAGAGAGTTTGTCCTCCCAACTCAGTAGAAAGGAAGCGATTGGCACATGGCTGGCTTTTGGGCAAGTATTATCATGTATTTCTGTATTGCATTTGGGGTTGTATTCGGAGGAAGTATGCTAAGCGGCATCGCAGCCGTATTGACCTTGCAATCTCCAACTGAGAAAATGCTGACCATTTCAGAAAATATCAAGATCTGGGCCATGGTTGCTGCCGTTGGCGGTACCATAGATCCAATCCGTTATATTGAGAGTCATGTGGCCATCGGCCATCTCAACCCGGCAATCAAACAAGTTGTCTATATCATCGTTGCCTTTACAGGGGCACAGTTCGGAACTGCGCTCATCCAAATGATCTGCAAGGGGGGCCATCAGACTTGAGAGTCCCTCCTTTTGCCCGATACCAACGACTGCTTGCGAGCTTCGGATTACTGTTGTCGGGAGCGATCATTGGGAGCGCGGTCTATATGAGTATTCATCAACACACGTATAATGAGTTATATGTGCAGTTGCATAAGGTTTTACAGGAGAATGAAAATCTAACTTCCGATATCGCTAGTTTAAAAAAGACTAAAAATAATCAAACACTTGTCAATGTAGTCAATGTGCATTTGCTTCCCAAAAATGACACCGACATCTTTAGTGATGACATTCAAAAAGAAATTGAAGGCGATATTAAAAGCGAACTTAAAGTCGTCATTGGCCAGAAGGCCTCGTTTGTTGGCGATGCCCAGCCACTCTATGAGCGTATGATTACGCAAAGAACCTATTTTCTTCATGATAAAAAATATGTGGTTCAGGTCAAATCTATTGTGTTGATTCAGACAGAATTAACGATTTGGATCACTGCCGAGGAGAAAAAGACCTAACAGGAATTGGGGTCTCATCTTGCAATCCTGTCCTAAAATCGCTAAAGTTAATTGTAAATTCAACGATAAGGGACGGTTTGTCACCATGCACGCCATACAATTGACGTTATTCATTCTTATTTGCCTCATGCTCGGACTTACCTTGTTCTATAGCATTCGCTCACGTCGCGAGCCAGATGCCGCCAAACGAGGCTTGTATACGGCTCGTATGAACATATTCATGGGGCTTATGCTCGTGCTCATTGCGGTTACGCAGATCTTCTTCTTCAGCGAATCCAGCTTCCGCCGTATTTTTGGCACGGTACTCGTGTTGATCGGCGTTTTCAATGTTTTCGTTGGCATCCGTAATCATGGACACTTCGATCGGTTGCTGCGCTAGATCACTTGAGCGGTTAGCATCGCCTTGGAAACCAACGCACCTGCATGATAAATCTCTACATCTATCTTGCCAAATTTACGGCTCACCTCAATGATGGTGGGTCGTATTTCTATTTTGGAATCAATCTGAAGCGGCTTCAGAAAATAGGTCGACATGTTATCCATGACGAGATCCCCCTTCTTATGCTCCTGCACGATGCGGTATGCCGCCTGCGTCATAAGCGTTGTAAGAACACCTTCGGATACCGTCCCCAAATGATTCGTCATCTGCGGTGTAATAACCCCATGAAATTGCAGTTTGCCCTTCTCATCTCTAACCTCTTCCATCCCGGACCAGATCAAATCTTCGAAAGTTTCACCGTTCTGCGGCTGTTTCTGTATGGATTGCATCGCCTTCAAAATATCGCTGCGATTGAGCACGCCGACGATTTTGCGATTCATATCCACAACGGGCAACAGCTCAATACCTTCCCACACCATCATATGGGCTGCCGAGGCGACTGAAGTCTGCGGAGAAACGGTCAGCGGATTGCGTGTCATCAATTTGTCGACAGATTGCTGTGCGCTCGCACCGACCATATCTTTGGAAGTCACAACACCGATAATGCGATTCCACTCATCGACGACAGGAAAGCGGCTATAGCCGGTATCTTCGGACATGCGCTGCCAATCTTTCAATGTACTGTTCGCCTTCAAGGCGAAGAGCGCTGCACCAGAGGCGAGAATATCTTCTACGAGCATAATTTTCTTTTTGATCAAACGATCATAGATAGCTCGGTTAATCATAGATGCGACGGTAAAGGTGTCATAGCTGCTTGAAATTATCGGCAACTCCAGCTCATCCGCCAGAACTTTGACCTCTGGGCTTGTGTTAAATCCACCTGTAATGAGAACGCCTGCGCCTTGCTCGAGGGCACACAAGTGAGCCTTATTCCGGTTACCTACAATGAGTAAGCTGCCTGCCTCAATGTAGCGCATCATCGCATCTTGCTCCATCGCGCCGATGACGAACTTGTGCAGCGTCTTATGCAGCCCCTTCGCCCCACCGAGCACCTGACCGTCCACCATATTCACAACCTCGGCAAAGGTCAGTTTGTCTATGTTCTGGCGCAGTTTCTTCTCCACACGCACGGTTCCGATCCGCTCTTTGGTCGAAACGAGTCCTTGATTCTCGGCCTCTTTAATCGCGCGATAGGCTGTACCTTCGCTGACTTCCATATTTTTGGCAATTTTACGTACAGAAATCCGACTGCCAAGCTTCAAGTCTTCAATATGCCGCAAAATCTGCTCATGCTTTGTTAATGTATCGACCGAATGTGCATCCAACTGTTACACCTCATTCACTAGATCCTGTATTAGTCTGTACTACTAGTATAATCGTTCTAACGGTTAAGAACAATGAGGGTTAGGGAGAATGGGAGAATGCAAAACATCCAACCCTATTGGATTGGATGCTCTATTTTCATTATACCAAACATGTGTTCGATGTCAAAACTTTGTTGTTACTTGCGGAATTGTAAAAGCTTCCGTCTGCCCTGCACAAGCTGCTCCATTTGCCATTTTTTCATCCGATTGATTCGCAGCTGTTGTTTGCGTTTTTCTTCATCAACGCCAAGAATTTGATGTAAATGCGCGGCAATGATAAGCAGGGCCATCACGAGCCAAATGACACTAAAGATCATCGGCAAGGAACCAACCTCGCGAAATTGTAATTTGGGAATGGAATAAAATAACATCCCGACGGCTAAGCCCATGTACACGACATTTTTGAAACCTTTCAAAGGAATCACTCACCTTTCGCTCAAAATAACCTCGAACCGTTCTCTACCTATTGCCATTGTATGAGACAAGTTCTTGATATATGAGCGTATGGGTCGTATTGTGGCCAAGTTTATTCCACTTCGTAGCCTTGGCTGCTCAGAAAAGCTTTCATATGCTTCCTTGGTCGCTGCACTTTCGCAGCCATTTCCTTGGTCCATGTCGTATCGACTTTGCCGTCGGTACGCAAGTTCATGTAGCCGCGGATCGTCTCGTCGTACGCCTCGACCGCGGCTGAGTTCGGCGTGTACCGATTCTCGTGGTACACGGCCTCCAGCGGGAGCCGCGGGCGTTGCAGCGGCTCTTGATCCGGCATGCCGATGCACATGCCGAAGATCGGGTACACGAGCTGGGGCAGCCCCAGCAGCTCGGATACTTCCGCGGGCTTATTGCGCAGCCCGCCGATATAGCAGACGCCGAGGCCGAGTGACTCGGCGGCGATCGCTGCATTTTGCGCAGCTAATGCAGCGTCGACCGTGGCAATGATGAGATTCTCAGCATTGCCGGTGACTGGCGTGTCCACGTGCTGGTGGACCGCCCCCGCGAAGCGGTGAAGGTCTGCGCACCACACGAGGAAGAGCGGGCACTCGCTGACGTAAGCTTGATTGCCGGCTAGCTCCGCTAGCTGGCTTTTCATATGCTCATCGGACACGTGAATGATGCTGTACGCCTGCATATTACTTGACGTAGAGGCAGCCTGGGCAGCGCGGATAATGGCCTCTCGCTGCTCACTGCTAACGGGCGCTTGGGTGAATTTTCGAATGGAACGATGATTTTGTAGAAGTTCAATGATTGCATTCATGAATGGAGTCCACTCCTCTATCTCTTTTCTCTCAGTATCCTTGAAAATTGGGCAATTTTCAAATTTTGCTAGGGCGGGAGTGTTTTGGGAATGTAACTAGTTTGCTCGCTGTAACGGATGTGCAGGATGTCACTAGTCTGCTGGCTGTAGCGGATGTGTGGAATGTGACTAGTTTGGTGAATTGTAGGGATGTGAGGAATGTGAGTGACCTGTTTGCTGGCTATAGCGGATATTTAGTAATGCAACTACTTTGATTCTGTAACCTGACCCCGTAACTTTAGTAGATCGAAAAGATGCAAAAGTGCAGCTTTTTTCCACATTTCGGCTCAAAACTAGCAAATTGATGCGAATATGCATCTTTTTACCACATATTTATGGTTTTCATGCGAAATCTACTAAAAAAACTGCATATTTGCATGCATTTTCCATTTGCGCGAAAAAGCTCCCGCAAAAGATGCATTTTCGCAGTTTTGTGGGAGCTTTCTATAGTTAGTACGTTTATATGAATCAGGGAATTGAGGTTCCGCTCTCACTTGAAAAGCAGCTTTCTTCCCTTCCGATATAACAAAGTCAATATCCACGGTATGGCTACAATCAAGACAAACACGATGGCATTATAAACATTAAATAGTAGAATCGATCCCGGCATATGTACCTTATATTTCCACAAGGAGAGCAAGGCAGGATGCATCAAGTATACGCCGAAGGAAACCAATCCCAGCGAGACGAAAAATTGCGCAACACGCTTCCATCTTACTAGAAGCTCCTTCGCCATCCAGATCATACTCACGCCTATGCCCAGATTGTAGATTAGCCACGCGATCTCATACCACGTATTTTCAAAGGAATAGCCCCTCGATGCTAATAGATAAAGCCCTGCGTATACCAATCCGCTTACGATGGAAGCTGGAATGACCCACCCTTTGTTGCGTTCGAGCCACGCGCGGAAATTGCTATAATTCATGCCTATGGCACCACCAACGAGGAAGTAGCCAAAATAGGTAATGCACAACTCCGGTTTATGACTAATAGGACCGACCCAGTGACTGTAAATGTAGACACCTGCTTGAATCGCTAACCCCCAGAATGCGAGCGTTTTACGAAACCATGCGGCATTTCTTACTGCCCACACGAGCAGTGGAAACAACAAGTAGAACTGCACAATAATGATCATAAAATATAAATGATAGCCTGAATCTGCCCATTTTAGCTGCTCGAGAAAGACTTTCAGATCTATTTTGATTGGATGCCCTGGCGTCCATAGCCACGGATTATATATATAGTAGAAAAACGACCAAACAATATAAGGAACAAGCACTTGCCTAACACGTTTCCAATAGAAAATACCTGCTTGCTTAGCGCTCCAATTATCTGCATAAATATAGAACAACACAATACCGCTCAAAAAGATAAAGACAGGAACTGCGAAATAACTTATTTTGTTTAAAAATAAAACAAGCAACTGCGTGCTGCTGCCTTTCAAAGCCGGATCCACGGTCCAATCCGCCGTTACATGAATAAGAACAACAGCAAGGATCGAAATTGCTCTAACAATATCAAGCTCTGTGATTTTTGCTTTTGCCATATGGGTTTATTATCCTCATTTCCTTATAAATACCCTTTAACTATAGACATTTTCGACATGTTTCGCAACAAGGGAATATGTAAAAGAGCCCCAATCCAAGGGATTGAAACTCTGCGTCACAAATGATTGGTTGGACCTAACTTAACATGACGTTTCCGTATGGATTGTTGCATCCGCAATACGGTTAAACCAAGAAGGATGATGGTTGTTGCCACGTACATCATGATTGCCCAACCTTGCTTACTATCTGTTCCTAAAAAGAATCCATGGAGTAACGACAATGCAAAGATCGGATAGGACAACATATGCAGAGCAAGCCACAGCTTTCTTTTTAACTTATGCCGAATATCCGTTGTCAATAGAACAAGAAGTAAGCCATACATCGCGATTGTACCTATGCCATTCCATACCGGGCTATTTGCAGCATGAAAAGGGATTAGGAGTTCAGCCCAGTCGAAAGGCATGAAAGTATCTATAATGAGAAGAACCGTGTGAAGAAGTGCAAAGCAGGTTCCTGTTATATTGGCATATGTGTGCCATCGGAGAAGTCGGCCCTTACGTTGCCCTTTAATAGTAGGAAAGCTATAGCTAATCCCTATTACCATGCCAATGAACAAGGTGAGATAGGATAGGATACCGAATGATCGAATGAGTATCCAAGTAGGTAATTCAACCAACATATGAATCATAGGCATCTTACTCCTTTCAGACCTGTCCAGAATAATTCCATGCTGCCGAAACGTGGCTTCACATGACACATATCACCGGCTGAGGTGAACAATAGAGCTTCCATTCCCTGGGCCTTGCTCTGAAAGAGGGGGACACCATCCTCAATACCTTGCATACACAGCACTTTGGCCCATACTTCACATGCAATCAAATCTTGACCGGCGACGGTGCACTGCACCACATCGGATAGACTGGGCTGCATCGTACGTGTGTCAATGAGGTGATGCCTCTCTCCTTCACTCGTTTGCCAACGCCTATGCCATTTACTCGAGGTAGCTACAGCACCCGTTACGAGCTCAACCGAAGCTTCTTGGGACGTATCCGATACATCCGATGCATAGGGATTTGCAATACCAATACACCAGGGCTCCTTCTCCGATGATCCTCCCCACACGACCACATCGCCGCCTGCATTGATGAATCCTCTATTCACTTGCCAAACCATCTGTAGGTGATTCGCTGTGTGTTGGGCTGTCCAGCTCTTCACGATCCCGCCAAAATCCAACCGATGTCCCTCCGGGATGCGAACTGATTTCATTCTAGCATCTACTAGCAGTGACATGCCTAATTTGCCAAGGGGCTGCTGCTGTTCAATCTCTACAGGACTTTCCTGTATGAGCTCAAAAGAATGTCTATATCCGGCATGCGCTATCGCTCGTCCAACACCAATATCAAAAGCGCCATTCGTGTGTTCCTGATAGTACTTCGCTAACTCAAGTACCTCGAGCATGCTGTCAGAAACGAAACTTAGCTGCCCGCTTCTCGCATTGAGATACGAACATTCACTTGTAGAAAGAAAACGGCTAAACCGTTGTTCTGCCTGCACGAAACGATTCAATACGGGGATTTCAAGATTAGCCAAAGGCACATCGGATTCCAGAAGGAGCTGCACCTGTGCATTCATGGATCGAAATGTGAGCTCGTGAAACATACGATATCAACTCCCTTCCTAGCTCCAAAAGACTAGGATGCACGGCTTCTAGTATGGGACTTTATTTGTGAACGGGATTGCGAGAACGAATCGTCCGTCTCATTCAGTTGGTCGCGGCTTCGTCCCGTGCGCTCCATTTTCGCAGCTGCATTTTTATCGAGAGGTTCTGATGATGAGCTATCTTGCCTTTGTTGTATGGTAACGGGGACGATAGGCAGCTTGGCATTCGCCGCTTCGCGAACTGCTGCTAGGAACTCTGGGCTCTCTTTGACTTCTTGAAACAAATAAACAACAATCATCGCGACAACGATTGCAATCTGCCACTTCGTCCATCTCGAGGATACTTTCATACCTCATCCATCCCATCTCAACGATTAAGAATCTAAGCTCATTATACGCGGTTATGGGCTTAAAATCCTGAATAATTCCTAAAAAATGGCTGAATACTCCCTGAAGTTATGTTTGAAGAATGGGCGCTTTCCGGCAGAAGCCTAGGCACAAAGGGAAATATGTCCTCATATGATGGAGTAGTTTACTTTGCTTGAGCAGTAATACCATTGTGACCATATGAGAAAAGATACGTTTTCGATGAACGAAAATAGCTTTCTTGTTGGCGATAAAATCTAACTTTCCCGGGGCCCCCGCAAAGGTCACTTTGTAGGGGAGAATAGCGGTCGATCATCCTTGAATGACCTCGATAGGGATTTTCTCATGCTGGAAGGAGTGTTCACTATTGACCAGAACGAAAGTTGGCGTATCCATTCAAAGCACCAGCATTTATTTGGATGATCGGACCGTTGTTCTAAGTGCAGCCATTGCAAAAAAATGGAAAGTTCCATCCAATCAAATGATTAACATGCGATTCGGCTCTTATCAGCAGGATGTCAAAGTGGTCACAGCTGCTGTACCGAATAGCCTCCGCGTCGACCCTGCGCTTGCATCTAAGATAGGTCTTCAACAAGGGGCTCGGCTTACGATCAACTATAAGCCAACTTCGAATACAATGTCGATTGGACCCTTAATTGGCGTAATGATTAGCCGCGTTAATGCGAGTTCCCAGAGTCGCCCATTCGGTCCAATTACCACCTTTTGCAAAGAGTTGACTGTTGCTTGTGATCAATTAGGGGCTAGTGTATGTTTCTTCCCACCCAAAGAAATGCGCGCCAATCCCCAATCCATTTCTGCTTATTCCTACGCAAATGGCTCTTGGAGTAAAAGAACGTTCCCTATTCCGAATGTCATCTACAATCGACTCACCTCACGCAAGTACGAGAATATGACCAATGTTCAGCAGTTCATGAAAGACGTCAAATCTCGCTATGGCACGGAAATTTTTAATGAGAAATATTTGAACAAAACAGAAGTGTTTGAAGCTTTACGCAAAGATAGCTCATTGCATACCTACTTACCTGAGTCTCATCTTTTCAAAAACTTTCAAATGCTGAAATCTATGGCCGGCCGCCACAGCACGCTATTTCTTAAACCAATTACTGGAAGTCTTGGCAATGGCATTATTCGAATTCGAAGAGATGGCCTTGGTGAATCGTATACAGCTCATTCAACTAGTCTTGCTGGTGTACGCAGACAAACGTTCCCTTCTTTGCTAGCCGTGTTTCAATCCATTTCTGGGAAGCTGAAAACGCAGCGCTTTCAAATCCAACAAGGTCTTGATCTCATCACAACTGAGGGAAATCCAATTGACTTCCGTGCACTTGTACAGCGGGGGGAAAAAGGAGAATGGGAAATTACTTCCATTGTCGGTCGGATTGCAGGTGCGCAGCACTTTGTTTCCAACTTGGCACGAGGCGGATCCTTATCCACTGTACCGGCAGCGTTAGCCAAAGCCTCTTTCTCGACAACTGCAGCCCGCGCCTCCATTATACGTCGATTACGCAAAGCCTCGTTGGATATTGCTAAAGGAATCGAAACTCAGATTCCCAGTCATTTCGGTGAATTAGGCATTGATCTTGCCGTAGATCGATTAGGTAGAGTTTGGCTGCTTGAAGTGAACTCCAAACCTTCGAAAGACGATAATACAGCTCTTAACACAGATAATACTAAAAATAAAATCAGGCCTTCTGTCAAAACATTAGTCAAATACGCTCGCTTTCTAGCGAAGTATTGAGGTGAATGATGCGAATGCGAACACAACGCCCTTTGTTAGGTATCATGGTTACCGAACTAAACCGCGACCTTCCTTTTGCCAGCTCCACTTTCTATCAGAATCTAACCATACAGGGTGCTAACAAGGGCATCGATGTGTTTGTTTTCTCGCCTAATCGCATCGATTGGTTGCAAGCAATGGTACGGGGTTATATGTATGATCGGACACAGTTGGCCTGGATTACCAAGCTGTTCCCTCTTCCATCACTTATTTACGATCGTTGCTTCTTCTGTACGAAGCAGAGTTATCTCACGTATCAATATCATGTGCGCAAGTTGCGAGAAATCCCCTCCATCCGCTTTCTAGGTTACGGACTTGGCGGCAAATGGGAAGTAGGCCAGATTCTCCATCAAGATGCTGCTCTCCGTCCCTTCTTGCCAGAGACTAGTCAATTACGGAGCGGTCAGCAACTTGACACGTGGCTGCAGAGTCAGCAAGACGTATTCCTAAAACCCCAAGGTGGAAGTCAAGGCAAAGGTGCCATACACATACACAAAGATGGCCACCTTTTTCAAGTAAAAGGAAGAGATGGACGTAACCAACCCGTAGCAGCAGAGTTCCAAGAATGGACCACTTGCTGGCAGTGGCTGAAGCGTTTATTAGGCTCACGTCCCTACCTCCTGCAACAATATTTGCATCTCCACGCGATGAACGGGATGTCTTACGATGTTCGTTCCTTAGTACAGAAAAACGGACGCGGAAATTGGGAACACACAGGAGTGGCCGTTCGCGTAGGTCAACCGGGAAGCATTACCTCCAATCTGCATGGCGGAGGCACTGCCGAAGACGCAAGCGATTATCTCACCAGAGAATTTGGTCAATCGAAGTCTACGCAACTGATGGATACGATCGATATGCTATCTAAGCACATACCATCCGTACTGGAGTCCTATCATGGTCGACTAGCCGAGCTAGGCATTGATTTCGGCATTGATACCAGCGGATGCGTGTGGATTCTAGAAGTTAATTCAAAGCCGGGCCGAACGATTTTCGCCCGTTTGCATAATGAACGAGCACGAACGAAATCAATTACAAATCCGATCCACTATGCTGGATTTTTGTTGAACAAACAGCTGAGCTGACAGGAGCTAAGCTTTGTTTGAATGTGCTCATGGGGGCAGAATGTCATCTGCTTGTTTGACACGGAAAGCCCCGTAGGGCAACAAGTTTAGGAGGGTAACCTAATGAGTTTGACATCGTGTATGCTCCACGCCGTACAACGAACAGATAGATCGGTCTACTTAACGAGTGATCTCGCCAAAGCTTTACGGTTAACCGGAACTAAATCCATTACTGTAAAGGTTGGGAGTAAAGGGACTTCGTTACCGGTCCGTTTGATCAAAAAAAGTGGTCAGCATATGTACATCCCGCTTTCCCTAATGGCCTCCTTGCGTATACCTCGCACAGGGAATGTGTTAGTCATCAATACCAACAATAAAGAACTTCGCATCGGCCCGCTTATTGGCGTTCTAACCAATGTGGAAAGCGGCACATCACCTTTCGGTTCCAAAACAGGCTTCATTCGTCAAGTGATCAACACAGGTTCACAACGCTCTTTCAGCTTTGCTTTTAGCCCTAAGAGTGTGAATTGGATTTCAGAAACCGTATCAGGCATAATCCCCAAAGAAGGCGGAGGTTGGACACGTAAAACATTCCCGCTCCCAGATGTTATCTACAATCGGCTATCCAGCCGTAAAGCAGAGAAATCAGCAGGTATGGAGGGATTTAAGAATCGCTTCGTGGGACGGGGAATTCCGATCTTTAACTGGAGCTTCTTTGATAAATGGGATGTTTACAAATTATTAGACGGCGACGAAGCATTTCGTTTCGTACCTGAATCCCGTATTAATCCCACTGCCGAACAGATCAAAGATATGCTCGATAAACATAAATTTATTTACTTGAAACCAACAGCAGGCAGCTTAGGCATCGGTATTTATCGCGTTACTTATAATCCGAAGCGCGGTTATTTCGTCCGGTATCGAAAAGCCAATAAAAATGTACTGATTCGTTATTCCAAATTTGAAGGCTTGATGCAGATGCTGGGAACAGGACGGGGTCGATTAGCAAGCTATGTTGCCCAACAAGGGATTCGGCTTATAGAAATTGATAATTGCCCTATCGATTTCCGTTTTCATTTAACCAAAAACGGTAGTAATCAGTGGGTCGTTGCTGCCATTGGCGCTAAGAAATCTGGTAAAGGCAGTGTTACCACACATATCCGCAACGGCGGCCAACTCATGACACCTGAGCAGGTTCTTCGTTTAGTTTATGGGGCACGTGGGGAACAGATTCTCGAAAATGCCAAGGAAACAGCGATTAAGCTCGCGCAAGGCATTGAAAATAATTACAATCATTTGCTCGGTGAACTTGGATTCGATATCGGTATTGATCAAAATGAAAAAATATGGATGTTTGAAGCCAATGCGAAACCTGGTCGATCGATTTTCAAACATCCCTCATTAAAAGACGGAGATAACGCCACACTGCAAAGTGTCTATGAGCATTGCCTTTATTTGAGCCGCTTCCGCTCAAGGAGGGAGAACTAATGGGTTTTACCCTTCATGAGAAATCTTCTAAACCTACATTAGCTATCCTCACGGTAAAAGACAGTTCCCGTGTATTTCGGGGAAACTTAGATAACTTTCTTGATCTGATTCGAACAGGCGAACGCTATGGGCTCGACGTGTATGTCGTAACTACGAAAGACTTCAGTATTTCAAACTCTGAAATGTACGGTTATCGCTTTCACCCAAGTGCGAAGAAATGGAGCAGGGAACTCGTTCCCTCTCCTCAAGTTGTCTATAACCGTATTCCCTACCGCAAAATGGAAATGAAACCAGAGGTTCAACAAACCATTCAAGCCTGCAAGCGCAGCACCAGCATTCATTTATTCAATCCTTCCTTTTTTAACAAATGGACATTATTCAGTTGGTTAAATAGCGCGAAGGAAAGTAAGCCGTTCATGCCTGATACGTTGCAAATGAATGAAGCGTCCGATGTTTCCCAATTACTACAGAAGCACCCCGTCCTTTACTTGAAACCCGTTAAAGGTAAAGCAGGCATGGGGATTATGCGGATAGATCGCGTAAATGCGAAGGGACACAGTGGACACTATCGTTTAAGCCGTCTTCATGAGAAGAAAATGGTTTATAGCTATCACAATACGGCAGATGATATCTGGCAGGAATGGGACCGTCATCGCGGTGGCCAAGATTATATCGTCCAACAAGGTATTGCACTTACCCGATTCAAAGAACGTGCCTATGATTTGCGTGCTCTAGTCCAGAAAACCGCAAAAGGTGAATGGAATGTTTCGGGTATTGGAGCCCGAGTTGCTGGTAAAGCAAGTATTACGACACACGTTCCGCGCGGAGGCTCGATTGACGAACCGCGAAAGCTGCTCACCTATGCTTTTGGAGCTAAAGAAGCCAAAAACATTTTAAAACGAGTGGGAGCCGCGGTTGTTACCTTAGCCACTCAAATAGAGAAATCATCGGGTAATCCACTTGGCGAAATGTCGATGGATATTGGTGTTGACACTTCTGGACACATCTGGTTCTTTGAGGCAAATTCGAAGCCAATGAAATTCGACGAACCCCGAATCCGCCAGAAATCACTTGAACGAATTATTCAATACAGCTTGCATTTGATTAATTCTAGGAGAAGAAGGTGATTATGCTTGGCTCAAGAACGACTAGGCGTACTCGCTATCTATCTAAACAACTCACGACTTGAAGAACTGGCTTATTTCAAACGGCTAAGCAAGGAAGGCCAACGACTAGGCGTTCAAGTTGAGGTATTCACTCCGGCGGATGTACAGGGAAACGCAGTGCGAACACTCACATTTGACTCCAATCGAGGAAGATGGCTTCGGAAATACACCACCTTACCTCCCATTATCTATGATCGTTGCCGCTATAAAGCCGCGGCGAATTATCATATGCTTCAAGCCTTTCGCAATCGACATGCCAAGCTCATCTATTTAAGTAAACCACTCGCGAATAAATGGTCAATGCATCAAACCTTATCTCAAAGCGCAGCTATACGTCCCTATCTCCCCGCCACAGTTCGCTACAGTTCGATCTCCGAGTTAACGAAGTTTCTAAAGAAATATAAGCTCATTTATGTTAAACCGAAGAATGGCACTGGGGGAAGAGGGATTCTACGAATTGAACAAATCTCCCCCGATTTGTATTTGTTGCAAGGTAGAAATCAATATCGCTCCATCATCGCGCCTTTCAGAGCGAATGAAAGACAGCTGGCCATCAAGCTGCATACGCTGAATTTGAGCCCTGACTATGTCGTTCAGCAAGGCATTCATCTGACTCTGAATGACGGTCGTGTTCATGACTATCGTTTGCTTATTCAGAAAAATGGTCAAGGTGAATGGGAAGTAACGGGGTGTGCAGGAAGAATCGGTCCTCATCGCAGTATTACATCGAATCTTCACGGCGGCGGTACGGCTGTAACGCAAGATCGCTTGTTAAGTTATCGGTTCCCTTCCCCAGAGAAAAGAGAATCCATCAAGGAAGAGATGAACGAATTCGCTTATAAACTGGCCGACTACTTGGAAGTCAAATTCGGTAAGCTGTGTGAGTTGGGCATGGACATCGCCGTCGATCTCAAAGGCAATGTCTGGCTGCTTGAAGTGAATCCGAAGCCTTCCCGGGAAGTATTCCGGAGAATTGGTCAGCATGCCACTTACCAGAAAGCCGTCACACGACCACTCGAATATGCGCTCTGGATGCTCAGTCAAAAAAAAAGCGTTGACGATAGGAATGATTAATAACATATAAAAATAAGCGTTGCACTCCATAGAGTGAACGCTTGTTTTTTGTGCAGCTTAGTCGTGACCTAGATGCCCCATCGTTTGAACAAAAATCTGCTCAATATGCTCATCATCCAGGGAGTAGTAGACCGTCTTTCCTTCTTTGCGTCTCTTGACAATATGCAGATCCCTTAAATACCTTAGTTGATGTGAAACCGCAGATTGCTCCATCCCTATTCGCATCCCGAGATCATGAACACAAAGCTCTTTATTTAGCAAAAAATATATAATTTTAACGCGTGTTGGATCTCCCAAGGCTTTGAAAATCTCAGCAATCCCAATCGCTTGCTCATCGGCTAGCCCAATCTCGTTCTCAACTTGATTCGGATCCGAATGCACGCAGCTGCAATCCTCAGCGACCGTATTTACTTCCAGCAATCCTTTATCCACGCTTATCCCCTCCTGACTTCGCTACTTTTTATACTTGAAGAGCCTGGTGGTTGTTCGTTGACTTCTCGATTTGGATCGTCGCGTGCGTTATGCCAAATTGTTTCTCAATCGCAGTAATCCCTTGTTGCAGGATGACTTGACTGTCTTGATCATCCTTTATCAGCAGATGGCAGCTTAAAGCTTCCATACCCGAAGTAATCGTCCACACATGTAAATCATGTACATCAACGACACCCTCAATACCTTCTAGGACTTGTTTCACAGATGTCATCGAGATCGCATACGGTGTTCCTTCCATTAAGATGTGAAGCGTTGATTTAAGTACAGCCCATGCCCCCTTCAAAATAAGAAGAGACACAATCATACTTATGATCGGATCGGCCACATACCACCCAAACAGAAGCATCAAAGCACCAGCAATGATTGCACCTACAGAGCCTAACGCATCTCCTAATATATGCAAATAAGCACTGCGTAAATTCAAATTGCCATGAACATCTCCCTTGCGCATGAGCGACCAGGCACTTAATAAATTGGCGAGTAGACCGATACACGCAATCAACATCATAGACCCGCTAGCAACGACTGTAGGCTGAAGGAAACGTTCAATGGCTTCCCATATAATGAATCCAGCAATGACGAATAACGTCACCGCATTAAAGAGTGCAGCCAATATCTCAAAACGATGAAAACCGAAGGATAATCGCCCCGTCGTCGGCTTCGCTGCAAACCACAGTGCCAATAGACTTAATGCTAATGCACCAGCATCGCTTAACATATGGCCCGAATCCGAGAGCAGCGCCAAGCTATTCGTCCAGAGGCCGCCAACAAATTCAAGTAACATGATGCCCGCTGTTATGCATAAGGCAATGAGTAATCCCGCCTTATTACCAGAATGTCCATGATGATGCCCATGTCCGTGATGATGATGGCCGTGTCCATGACTGTGTCCATGATGATCGTCATGACCGCTATGGCTGTGATGGCTGTGCCCTTCATGAGCTTGATGCTCATGGCCTTTCTTCTCATGCCCATGGTCATGTCCACATGCGTGTTCCTTTTCCGAATCATGCTGATGCATGGCATTCCCTCCCTAGCTGCTCACAAATGAGGTCTATATCTTTATATATGAATGATTGCTCATATGTTAATAATAAATAAGCAGACTTGCCAGTGTCAATAGGCTTCACCAAAAATAAAAGACCGATTCATCAACTCACGTATGTGAGTTTGAATCGGTCTTCACCATGCTCAGCTCCATGGACTAGGTCCCTGTCGCTGTTTTATTCGCCCCCGCTTCAATCACGTCAGGATCTAACGTAATCGTTGCACTGAAAACGGATGTGGATATCGAGAAATCCCCTGTGATTCCACCGCCAGCTCCTGTATATGTTTTGGAGGCACTTGTCGGGGCAATGACAGCTGTATCTCCGTTAATCAGGTTTCCTTCATTCCTTATAATATTAAATATTCCTACAAAAGAAGGCATTCTGATCAGCACCTTTATCTCTCAATGTGCTACAGTGTATGCCCAAAGGACCCGCTTTGCGACAACCTGCGTGAATTAGGATAAATGATCAAGCAACTCTGCAAATCGACCGATTCGAATATGTGCGCCCTCGAGCTCACCAGCATCTCGGAAGCCTGCGTAATCGCAAGCTGCAACGGTCAAGTTATTGCGAAGTCCTGCCTCTACATCGGACGAGCGATCTCCAACCATCCAAGCGGACTGAATCCCGTGTTTTTCCAGCAAGATTTGGACTAAATCTACTTTGGATCTCGTTTGGTACTCGCCGGCACTGAATAAGCCTTCAAAAAGATGAGCAATTCCCATCGCACCTACAACTTGTTTGACATAATCCTCTAACCCGTTGCTGGCTACAAATAAACGAACACCTTTCGCATGCAAGATTTGCAAGGTTTCTGCCACACCTTCATACAACACGCCGCGGCCCTCCTGCAGCCCGTCAATCTGGTATTTAATCAATAACTTGTCCGCTTCCTGATGTACAGCAACAGGCGCCTCTGGCATGACACGCATCCAGATATGTTCAAGAAGCATGCCCAATGCACCTAGAATTCGTTCCTCTGGCGGTGTCTCGCCTTCATAAATACCTTTTGCTCGAAGTTCGTCGAATGTCGCATGGTACGCTGGTAAAAGTAAGGTTTCCGTTTGAAATAAAGTCCCATCCAAATCAAACAGCATTGCTTCTGGCAGTTGTCCCCGAGTAGTCATCTTCTTACTCCTTTATTATGAATAAATTAGTTGTAATGATCTAAGTTAAGAATGGCAAACATACCCATGTAAGTCAATGTACAATCATGGAAAATGCTTATTGCCGATCTTAATAATTTCAGTTATGATTGAAATGAGAATAATTTGATCAAAAAATGATATTTTCATGCAAAATAAATTGAACTTTCATCTCTGAAAGCGAGGAATAATGATTATGAATCTTCATATTTTCCAAAACCAACAAGAACTGAACGAAGCAGGTGCAGGTATTATCACCTCCCTCGTTCAAATGCAGCCAAAAGCCGTTCTCGGCTTGGCAACCGGCGGAACACCCGTAGGCATATACGAAGAACTGGTGAAGGCTTATCAAAAAGGCCGCGTTAGTTTTAAACAAGTAACGACTTTTAACCTAGATGAGTACGTCGGCTTACCTGACGACCATTCTGAAAGCTACCATGCCTATATGCAGCAGCATTTATTTGCTCATATCGACCTTCCTGCTGAATCCGCTCATATTCCGAATGGTAATGCCTCTGATTTGGAAGCAGAATGTGCGCGATTCAATCAACTTTTGGATGACGCCAAGCAAATCGATCTTCAAATTCTAGGGCTTGGTCATAACGGACATATCGGCTTTAATGAGCCTGACGATTCCCTAATTAGCGGCACTCACCGCGTAGAATTAAAAGAAGAAACACGTGAAGCGAATGCTCGTTACTTCGATTCCATCCATGATGTGCCTACGCACGCTTTGACAATGGGAGTGGGTACGATTCTTAAAGCCAAAACCATCCTTTTAATTGTACGTGGTGCAGATAAAGCAGAAATCGTACACCGTGCCCTTACAGGACCTATTACGACCGAAGTTCCAGCCACACTGCTTCAGACGCATCCTCACCTTGTTGTTCTACTGGACGCTGAGGCTGGGAGGCTGTTCGAATGAGCGAACTTCTCATCACAAATGCCAAGGTCGTTACCGAACAAGGCGTCATTGACAATGGATTGGTTCACGTCATTGATGGCAAATTAGCGTACGTAGGTGAGTTAGCAGGTTCGAAGGCAGACCCTGCTAGTCCAGACGCGGTACGAATTGATGCCAGCGGCAAATGGCTGCTGCCTGGCTTCATCGACGTTCACGTGCATGGCGGTTATGGCGCTGATTTTATGGACTCTAATCCGGAAACATTAGATACGATTACTCAGTTTCATGCTTCGCATGGCACAACGGGCATGTTGGCCACGACGATGACCGCTACGCGTGAAGCGATTGATCGCGTGCTAGTTGAAGTGCAAAGCTATATGGAGCAGGAGATGCCTTACGCTCAGCTGCTTGGCGTGCACTTGGAAGGTCCTTTCATCTCGCCCAAGTGGGCGGGCGCTCAAGATCCGAAGCTCATGGTCACGCCGCAGCTTGATTGGTTGAGGGATTGGCATGAGCGATTCCCACAGCTCATGAAGCAGTTGACGCTAGCCCCCGAGCGCGAGGGAGGCCATGAGATGATCGCGTGGCTGCGCGATCAAGGCATCGTTGCCGCATGCGGCCACACGGACGCCTCCTACGCCGACATTCAGGCGGCGGCGGAAGTGGGGCTCTCCCATGCGGTGCACACATTCAACGCGATGAAGCCACTGCATCATCGCGAGCCAGGGACCGTCGGTGCGGTGCTCACCGACGCGCGCATCAGCGGCGAGGTGATCGCCGATGGCATTCACGTGCATCCAGCAGCGATCAAGCTGCTGACGATGGTGAAGCAGCCGCATGGCTTGCTGCTGATCACGGACGCCATGTCCGCTGCCGGGCTCGGCGACGGGCAGTATGACCTTGGCGGCCAAGCCGTGACCGTGCAGTCGGGCGTTGCCCGGCTGACGGAGGGCGGCGCGCTCGCCGGCAGCACGCTGACGATGATCGAGGCACTCCGGTTTATGGTGCGCGAGGTCGGTGTCAGCGTCGCAGACGCGAGCCGCTATGCGAGCGGTAATCCGGCGCGGCTGCTTGGCCTCGCGGATACGCACGGCTCGATTGCCAAAGGCAAACACGCCGACTTGCTGCTGCTCAGCTCGGAGCTGGAGCTGGAGCAGGTATGGGTGCACGGCTCGGCGCTGAAACAATAACTATGCACATAGGGGGCGTTCCTGTCCCCAGTGCTTTTTAGAAAAGGCCCTTTCGGGCCTTTTTTTGCTTTGCGCCGGCGGTAGAGGCAGCCGGCTTTTTCTCTTGATTTAACGCCCCTTTTGGGCGTTAAATCCTCCCTTGCGACACGCACCCGCGCGAATAAGACCCGAAAAGGGTCTTATTCCGCTGCGCTCCGGCTTCTGCGGGCTCTTTCTCTTGATTTAACGCCCCTTTTGGGCGTTAAATCCTCCCTTGCGACACGCACCCGCGCAAATAAGACCCGAAAAGGGTCTTATTCCGCTACAGCGGCAGCACATCGTAACGATCATCAATGCGCAAAGTACTCCGTACATCATTGCTGTCAGTGAGGATTACGCCCACAGCTGAAATGAAGAATTTACTTGCTTGATTCGATTGACTTATAAAAAACGACTATCTATACTTGTCGAGAAAGGAAGTGGTCCGGTCTATGTACCAGCTCATCATCTTTACGCCAGAGAAAACCCATTCAATAAAATAATGGGCCTCAGGCGAATAGCAATAATTCAACAATAATCTAACGTGACTGACGTTGATTGTGGATTCGCTTTTTCCTTGAGGTACCACCTGGAGGAGAAAATATGAAGCAAGATACGCGAAAGTGGCCGGTAATACTAGCCGTATTACTTGGCACATTTACGGTGATATTAAATACAAGTCTACTAAATCCGGCCTTGCCTGCTTTTGCAGAGCAATTCAAAGTTGACGAATTAAGCGTCAGCTGGATTATTAATATATACGTATTAGTAATGGGTCTTACACTTCCGCTAACGGGATTTTTTAGCAGGAAATTTGGTTCCAAGAAGGTGTACTTGGTCGGCTTGGTTCTTTTTCTGATTGGTTCAGCTTTGGCAGCAGTTTGTGGGAATCTTGCGGCGCTTATTGCTTGCCGTGCTTTGCAAGGGTTTGGTGCAGGACTTTTGATGCCTTTATCGATTACGCTTATCTTTGCGGCTGTTCCTGCCCAAGAAAGGGGAATGGCAACGGGAATTTGGGGTGTAGTGAGTATGCTAGCCCCAACAATTGGACCCACCCTGGGTGGTTTGATTATCGACCACGGGGATCCCAGTCTGTTATTCCTAATTAACCTTCCTACATGTTTGCTTGGCTTGATAACAGCCGTGCGGTTTCTTAAGGCTTCTGATTCTGATAACAAACAAGACTCTCCATTTGATGCAAAAGGATATTTGTTTCTGTCAGCAGGTATTGGATTGTCCTTATATGCACTTGGTAACATGAATTCGGTAGAAAACGTATCAAGCCTATTTCATTGGGGCCTACTGTTGGCTGGGATATGCTGTATAATCATTTTTATTTTCGGACGGCGTAAGCACTCCTTATTGAATCTGTCCTTGTTGAAAATCCAGCAATTTCGGGTCGGTACGATCGTTACCACGTTAACTGCCGTAGGTTATTATTTATCGTTTTTATTAATACCGATCATTATTCAGAATGTGTATCATTACAGTGCTACGTATACTGGCCTTCTGTTTATTCCTGATGCAGTGATGACAGGGATATTTATGCTGGCTGGAGGCAAAATTCTGGATCGAAAAGGTGCTCGCCATGTAGTTGCCTGGGGCCTTGGTATAACCGGGGTAACGACGCTCCTGCTCGGGTGTTTAACTACTAATACCTCATTCTGGTTTATTACTTTGCTAATGGCAGTAAGGGGAGCCGGTTTTGGACTTTCCAGCATTCCCGCTACCACAGCAGGACTGGGGGCTTTGCCGGAGGATAGTCTCGTAGAAGGATCTGTGTTAAATGATTTGATTGAACAGATTATCTCTTCGGTAGCCATTGTCATTTGTTTATTAGCTTTTGTCATTTGGAGAGATGCTTCAGCTGTGTCCCAGCAACTTTCAATAGAAGCAGCCAGTCTTAAAGTATCTAATGGTTTGTTTATCGCGCTTGGTATTGTCATATTCTTCGTGCTTTATGTGTGGCTGCGTTCTTCGCCAAAGCCGAGTCAAGATGTCGTTTGAACCTATAAATAAGTTCATACTGGTTAAGCCACCCTTGAGAAAGGGTGGCTTTTTTAATGCGTGAGGTATCAAGTTCATCGGATATGTGCGAATAGGATTCATAAGGCCAAGAGGACATACCATCCACAATATCCTTCTAGAAGATCTTCTTCTGCACCCGATCATCCTTCAGTATTTCAACAGCTTCCCTAAAACGAAGCGAGTGCACAATCTCCCTCTCCCTCAGAAATTTCAAGCTATCCTGTAAATCCACATCATCCGTAAGGTCGATCAACCACTGATATGTCGCTCTGGCTTTCTCCTCTGCCGCTATATCCTCGTAAAGATCGGCGATAGGGTCACCCTTGGCTTGTATGTATGTCGCTGACCAAGGTACCCCTCCGGCACTCTGATAGAACAGCCCGCGATCATGTGCGACATAGTGATCATCCAATCCAGCCGCCTTCATTTGCTCAAGCGTGGCATCTTTTGTCAGCTTATACACCATCGTAGCGATCATTTCAAGATGAGCAAATTCCTCCGTCCCAATATCCGTCAATAATCCGACAACCTTATCCGGAATCGAGTAGCGTTGGTTCAAATAACGAAGCGCCGCAGCGAGCTCCCCATCAGCCCCTCCATACTGCTCTAGAAGCAGTTTGGCCATCCTAGGGTCGCATTTACTAACCTTGACCGGGTATTGCAGCTTTTTTTCATAAACCCACATTGACAATCCTCCTTCCTAAACTTGCCACGGCCAAGGTGTTTCGCCCCACTGCCATGGCGCTTTCGAGAAGCTACGTCCATAGGACATCAAAGGACCGAATTCCAACTCAAATTGTTGAACCATGTGCATTCGCTTGTGAGCAAATTGATTATACTGTTGGATCACGCTCATATCATCAGGGTGTGTGTCCAAATAGAGCGTTAACTCCACCAATACAAAATCCACGGCTTGCAGATCACGAAGTTGCTTGTAATAGGCTTCTGGCAGCACACGCTCGCTCATGTAGTCTGACCCCCTTCATCCCCTCTTGGTTCCTCCTGTAATGGATTTGGATAAGGACCATAAAGTGCTGGCCAAAGCGTCCCAACTCTTAAAGCATCATAAGGACTAAACTGCGGCAATCCTGGCGGTTGAACATGCATATATAATTGCGGCGGTGTATTATACCATTTCACGCGAATCGGCGGACAAGGGTCGCACGGCCCAACATAGGGGTACCAACTTTTAAATTGTGTGTGTTTCATACGTCTCCTCCTTCTCAGAGCCTATATGACACGTTATATGCGGTATAACTTGACCAAAATCACTGATTTCCCATCTTTTTCGAGTAAATGGTCTCAAATAACTGAAAAAACCCCTCTCCGGTTGTGTTAACACAACTCGAAAAGGGATTTAAGTTACTCTCCATTAATCCAATTTTATATTATATTTCAACACATCTGCTTTGCGTAAGGCTTGATAAATAATAACGACCAAGGGTCCGAGGAACAGCCCTGCAAGCCCAAGCCACTCAAATCCGATATACAAGGAAATCAACGCTGCTAATGGATTGATACCAACGGCATCGCTTAGCACTTTAGGCTCGACAATCCGGCGCAAAATGATCAGGACCAAGAAGAGTACAAACAATCCAATACCCATACCGGTATTCCCTAGTAGCAATTGATAGATAATCCATGGAATAAATACAATACCGGTACCGATCACGGGTACAAACTCCATCACCATGACCAGCAGCGAAATCGCCAGCGGATACTCTGCTCGTAAAAGGAGTAAGCCAATGAAGGTGAACAAATACGTAAATATCGCCATGATCAGCTGAGCACGAATGAAGCCAAAAATCGCCTCACGCAAATAAATGAGCATATTCTCCATTTTATCTCGCGTTTTCAGCTCAAAGATCGACAGGAAAGCAGCCTTCATACTGCCTAAATTGTATAGGCACAGATACATGGATATCACGTATACGATCAACAAAATGAATAAATTAGGGATTTTACCTGCCAAGTTGAGGAAAAATCCAGATACCAAGCTCAGGATACTTGTTAAAGCACCTGTGAGTGTTTCAGTACTGCGTTCCAACCAGGATTGCACCTGGGCTGCCATTTCCGGTGATAAAGACTCATAGAATACTTGGGTTCGCAAGACGGCTTGATCCACGTATTTATTGACATCTTCCATATAGCCAGGTGCTTTACGCCCTAGATCAATCAGCTCCGTTACGACATTCATCCCGATAAAGTAGATTAAAGCGATCATCAGAAGGGTAAATGAGGTGCTGACGATCGTCGCGGCCATAAAGTGTTTTATTTTCGCAACACGCATCAATAGCGTTGTTAATGGGTCTAAGAAAATAGCTGTCACCAGTGCTAGGAGAAATGGCAGTCCTATGGTGAACGACACGTACAACAGCACCAATCCTATAACCACGAGTATGGCTGTCTTAGGTGACATAAGGACTCCTCCGATTATTCATTTCCCGGTTTGACAGTGTCGATATTCGTGATATGTATACGAACAATACGTAACCGATCTACCTCTGTCACTTCAAACACATGGTTGGCATAAGGTACTTTTTTACCTTTGACGGGCGCGCCTTCCACTTTTTTAAACAGCCAGCCGCCTATCGAATCGACATCCTCATCTTCAATTTGGAGGTCTAGCATATCATTTAGATCTTCAAGCAATACACGACCATCGACAGAGGTGTATTTATCTTTCACTTCGACACCAGGACGCTCATTCACATCGAATTCATCATGCAATTCTCCCACGATTTCCTCGATAATATCTTCTAATGCCAAGAGCCCTGCCGTTCCTCCATACTCATCAACAACAATTGCGAGTTGGGAATGCTTTTTCTGCATGAGCTTAAGCACGCGGCTAACTTCCATCGACTCAGGAACGTTCAGAATAGGACGGATGAATGTCTTTAGCTCCTGCTCAACATCTGGATCTGCCGTAAGTAAATCAGCAATATGTACAAAGCCTACAATGTTATCTTTGTGCCCATCCGCAACAGGATAGCGTGTATGCTTGGTTTCATGTACGAAACGTAAATTATCAATAAAGCTTACTTCTAGAAATAGAACATCCATATCCGTCCGCGGCAGCATAACTTCCCGAGCGATAAGATCGGAGAATTCAAAAATATTATCAAACAGCGTCATTTCATCTTCGTTGATATGACCACTCTTGACACTCTCATCCATCAGGATTCGAATCTCTTCCTCCGTATGTGCACCCTCATTCTCACTCGCGGGCTCGACACCAATCATAGCTAGAAATTTATTCGCAGCTCCGTTAAGTACCCAAATAATCGGGCTAAATAATTTATAGAAAAACAATAACGGTGCTGATAACCACAAAGAAGTCAATTCCGGCTTTTGAATGGCAAAGGATTTGGGCGCGAGCTCACCGAGCACGATATGCATAAATGTAATAAACCCGAAAGCGACGATAAACGACAAAGTCGTTGTATACATCGATTCGCCTACACCAAGTGTGTGAAAAAGGGGCTCCATGATCAACTCATCAATCGCAGGTTCCCCAATCCAACCTAGCCCCAAGGAAGCTAGTGTAATCCCCAGCTGCGTAGCGGATAAATACCGATCTAGATGAGAAGTTACTCTACTCGCATATTTGGCCTTGCCGCTGCCTTCATTAACCAGTTGTTGAATACGAGACTGTCGAACCTTCACAAGCGCAAACTCCGCTGCTACGAAAAATCCGTTTAGCATCACGAGTAGGATAACTAGGAAAAGATTAAGTACGATAGAACCGAAATCAAACGACGTATGCAAAATGTAATTGCTCCTTCAGAAAGAGGATTAGATAATAGCTTTACGGCTTTTGAAATCTACATCTCGATAGTACGAATCAGCAACAAGCAGGTTGGGACCGCAGCAAGATGCGGCACTACAGAAGCAATTCACACGCTGGTTCAGCGCATTATTCTCCCAACGTGCAAAGATGGCATCAAGCCCATCATCATGTATATTTCCAAGCGGAGGCTCATTAGCAAAATCGGTGACGAACACTTCGCCAGTGAATGTGCTGACGTTCAGCCGGTTTCGTCCATCCGGATCATTACGAACCGTAACATTCGGTGCTTCACGCAGACGCTTAACTAAATTTCGATCCACATCTAGCTGATTACATGCGAAGAAAGGCAGCGTTCCGAACAGCATCCACATGTCAGGATTACGCTGATCCAACAAACGATGGATACTCGCACGTAATTCATCCAGTGAAACCATCGGAAGATGTGAGGCAAAAGAGCTCGCATACATCGGATGTACCTCGTGACGCTGGCAGCCCATTTCATTAATCAGCTGGTGAATCTCAGGCAACTTCAAATGCGTCCGTGTGTTAATCATGGATTCCGCAGAAACATACAAGCCGCCTTTGCTAAGTGCGATTGTATTGTTAACCATTCGCTCATACATCCCTGCAGCTACCACTTGCCCTACAGGACGCTGCGAATTAACAAAGCCTACTTGATGGAAATCGTCAGCATTCAAATAATTAAACGAGATATGCATCACATCGAGATAGGGTGCAAGCAGCTCATAACGCTCCAAATCTAACGTTAAATTGGAGTTGATTTGAGTGCGAATGCCCCGCTCCCTCGCATACTTAAGGATCGGAAGCATATAGTCCTTCACGATCTTAATGTGGTACGACGGCTCGCCGCCCGTGAGACTGATCGTTTCCAAATGCTCGATTTCATCCAGCTTTTGCAAAATGACCGGCAACGGGATACGTGGTCCTTCTGTCATTGTAAGTGAATCCCCAACTGCACAATGCTCACAACGCATGTTACACAGATTAGTGATGGTTAGCTCTATACTTGTTAATACATGTTTCCCGTATTTCCGATACGACCGGATAGGGTCCCAAGGATCATACTGGGGAGTTAGCTCCGGTAAGATGGAGTGTGTTGCGTTCCTATTCATGCTGTTTACACCTGACCTATCATTTCCTATTCAAGAACTTATTAGTACCTATTATGCCTATACCTATGCCCTTTATTGTAACTTATGATTCACAAAAAAGGAAACAGCCGAAGGAGCCACGAAGGGCTACGGCTTCTCCACTTTGGCCTGAAGCTTCACTTGGGGCTTCACTCGGAGCCACCTCGGCGCCCACCAGTTCGCTTCACCAAGCAATTTCATAAGCGCAGGCACAAGCATAACGCGTACGATTGTGGCATCAATCAATACGGCAAGTCCGAGACCAAGTCCCAGCGCTTTCATAATTTCAATATCCGTGAAAATAAATGAACCCACAACGACAACAAGAATGAAAGCTGCGCTTGTAATTAAGCTCCCCGTTTTCTTCAAACCTTCCGCTGTACTCTGATCGTTGTCGCCGGTTGCTTCATATTCCTCTATGATCCGAGAAATAAGGAATACTTCGTAATCCATCGAAATGCCAAACACGACACAGAAAATAATGACAGGCAAGGTCGCGCTCACATAACCGATTGACGTGATGTGCAGCATATCCGCCATATACCCATACTGAAATACGACAACAACGATACCCAAGCTAGCACCCAAACTAAGGATATTCATAAGTACAGCCTTCAGAGGAAGCAGGATAGATCGAAAAGCAAATAGCAGAACCAGATAAGTAATCCCCATGACGAAAATGAGCACTGCCGGGATTTCCTTCTGAATACGGTCAATGATGTCCAAACGATAGGCCGGTCCACCTGTAACTGCCGTCACTAAACCTTCATGATTTAGCTTGCGCAGCTCATGAACTAGCGCATCCGTCGCAGGATCATCGGTATCCTTTTCAGGAACAACAACCATTAAAGCCGTATGGCCTTTCGCTAATTGCGCGTCCTCTATTTGCTTTTTAACCTCTGATTTCGTAAACATACCAGCAAGTTCTGTATCCGTATGTGTCCCTAATACACTTAAATAGCTCTGTACTTCTTTAACACCAGCCACAGCTTTGACGCGATCCCCGTAAGCATGAATCTCCCCAATCGAAGCTGATGACCATATCTCTTCCTTCGTATGGATCACAACCTGAATCGGTCCTGTCATGCGAGGATCATAGGCCGTTTTCAACAGTTCCGCACCATAGCGGGATTCATAACTTGGAGGAAGCACCTCAGCATTAGGGACGCCTAATTTCATTTGTCCAATGGGTGTCATACTGTAGATCAATATACCACCAACAAGAACGACCAATACGACTGGACGCTTCATCACTGCGTAAGCAATTTTCTCCCAGAACTTCGAGGCTTCTTGTTTACGAAATCGCTTAGGAACGACTTGCAGGGAGTTAATTCGATGTCCCAAAATACCTAGGAGTGCTAACAGCACCGTATTGGCTACAACCGCGGAAATCGAAACAACGATGACTCCTCCGAGACATAGGGATCTGAAGAACGTTAAATCGACAAACAGCATACCCAATAACCCAATGAGTACAGCGATGCCCGAAAAGAAAATCGATCTTCCCGCCGTTTGACACGTCATGGCCACGGCAGCAGCTACACTACTTTGAACCTTAAGCTCTTCACGAAAGCGGCTGACCAGAAAGAGTGCATAATCAATGCCGACAGCAAGTCCCAGCATCGTCACCATATTGGGCAAAAAATTGGATAAAGACTGATGTTGTGCGATGAAATAGGTCACTCCAAGCGTAAGAGTCACACTCATGATTCCTACGATCATCGGCAGGAGCGCAGCAACGAATGTACCGAAGACGACGAGCAAAACAAGGAGCGCAATGGGTAAACCGATTGCTTCTGATTTGGCAATATCATGTTTGCTGGCCACCTGCATGTCATATAGAATCGCCGGTCCTCCGGTTACATACACGTCCATGCCATCCGGTGGATGTACGAGTGACTTAAGCTCTGGGAATTTCTCTAGGGCAGGATCTGTATCCAACTCGAGCGATACGTTCACTGCTTGAACGTCCAGATGCCCCTCGTTACGTGGCGTAGTTACAAATTTCACGTCCTCCACATAAGGCAGTTCTTTCAGCTTCGTTAGTGATGCCATGATGGCATCTTGCTGCGCTTTTTCCGTTAAATGGAGCCCATTATGCCCTGTATACACCAAACTCAACTGTGTTCGCGGCACACCCAGCTCGTCCCTCATCTGAATCAAGCCCTGATCCGATTCACTCCCTTTCGGTGTAAACCCGTTATCTTTCAGCATCCCCGGCGTTTTCTGCGCGAACACAGCAAAGATGAGCATTAAGCTGATTCCAATCGCCAGCACCAGCCAGCGGAACCGAAACATGGCGTACCCCCATTTCCAAAACTTCCCTTGTTCCATGGTCTCCCGCATCATGCATCCTCCTTGATCTACAAAAAGAACCTGGTTTCCCAGGTTCTTCATTCAATAAGTGCTATGTTTATTCTAAAGAATGGTTGGCATAGTTGCATCAAGCTGTAAATCATTCACTTTAATTTCCCCAATTTCGGAAATTAATATCGACAGCTTGCTTGAAAGATCAACTTCATAAGGTTCCTTCAACACCGTACCTGCCTCATTTTGAAGCACGCGTATCGTCGGTCTGTGCGGTACTGCCATGTTCAACTTCGATACAATTCCGTATTCCCCTGTATTTAGACGTACCGTTATCCCTAATGGGTAAATGGCGATTTTGTCCCTGAACAGGGCAATCTGACTTTGATCATACATGGTGCCAGAGCCTGCAAATAACTGCTCCATCGCTTCATGCGGTAATAGCGGTCTTCGATATACCCGCGTAGTTGTCATGGCATCATAGGAATCAACAAGTCCAATCCATCTGGCGAACTCATTAATTTCATTCCCTTGAATCCCGCGTGGATATCCGCTGCCATTAATTCGTTCATGATGCTGCAAGGCACAATGGGCAGAAAGTAATGGGATGTTCGGCTCATCCTTCAATAGATTAAAACCATAGGTTGTATGATTTTTCATCTCTTGAAACTCTTCAGGAGTTAGCTGAGAAGGCTTTCGTAGAATGCCTAATGGGACTTTGGTCTTCCCAATATCATGCAACAATGCACCCAAACCAAGCGTTTCTAGCTTTTCCCTGCTATATCCATAACTAATACCAAGCATAATTGCGTATATACTTACATTCACGGAGTGCTGGAATAAGTAATTATCTTTGACGTTCATATTATTGAGCATCACCATGGCTCCTTCATGAGCACTGAGATCATCAATAATCATCTTCATCACATCGCGAAAATTACGGCCAATATTATAATAATTAACAGCTCCGCGTTTATTCGAGTCCTCCATGACCTTCTTGAAGGTGTTCCGAATTTCCGTAACCGCTCTGCTTCTTGTTTCGTCTTGAATGATATCTTCTTGAATGATGTCATCCGTTCTAGCGTCTTCTATGTAGATATAATCGATTCCATAACTAAACAGGCGATCAAGGAGTCTCTGTGTAAGCTCAACATTCACAGCCAGCAGGACCATACCATCATCGTTGTATATATTCTTGGCCAACCTCATTCCAGGCTGACACATGTTGATCGGCATAAACAGCATTTCAGGACCCCCGCCTAGGTGAGCATTACGTTCTATCTAAATGTAATAGATTTCCGGGAAAAGTTCAATACAAAAAACCGCGTCTTTCGACGCGATTCGCTAGTCTTACGCCTTATTTTACTTAAGAAACATGTAAAGTGCGAAAATAATCGCAATCGCAAAACGATAATAAGCAAAATACGTTAACTTCATTTTCTGAACAAGTTTAATGAATGTTACGACAGCCAGCAGGGCAACAACGAAAGCCACTAGGAATCCAACGATAAAAAAGGCCAAATCATCGGACGAGAGCGCATCATAGTTTTTCAAAAAGTAGACCCCGGAAGCTCCGAACATAATCGGAATCGCCATGATGAAAGTAAAGTCAGCAGAAGCCGCACGGCTTACGCCAGACAGCATTCCCCCTGCGATCGTGGAACCCGATCTTGAGAACCCTGGCCAGATGGAAACGAGCTGCCATAAACCGATGGCAAAAGCTTGACGATACGTCAAGTCATCCAACACCATCGTTGTGGGCTGTTCCTTCTTCTTCTCAGCAATGATCAACAGAATACCGCCAAGCACGAGTCCAACTAACACGGTTGTCGTGTTGAAGAGCTTTTCATCCACAATATCATTAAAAAGTACGCCGACGATCCCGGCAGGCACGATACCAATTAAAATGTGAAATAAATTTAGCTTTTTCCCTGTTTTACTTTCACTCTTGCGTTTTACTAATCCAAATAAAGAAAGGATTCTCTTCCAATAGATAAGTACAACGGCTAGAATAGCGCCCAATTGAATGACAAAATTGAACGTATTCATCACCGGGTCATTCTCCATGTCAATGTGTAACAAACTTTCAGTTAAAATCATATGCCCTGTTGAGGATACGGGTAAAAACTCAGTTAAGCCTTCAACGATCCCAATAATGATCGCCTCAAAAATTGTATGCATAATAGCCCCCTATAATCTGATAACGATCAGAAATCTTGCTCCAAGTTCCTATTCTACCTGTTTGTGAGTAGGTCTGACAACATCTATGAATCGAAGCTGATGGCTGCTTGCTATCGCAGTCTCATTCTGCAGTTGATCCGCCAGCACATCACGGATAAATTCTGGCAGCATGTAAACGATCTGCTTGCCGCGGCTCAGGGATAAATAGCCAGAGCCGAACGTAAACATATCGATCGTACCTACGAGGTAGGATCGTTCCGGGTCTAACAGTTCCTCGCCAACATAGACGGCGAGGATGCGCTCGTTCGGGGGTCTCGTGGCATCCACGTGGACAGTCATCCCGTCCACACAGAGTACGCCGAGCACCTCCCCCCGGAAGCCGTAGCCGCGTATCGGCTTCTCCATGAATTCGTCAAGCAGCGACTCTTCGAGCGCTTGACGAATATCCGCGCCGCTGAGCTCCATGCGGCAGGGATTGATCGGGCCGGGGCAGATTTCCAGCAGCCGGCCCCGCGTCAAGCTCCCCTCCTTCAGTCCCTGAAGGAGCTGCCCGCTATTGACCAGCCCGATGTCGGCGCTGGTCCAACGGCGAATACCCGCGGCAAGCAAGTTGCCGAGCGGGGATTCGCCGTACCAATCCAGGCGCAGCGGCTGCCGCAGCTGCGCTACCTCCGCCGCCAGCGAGGCGCTGCTGGCGATGCGGTAGTGCTCCAGCAGCGTGATGACGCTGCTGTCTTCTTCACTCGCGTCGGTCATCGGGACGACGCGGCCCTGCAGTTCTACGATCCGGCGCTGCGCCGGGTCGTAGGCAAGTTCGATGTGGCCGGCGTATTGACCGAACTTGCCGGCCGCACAAATATAAGTGCCGCCGAGCAAGAGCGGCTCCTCAAGAAGATGATGGGTATGTCCGCCGAGGATGACATCGATGCCTTCCAGCTCCTCAGCCATCCGCTGATCCGTTCTCAGGCCTAGGTGCGACATAACGATCAGAATGTCCACCTTAGGGCGAAGATGGCTTACGTGGGCGCTCACAGCCTTCATAGGATCCGCTACATCCCAACCTAGCAGCTCATAATAAGCCTGATAAGCCGCTGTTACCCCGATCAAGCCGATCCGGAGGCATGACTTCTCGACGATCAGCGACGGCAGCATCCAATCCGGCGTCGTCTTAGTCGCTATTTCCGTAATATTGCTGCCAATAATCGGGAATTGCGCATGTTCTAGCACAACAGATCGCAGCCAATCCGGTGTGAAAGTAAGTCCTTCATTATTACCCAGAACCATAGCCTCATAGCCTGTGGCATTCATGATTTCCAAATTGGCGATGGCATTGGTTCCTTCGGTCTCTGGAAACATCCGATCCATATGGTCGCCAATATCAAGTGTCAGTACCTGATCAGGGGGCCAAAGGCGGCGGACTCGATCAAAATAGGCACTAATTTTGGGCATCTGTTCAAAATGACTGTGAATATCGTTCGTATGTAAAATGACAAGTCGTTGCAAAGGCGCCGACATCCCGTTCACCTCTCTTCGTGGTCAACTAGTTCCTAGCATGTCTATATATTATGCAAGTTTCTGCTTGCTCATTTCTTGAATTTGAGCTCATCCAAAGTTACCTTGTTCTTAAACCCATATGTGGCCTCATTGCCTAAGGCTGGTTCGTTCAGAAACCACACTTTAACAATACTTTTTACATTGAGACATTCACTGCTGCCATCCGGCACGTACAAGCGAATAGGATACCCTTTCTTGAGCGGAAGACCCTCTTGTTCATACAGAAATGCAGCTTGATCCACTTGATTCCACGGAATCAACGCCTGAAATTCATCTACAGCTTCCACCCTGACGTGGGTTGGCTCCTCTGCCCCGTTCTCTTGCCTCTGGCTTTGCCAACTTCGATACCAAGATTTAAGATCAAATGCCGCCCCATCTACCGACGGTACACGCTCTTGAATAGGGAATCGCTGATCCGCCAAAGCCACCATTTCATCAACGGTAAAAGTCTCATTCTTCCTATGTATGTCAGTCACTACTATGTGTAAGTCAGCTTGCATGCCGAAATCTCCTTCCCTTTATCCAGGGCATTTCCTGCCCAAGGATCACTCCATTATACCATTTTCAGGGCAAAATATGATATGCTGTAAGGGATTCTAACATCTATCGCTAGGAGAAACAAATTGAACCTACACATCCAACTTTTCGCAGGTCTCGCTGACCTGTTCGGGACTTCGGTTTTGACCATTCCCATTGAACAAGACGCCATCACCATCGCACAATTGAAGGATAAAATCATGACTGACTATCCTGCGGCCTCGGCGCAGCTTCCTATATGCTTTTTTGCCAAAAATCAAGCTTACGCCAGCGATCAAGAGACCGTTTCTGCGTCCGATGAGCTCGCTCTCATCCCGCCTGTTTCCGGCGGACAGCCTTCGCTGTATGAAATCACCGACTCAACGATTGATGTTGTATCGGTGACATCCAAGGTGAATCATCCGAATCACGGTGCTTCCCTTGCCTTCATTGGCACAACCCGTGAAATGACGTTTGGACAACGAACTGTCCTTTTGGAGTATGAAGCTTACATTCCGATGGCTTTAAAAACGATGGCGAGCATCGGAGAGGAAATTGATGCCAAGTGGCCAGGTACCCTGTGTGCCATCACACATCGTTTAGGTAAAGTTGCGATTGCAGAGGCAAGTGTCGTGATCGCGGTATCTTCTCCACACCGTGCGGATTGTTATGAAGCAAGCCGCTACGCCATTGAGCGCTTGAAACAAATCGTCCCTATTTGGAAAAAAGAAATATGGGAAGATGGGTCCGAATGGAAAGGGAATCAAACAGGACCTTGGAACCCTCTTCAAATACCGAACGCAGAAAACTGATTTGATCGGAGATGACTTTTCTTGGAACCACATTTACATACAGAATTCGCTTCAGATGTTGACCCGCGTTACTCCAGACAAATTCTCTTCCCCCCTATTGGCATGGAGGGTCAGCGTAAGCTTGGCCAAGGCCGTGTTGCCATTGTTGGTATGGGTGCTCTTGGTACTGTTCTAGCTAATCATATGGTACGTGCAGGTGTTGGCTATGTTCGTATCATTGATCGTGATTTTGTTGACAAGAGCAATCTGCAAAGACAAATGCTATACGATGAAGAAGATGCTTCCGCTACGGTTCCAAAGTCTATTGCCGCAGCCAAGCGTCTGCAGGTAGTGAACTCCGCTGTCGTTATTGATCCGCATGTTTGCGATCTTAACGTTACGAATGCCGAACAATTGCTTCATGATGTCGATGTGATTCTCGATGGTACCGATAATTTTGCCGTTCGTTTCCTGCTCAACGATATCAGCATGAAATTGGGCATTCCATGGATTTATGGCGGTGCCGTCGCCTCCAGAGGTGTCTCACTAACGATAATTCCAGAACAAACGCCATGCTTACGTTGTCTTTTCCCACAAGCACCAGCTGCAGGTACTACAGATACGTGTGACACAGCCGGAGTCATAGGAGGAATTATCCATGTTGTTGCTTCATTTCAAGCCACTGAGGCACTCAAACTGCTAGTTGGAGCTACAGATCAGCTCAATCTCAGCATGCAGCAATGGGACTTATGGTTCAATCAAAATTCAGCAATTCGGGTATCTGGGGCTAAGAAGTCGGATTGTCCCGCTTGTGGGCTGAAGCAATATGAGTACTTAGATGCCCATATCGAAAGCGATACGATTCAATCCTTATGTGGACGCAACTCGGTTCAAATTCATCCAGTTATTCCTAGCACGCAACCATTGGAATATTGGGAGGAGCGCCTGAAACCCCTTGGCCTCGTTGAGAAAAACCGATTTTTGTTGAAGTTTTACGCTTCTGAAGATATCCAAATTATCCTATTCCCTGGCGGTCGTGTTCTCATTCAGGGGACTGAAGATTTAATTCAGGCCAAAAGTCTTTACAGTCGTTATATTGGGATGTAGTATAACAATATACCTACCAGATACTAGGACTTGGAGAGGAGCTTCTATGCGCGTACATGTGCTTCAACTAATCGTTGGTGACAAATTAATTTCCGATTCCTACAATGCAGTAGGTCTACATCTTCTATCGTCTGGGACGATTCTTGATGCTGGAGACATTTCGATGCTCAATCGCCACAGTGTGGATTATGTAGATATAGCTCCAAGAACCAGTGAAATTGAGACCGTCGTCGAGGAAACCCCAACCAGACAAGCGAATACGCTACAGGTTACCTCATTTAATAACGCAAGTCAGGGCATCAAAGAAATATTTGAAACTTTACAAGATGGGGGTTCTCTTCGCAATGATGCTGTAGAATCCGCTTTCAATCCTCTGATCGAGAGCATTCAAGACGAGAAAGATGTGGTTTCTTTACTTCTTTCGTTACATAGTCAAGATGATTATACTCTTCAACATAGCGTCCAAGTTGGTATGTTGTCTTATTATATTGCCAAGTGGATGAATAAATCCGAAAAAGAAGCTTTGATTATTGGAAAAGCAGGGTATTTACATGACGTTGGGAAATGTAGAATTCATCTCGATATTCTGAATAAACCGGGCAAGCTGACGAAGGAAGAGTTCGAGGAAGTTCAGAAGCATACGATTCATGGTTATGATATCATTCGCAAATCGATAAAGGATGAAACGCTCGCTCTCGTTGCCCTACAGCATCATGAGCGTATGGACGGCACTGGTTATCCATTGCGAAAGGTTGGGACGGACATCCATTCTTATTCGCGTATTGTCGCAGTTGCTGATGTCTACAGTGCCATGATATCCAGCAGGGTCTATCAACAGCGACGTGATCTTTTGTTTGTATTGAAAGAGCTACATCGCATGAGCTTTGGTGAACTGGACCCCAAAATCACGCAAGTTTTCATTCGCAACATGATTCCAAACTTTATTGGCAAAAAAGTGTCTTTGAGCGACGGACGTGAAGGAACGATCATCATGACGAACCCTACTGATTTCTTCCGACCGCTCATCAACATTGACAATCAGTTCTTAGATTTATCGCAGCTTGGGGATGTTGAAATTACCAAAATTGCGATCTAAGACTTCCGTCATTTAAATAATTAAACTGCTTACCGAAATCGCAATACCAATATACACAGAAGCAAGCAGGGTACCAACCGCTACGTTACCTTGCTTTAACTGGTCTGATAGCTTCAAGCCTGGGGTTAACCAATCGAAAACCCAATAGGAAGCAATTAAACATACATAACCAACCGCAAACCACAAGCTCATATGCCAAATGGAGGAGTTCGTATAGGCAGCTATGCCCAAAATAATAGCAGTGGCCACGAACTTACCTCCCATGGTAATCCCTACGGCCATATTGCCGTTGTTTACTTCTTCCATATCCCGATAAGGTGTCATTAAACTAAAGATGTACATACCTGCAAACTGTAATAGGACAATGACAAATAAACTAATAATAAGATCCACTGCGATCACTCTGCCCACCCCCGAAATTTAGCCATAGATTGATCAAAATTTGTATAATCATGTACTTCTTCTAGAACAACGCTAACTTCTTTTTTATCTTTAAAAGTTGTATACCGATCTTCTGGAATCGGCTGTTTAACCTTCTGTCCCGTTGGAAGTTCAACCACAGCAAAGTACCTAAATTTGCTATCCAGCTCTGTTTTATAAACCCCAACCAAACTTACATCCGTTTTGATCTCTACTTTCAACTCCGCCAAATCTTTATCTGCCTCTTCTTTTGTTTTAAAAGACTTTAGAGGCTTCCATTGTGACAAAGTAACCTCATTCTTCCCCTGACTATCTGCTTTCATCGATGCTTGCATGAAACTCAACACCCAAATGGTATCCCCAGTTGCGAAATTTTGGTCATTAGAAATCCGTTCATTGTTCGGCAGCAATACCATATCACCATCAATTAGATCACCAACCTTGACTTGCTGGACCTGGTAGTCCCAAGGTACTTCACCATTGTTTGTATTGATTGTTCCATTGCTGGTGTTTGATACTTGATTGCCTGATGTAGATTGGCTAAGAACAGATGGCTTCTTATCAAATGCCGTGCTAATGATCCAGATGATCACAATAATGCCGATAAATCCTACTGCCAATAACATAAATCTTCCTTGTTTCAAGGCGCTTTCACTCCAATCGCCACAAATTGACTTGCATTTCCTGTTATAATCCCGCCAGCCCTACCGAGAAGCCCGCATGGCGTACCATTTAACACAAATAAACCGGTCAATAAATACCCATGGCCATGCTGGAAGGATAGCCGCGGCAAATCAGCCCGTTGTTGATACACACGTTTAAAAAACACACTGGTGTCAAAGCCTACCTCATCCTTGAACTCCAGCTTACCCTGCTCATTATATAGCTCGACAGAGCCGCCTTCGCGACCAAACATCGATTTGGACACATAATGACCTTCAAGAACCGGCTCCATGTACGTGGGCAGCATGTAGGTTTTTATAATTGCGTGCTCCTCTAGGGTAAATAAGTCCGAATGATTTGAATGGAGATCCCAGATAATCGCCTGTAAACCTTTGGATTGCAGAATCACTGCATGCAAGGAATTAAACAAATGTACGAATTGTTCTTCAATCGCATACGACAGCGCTTCTCCGCCATCGTCTACCCCCATCCATTCCTTCGGATATAAGGCAAACATACGCTGAATGATTTGATCCGTACCCACCTTGACGACACCTTCATCAATCCATAGATCCAAACAATCCACACACGTCATCTTTCTTTCGCTGTGTGCGACAAGTGCATCGATCGTGCCGGTGTCTTCTGCATGTTTGCCGTAAGCGATACACGCTGCGTATTCAGGCGCTTCAATTTCCCATGCCGCTCTAACAAGCTCTTTCATCTGCCCATTTGGTGATTCCAAACCATATTGCTCACAGAGCCAAGGAGTCGCAATGGCTGCTTCGACATAGCCTGTAGGTGTATCTGCGTTTAGTTCCAAAAGTTTGATGTTGCCTGCCTGATCAACAGTGAAATCAAATCTGGCATAACGGCTTATAACGCCTTCATCGTTCATCTCAAGTCGATCTAAGCCATCCCATAGTACTTCCGGGATCGATAAGCTTGCATATAGCTCCCTATTCCCGTGAACGAAACGAGCCGCTTTATCAAACACCTTCCACAGCCCTGCTGCTGCGTGTATAAGTTCCTGGTACACTTCGTTCGGCATACTAACAAGTTGATCAATCCAGTAGTTTTCATCTTCCAAATTGGCCCACGTGAACCCTAGTTCAGCTAATTGCTGAACACGTGAATCTCGGTCGGGGGCAGCTGTTCCGATAACTTCAAACACCATGCGATTAACCCCCTGAGCTTGAGCTGGAGGAGGAACTAAAACCACTTGATTTGCCGCCTATGCTGCCCGAAGAGGTTGAAGTCGACTTGGAACCGCTGGATGAAGTGCTACCGCTCGAGTTTGAACTGCCAACAGAAGAACTGGACGTGCCCGATTTGGCTGGCGTTGACGCTTTATTCGTCGTAAAGGTTCCGCTTCCGCTTGAGGTCGTTGGTGTCTTCGTTGTCGAACGATTCGTAAACGAGCTTGGCTGATAGGTTTTATTCACATAAGGTGTATTTGAACGATAATAATATGAGCGGTGCTTACTCCCCCAATTGCTAGATGAATAAGGACTTACCGTATTGAAAATGAGATGATACAGCAATAAATCATCCCAGCCGAAACCACCGCCTGACACTTGATTCACAATAATAGGTGCCGTGCTGCCCCCTGCACTCGGAGTAGGGGATGGTGAGGGTGAAGCTACATTCTTATCCGGTGGGATAGGTAAGCTCCAATCGACCTGCGGATCATAATAAGCTTTGACATCCTCATTTGACCATTCCACTAATTTGGCTGAACCTGCATTCGGACTTGGCGTCTCCGCAGCCTGAGCAGCACCTAGCATCATTTGCCCCAACAGAATCAGACTAAGCGAAGCCGATAGTACTTTAAGCGGTCTCTTCACTCCTTGCTCCCTCCCCCTTCTGAGCTGGCAGCTACGAGAAGCAATTCAAACACGTTGAGATCTAAATTCAATCGCCCCTCAATCATTTCGTATTCCTTCCCACCAACGAGGATAAAGTTAGCCACATTTAAGGCTTGAATCAGCTTATCATCCCATGTACGTTCGCCAAGTCGGAGCAGTTGCCCCTCGAGCAATTTTTCATAAAGTACAATTGTCATCCAGTCATGCCTCCTCCACAAAAAAACTTCATACACAATTAAACGCATAAAGCATTCATTTGTTTCAAAATTAACAAAAATAAAGGCCTATCCATGGGATAGACCTTTATCACTACTTCCATTAATAGGCAATACGTTTTGCTTTTAGAAATGTTTTTTTCCAATACGCTTTATTAATATTCGTAATTTGCACGCCATTTTTAGGCTCTGGAGAAGCATGAAGCATCTTCATATTGCCAATGTAAATGCCTACGTGGCCAACTGTTCTATTGGATTTGAAGCGTCCTGGCACATAAAAGAACATCAAATCCCCTTTACGCAGAGATTTGCGTGAGATCAAGTTGCCTTTAGCACCTTGTTGACGTGCCACGCGTGGCAGCTTGACATTATATTTCCCAAAAATATATTGGGTAAAGGTGGAGCAGTCGAAACGCCCCGTTTTCGGATAGGCACCTGTTCCAAATTTATATTTTACCCCTAAATAGTTTTTCCCTTTATTAATCAGGGCATTGATATCGATATTTTTCAGAACAGGCATGACCTCACCTGGATTACTGGCCGACCAAGCTTGTAACACTTGTAAATCTGCATTCGTTTGATTTGGAATCCATGCGGGATTGGCCTCAGCCTCATCCCCTTTGAATGGATCGGTCGGATCATCACCGAAATTTAGCTCCGGCGAGTTGTCATTCGCGCTAGCAGGATCATCTTCATGCTCAATAATTGCAATAGGTGAAGCGTGAATAACGACCTCATTCGTCTTAACTTCATAAGACATATCATCTTGAAACAGATCAGCTAAATCTGAAACAGGCAAATAAGCTGTGGTCCCTTCTTTCACAACAGGCTGGCTAAGTTGAATATCTGTCCCGTCCTTAACGGCCTTATTCGAGTTCATAATCAATTCGAAATTGGCATCATTATCACCTATAATTAGCCTACCTTGGTTATCTTCCCATTCCGATTGAAAGTTCAGTGTTTTGATAAGGTCTTGCGCAGATACGTAGTTTACGCTCCCGATTTGTTTCATGGGGAGAATCGCATCGTTACTTGCAAGTCCAATAACATTATTACCCGCTTGAGATAAACTCTTCGTAATCGAATTACCTGATCCAGTTACAGATGGACTTTGCGATGGTGATACATTCTGGGGACGCCCAGTATCCTTCCCACAAGCTGCTGTCGAAATCGCCAGCATGACGACCATACTCCCTATGGCTGGTGTCTTTAGCTTACTCCACATGAATTTCTCTCTCCTTCAGGGACACATTTCTTATCCTTTATAGAGTGAGACAAGTGGCAGACAAATATGCAATTCCTTCGTTCAATCTGAGTTGGCTTATGTTGGAAGTGCCTTCCCATTGAAAATGGGATGCACCGTATATTTGTAGAATCTACACATATATTTGTTCAAGGAGGAGTGATGATTAATGGGTATTTTCAGTGGATTACTTGGAAATTTATCAGAAGTTTCGGTTGAGGATCTCACCAAGCAATATGGCGCTTATTTGATGCCGAATGAAGTCATTTCTACAGGCTTTAAGTTAGTACGGGATTCATTCGTAATCACCGATGAGCGCATCATTTTAATTGATCACCAAGGGGTTACAGGCAAGAAGACCAAAGTTTCCACCATCGATCTGGATGCCATTTACGAAGTATCCATGGAATCTGGCGGCACAGGATTCGATGATAGCGAGTTAATCATCCACTACATAACGTCTCCCTATTACAAAGCGAATAACATAACAACTGCTGCATACCGCTTTGAATTCAAGAAAAAATTCAATATCCAATCGTTGTATGTGGCTCTCCAGTCAGCCGCGACACAAAATCGGAAGCGGATTAATGGGTAAATAAAAAGCGTGCCTGAGAATGTTCTCGGGCACGCTTTTTGACTTATAAAGAGGATTAACCAATAGAGCCTTCCATCTCGAACTTGATGAGACGGTTCATTTCTACGGCATATTCCATTGGAAGTTCTTTGGTAAACGGTTCGATGAAGCCCATAACGATCATTTGCGTCGCTTCTGCTTCCGTAAGACCACGGCTCATGAGGTAGAACAATTGATCCTCAGATACCTTGGATACTGTCGCTTCATGCTCTAGCGTAATGTTATCGTTCAAGATTTCATTGTATGGAATTGTATCCGAAGTAGACTCGTTATCCAAGATCAACGTATCGCATTTGATGTTAGCTTTGGAGCCTTGGGAGTTGCGTCCGAAGGAAGCCAAACCACGGTACGTTACTTTACCACCATGCTTGGAAATCGATTTGGATACGATTGTCGACGTTGTATCTGGAGCCAAATGTGTCATTTTCGCGCCCGCATCTTGATGTTGACCTTTGCCTGCAACAGCGATGGAAAGAACCATCCCTTTAGCGCCGCGGCCTTTAAGAACAACTGCTGGGTACTTCATTGTCAGCTTGGAACCGATGTTACCATCAACCCACTCCATCGTAGCTCCTTCTTCTGCAACCGCACGTTTGGTAACGAGGTTGTAGATGTTAGGTGCCCAGTTTTGGATCGTTGTGTAACGAGCACGGGAATTTTTTAGACATACGATCTCAACAACCGCACTATGAAGGGAGTTCGTGCTGTAGATTGGAGCTGTACAGCCCTCAACGTAGTGCACGAAGCTGTCTTCGTCGGTGATGATCAACGTACGCTCGAATTGCCCCATGTTCTCGGAGTTAATACGGAAGTAAGCCTGCAAAGGCACTTCACATTTAACGCCTTTTGGTACGTAGATGAAAGATCCACCGGACCAAACTGCACTGTTTAATGCAGCAAATTTGTTGTCAGCTGGCGGAATGATCGTTCCGAAATATTGTCTGAACAATTCTGGGTATTCACGAAGAGCTGTGTCTGTATCTGTAAAGATAACACCTTGATCTTCGAGCTCTTTTTGCATGCTGTGGTAAACAACCTCTGACTCATACTGAGCAGACACACCAGCAAGGAACTTTTGCTCTGCTTCAGGGATACCAAGCTTGTCGAATGTTTCTTTAATTTCTGTAGGAACTTCTTCCCACGTTTTACCTTGCTTCTCGGATGGACGAACATAGTACTGGATATCATCAAAATCCAGGTCATCCATGTTTCCGCCCCAACGCGGCATCGGCATTTTGAAGAATTGTTCAAGTGATTTCAGACGGAACTCCAACATCCATTCTGGTTCGCCTTTAATTCTTGAGATTTCTTCAACGATTTCACGAGTCAAACCTTTACCGGATTGGAAAATGGATTTGTGCTCGTCTCTAAAACCATATTTGTAATCCTCTAAATCTGGCATTTGTTTAGCCATGGTTGATTCCTCCTTAACGTTCTCTTACTTGCATATACATATAGTTAACCTATTCTATCGCAAATGCGTTAGTTATCGGTCTTATGAGAATGTTCAATCCCTTTGCGTAATGCGTTCCACGCCAGAGTTGCGCATTTAATCCTCGCTGGGAATTTATTAACGCCCGACAGAGCCTCAATGTCTTCATATTCAAAATCTACGGATTCGCCCTTCATGAGGCCTGAGAAATCATCAGCCATCTTCAGTGCTTCTTCGATTGTTTTGCCTTTGACAGCATCCGTCATCATCGATGCAGAGGATAAGCTAATCGAGCAGCCTTCACCTGTGAATTTCGCCATTTTCACGATACCCTCTTCAACTTGCATCTGTAGTGAGATTTTATCACCACAGGTTGGGTTGTTAAGATCAATCGTAACGGACTCGCCGGACTCAAATTTTCCACGGTTGCGAGGAGTTTTATAGTGATCCATAATTACTCTACGGTATAAATCATCCAATTGCATCGCCGAAGTACTCCTTTGTTTTCAGTAAAGCCGTCACAAGACGGTCTACATCATCTTCCGTATTATATAGATAAAAGCTAGCACGAGCGGTGCTGCTTTGTTCTAACCATCTCATAAGCGGTTGGCAGCAGTGGTGACCAGCACGGACAGCAATGCCCATGGAATCTAAAACGGTTGCCACGTCATGCGGATGAACATCTCCAAGATTGAAAGTTACAAGACCTGCACGATTCGTTGTAGGTCCGTAAACAGCTAAATCAGGAATCTGCATCATACGATCCAAAGCATAATTCGTCAGTTGAACATCATGTTTATATATATTATCCATCCCAACCTCAGTTAAGAAGTCGATCGCTGCGCCAAGACCTACTGCTCCTGCAATCATAGGCGTTCCGCCTTCAAATTTCCACGGAAGTTCCTTCCAAGTCGACTCGTAAAGATCAACATGATCGATCATTTCGCCGCCAAACTCTACAGGTTCCATGTTATTTAGCAAAGACTTCTTCCCATACAATGCCCCGATTCCGGTTGGACCACACATCTTATGCCCGGACAAGGCATAAAAGTCACAATCCAAATCTTGCACATCTACCTTCATATGCGGCGTGCTTTGTGCACCATCGACCATGATTTTAGCGCCATGCTTGTGGGCAATAGCTGCAATTTCTTTGATCGGGTTGATTACGCCTAACACATTGGATACATATACAATCGACACGATCTTCGTACGATCGGTAATGGTATTCTCAACATCTGCTAAGGAGATTGATCCATCAGCCTGCAACGGGATATATTTTAAAGTAGCCCCTGATTTCTTAGCTGCTTGCTGCCAAGGGATCAGATTACTGTGATGCTCCATCGGTGTAAGGACGATTTCATCGCCCTCACGTAGCACTGACTCAGCAAAACTAGCTGCCACGATATTAATTGCAGTTGTCGTGCCTCTAGTAAAAATAATTTCTTGTTCGCTGGCTGCGCCGATGAACTTAGCCACTTTGGCTCTAGCTCCTTCGTACGCATCCGTTGCTCGGGAACCAAGGGTATGAACCCCGCGATGAACGTTCGCATTATCCCACTCGTAGTAATGCTTCAGTGCCTCAATCACCTGAATAGGCTTCTGGGAAGTAGCAGCACTATCCAAGTAAACCAGAGGATGACCGTTCACTTCTTGCTTCAGAATGGGAAAAAGTTCACGTATCTCGGCAGGTATCATTGTCCTAGCTTCCTCTCCACTAAGCTTTGCAGCTGTTCTTCAACGCTCTTAACAGGAATTTCGGAAACGACTGGCGCCAAGAATCCGTAAATGATTAAGCGTTGAGCTTCTTCCTTCGTAATACCACGGGACATGAGGTAGTGAACTTGTTCTGCATTCACTTGCCCAACGCTCGCAGCATGACCTGCTTTAACATCATCTTCGTCAATTAGAAGAATCGGATTCGCGTCTCCACGAGCTTTCGGGCTTAGCATCAAGACTTTCTCTGTCTGTTGGCCATTACAGCCTTGCGCGCCTTTTTCGATCTTCGTAATTCCATTGATGATAGCTGTAGAACCATCACGCATAACTGCACGCGTAATCATATCGCTTGTCGACGCTTTGCCCCAATGTACAGCGCGTGTCGTCAGATTAAGTTTTTGTTCTTGTGTACCAACACAGATCACTTTGGCATCGGAGTCAGAACCTTTACCTTTGAGAATAGATGTCGTATCAGACATCGAATTCCCATAGTTCAATTCACCAACTACCCAGCCAATACGGGAATCATCTTCAAGGACCGCACGACGATACGTAAGATCTGTTACGGATGCTTCCAAGCTGTGGATGGAGGAATAACTTACGCGTGAACCTGGTTTTGCAAATACTTCAACAATCCCGTTTTGCACAAGAGCTGCACCGCCAACGGAGGATACGAAGTTATCTACATACGTCACGGAGCTGAATTGTTCAGCTACAATCAGAACATGCGGAGCAAATGTAGCTTCTGCATCATCTGCTACAAACAACGCTTGAAGTGGGATGTCTACAACTACGTTCTTCGGAACATAGATGAAGATACCGCCATTCCACAAAGCTGCATGCAACGCTGTAAGCTGATTCTCATTCGCTTGAACAGCTTTCATGAAATAAGGCTTTACAAGGTCAGCATGCTCACGAACCGCTGTTTCTAAATCTGTGAAAATAACACCTTGCTTTTTCAATTCTTCGGACACTTGATTGTACACGATACCGGAGTTGCGTTGTACGATCAGGTTCTCGGAATTCGTCAAGCCTTTGGTCACTTCAGGCAACGCATCAAGTGAATTCAAAGCGGCTTGCTCTTTATAGGAACCGTAAGCAGAAATGCTCCAACGGTCGATTCTTGTTTTTTCTAGTATAGGTAATTCCAACGAATTCGCTAATGCTACGCCTTCAGCACGAAGGGCTGTCATCCACTCCGGCTCTTGCTTGCTGCGGGAGAGCTCAGTAACAGCATTAGTATCGATGGAAAGTGTTGTTTTAGTGCTCATGATTTCCTCCATTTATAAGTATCTTTGACCCGAAGATCAAAGTTTCTCATCTCCTAGTACTTCGGTCCAGTCGTGTTCATTGGAACTTTGAATTCTTCTTCATCTTGACCCACTGTTTCGTCAACGATGCCCAGCTCTTCTTTAATCCAGTCGTAGCCTTCTGCTTCCAAACGCTCAGCAAGCTCAGGACCACCGGATTTCACGATACGACCTTGCATCATAACATGTACAAAATCAGGTTTCACGTAGTTCAACAAACGTTGGTAATGCGTAATGATCAAGAATCCACGCTCTTCACTGCGCATTGCATTAACACCTTCAGCTACGATACGCAAAGCATCGATATCTAGACCGGAGTCAATTTCATCAAGGATCACGAATTTAGGCTCAAGCAAAAGCATTTGAAGAATCTCATTACGCTTTTTCTCACCGCCGGAGAAACCTTCATTCAAGTAACGGTGCATGAACTCAGGGTTCATTTCCAGTTGCTTCATTTTTGCTTCCATTTGACGAATGAATTTGATCAAGGAAATCTCGTTACCTTCACCGCGGCGAACGTTCATAGCACTGCGCAAGAAGTCAGCATTCGTTACGCCAGTGATTTCGCTTGGGTACTGCATTGCCAAGAACAAACCAGCGCGTGCTCTTTCGTCAACCGCCATCTCAAGAACATCTTCGCCATCCAAAGTGACAGAACCCTCTGTTACTTCATATTTGGGGTGACCCATTAACGCGGATGCCAATGTACTTTTACCCGTACCGTTCGGCCCCATGATCGCGTGAATTTCGCCGCCTTTGATTTCTAGGCTAAGACCTTTCAAAATTTCCTTTCCTTCGATGGTCGCCTTCAGACCGTCTATTGTAAATGTTGATGAATTTGCCATTTTCTTTAAGCCTCCATAATGTTTGAGTGTACTTGATAGATGACAATCTTGTGTAGTGATTATCACTGATTCTCATTAGAATAATTCTATTATAACTTACTGTAACAAATCAAGAAAGGGCAATCCCTTGAAAAAGGCGAGCGTTTTGTGAATTACTACGTAAATTTTACGCCAAAGTACGTTTAATTTCAGCAACTTGTGCGAAAAATTGTTCGTCATTTAACACGGGTGTCATCTCAGAATCGTCTGGAACCGAAACGCCAAGCTGTATCCATGACTTGCATCCAATGTAGGCCTGTTCGATCTCAATTTGAAGCGGCTGTTGAAGCGTATAGACCCGTAATATCATTATATGCAGGGGGTTTTTACGTTTCCACTTCAAACGCTCTTCCGTAAAATTTTCCGTCCAAATGTGAAAAGGATACAGCAGATTCAGCTTTTCCTGATCGCTCACTTCGATATCTTCAACCACGCGGGCAAAAGAAGTGATCGTCACGTGAGTATCTTGCACATTCCAATTCACTAAAGTTTCATCGATAATTCCCTGAAACTCTTCTTTCAACAATGCTTTCCTCTGGTGTTCGTAGGTTGGATACAGAAAAAAATCATTCGATTCCACCTGGAAATCTCTCGTCTCTTCAACAATACCTCCCTTGCGCATAATAAAAATTTGCGAGCCAGCTTCTAACGCTTTGACCGCAGACGCCCATTCCTTTAACGCCTTCCCCTGTCCCATAACGCCCACTCCTCGTTCTCCTCATTAATCCATCTATTATAAATAAACTTTGTATGCAAAACAAATGGATTTGACATTTTACAGGAAAAATAAAAAGGAACAGCCCAAAATTCAGGCCATTCCTTCTCCTTATTTCGCTGAATCCTTATCATACGTAGGCTGCATTCGGGAAAACTGTTCTTGATTATGTTTCATTGGATGGGGATCTTGGGTGCGATCAGGCGTATCTGCTTGATAGGCAAGAAGCAATAAAAGAATGCAGGCTGCCACGGCAAATATGAATTTCATCCATTCCACATCCTTTGACCCTGATTAGTCTCTAGATTAACTGACTTACATTAGGTGAATATTCGAAGGTAATGAAGATTGTGTAAATATCTCACCCAAGAAATGATTGCAGCATCCAGCGATGCTTTTCTAAGGACGTTTGAATCGCTAGCAGCATATCCGATGTCGTATCATCACTGGCTTCTTCACAGATCTGCATGCCTGCCTTTAACTCTTGCGTAAGAATGGTGAAGTCTTCAACAATCGCTTCAACCATTTTCGTGGCGGTCTCCGTACCTGAGGCTTCTTTCAAGGAAGATACCTCTAAATAAGCTTTCATCGTCGCGGCAGGCTGCCCGCCAATTGCTAGTAATCGTTCAGCCAGTTCATCAACATGAAGGGCAGCCTCATTATAAAGTTCTTCGAATTTCACATGGAGTGTGAAAAATTGATTTCCTTTTACATACCAATGAAAATTATGGAGTTTTACGAACAGTAAGTTCCAATTGGCGATCTGTTTATTGAGAACAGCTTGAATCGATTGCGTGGATACTAAGGTTGTACTCGTCATCTAAATCCTCCTCATGTTGCCTGAAAATTGTCCTTGTACACGCTAATTTACGTTTATTTGGGGGATTTTATGTAAAATAAACGACATTTCTGAAAAGTGTATTTCATGCGGAAACATTTTGTCTTATACTAGGTAAAGACTTATTAATACTCAGTAAACTAGTTGGAATTAATTCCAATCACTTAGGAAGATGCTTACGAAGTCAGTTTTCTGACGAAAACTTTTAGGAGGTTCATCCATGTCCACTTACCATCCGTTATCGGAAGCACAAGCCATTGAATATGCACGCCAAATCCCGCAATTGTTCCAAGCTGGTGCTGATTTGTCTAGCCAAGAAATTGGGGATGGGAATTTAAACCTCGTATTTCGCATAACAGAAGCGGCTACAGGAAAAAGTATTATTTTGAAGCAAGCACTCCCTTATGCCAAAGTTGTTGGTGAATCTTGGCCACTGACGCTGGATCGTGCGCGTATTGAGAGCGAAGCGTTAATTATTGAAGAAGGACTTGTTCCAGACCTTGTTCCTCATGTTTATGCCTATGATGCTGAGCTTGCTCTCACCGTGATGGAAGACTTAAGCGATCATGTTATTATGCGCAGAGGGTTGATCGAAGGTAATCAATACCCGCTGTTTGCTGAGCATATCGGCCGTTTCATGGCTCACACCCTTTTCTTCACTTCGGATTTAGGCAAAAATCAACAAGAGAAAAAGATTCAGCAAGGCCGCTTCATCAATCCAGAGCTATGCAAAATCACAGAAGATTTGATTTTCGATGATCCGTATCGCGATGCCGAAACGAACAATATTGAAGCGCCTATCCGCGATGCGGCGGAACAGCTGTGGGCAGACAACGAGCTTCACTTCGAAGTTGCGATTCTGCGTAATAAGTTCCTTACTTCGGCACAAGCCCTGCTGCATGGTGACTTGCATACCGGCAGTATTTTTATCAAACCGGATTCAACCAAAGTGATTGACCCAGAATTCGCTTACTATGGCCCGATGGGCTTTGATATCGGTGCTGTTCTAGCAAACCTCCTTCTTAACTTTGCTGCCCAAGAAGGATGGAGTAAAGATGCAGCAAGCCGTTCCTCTTACCGCGCTTATTTGACGCAAACGGTGAAGGATGTATGGACGCATTTCGAACAAAATTTCCGTGCATTATGGAACGAACAAGGGGTAGATCGTGTATTTGCTGCTCCAGGCTACCAAGATTATTTCATTGCCAACTTGCTTCGTGATACGGTCGGATTCACCGGTGCCAAAATGGTGCGTCGTGTAGTCGGTCTTGCCCATGTCGCAGATATCGATAAAATTGAAGACGCTACTGCCAGAGAACGCGCACAACGATTGGCACTAGCCATCGGAACTGCTGCAATTCGAGCAAACCGTCAAGCAACATCCATAGATGAACTTATAAACATTGCAACACGAGCAGCAGAAAGAGGTTATGTACTATGACAACGACGAACAACGTAACAGAAGAAGTACAAGGTGCCCTACAATCCTTGCGCTGGAATGGTCAGCAGCTAGATTTGCTGGATCAACGATTGCTTCCAGAGGAGATCGTGTATTTGCCGCTGGAGACACCAATTGAGGTGTGGGAAGCGATTCGGCACTTAAAAGTGCGCGGCGCACCTGCGATCGGGATCGCCGCCGCGTATGGGGTGTACCTCGGCATCCGCGGCGTGGATGCTGCGATTGATGGGCTTCTAGCGGAAGTCCAGAAGCAAGCGGACTATCTGGCGACGTCGCGTCCGACAGCGGTGAACTTGTTCTGGGCACTCGATCGCATGCGCGCGAGAGCAAGTGCTTTGGCAGCCGAAGGCGTGAGCCCGGATGCCTTCAAAGCTGCGCTTCTGACAGAAGCGCAAGTCATTCAGGCGGAGGACGAAGACACCAACCGCCGTATTGGCGAACATGCGCTCACGCTGTTCGAGGATGGGTTTGGCGTGCTGACGCATTGCAACGCCGGCGGTTTGGCTACAGCCAAGTACGGCACGGCGCTAGCGCCGTTCTACTTGGCGAAGGAACAAGGGCTGAACATCAAAGTGTTCGCCGATGAAACTCGCCCCGTGCTGCAAGGTGCGCGGCTGACAGCCTTTGAACTGCAGCAAGCGGGCGTTGACGTCACGCTTATCTGCGACAACATGGCCGGCGCGGTCATGGCCAAGGGCTGGATTCAAGCGGTCATCGTCGGAACGGACCGCGTGGCAGCTAACGGCGATGTCGCCAACAAAATCGGCACGTACAGCGTTGCTGTGCTGGCAAAGGCGCATGGCATCCCGTTCTATGTGGCAAGTCCGTTGTCCACGATCGACTTGAACACGCCGACTGGCGGCGATATCCCGATTGAGGAGCGCCACGAGGACGAGATCACGCAAGGCTTTGGCAAACGCACGGCGCCTGTTGGCGTGAAAGTATTTAATCCTGCTTTCGACGTAACACCCAATGAGTATGTGACTGCGATTATCACGGAAAAAGGAATCGTTCAAGCGCCTTATACGGAAAATCTGCGGAAGCTTTTTGAATAAAGCTTGGAAGTCGATGTCTAGGACTTACCTCCAGGGGAATAGCTGGAGAAAGGGGACTGTCGATTAACTGTTTATCCTGAATATCCTATAAACATTTGAAATGGAGAGAAACAACCGGGAACTTCTGCAACTCGAGATAACTTATCGCTTCCATGACATAGAGATGAACCTCGTTTGCAAAATAGCGTTATGAAAACATCTTATTTATTAGTTTAGTAGAGAATACGGGGGAATAACGTTATAGAATAGCGTTATTTCACTCTAAATGGATAAATTCCACTCCATTTGGTCGAAATAGCGTTATTTCGTAATGCTATATTTTCACAGAACATATATATGAAGCAAATAACGTTATGCCACACCTTTATTTGAAAACGCATGTGACCGTACCTTTGTAAGGAGAGACAACCTCCTCTGAAACTAACAATTTTTATTAACATTCACTAAGTTGCATGTTTATTAAGCCTCGATTCATTAATCGACAGTCTCTAAAGTCCAGTCAAACTCTCGATTTTCAGCTAAAATAGGAACTTAAAATGGAAAAAACTCCAGTTATATTTCGGCTTTCTGCTGTATTTGCAGACATAGCCCGAAAATAACTGGAGTTTTTCCTGTTAAACCATACTTATTGATTAAAAAAGAAGCTCCAACGCAGTAGATTCCACGTTGGAGCTTCTTTGAATTTCTTGCGGTTTTACATGGTGCTGACTTGTTGGAGCAGTTTATTTTCACGGTAGGCGTTTGGCGTTGTGCCATGCGCTTTTTTGAAGACATAGTGCAAGTAATTGCTAGACGTAAAGCCGCTGCGCTCCGCTATTTTCTCCAGTGTCAAGGTCGTTTGCTGCAGCTCGCTGCATACGAATTTGAGGCGAACTTGTTCCAAATACTCGCTAAACGAAACATCCGCCTTTTCCTTGAAAATCCGCTGGAGCTGCCTTGAACTGATCTGTACGCGTTCCGCTACCCCTTCTAAAGTTAGGGGACGGCGGAAATTATCTGCAATGAATTGAACCGCCATGTGATATCGATAGCTTTTCATATCGCGGGCAGGCAAATTCACTCCCTGTTGCTCCGGCTTATAAGCGCTAACCGTTCTTAAGAGCATCTGGAGGATGGACTGTTTGATAACCGTGTACTGACCTAGTTGGTTGTTCCTCCAGGCTTCATACGCGACGAGGAAACATTTCATCGCTTCGTGACGATCGACAGCCGGGATTAAGGGCAGATGGCTTAGCTGCCCGATACAGGCTTCCGCTTCTGCGATCTCCCACTCCTCTCCCCAACCAGGGGCGGAGCTGGCCGTGGAAGCACTATCCTCATTGTCCGTTAGCTTCACTATATCCACATGGAGACACAGCTCGCCCATCGCTTCCTGTTCATCTGCTTCTTGCCGATGAATAACACCAGGCGCTGTGACGTAGAGAAGTCCTTCATGAAGAGGATGTGTAATCCCTTCCAGAATAACTCTGCCTTTACCACTGGGGATATAGTGAATCTCGTACTCCGAATGCTGATGATAATTCACGACAGCGCCTGGAGGAAAGGAAGTCAGGTGACAACGCAATACGCGAATGCCGTAGGCTCCCCAACGAAAACTTAACTCTAGGCGATCTAAAGCCATCGGATTTTCAAGCATAGGTTCGAAGTAAAAGGGTTGACTCATGAGGATAAACACCGCTTCCTATCCAGGATGTGAGCTTTATTTTTGCAAAGAATCTAATCTGACTTGGCCTTTGTTTGCAACGGATAGATTAGAAGCTTCCATCAGCTTCGTTAAGTCCACAGCCAACCCGATATTCTCAGTCGCTTTAGTACCATTTTGAATATGAGCTACCCATTGGTCAAATGCACTCGGGTTTGCTTCTGGCAGCGACTCGTAAGCCACCCATTGTCCTGTAGCTTCCTCTAGCTTGTTCGTACGCAGCATAACACGGCCATCTTGTTCCGAATACAAGACACTACCTGCTGTTCCATGAACTTCAATGACGAAAGGCGAGAAAGCATTCACAAAGCCAGCTTCAACTATTCCTAAAGCACCGTTCTCATATTGCAGCAGTGATACGGCATTATCTTCAACTTCTCTTCCTGTTACATAACCATAAGAAGCGCTTACAGAGACAGGTAATCCTAGGAAAAGACGGTTGAGATACATCGGATGACAGCCAAGATCGATGAGTGCTCCGCCACCACATTGCTCGGCGTTATAGAAATGCTGCGGCAACCAGCCGTTCGGATTCGCCGAAGTTGAAATCCCGCCATTATGAGAAAGACGTGTACGAACAAGCGTAATTTCGCCTAACAACTCTTTGGCAATAATTTCTTGAATGGCTAGTGTAGAAGGTGAATTCAAACGTGGTAAAGAGACCGTTAGCGTTACGCCTGCTTCTTCCACAGCTGCGAGAATCTCGTTCACTTCACGAAGTGTAGGAGCAATAACTTTCTCTGTGAAAATATGTTTACCTGCTCTTGCAGCAGCGATGATTACATCTCGGTGAAGGTTGGTAGGTGTATCTACAACAACAGCTTCGATTTCTGGATTCGCGAGTAACTCTTCAAGACTTGCGTAAAAAGCCACACCGCGTGCTTCGGCTTCTTGCTGACCTCTCTCCACAATCTCGTCCCAAATTGCAACAATCTCTGTATTTGGGTTCTCGTTTACCTGTTTAGCATAATCTTTTGCGTGTACATGCCAGAAACTCAACATTGCTACTTTCATCTTTAATAACCTCCAAATAAGTGACTTGGGATCATTGTATCACGGGCTATGAAGCGGTTAAATTCCGAATTAGTGACAGATCAAGGTGCAAAATTGCGACATACTTGCAATGATGTTCTTACACGAAGATTATGATAGAATCGCTGGAACGTCAAGCATTATCTTAAAATTCCTGAACAAAAACAACCCCACATGGATTTGTCAGAATCCCAGTGGGGTTATTGGCTATACGTTATTTGGAGACAGCAACCGTATGATAATATTCTTCCATTGTCACATTCTTCGACTGAATTTCCTTCGCAATATCAGTTCCTACATATCGCAAATGCCAAGGCTCATATTGATAGCCTGTAATGGCCGCTTTTCCTTGTGGATAACGGATAATATAACCGTACTCAGCAGCATGCTTCTCTAACCAAATGGCTTCCTTCGTTCCGCCAAAGCAGTCTGACGCCGCACATTTGCCATTACTGCCTGTTACGTCAATAGCCAGTCCTGTTTCATGCTCACTCGTTCCCGGCACGGCGCTGTACGTTTTAGCCTTTTCTTCACCGTCTTTTTTCACATAGCTATCAAAAAGTGATTTCTGTGTTGCATACGAACGATACGCAGAAACACCTGCTAATGGAACGCCATCTTTGGCCGCTCCAGCGAATAGCTTCTCTATAGCCGTTGCTGCGACTTGGCGCATTTTGCGCTTATCAATCTTCTCGGAAAAAGTAAAAGCAATGTTCGGATACACAAGGTCTGTCGGCTCATAGCTCGCTGGCAGCGAGTTCATCTTATTGACCAGAACGGTAATACTTTCCGGTTTGGCAATCACTTGAACTGCGCCATTTTTAGTTGGCGTAGTGCTGGCAGCAGGTGAAGTCACTGGAGTCGAAGATGGCTTCACAGTAGCCGTAGCCGCAGGGGAAGTAGTTGCTGGTGTCGTTGGTGTTGTACCTACACTCGGTGAAGCCGTAGGACTTGTTGTCACACTAGTTGAAGGTGTGGGGCTAGGAAAAATCGTAGAGACTCCTTCATTCTTGCTCCCACAACCTGCCACAATCGTTAATGCCAAGAGAATGGCGATGGTTACGTTCATTTTGTTTTTCATGTTAGTTTTCAATAGTCCTTTCATTTCGTGTCGTCATGCCTCCTAGAGGTTAAAAAGCTTTTCATAAGTAATAGACAGCGATTCGGATCAAAAAGTTTCATTCTCGCTATTCTTGTAGCTCAACAAAAAAGACTGCATTTAGGTTGAGCTCCTAAATCGCAGCCTTCTCATATTTTATGCGGAAAAAGTTATCGTTTCAAGTTTACTTCTGACTAGCAACGATCGCTTGCTCCAAATCATAGATAATATCCTCAATGGCTTCTGTTCCAACGGATAAACGTATAAGTCCTGGTGAAACACCTGCTGATACTTGTTCTTGTTCATTCAATTGCGAATGCGTTGTGCTTGCGGGATGAATAATTAAGGACTTGGAATCGCCTACGTTGGCCAAATGAGAGAATAATTCCACGGCGTGTATCAGCTTTTTGCCTGCTTCGATACCGCCTTTGATGCCAAAGCTAAGAATTGCGCCCTGTCCTTTCGGCAAATACTTCTTAGCTAAGGAATAGGACGGATGACTCTCAAGTCCGGCATAGCTAACCCACTCGACAGACTCATGCGCTTCTAAATATTGAGCTACTTTCAACGCATTGGCACTGTGACGCTCAAGACGAAGATGCAGCGTTTCTAGGCCTTGCAATAATAGGAAAGAACTGTTCGGGGACAAGGATGCGCCCAAATCTCGCAATAGTTGCACACGTGCCTTGATAATATAGGCAATCGCACCAACCGCTTCTGTGTAAACTACGCCATTATAACTCGGATCTGGCGTCGTCAAACCTGGGAATTTGCCACTTGCCGCCCAATCAAACTTTCCTCCGTCTACAATAACGCCACCGATGGTCGTACCATGACCTCCGATAAACTTGGTCGCAGAGTGCACCACGATATCAGCGCCATGCTCGATCGGTCTAAGCAGATACGGACTTGGGAACGTATTATCCACGATAAGCGGAATGCCATTCTCATGTGCAATGGCCGCTACGGCTTCAATATCCAAGACGTCCCCTTTGGGATTACCAATGGATTCAGCATAGATTGCTTTCGTTTTATCCGTAATCGCAGCCCGGAAATTATCAGGATTACTAGCATCTACGAATTTCACTTTGATCCCTAATTTAGGCAATGTATTGGCAAATAAATTGTATGTACCACCATATAAAGCGGAAGCCGATACGATTTCATCTCCAACTTCGGCAATGTTCAGAATCGAAAATGTGATAGCAGCTTGACCGGATGCCACAGCAAGCGCGGCTGGTGCACCTTCGAGGGCTGCAATACGTTGTTCAAATACATCTGTTGTCGGATTCATAATGCGTGTATAAATATTGCCGAATTCCTTGAGTGCAAATAGGTTAGCGGCATGCTCCGTGTCGTTAAAAACATAAGACGTCGTTTGATAGATGGGAACCGCACGTGAATTAGTCGCAGGATCAACTTTTTGACCTGCATGAATCGCTAGTGTTTCCGGTAAGTGTTTACGTTCAGAATTGGACATGAGCATGCCTCCTAGGATTATGTTTCATTTGTCGAGCGATTAAGAAATAAGAACTAAAATAATTCCTACTGGAATAGTATGTTATAATTTTACTGGCACTTTCTTCCTAAAGTCAAGCTTTATCCTGTGGAAGAAGAATAATCCGCCCATTCTCCATCTCCACTCGCATTTTATTCGTACCTGCAGCCCCTATGGACTCCAGATAGTTCGCCGGAATCTGCAATCTGCCTGCCTTGTCAACGACCGCATATTCAACATGAGAATCTTCTTCTGACGAAATTATCCCTTGCTCAAGCTCCAGCAATTCCTCTTGATAGGATTTGCGTCGTAATATTTCGGAGGAGGTTTTGCCATCTCGAATCGCGACTACACGATCTACTTTCTTCGCCAGAAGCGGATCATGCGTTACAATGACGACGGTCAAGCCGAAGCTGCGGTTCAACTCACGGAACAGATCCAGAATCTGATTCGCCATCTTCGTATCGACCGATCCAGTCGGTTCATCTGCAAGCAACAGCCTTGGCTGATTAGCCAGCGCAATCGCAATGGCAACGCGCTGCTGCTCACCGCCAGAAAGCTCATTGAGCTTATTATTTTTCCGATGGCTCAAGCCTACAGCTTCCAATAAATCCAACGCACGATAACGTTTGCGCCGGCCCTGCAGAAGAATCGGCAATTCCACATTTTCCATGGCCGTCAAATAAGGAATCAAGTTCCGCGCATTATTTTGCCACACGAAGCCCACAGTTTCCCGTTTATATTTGACCAAATCCGCTTCTTTAAATTTCAATAAATCTTTCCCATCCACACTGAGATTACCTGCTGAAGGACGATCTAGCCCACCTAACATATTAAGCAGGGTCGACTTGCCACTACCGCTATTGCCGATAATGGCCATTAATTCTCCCTCTTCAATATGAAGGTCAAGCCCTTGCAGAGCAACGACTTCAAAATCAGCCGCTTTATAAATTTTAACTAAATTTTCACAATGAATCATGCTTAATCCTCCCCAAGCTTAACGGCTTGATGAATCTTAATTCTGGAGAGCATCGTGCCGAGAAGTAATAATCCAATGCCAATCATGATGATCACAATGACATATAAATGCAGCTGATCTTGCGGATCGAAACGGACTTGAAATGGCGGTACTTGACTCGATGAATCGAACGTTAATTGGAATAAGGGAACGAACAAACGGCTGGCTGCATTTCCCGTTATCATGCCAATGATCACCGCTGCGCCCGAGGTTAGCAGCTGCTCGGCAACTAGCATCCCAATTAACTGCCTGAAGGAGATCCCCATGGCACGTAGCACACCAAATTGTAGAATCTGCCCGTAAAGAGAGAGCAGCCAGTACAACAGAAAGCCAATGAAGCTGATACTTATCGCGATTAAGAAGCCAAGCGTCATTACACCATTCACAGCCAACTGGAAAGGGTCATTCTTCGAACGAATCACCATCATATTCGTATCTACTAAACGCGTGACCGACATATGTTTCTGTTCCAGCAATTCATACAAAGCTTGGCTTGTCATATCTGGCTTCAGTTTTAACCACACATCATAGGGCTCTACCGCTAAATTATTTTGGATGAATGATAGATGACCAATGACTAGCTTCGGCATATCCACTTTCGTTGGCTTCGTGGAAGTTGAATTGCTTGTCGAGCTTGAGCTTGTCGGCGCAGCCAAAACAGGATTCGGATTCCAGCTAGGCCAATAATCAATAATGCCATAGACGACAGAAGTAGCTCCCTCCACATCATTCCAACCAATCCGAACGACATCGCCTACTTTCGCTCCAATTTCATCAGCAATCGATCTCGAGATCAGCACGGCTTTGGAATCGGTCGCTAACACGTTCAAATAGTCATAGAAATGATGATCTAGCAGCTGGTCCCTGAACCAGGCTGTTCGTCCGAAATCATCTGTATCAATCCCCATGAGCGTAGTTTTTTTCGTATCTTTGCCTAGTGCGATATAAGCGTCCTGTTTCTTAAATACGCGAGCCGCTGATTCTACCCCTGTCAGTTGTGAGAACGGCATAAACGGGGGCTCTACGTATTGAACGCGTTTGTTGCCTCCACTTGCGCTGCCTGATGCGTTCCCCTCACCAGCGGCCCCTGGCGGTCCCGTCTGTGGGGGAGGGGCATCGTTATCCCATGTCGTTTGGAGAACAATATCGGCACCGTTTTTATAATGAATTTTCTCTTCCACATTCTTGTTCATCGTTCTGGCGGCACTGGCACTAAAAATCCCTGTTGCTAGCGTCATAATAATAAAAAGCATGATGAATTGATATTGTGTTGTGGATCTGCCCACCTGGAGCAACGTAGAATACAAGTAAGGCGGCCACCATTTTCGCCCAATGATATAAATGAGTTGAATAATCCACGGGTAAATCCGCAACACCACAAGCCCCAATGCGAAGATAAAAATGGCGGGCACCACAAATAGAAGCGGATCCACCTTCATATCCATAGAGTCCAAGCCCAGCGCGACCAGATCTCCCATTCTTCGATTAAAGCTTTGTAATAAATACATGGAAACAGCCAGTAGAACGACATCCAGATATATTTTATGGACAAAAGAAAGCTTATTCTTCCTGGCTAGCGTTTGCTTATGACCAACGATACTTACACGCGTAGCTAAGACCGCAGGAATGAGTGTCATCCCTACGGAGGCAATAACTGCAATGACACCGTATTGATACGCCTCTCTATTCAGATTCACTTCCATCGCAGCACGTTGGACAAATGATAGAAACCCATTCGAAGCCCCTAGAATTTGTGTTAATTGAAGTCCCAGTAAAGGCCCTACAAGCAGCGCAATGCCTCCTAGTAAGACACCTTCTATCACATACCCCAATAGGATTTGCGTTCGACTAGCACCTCGACTTCGCAGAACGGCAATCTCTGTTTTCTGTCTTTCGGTTATCAAATTAGCAACCATGAATAAATAGAAAGCAAGCAAGATGCTAACGGGTACATTTAAGGACCAGAGTAAAATGCGGAGCTTTTGCTCTTTGTCATCATACGTTGTTAAGGTAACGATCGTTTGATTAAACGACTTGTAGGTCTCTAAATAATTCCAAGCATATTCCTCCATTTGTGCATTGGCCGTGATGTATGTATCTAGTCCTTCTAATTTTAATTGATGATAATCTAAGGCATAATTCCAGTATATTAATTGATCGACAAACTGGCTGCCTCTCGTTAATTCTTGTTCGAATAAGGAAGTAGGTATGAAGAATCTTGAACTCAAATCCGGCATTGTATTCGTCGTCCAGTAGACATCAGCAAGATCTGCGCGATCAATCACAGCTACGGGTTTGATGCGAATATTTCTATTCAGTTCCTCGCTCTTCACTGTCACTTCATTGCCAAGTACGATTTTCAACTTCGTTAATAGTTCAGGAAATACCCATGCTTCATAGACGCCATCTACGAGCTTAGCAGCAGGCATCACACCATCTACTAGGCGTATGTGCTTTTCCAAATCTGTCATAGCAGTGATTTCGCCATATCGTTTCTCTTTCGGATCGACTTTGCTTGGGTCGCTAGGCGTAAGTTCAAAAGTCTTGGTGCTGCGCGTAATCGTAGACTGAAGAATGGGCAATCCGAATTGCTTAATGTGCTCCGACATATACGCTTCTGCATCACGCATACGATTAGCGCCATCTTTAACCTCCGTAAAGAAGGCATGATTGTTCACTAATCCAGGAAATCTCTGTGTATCTGACTGCTGAACTTCCAAATCTTTGATCAGCATACGTTGCAAAATGGCATGTGTATAAATCGGCATTGAGCTAGCTAGCGCAACGGAAATAATTAACCCGATGAGTAGGCTTAGCTCTAACCAACGGTTTTTGGCCATTTTACGGAGAATCATCAGAAATAAAGCCATTACAATCCTCCTACAAGTTTGGCTTAAGCAAAACTAGCCTCATAAGCATACGCTCTAAAGCGCGCTAATTATTTAAAATGACTTGCTGACCTTCGGTCAGTCCTGAACGAATTTCCACTTCAGTGGCTGTGAGAAGCCCTCTCTCTACGTCCACTTCTTTCCGGCTTTCACCGTTGAGCACTTGCACGTAATCACGACCTAAATAAGAACGAAGTCCTGTTCTTGGGATTACGAGCACATTTTCTCTTTTCTCTACAATGATCGTCATGTCACCAGATGCTCCGATCTGTGCTCCCGCCGTCCCCTCTGGAATGCCTACAATGATTGTTTTGGCATTTCGTTCAGCTTGCTGTTTATTATCGGTTCGAGGCGCGCTTGAAGGCGTCTGCAGCACTTTACCTGGCACCGCACTCCCTTGTGAGCCGATCTTCACATCCACATTCATCCCAACCTCAACACCTGCCAGCGCCACACTATCGGATGATTCATAATATAATTGCAGCTTCGCTGGATCCGACACGACCACCAATGTGTTGAAAGGATCGATTATATTCCCTGTCTGCGCATCTGTTACAAAGGTAACAACGCCACCGGATTCAGCCGTAATTCTAGTTTTTGCTAGCTCAGCCTGCAGATTGGCAAGTTGCAGCTGCGCCGCCTCCACATCGATAGACTTAAGTCGAATCGCAAACTCCTGATCTGGCGTGGTCATCTTAGCCTGTTGGCTGGCAATCTGCGCTTTTTCTAGGTTTAACTTTTGCAGCGCAATCTTCGTTGGCAAGTCACCCTGCTCTAATTCAGCAAGTACATCTCCCTGCTTCACGATATCTCCGGATTTGACCCGCATGCCAGCTAGTCGATGGCCCGATTCTTTAAAGGAATAACTCGTCGTTTGGCTAGATCTGAATGTCGCAAGCGCACTTAGCTTTCTGGTAATCGTACTTTTCTTCACTTCATACAGCTCGAAATTTTCTTTGACTGGTTTAACTAAAGGCGGCTTCAACGCTTCTTCTTCCTTCGGCAGCAAAGAACAGCCCGCTAGAATGAATAGGGAGCCCGCTATTAGAATAAGCCTTGAAGCGATTGTATTAACCTTCATCGACAATGGAACCATCCTCCAATGCATAGACTTCATCGACAATCTCCATGATTGCCAAATCATGTGTAGTTAAAATAATGGTCATTCCTTCTTGCACCAAATCCTTGAACAATTTGAGTATCTGAAGACCCATTCGACTATCTAGTTCCGCCGTAGGCTCATCGGCCAGAATCAGTTTAGGCTTATGGGCAATTGCTCTGGCAATAGCAACTCGCTGCTGCTCACCGCCAGAAAGCTCATAAGGACGATGCTTCATTCTAGCTTTCAAACCTACGAAATGCAGCGCTTCTTCAGCCAATGATTTATGCTGACTGGGAGGAATACCCGAAATACGCAAACCGAACTCTACATTTTCATAAGCGGACATATACGGAACTAAGGCAAATGATTGGAAGATAAGACCAATCTGCTTCCGTCTAAGTTCATTACGTTTGGACTCGGAGAGCGAGCTGATCTCCATCCCTTCCAGATATACGGCACCTTCCGAAGGATGATCCAAGGCGCCAATGATATTCAACAGCGTTGTTTTACCAGATCCAGACCTCCCGCGTAGGGCAACAAGTCTGCCTCTTGGTATCGAAAGATTGGCTCCACGTAAAGCATGTACCGCACCGGTTCCTTTCCCAAATACACGTGTGACACCAATGGCTTGCACCATGGGCACTTGATACTCATGCATAGTCAAAGCTAACACCTCATCTTTACACTCATTCTACAGGTTAGGTTCTCTTTAAATGTAAACCTTTACAACCTAAATAAACAGACCACCTTTGTTGGAAAAGGTGTCTGTTTGTTCGTTTTTCACTCTACGATATACGAGATTCGGACCAAAGCGACTACATCGGCTTCTCAAACTCTTTGGGTGAGCAACCTACAACACGTTTGAACGTCTTGGCGAATGTTTTGGCATCAGGAAAGCCTACGGCATCCGCTACTTCGTAGACCTTCATCTCCCCCGTTCGCAATCTCAACTTCGCTTCCTCCATCCGAATGCGCGTCAACGTTTCACTCAGGGATTCTCCCATTTCTTTACTGTATAAATCACTTAAATAGCTGCGACTGAGTCGAACGTGATCAGCCATGTCTGATGTACTGATTGGCAAAGCATAGTTCTCTTGCATAAAGGTCAGCACTTTACGTATGAACGTGTTGTTGGAGCGAGGCGGCTGATCGCCGCTTATCACAGCACCTGTGTTTGCCATGAGCATGCTCAGCGCTTGACGAACAAGCTCCGTCACCTGTTCAAAGCTGACACAATGGCTTAGGGCTTGGTTATGAACGAACAGCTCTTCATAGCGTTCTATCTCTGCGCAGCCGCGTTCGCGCGCATAACCGGCAGCCAGCGCTAGCAGCTCTTGGATAAAGGGCAGCACCTTCCCCTTCTCAGGGCGCTGCTCCCTCAATCGTGCGCACATGGCGTCCGCATGATGCAGATACCCCTCGCTGTTATCGTGCACGATACAGCGCAGAAGGTCGCTGCGTATGTCATACGGCAGCGCTGTTGTAACCTGGCTTGCGGCCTCTGGCGCAAGCACGATCCGGCGATTCCGGCTCCCGCCGTAGAATCGCTCATGCAGTTGCTGCGCGTGGAGCGCCGCAGCAGGCTGCACGTCTTGGAGCCGGCGGATGACGACGCCGGCTCCGATGAACCAGTCCGGCGCATCCGCGAGCCGGACCTGCGCCGCGCGCTCCAGCGCGGCGGCAGCGTCTGTGGCTGCTGCTGCCGGCATGAGCAGCAGCACGCTGTCGGCGGCCAGCGGCAGCGCCGCGACGCAGCCCGTCCAGCGCCAGCCTGCGGCGGCAGCGCTGGTCCCGGTGTGCAGCAGCAGGCTGACTAAGCTGCCTGCTGTAAGATGTGTACGACTGGCGCTAGCGGATTCCGCAGCGCCAAATAGCTCCTCTTGCAGCTCAGCTTCGCCGAGCCCCGTCTGCAAATACAACTGCAGACGATGCGCAAGCTGCATCTGCAGGGTCGACGCCAATTCAAGCTCCCGCAGCTCTTGATCCCTTCGTTCGGATCGTTGATTTTGGAGTTCTGTCTTCACACCGAGCAGAATGTCAATTAAGGACTCAGGCTCCATCGTCGGCTTCAGCAAATAGTCCTTAGCCCCCAGCTTCATCGCTTCTTTCACATACGTAAAATCATCCATACAGCTCAGTACGACGGCACTGATCGGTCTTGGATTATCTTTTAACTTCCGTATCAAGGCTAACCCATCCATTCGCGGCATGATGAGGTCTGTGATCACGATATCGATATCTAAAGCTTCCAGAAGCTCGTATGCCTCCAGACCATCCTCCGCATCCCCAGCATAGGTAAAGCCATGGTATTCCCAATCTACTAATTCACGTAATCCTTGCCGAATGATAGGTTCATCATCCACCACAAGTACATTCATTTGCCCCTTCACTCCTCGCCCTGATGGATGGGAAGAAACATCCTGACCGTGGTCCCTTCACCAGGTTTGCTCGTAATATGCATTTTGAACTCCGGCCCATAGATCAGTTTAATTTTCTCCCGAATATGTGAGATTCCCACACCGCTCATCCGTTCCTTAAGCATACGCTCTGCCTGTGCTCCACCTGCAGCTTGCATAGCTTCCCAGCCCGAACTGCCTTCCGTTACCTGCATCCCCACACCATTATCTTCCACCTGGCAAAATAAAAGATCCCGATCTAACCAGGCCCGAATTGTAATGACGCCTTCTCGTTTGGTCGGTCCAATGCCGTGAATGATCGCATTCTCCACTAGCGGCTGCAAGAGCATTCTTGGAACTAAACACCCTAATGTGATTTCATCCACATGCGTTTCGATCTGGATCCGATCCCCGTAACGAAATCTTTGGATGGCCATGTAATCATGGGTCAGCCCCATTTCATCACGCAGCGTGATAAAATCCCCTTTTTTCCCTAAACTAGCTTGCAAAAGGCGTACTAATGCACTAACGACCTCAGAGATCTGAGGTGTTTTATGGAGTTTGGCCACCCATTTTATCGTATTCAACGTGTTGTAGAGGAAATGCGGATTCAACTGATAATGGAGCGCCTCCATCTCCGCTTCTTTCTTCAGCGACTCTTCCCGCTTCACCTGCTTAATCAGATCTTCTAACCGATTCAACATTTGATTATAGCTTTGACCAACCTGCATCCATGCATCTGCACTTTTGAACGTCCAATACGCCCGCAGATCCCCTCGCTCAGCACGATTCATTAGTGCTTTCAGTACATACAGCGGCTTCGTTACCGTGGAGATAAAAAGCAGGATTCCCCCTAAACTTAATGCGATAACTAAACCAATTAGTAAGATAAGCCACATTCGGTAAGCAGGTAATGCAGTTAAACTATATGGTAACAGTGGAGCATCGTAATACGATAACCAAGGGTCGCCACCAATTACTTCTACTTGTTTCACGGAATAGATCCGTGTTCCATCCTTATGTACACTGCCAAGTTCCTGGGCCCCGCCTTGCCAATCTCCTGTGTAAACACCATCTCGGTAAATCATCCGCTTATCTGGGGCTAGCAACACATAGGTATAGGAAGTATTTTTTCCAGTGCCCGTAATCTCTTTCAACAGCTTGTTCATATTTATCCAAATGATCACTTTACCAAGCTCTTGCGTGCTTGCCCGATCTATCATGGACTCCGAATACGTCAGCAGATAAGCGTTGGCATGACTAACATCTTCTCCTAACGGTTCAAAGCGTTTATTCAAACTTTTCCCTTGCAACATCAGCTTCCCATCTACTTCCCCATTGTGCGCACATAAGGTTCGGTTGGATGCCTGGACAGTTAAACACACCTGTTCGATATACCGTGTGTGCACCGTTTGCTCGGAAAGCAGACTATTCACATAGGCATTCAAATCCGCTGATATTGGATTAGCTGCCTCTTGGCGCTTGGCCATAGAAAGGATCCCATAATCCGCAGCAAGTCGATGCGTTATTTCCGTCAAATCGGAGAGTTCTCGTTGTACGCTTTGGACAAGTTGATCATGTTGCTTATCGATGTCCTGCATCATGGCTCGCTCACTGTAGGATGAGAATTGGTGATTGCCCACATAGATCGCGACAAATAAAGGTAGGGTTATGGCTACAAGCAAATAAAGCAGAACACGAAGTTGAAATCTATTAATGAGGTGAGAGAACAGCGATGGCATACGTCACCTTTCGTTACTAATAAATGGGATAATATCTTTCTATCATAGCATATTGTGATTTTTCCCATGTTTATTTTTTGGTAAAAAGGACGCATAACGTTATTGTTCAGCTGGTCGTCCATTAGCACGGATTAGCGTTTTCCCGTAACGTTATTTAAGGTACAAAAAAAGAGAGACGCCTGCAGCGTCTCCCCGATCTTAGAACTATAATACTTTTGACAAAAATGATTTCGTACGCTCTTGGGTCGGTGCCTCAAAAATTTGCTCTGGCTTGCCTTCCTCCACAATAACCCCTTGCTCCATGAACATAACACGATCGCCTACCTCGCGCGCAAAGCCCATTTCGTGGGTAACGACAACCATCGTCATCCCTTCTTTGGCTAATTGTTTCATGACGGCCAGCACTTCGCCAACCATTTCGGGATCTAGAGCAGAAGTCGGTTCATCAAATAGCATAATTTTCGGCTCCATCGCAAGTGCACGTGCAATCGCGACACGTTGTGCCTGACCACCTGATAAGGAGTCCGGCAGTGCATTTGCTTTATCTGCAAGTCCAACTTTAGCTAGAAGCTCCATGGCTTTCTTACGTGCTTTCTCTTCAGGCCACTTCCGTACCTGGATCGGAGCCAGCATAATATTATCGATAACCTTCATATGTGGAAATAAGTGAAACCGCTGAAATACCATGCCCAGTTCCATGCGAATCTCATTAATTTTATTCGATGGATCCAAGAGATTTCGACCTTCAATGGAGATCGTCCCCCCATTTGGCTGCTCCAACAAATTCAAGCAACGCAAGAACGTAGATTTTCCTGATCCTGAAGGCCCAATCACAACCAGAACCTCTTGATGCTGGATATCTGCGCTGATGTCGCGAAGGACGACATTATCTCCGAAGGCTTTTTTTAAGTTCCTCACTTCGATCATAGCTGTCATGGTTTATACTCTCCTTTCAATATAGCTGAGAAGCTTGCTAAGAGAGTAAGTAAGAATGAAGTAAATAAGTGCAGCTGTTAAATACGGCTCCCATACTTTGAAATATTGGCTGCGCATGGCATTCGACCAATACATAAGTTCAGGCGCTGCAATGATGGCAAACAACGACGAATCCTTGATCAATACGATAAATTCGTTCCCAAAAGGCGGAATCATACGTTTAATGGCTTGCGGCAAAATGACCGATTTCATCGTTTGGAAATGAGTCATACCCAGAGAATGAGCGGCTTCGGTCTGACCTTTATCAATCGACTGAATACCTGCACGGAAAATCTCCGCCATGTATCCTGCTGAATTCAAGGATAGTGCCACAATGGAAGCAATAATCGGGTTCGTTGAGCCTAAGAATAAAGGCACAACCCCGAAATGGACGAGCAATATTTGAACCAGCAACGGTGTGCCACGGAAAAAGTTAACATACATACTTGTTGGCCATCTCAGATAGCCGCGGTGCGACATTTTACCCAAACCAACCGCCAGTCCCAATACAGAACCGAAGCAGATGGAGAGAATGGAAATACCAATCGTCCATAGCGTACCTTTTAGCAGCAATGGCAGGTAATCCAAAATAATATCAAAGCGAAAATCCATTCCACACTTCCTTTCTATGCATTATTTTGCTACTTACAGAAGAAAAGCATGCGCTTGGTTACATCACGCATGCTTTTGAACTTTTATTTTTGATCAAGCAATTTTTTCGTATCTGGCTCTTGACCAAACCACTTTTTGTACACTGTTGCGTATTTGCCATTCTCAATGACTTTCTTGATGGCTGGATCAATCTTCGCTTTCAGGTCGCTGCCTTTTGGAAGCAAGATGCCATAGTATTCGGATTCGAAGTTTTTCGCGTCAGCGATCGAAACGAATTTTTTGTTTGGATTATTTTTAACGTACTCACGAATAATAGCAATATCCGCAACTACCGCGTCTACACCGTTGTTCTCAAGCTCCAATAGCGCAAGCGTGTTGTTATCCATACGTTTCAAAGACTTGTTTTCGCTACCCATGATTTTCGTCATAAGCGTATCTGCCGTCGTGGAGATTTGAACGGCTACTTTCTTATCTTTCAAATCTAGTGCTGTTTTGATCGGGCTGCCTTCTTTAACAAGGATCATGTTCGTTGATTCAAAATAGGGAGCAGAGTAATCATACGTTTGTTTACGCTCATCCGTGATGGATACGCTGGAAATACCTGCTTGATACTCTTTACCTTGTTGAACACTCGTTAACATGGTATCCCAACCTGTGTTGGTAATCGAATAGGAAAGACCGGCTTCTTTCATGACTTCCGCAAGGAAATCGATATCAAAGCCTGCCACCTTGTCTTTATCCATATATTCCATCGGTGCATAGGCTGCATCTGTTGCAAATTTAATTTTAGTGCCACCGCTATCTTTTGAGCCACATCCGGCCATTGTTAGAACTAGAGCTGCTGCTACGATCGATATCATTAACTTTTTCACTGTTTTTCCCCCATTCTATGTATTGGACGAATCATATATTAACACTTGGTTAATAAAATAACAACACCTTTATGTATAAAAAAAGCAAGGAAATTGCAGGAAGTGTGAATTTTTATTCATTTTTATTTTCATGCACAGCTGACATGCCTTGCTTTGTAAACTTGCACATGCAAAAAAACGCTAAGGTCCATCCCCCTAGCGTTCAAGCATACCATTTCATATGACTTACATCATTTTCAAAATAGCTTCTCTACCTGTCATCCCAGCTACTATGCCCAGGTCTTCGGCTGTATAGGTCACTGATTCAAGCGGTGCTTCCAGTAGCTCCTCAATCGTTCGAACCCCTGTTGCTCGCGCCGCTACTATATTCCTGTCACTCAATCGCTCATTCAGCAGCCCCACATCGAGGGCTCCACACATAATGTAACCTTTATCCGTCGTCACCACTAACAAGGTCGTCTTCGGCAATTTGACCTCTATCGCGATTGCTGTATGGCCTTCAAGAAGAATGGGTTCTACGCGCATCATGCTCTGCACAGCTCCTCTTCGCAGTCTTACGGTAGTATATGCGCCTGCGGCTAGTACGGTGTGAGGTTACTGTAAAGATTCTGTGTGAATTTCCTATTTATTGTGAAAATCGTCTTCATTTTCGATTACAACCGCATTAACGCTTCATTTATTACGCTGTCATGTAGCTTCGAATCAAGAAAATGAAAAAAAGTAAAAATAAAATAGCCACCCCGTGATGGAGTGACTTAAGCAATTTTCAAGATTTTAGCGAGACCGAAATACCCAGTAGCAATAGACTTACTTGTAAAATCACCATCTAAAGTAGCAAAATAATCATACTCCGAAGTTAAAGCCAAATGGAAAGAATCGAAAATTCCTAACTGATAATCAGACATATGTTGTATAGCCTCTCTTTGAGCATAAATATCTGAAACAGGAGTATCAATAACATCTATATTCAAAATTGCTTTTAAATTATCTATAAAAACATAAAAAGCATTAGCTGACTCTGAATAATATTGCGATAGATGTGGAATAAATTCGGGAAATTTATTCTTAAAATCTTTAAGCAAATTCTCAAAATTACAACTGAGTTCACCATTTTTAAGTAATCTATTCAGCATATTGTCGCTAAGAAGACTTGCAAGCTTTGCAGCCGTTTCCGCATCTCCAATTATTAGTAGTTCATCAGCAGAGAAAGTATACAAGCTTTTAGTACTCTTTGACCTTTTATTTTTATGCGAAAGATAAATAACTTCTCTAATTCTATTTTTAAAAATATTATGTATGACTTCAGCTGTAACATGATTGCTAATGGCAATGGACTTAACACCATCATGGCTCCATTTATCCATTATGACGGCCACTTTATCTCCTCTTGAGTCATCGGAATCTAGATAAGCAAGAATAAAACAAGTATCCAAATTGATACTTGCACGAGAAAAATCATGATACTTACAATCTTCAAAAGATAAGATGTTGCTTGACATTGATCGATTTATTTCCCCTCTTTATAAAGGTCAACCAACCTCTTACCTGAAGTTGTTTTGATTCCAATTTGCTTTCTAATATCCTGCGCGCTTAACCTTTTCGGTTGTTTTGAATCAGTTTTAATACTAGTTAGATGGCTTGGACTCATCCTTTTCCCTCCTCGTTTCTTACTCATATAACACCTCCTAGTAAACTACACTAGTATGAATGTTTATGAGAGCATGTAATAACTTATCACTTTCTACTAAAATTATTAATTAGTAGAAACAGGAAAAGGATACATTCACCAATTTGTTTTAGTATATCATGAGACAATGTTGTCGAACAGAAGTATTTTGTCAATCACTCCCGCGGTAATCAATTCTAACATTACTGAGAAAGTATTGTTTATGAAGTCGATTATAACCGCATTAACGCTCTTCGTTCCGCTTGTTGCCTACAGACCGGACAGACGCCAACAACCCTTCCCTGCTCGTCTGAGTAAAAGATGAGTTTCTTTTGCTTCTTACGACAAAATGAACAAGTTTGCTTATTCAGCTTCGAAGATTTCTTTCCCTGCAAGGACAGTTTAATGATCTTCCCTGCCGTAACCTTATCTTTTACTTTCAACGTCATCCGATAAACTAAAAACAGGATCCCCAATAGAACAAGAACGAGTACAATCCATTTCATGGCTCAACCTTCCTTCACGGTATAATCATCTCATTGTATTCTTCTATCACAACGATTTATGAAAAACGAAGCTACATTTGGTCATGATATCATGATATAGTAAAGCTATTGTGTTTTCAGTGCAGTTAGGAGGCAATGATGAACCCGCGGAACTCAAACTCAAGTCCAAAGAATGGGCATTTATTCACCGTAGAGATATTAATTGAAGACGAAACGAATGGCCTTGCAATGGAAAAGCTCCTTCATTTATTAAATGTAGAAACCGTTAAAGATTATCAAATCCTTAAAGGTATTCAGCTAGGTCAACTTATTGAATTGAACACGAAACAAGGAAGTTTAGCTTCCTCACATTCAAATAAAAAGCCTTCCGTTTCTTCACCAGTTTCTACGGTCAGAACGAACCACTCCGAAGCTGCTTTGAACATTGTTGAGCAGCTTGAAAATTTTAAAACCAATAATACCTTGATCCGTTTGACAGTGATTAAAGCACAAGGTATTAAATTGAGCCTTCCTTGTCGCATCCTTAACTTCGATAGCATGAGCCAAAATGTAACCGTTTATCATGTCGATGAGAAGAAGGTTTATCTGTTTAAGCTCAATGAGATTGAGGATTATGTAGCCACTCACTAAACAAAAAGGTACCTTTGCTGATCATCTGCAAGGGTACCTTTTCTATTTAGCTAACGAAACTGCAGACGCCGCTGCAATACCGTTCTTGAGCATGTGTTCCAACTCAACACGGTTAACCGGAGGACTATACCAATAACCCTGCACTTCATTGCATCGATTCTGATATAAGAAATTCAACTGATCTTCCGTCTCCACACCTTCTGCAATGACCTTCAGATTCAAATGGTGCGTCATGGCAATAATTGTCGCCACAATAGCCGCATCATTCGGATCCACCATAATATCTCGTACGAAGGATCGGTCAATTTTCAACTTATCAATGGGAAATTTCTTCAAATAATAGAGTGAACTGTAACCCGTACCGAAATCGTCGATACTTACATTCACACCAAGTGCTTTCAATTCCAGCAGCGATAGAATCGCATGTTCAACATCCATCGTCATACTTTCGGTAATCTCCAGCTCCAAATAGGCTGGGTCCAGCCCTGTCTGCTCAAGAACATGGCTAATTTTCCCTTTTAAATTATGTTGAAAGAACTGTCTCATGGATAAATTCACGGAGATAGGCATAGGGGTATAACCCTCTGATTGCCAGGTTTTATTTTGCTTACATGCGGCTCGGAGCACCCATTCGCCAATGGGAACAATCAATCCGCTTTCTTCCGCTAATGGAATAAAATGATTGGGCATAACCATCCCTTTATCGGGGTGATTCCAACGGATCAAAGCTTCAACACCAACGATACGTCCCGATTCAATCTCGACTTGCGGCTGATAGTACAGTACGAATTCTTCATTAATTAGCGCTTTGCGAAGCTCATTCTCCAGCTTCAACCGATTAATAGAAACAGATTTCATGTCCGAATTGAAGATCTGAAAATCATTTCGACCTTTCTCTTTCGCCCTCGCCAATGCAATATCCGCATATTTCATCAGTGTATCAGCTTCGTCTGTATCATCTGCTGAAATAGCTACACCGATACTCGAAGTGATATGCAACTCGTATTGTTCAAGAAGAAACGGCTTCTCCAAGACACGATTGATCTCTGCAATAACCGTCATTACATCGTTCACATCTTCAACATGTGAATAATAAAAAGCGAATTCGTCACCTTCCGTGCGTGCTAGAAAATCCTGATCAGTTACGCACCGCGTGAATCGCTCTGCTAGTTGAAGCAGCAGCATGTTGCCATAATCATGGCCGAAACTGTCATTAACCAGCTTGAAGCGATTGATATCCAAATAAAACACCGCAACTCTATGCCCATCGGCTTTACACAAACGAAGCCGTTCATTCAGATGATCTCTAAATAACCGTCGATTCGGCAATCCCGTCATATCATCGTAATAAGCCATATAACGGACTTGCTCATCCCCCCGCTTACGCTCTGTCACGTCCTGACAAATCAGAATATTGCCTTTGGCGTGATGATGGATATCGACGGGGACAGCTGTGACGTGTAGATCAACACGATAACCACGCTGATGATGCACAGCAGTCTCAAACGTATATGGAATTCCATTACGGCTTTGCTGTAACTGCCGCTCCGTAAGCTTCAATTGTTCTTCCGTTACAATGCTCGTAAAAGGTCGGTGCAAGAGATCTGTAACCGAGTACCCTAGGATCGATTCCGCCGCTTGATTCATGCGAATGAATTTACCCTCTTCATTTAAAATTCCGATCGCATTGGGGTTATGTTCAAAAAGGGGATCCAGTACGCTGAGATAGGCGTGATCCCTCGGTAGTTCCTTGGAACTCGACTTTACTTGCCGCATCCTATTACCAAACAAGATGTAAAGCAATACAAGTGCACCCAAGAGACAAATCCATGGTGCGTACGGCTTTACGAAAAGACTAACGTATATGGCTGCAAGCACATATATGCCAATATAGAGCCGATTTTTCACGAATTGGCCTCCTTACCTTGTTCTATCTTCGTTAGGGAAGCTTTTCATAGATGTCCGACCTGACTCCCAAATGTTGTCCGATATTCACGCACGAATAACTAATCCTTCTTTATTTCTACAAAGGTAGTGCCATTTCCTGCTAACTTGCCATAAAATGCTAAAAAGAGCCAGATTTCTCTGGCTCTTTCTCCTATTTCAACTTAAGCGCAGCAAGGGCTAGCAGGATCCAGCCGACTAGGAAGCTTAGTCCACCTAAAGGTGTTATAGGCCCAAAGGCCTTGATTCCCGTCAAACTTAATCCGTACAGACTACCAGAGAACAAAATAATTCCGATGAAGATCGCCCAACCAGAAGCAGTTACCAGCGAATTATTTCCTAGCTTGTCCGTAAGCAATGCGACCGCGATAAGAGCAATCGCATGAATCATGTGATAATGAACACCGGTTTGAAAAACATCGATCTTATCCGGAATTTTCGTTTTTAAATAGTGAGCGCCAAATGCACCTAAGGCAACGGATAGGAAGGCATTCAAGCTTCCAATCAGCAAAAACAATTTCATCATAAGACTTTCTTTCCTTTCACAGCTAAAATAAATTACTCGACTTCACCAATATCATGTTGACCCACAATCAATTGAACTGGCTCCAAAAAGACACGCGAAACAGTAGGCATCTCGATTAAATTCACTTCAATATCCTCGATCTTGTAACGAATCGTCTTGCCTTCACGCTTGTCATAGACAACATCGAACTGTTTCAAACCTAGTTGGTGAATTAGAACAGATGAACCGATTGCAACCGCATTCGCTTCATATTCCCCATGTTCAAATAATACCTCAGACATTATCTCATCATTCATATCAACAATCGTAACGTACTGGCAAAATTGGTATCTCATCGTAAAAATCCTCCTTATATTTGGATAATTTTAGGTATAAGTACCCATTCGCCGAAAATTGTCGATATTCCTGCTATTTTCATGATTCCCTATTATGTTCACATAAAATCCAATAAATAGATAACAATTGGAATCGTAAACATACTAAATAGCGTTGATGTAAAGACAGCCTGAGAGGAGAATTCCGCTTCATTTTCATACTCTATGGCCAGCAGTACGCTGCTGAGTGAAGTAGGAACTGCGCAAGATAGAACTAATGCCTTCGCCGTCAAGCCTTCAATCCCTAGCATCCACACGACAAAAAAACCTAACAGTGGTGCAATCGCCAATCGCAGCATATTTGATAATAACACATTTGAGAAGTGAAACTCCCATTTCATTGCGCCGAGCTGTACACCTAAGGTCAACAAGGCCGTTGCCATAAAGGCATTTGCTATGTAATTCAGCGGGATATGAATCGAAGATGGCACCGGCACATGGTAATAACGTAACAAAAGCGCGATGGGAATGGCATAAATCACCGGTAACGAGAGAATCGTTTTCAATGTTGCTTTCCAAGACGCTTTATGTGCATTTAACGTATAAATCCCATAGGTATTTGGGATGAGCGTCTGCATAATCATAATCACGATCTGAATCGCAAGTGTATAGGCATTGCCGCCGAATACAGTTTGATTCAATGGCAGTGCATAATTCGCACTATTATAGAAAATAACACTATTCCGCATAGCAATACGCATGCCGCGTTGCATCTTCTGTATGCGAATGATTACTTCGATGATCGCGAATAACAAGCTGAAAAAAATGGCAAAGAATAAGAGCACCTGCATCAGGATGGAAAGGCTCATTTCGGATTCATAGAGCTTCACAAAAACAAGTGCAGGGGAGAATACATAGAAATTAAGCTTCGACAACGTACGAATATCAATGCGGAAGGCCCGATACATCGTTACGCCAATCGCAATCATAATACAAATGGGAACAATATTATTAATAAGAATATACACAAAGTAATTCATTTGAAAGCCTCGATTCATCGAGAATCCCCAAGATGCTCCTTACATTGAGGCATTCACGCTAGTAATAATTCGTTTCAACTGTGCATTAAAATTGGCAATTTCTTCAGCTGACAAACCACTTGAAGCAAACAGTGTCTGTGGAATGCACAGCGCCTGATCATGCAGGGCTAGCCCTGCCTCTGTGATGCGAATAAGAACAACACGCTCATCTTCCTGCGAACGGTTACGAACGAGAAGCTTCTGGGCCTCCATTCGCTTGAGCATCGGTGTTAGGGTCCCTGAGTCTAGATCCAGCTTCTCACTGAGCTCCTTCACCGTACTTTCCTTTTGTTCCCAGAGTACAAGCAGTACAAGATATTGCGGATAGGTAATACCGAGTTCTTCGAGAAAAGGGCGATACATACGAGTAATCGCTCTGGAGCTCGCATATAGGCTGAAACAAAGCTGATTCTCCAGCTTCAAAAATTCACTACTGTTCATTGTCGTTTCCTTTCTCTCCGTCATATTGTGAACAATCGATTTGCTTCCAATTTAAACAAAAAGCCTCTGACTGTCAATACAAAACGCAAAGAACGCCCCTCCAACAGGCGCTCCTCGGCTGACTCGAATTTATTCGAACTCACTTATTTAATATTTTGACTTTTTACATACTCTAACCATTGCTTCTTGTATTCCGCTTGAATCTTATCCAGCCCAGCTACTTTCGCTTTCTCCATAAATGTTTTCAGACCGCCTTCTACGTCCGCTACAAGCCCTGCTTCAAGTGGGTAGAGGTATTGCTTCTCAACTTGCTCTAACGCCGCTCTTTCAGCTTGATAGCTTGTGTAGTCTTCTGCAAAACCTGTGTATTTATCTGGGGTTGCAATTTTATCTAAATCTGCGAAAATCTTTTTCACGCCATCATACCCTTTGTCAAATAACATAAACTCTGGATTTCTCCATGCCCAACCTTGCATAGCTTCTCTTGGGAAACCATTGCTGTTGCTGTCACCAATCATGGTGTAGTAACCATTATCTACTGTATAGTTTTTGCCTAAAATACCATACTCCGTTAATTGATTATACGTTTTGTCTGTTACCATTTTTTCGTAGAACGCCAGCGCACGCTCAGCATTTTTACTGCTTTTTGGAATCGCGAAGCCATTATGAATCGGGTGTACAGGCTCAGCATGACCTTTGATCATAGGAGCTGGATAGTATTCGAGCTTCCAATCTGGGTGAGTAGAGGCAATTTTGAGCTTCTGATCGTTAAAACGTGTAGGATTATCCCCTAAGTTCGCTGCTGCTTTACCGCTTGTGATCAGGTCTGTCATGGCATCCTTCGTATTCAGAACGTTCTTCGTAATGTAACCGGCGTCTTGCCATTTCTTCATCGTTTTCAATTCATTCAAATGTTCAGGAGAGCCCCAATACAAGCTAACCTCTGATGGTGTCTTATAACCAATGTTTAGCCCATAAGGAACAGCTCCAATAGGGTCGATCGTCAAGTTCTTGTATTGATCAGAAAGACTGCCCTTCACATCGCTATTGGCTGCCAATGGTACCATGTCAGGTACATTTTTCTTAATGCCAGCTAGATAGGCTTCGAAATTAGCCAATGAATCTGGTTTCGGCAAATTGAATTTCTCTCTGAGATCTTCACGCCAGATGAAACCTGTCGTTACATACTCTTTATAAGTGGCAGGAACGGTGAAGATTTTGCCATCAATTTTGACAGCTTCCCACATATCTTTCGGTACAAAGCTATTCAATTTCGGTGCTGCTTTCGGAAGTAGCTCATCCAGTGCTAGGAAGGCTCCTTTTTTCGCGTATGATTGATACTGTGTCCACTCTGCTGTGAAGATCAGATCCACCGCTTGACCGGAAGATAATAGCAGCTTATATTTCTGATCCCAATCCGTCCATGTTGTGAAATTGAATTTGACCGTCGCGTTCAAATCCTTCAAGGCTAACTTGTTAATTTCTTCTTCAATGACAGGAAGATCCTTCGGTGCAGGCCCTAACATGTAGAATTGCAATTCCACTTTCTTCGATGTATCTAGTCCTGTTGGTTTCGCGGTAGCGGCTGCCGCCGTTGCTTCTGGCGCTTTGGTTGCTACTGCTGCTGCGGAAGGGCTCGGAGAACTTGTGGTTGTCGAGCTGCTGCACCCTGCAATAACGGAACCGGCGAGCGCAACGGCAACGGACACACTATACATCTTCTTTGCATTTCTTTTCATGTAAATCCTCCCTTTTATTTGAGTCCATTTAGAATGAGAACAACAATCTATGTTAGCTGACGGAGTGATTCCGTTTCAGTTCTAACCTTTAACAGCGCCTATCGTTAGGCCTTTAACGAAAAACCGTTGAACGAACGGGTACAGGAAAAGAATGGGTCCCGTCACGATGATTGCCATCGCTAGTTTGGTCGATTCCGTCGGAATTTCCTGACTCATCGTCGCACCTGTGCTGATGCCAAGACTGGATACCGCTGCTGCTGTGTTTATGATGTTGTACAAAAAATACTGCAACTCGTATTTGTTCTGATCATTAATGAAAAGCGATGTGGAGAACCAGCTGTTCCAATAATGTAAAGCCAGGAATAACCCAACCGTAGCAATACCGGGCATGGCTAGAGGCAGTACGACACGATAGTAAATGGTAAAATCATTTGCACCGTCAATCTTCGAACACTCCGTCAGCTCTTCAGGAATCGATGACTTAATGAAGCTGCGCATTAATATAATAAGAAAGGGGGACATGAGCCCTGGAAAAATCAGTGCCGCATACGTATCTGTCAGCTGCAGATATTTCGTTATCATGATGTACCATGGGACAAGGCCGCCTCCGAATAGGGTGGTAAAGTAAATATAGAAGGAAAGCTTATTCCGATATTTGAAATCTTTCCTTTGGAGGACATACCCTGCCATGGTCATCATGAACAACCCAAGCACGGTGCCAACCACGGTAACGAAGATGGTAACCCCATAAGCTCTTAACACTTTTTCAGGGTAGGTTAGGACAGCTTTATAAGCCGTTAATGAGAAGACATCCGGAATGAGGTGATAGCCATCGCGTATAATCGAGTCATTATCCGTTAAAGAGCCGGAAATGATAAGCAGGAATGGAAACATACAGACAAGGGAAATCGCGATAATGACGAGATAGGCAATGAGATTAAATGTGACAGAATCAATTCCTTTGGTACGCAAGCGGTTCACCTCCTAGAAGAGTGCATATTCATCGTTAGATTTTTTGATCAAATAATTGACGGTCATGATTAGCGCAAATCCGAAGATGGACTGATATAACCCAGCAGAAGTCGCCATACCGATATCAAACGTCACCTTCAAAGAACGGAATACATACGTATCCAAGATGTCCGTTGCATTGTACAAAATCCCGTTATTTCCAATTAACTGGTAAAATAAATCGAACTGCCCTTTCATAATGCTGCCCAGAGCGAACAAAAGTAAGATAATGAAAGTTGGTTTGAGCATTGGAATCGTGATGGACCAGATTCGTTGAAATATGTTCGCTCCGTCAATCTTCGCAGCTTCGTAATACTCATCACTGATTCCTGTGATCGTGGCTAGATAGATCACCATGGTGTAGCCTACATTTTTCCAGACATAGAACATCACTAGCAGAAAGACCCAGGAAGATGGGGTGTTATAAATATCGACCGGGTTAGATCCCCAGGATTTAAGGGTGGTATTCACGAATCCCGTATCATAATTAAACATGTTGTAAGCGATTGCATTAAGCAGAACAAATGAAATAAAATAAGGTAAGAACATCACGGATTGCGTAAGTTTCTTGAAAAACTTGCCTGACATTTCACTTAATAGGATGGCGCAAAAAATAGCTGTCACATTCAAGAAAACAATGAATGCCAAGTTATAGGCCACTGTATTGCGCGTCAATGTCCACAGCACGCCTGATTTCCATAAGAATTCGAAATTCTCAAATCCTACAAATGGACTTCCGAAAAGCCCCCCATTAAAATCAAAACGGGTAAATGCAAAGTAGATCCCTACCATCGGTACGTACGAATTAATAAAGAAGAAAATCAATGTTGGCGCTATCATGAGAAACAACAATTTATTTTTGTGTAACTCATAGAAGAAACCTTTCTTTCGGATCATGCTGTAGACCTCCCTAGCCTTAATGTATCCTGTTGTTCTTGTCGGTTGCCATAATCGAATTATAGACAGGATCGTATCATCAGCGATACTGAAGATCTGCTAACATTTATGAACGAAATAACCAGTGAAGCTCATTATCGCATATGCACAAACTAAACTTTCATGGAAAAACTGGCTTTTATCGCGCTTTTCAGCCCCCAGGACTATCCGATTCCATTGCACACAGTATATAGTTGGGATATACTTTTTTTACCAAAGGGGGAGACAGATCGCATGATGCTTCGCAATCAAGAGAGCAAATTCATGTATCGCAACATACTGCTTAGTATCGTTTTATCCATTGTCATAACACTGCTTGTCTCCTCAACGATCCTCTATGTTAATTTTGATAATATTGCACTCCAACAAGTGTATGAATCCGATTCCAACTCCTTGCTCCAAACAAGCCAAGAAATTCGAACCATAACGGAAACAGCAACCTCCCTGTCCTTTCAAATTTATCGCGATTTTGTGATCAGTAAATTGTTGTTTTACGATAAACCCGATATCTATGATGTCCAAGGCAGCATGTCGCAATTGAATTTATATCGTCTAGCCATGCCATTCATCGAATCAATTTATGTATATAATGGAAAATCGGAGCTCTTCTATGTCAGCTCTAACAATTTCCAGAGCGGTATCCAAACGAAAGCCACGCTAGGCGATCCTAGCATGATTGATATTCTCGATCATTTTCAGAATTATATCCCTTTCTTACCAATCCCCAGGTATTTCAAAGCAAACGGTCCAAACTCACTTGAATCAACTTCCATCGGGATCTATTCCTATTTGTGCTATGATGCGATTAATTTAAATAATTCCTTAAATTCTGCGGTCGTCGTCAATATTTCTGAATCCTTCTTCAATAAATCTTTGAAAAACGTAGCCAACAATCGAGCAAGCAATGAAATCATTATTAATAAAGAAGGCACTCTCATTTCCACAGATGGGACAAATCCCATCCTGTCCAATTATGCCGATAAGGGTTATATCCAACAGATTATCGCTAATCCATCCTCACCAGGCTATTTGGTGGATACGGTGAATGATACGAAATCATTGATCTCGTACACGGCACCTGATTCTCTAGGTTGGCGTTATGTGCGTACAACCCCCTACACAATTATTACGGAAGAAATCAGAGACATGCGTCTCAAAACGATTTATATCTCCCTCACTATTCTTCTCGTGGGGCTGCTGATTTCACTCATTATGTCTAAACGACTCTTCGATCCCATTGATAAAGTCATTCGAAGCTTAAAAACGTTAGAGATAGAAAAACGTGATAATCTGCAAATTTTGCGGCAAAATTTCCTGAGAAATATTATTATGGGAAGAGACGCTTATCACCCTCAGGCTTTGCAGTCAAAATTAACGTATTTTGGCTCCAACATCACAATCGGACACCCCTCTTTATTGCTTATGGTCAAAATGGATCGCTACGAAGAAAACATGCGCACCTATAAGGATCAGCTTACCTTGCTTCGCTATGCCGTTATGAATATTTGTACAGAGATCAGCTCAACAACCTATCACGCGGAGGGCGTCGATATGGGAGACGATCATATCATCCTGATTCTTTCTGCTAAGGAAGCAGATTTCATCTGGGAGTGCTCTGCTTTTACCGAGTTACTCCAAAACATGCAAGCGTCCATCGCGTCCTTCATTAAGTTATCCGTATCGATCACCGTGAGCCCGCTACAAGATGATGCCAATCAGAGCTTTCAGCTTTACAAACAGCTGCTAGAAGCCTCCTATCATCGCTTGTTTAGAGGCCTTGGCTGTATTATTTCGTCAGAAGAAATCATTGCGTACCGCACCAAAGAGTACAAATTCCCCTCTCAAAAAGAAAGACAGCTTGTCGATTGTCTCATGACGGGTGATTCCGAAGAAGCTGAACGTATCTATACCGAGATCATTTATGAAACGTCTTTATATCCCTACACCGTCGTTCATTTGGCCATTTCCCATCTAACGTTAACCGTCAATAATGTGCTAACGACGATTAATAAGAATAATGCGCTTGCTTTCCCCCTTTATCTGGATGCTGCAGTCGCTTCTCTGACTCACGTAGAGACGATTGAAGAAATCAACGGACAATTCATTGACTTATTTAGGCAGCTACAGAAAAAGTTAGATGAAAAACGAAGTTCCAAACACGTGGAACTCATCAAAAAGATGAACGACATCATTGATCGGGATTATGCGAATCAAAATCTATCCCTCAATTCCATAGCCGACGAGCTAGCGATGTCTTCCATTTATATCAGCCGCTTGTACAAACAGCATACGATGATCGCCATTACCGATGTTATCCAAGATGTGCGCATGCATAAGTCCAAAGATTTACTCCTAAACACATCACTCTCCGTAGCTGAAATCGCTGAAAAAACCGGCTTCACAAGCGACTCCTATTTCTACCGTTTGTTCAAGAAATACAATGGCATCACCCCGAACGATTTCCGCAAGCAGCTGAAATACGAAAATACCCTTCATCAGAAAGGAATTGAAGAACGATGACATGGCTCACTGCACACGAAAACCAATTACACATTGTTTTTGAAGAAGCTAAGGAAGCAGTCCGCCAATTTCCAACGCCATTGGATCAGCTTGGTCTCGCCTATCTAGCCAAATTTGACGCAAGTCGTGAGGGTACTACCAAAAATTATATTTGCTATCTCCTCCCCTATTGGATGGAAGATATCAGTGAACTTCGTGCCGAAACGCTGAATAAGCTGTCACTGGCCAATATATTCGTCATGCTCTATTACTTCATTCAAGATGATATTATGGATGCTGCCAAAGGGGAGCATGCGAGCAAGTTACCTCTAGCTAACTTGTTTCACTTTCAGTTCCTGTCCATCTATAGGGAGCTCTTTCCTTCAGATTCCCCCTTCTGGAGCTACTATGAGACGTATATTCTTGAATGGGCCCAAAGTGTAACAAATGAGCAGCAATCTGATTACTTTTATCAGGACAAATTGCAAATAGCCAAAAAAGCGAGTCCTGTTAAAAATGCCAGTACTGGCGCGCTTCTTCTAGCTAATCAATCGCATCTAATCCCCGCCGTCACAGCTGCGGTTGAGCAAACACTTGTTACCCTGCAAATGTTGGACGATTGGGCAGATTGGGAAGAGGATCTAGAGGATGGATCCTATAATTGCTTATTATCATCCATCCGCAACACATTGCAGCTTTCGACAGCAGATGCCCTTACGCCTGAATTGATCAAAAAGCAGCTTTATGTTCATGATATGTTTGCTGCTTATGCCGGCATTGCGGACGCTCATCACGAGCATCTGCTAAGCTTGGCTGTCGGTATGGGGCAGCTTATCGCTTTCCATGATTCACTCGTACAGAATATCCATCGGGTGGCTAATGAAATCAAAGACAGAAGGGCTGCTTTACTCTCTGGCGGATTCTACTATTTTTTGTCTAATAATGATAAATTTTGATAGATTATTAGATATAGTCATGGTATACTTTTTCTTGTAGGAAAAATTACCCAAATGACTAGGAGTGAATACAAATGTCCACAAATGAAAGCGTAAAAGCCAAAATTATTCAAAAAGCTTGGGAAGATGAAGCCTTTAAACAACAACTTTTAGCCGATCCCAAAGCTGCGCTTAAACAAGCATTTAACATTACACTCCCAAACGATATCAAAGTTAAGGCTGTTGAAGAAACATCAACAGAATTCGTTCTAGTAATCCCTACAAATCCAGCTAAGATATTGGTTACTTCCAATGGTGCAGAAGGTATCTGGTAGTCATATAAAAAAGGTGTCCGCTTCATAAGCGGAACACCTTTTTTCAATTCACAATCACATAGGGGAAACGCATGATGACCTCTGTTCCTGCATACTTTTGACTTTTGAATTCAATGTTGCCTTTCATAATCTCGATAAGCCTGAAGGTGACCATTAAGCCTAAGCCTGTCCCCTTCGTTTTTGTTGAATAATAGGGCTCTCCTAGCTTTGCCAGCTGTATCGGCTCGATCCCCTCACCATTATCTTTGATATGGATAAAGACTTCCTCATTTTTCTTATACGCCCAAATATTAATCTGACCATCCACTTGGAACGCTTCGATACTATTCTTAATAATATTGATCAAGATTTGCTTCAGCTTCGAAGAGTTCCCATAGATATGCAAATCCGCTGGTACGCTGACGGTGATTCTTCCACCATTCAATGTCGCTAAAGGAACAATGATTCCTTCAATCTGGCTAATTTCCTTACTCACATTTAATTCCACGATCTCATCCAGTTGCGGCTTCGCAAAGGTCAGAAAATCAGTAATGATTACTGAAGCCCTATCTAATTCTTCGATCGCAATACTCATATATTCCCTGTTCTTGTCGTCTGTTCTAGCTGCCACAAGCTGCAGAAATCCACGCGTAACTTGAAGCGGATTTCTCACCTCGTGTGCCACAGAAGCCGCTAATGAGCTAATCATTTCCATCTTCTCCGATAGCTGCAACTGATGATTGTAGAATTCAAGTTCTTTCGAATAGTTCGACATCTGCTCCTGATTAATCGCAAATCTCCTACCCAGAATGACGATAAGTGCAATAATGAAGCCAACTACGCCAAATTTCCAAAGGAAAAACTGATACTTTTGATTATTCGCATAGTAGAGAATGAGATCAAACATCCCCATGAGTGCGAAAATAGCAAAGCCAGAAGAGAAAATGACAGCCTCTCTATTGCCTTTTATAACAAAAAAGATAGAAAGTCCTATAATCGTAATAAATTGGATAATCATGATTGCACCTAAGAGGGTAACCGTGAACAAATGATAGGCTCCAATAAATTGATAATCATTGAGTTGATTGAATAAGATTAATACAACACAGAAAGTTGAATACATAATTTGAAACTTACGAAACCATCGAACCCAGTTGAAACGGCCATTGTCGAAAATTTTCTCAAAAAAGTACGTTAATGCTGGCAGTAAGACGGCCAGTGAAATATCAAAAATGTCTAAGAATACAACCCCAAAGCGGGTAAAATTAGCATAGAGAAATGGCGAATAGGTAAGAAAAATTGTGCCTAAGGTTAGAATAATTAAACTTAGAGAAATCCATGTAGCCCGCCCTATTTTTTTCAAGTAAAAGGAACAAATAAGCATGATCACGGCAATAAATAGAAAAGCAAACCCGAGAATAATATTCTGTAAATCACGGAAAATAAATGTTCGCGTCAAGGTGGAGTAATGGTCGATCACGATGTCAGATTGAATGCCTAGACGCTCCATGGAGGTCTGAAGCTTTAGATACACAATCCCTCCAGCGTCTTCTGCACTCAGTGGAAATAGGCTGCGTTGTTGATCCGTAGGAAAATCAAATTTAACCTCATTTAGGAGCCGGCCTCCAATATACACGGACAAATGTTGCGCATAGATACGATCAATATACATGCCATAGTCCTTGGGCAACTGTTTCGGAAGTTGGATGCGTACCCAGGCTGTAGAAACTTTATCTGGCTTATCTGGCATCTCCGCTCCACTCTCGATAGTCATCCATTGATTATCACGTGGCGAAGCCATGATATCCTCGATCTTATCCGTGGGAATTCCCCATAATAACGACCAATTTGGAATCGCTTTCATGCCTTCAGGCTGCTCCGCGAAAACATGATTAGCCATAAATAAAAGCCCAATAAGGAGAACTAACCATGTTTTCCATCGCAATTGATGCTTTAGAAGCAATTGTTGCATGTATTCACCTTCCCCCAAGATGCCTGTAATTTATTTACATTAAATGAATTCGACGGGGGTTTGTGCTTTCCTTCTTAACCATGTAAACATTCTACAAACAAAATGAAACGCCCACCTCATTGTAACAGGCGAGCGTTTCTTAATTGTCAGTGAACCAGAAAGTTTTGGCTGGCAAGGTTTCGGTAATAAGTTGACCCTGACTTACGACATTACGGCACGAAGGTTGCCCCCGAATCAGATCCATTGCCGTCTCACCAGGAAGCATAATGAAACTAGCAGGTAGACCTAATCCTATGCCGTAATCCTTCAATTGTAAGGTTTGGGCAGCTCGTAGGGTAACCATCCGAACCAGCTCAGCTAGTTCCTCACGCCCTGTCATATGGGCTAGATGGGCAGCCATATGAGCCGCTTGCAACATATTTCCCGTACCTAGAGGATAGAATGGCGTCCGGATATCATCATGAGCAACGCTTACATTGATACCAGCCAGCCACATCTCCTTGATGCGAGCAATCCCCCGACCTTTGGGACTACTGTCGAATCGCCCCTGCATAGCACTATTGATTAGCGGACAGCATACGATATGAATCCCCGACCTCGCCACGATGCCCAGCAATTTCTGGAAATACGCTTCACTATAGTAAGCTGTCGCATTCACATGTGCAGCAGTTACTCGTTCTCTTAAACCCGAACGGATGGCTAGATGGGCAACATTTTCTATAAATGTGGCGTGTGGATCATCCGTTTCATCACAGAATACGTGAACGAAGCATCCGTACTTCTCCGCTATCTGGAAGCAGATGTCCAAGGAGGCTTCGCCTTCCGATCGCGTAGACTCCAGATGCGGGACTGCACTTATACCGTCTGCACCTAGCTCCAAGGCAAGTTCGAGCCGTCGTTCGTTATCGGGGCAGGCACGAATCCCATCTTGCGGAAAGGCGATAACCTGCAGTTGCATATAAGGCTTCACACGCTCACGAAGCGCCAGTATCGCTCTTAATGCAGTTAGACTTGGATCTGAAATATCCACCATCGTCCGTACATGAAGGACACCCGATGAGATTTGCATCCGAAGCACCTTCTCTGCACGCGCCATGACGTCATCATACGTGAGTGTCTGTTTGCGCTTCTGCCAAAGGCCTATCCCTTCGAACAGTGTACCACTCTCATTCCAAGTAGGCTCCCCCGCAGTTAATACGGTGTCCAAATGAATGTGCGACTCTACGAAAGGAGGCAAAAGCAAGTGCCCCGTTCCGTCAACCTCTCGCTCTCCGCGATCAGCAACTTCACCCATCGCGACGATTTTACCCTTTGCCACGCCGATGTCTATGGGCCCTTGGAAGGTCGGATCACTGAGTAATCGCACTTGACGATACACCATATCAAGCAAATCAATCACCTCTTACTTATCGCTGTGCGATTAATTATCACGTTTCATTTCTGACTCATGCCAGGAGCTCAAAAGCCATTTCGCAAAGGCATTCACCAACAAGAAGAAAACAATCCCTAACGCGGAAGCAGATAACCCACAAGCGAATAGGTAAGGTGTTTTTAAACGCGCAGCGGCATAAGTAATGGCATAGCCTAATCCACCTTGCCCACCGCCGATACCTGCAATATATTCCCCGACAATGGCACCAACAACAGACAACGTGCAAGAAATTTTCAAGCCAGCCACAATATAAGGAAGTGCGGCCGGAATACGAAGCTTCCACATCGTTTGAAAGCCATTGGCATTATAGAGATAGAATAAATTACTCATATTTTGATCCGTCGAATTGAGTCCGATTAAAGTATTGGATAGCATGGGGAAGAATCCGATTAAGAACGTAATGATCACGATCGCATTCATGCCTGCATCGAACCAGATCACGATCAATGGTGCGATCGCAACAATGGGAATCGTTTGTAGGATAATAGCATAAGGATACACGCTTTTCTCAATCCATTTCGAGCTTGCAAGCAGAATTGCACCCGCAATACCCAGGATAATACTGAGGATAAATCCAAGAACAGCTTCGAACGTTGTCGTTCGCACGGATACCCAAAGCCCGCTCCTGTTCTCAATGGCTGCTTTTACGATATCCGAAGGTTTAGGAACAAGATACACAGGCGCGTTCGTCAAGGCAGCGATTAGCTCCCATCCGCCAATAAAGACAACGAACGCAACTAAAGGTGGCAGTAGCTGTTTGAGCAGCATCATCAAACGGCGACTTAACGGCACCCCCTCCTCCATGCGACTCAACCAAGCTGCACGCTCACGAGCGGGAAATATTTCATCAGGTAATATTTGTAGGTACTTCGAATCGACAGCCATTGCACATATCCCCCCTTCGTTATGACTCACAAATGATTTTGCCAGGATTGAGAAGTCCCTTCGGATCATTCTCCCGTTTCTTGCGTTCCATACTGCCTACTTCGCCACGACCACCTTGGTCGAGCACCCAGGTATGCGGATCGAATATTTTGACGCCAATAGATTCAAAAAATTCGATAATTTCATATAGTCGTTCTTCCGTTGTAAACCTTACAACAGGGAGGGCTGTAGGCGTCACCACGCCACCACTGCGCACCCATTCAACATGCAGATAAACCTCATCGCCGAACTTTGCTTTAATTTGCTTAATTTGTTCTAAGTAGCTATCCACTTTAAACCCTGCTTGCAAATATGTCATCGATGCGTCTGTTTTCATCGCCCACAAAGTCGTGTGGTTCCATGTAAAGTCGGATACACCTATGGTTTTACGGTAGTTTTTGGCCTCAATCACATGACCGATATGTCCGCCAAATTGATGCGCAAGTACATCAACTAACCGCAATGTTTCTTCAGCAAACTCCAGCATAACAGCTGCCATTCCTGGCATAATCACTTTACTAAAGGGTACAAAATAGGAAGGAATCGGCCACTCCATGGGAGCAATGAGTCGTTTGGGAATCACTTCTTCACAAGCGAGAGCCTCACCAAACTGCATCGCCTGCTCGAAAGTAGGGAAATGCGCGATAGCTTGTGCCCATTCGGTGCGCGGTGAAAGTGGAATGGTGACCTCGGTCAAAATACCCGTCGTCCCGTAATTGTGGATATAGTTGAACAATTCTGGACCTGTTACAACGAGTCGCTGTGGTGTTTCTTCCATTGTATAAATAACAGCCTCACGGACGTTGCCATCCCATAGATTTCCATGTGTGATCGAACCAATTCCGCCAGAACCACCACTCACGAAGCCGCCTACCGTTGCCTTCACATACGTACTAGGGTATATGCGAATTTCTTGTCCAACTTCACGTGCCTTCTTATCGATAACCCCTAAACGCACACCACACTGTAAACGAGCTGATCCAGGTCCAATTTCTAGAATCTGATCCATGCGACTTAGATCCAGCACGATCCCTTTCTGTAAAGGAACGGCCTGACCGTAATTACCAGTCCCAGCACCGCGTACTGTCACAGGAATTCCATGGTAATAGCCAAACGCCAAAGCCTTGGCCACATCTGCTTCATTGCGGGGCAGCACGACGACATCAGCCGATGCGATCCCCTCCAGCCTACGATTAAGCACAGGAGAGTACCAGTAATAATCCTTAGAAAGCTTATCTCTTGTTTCTTGATCAATGGATACGATTTCTTTCCCTAACTGCTCTTCGATCTCATGAACCCAGGTAACTTCCGCTTCTGTGGACATGCCGTCTTCACCCTCTCGTCTTAATGGTCCAAAGCGTCATTCACAATGCGCACTAAATCGCTAAACTGCGATGTTGTTCGGTAGGTTTCATCTCTTGGAAAAGGAACTGGAATATCGATCCGTGCTGAGATTTTACCAGGTCGAGGTGTCATAACAACGACACTGGTTGATAAAAACACGGATTCGAACACATTATGTGTCACGAATAACACGGTCATCGATTTATCCTGCTGCCAAATATTGAGCAGCTCCATTTGCAAAGTTTGACGCGTAATTTCGTCCAACGCACCGAACGGTTCATCCATCAGCAGCAGCTTCGGCCTCGAAATTAGCGCACGCGCGATGGATACGCGCATTTTCATACCACCAGAAAGCTGCCTAGGCAGTACTTTCATGTAATCCTTCAAGCCAACAAGCTCAAGCACTCGCTCCGCTTCTTGTTGTTGGGTCTTCTTATCCACTCCGCGTAATTCCAGCGGAAGCTTCACATTCGCTTCAACCGTCGACCAGGGTAAGAGCGTATGATCTTGAAACACAAAAGCGATGTCACTTTGCTTGCGCGCTTCCTTCGGTGTTGTTCCAAAGACATCCAAGGAGCCTTTGCTTGGTTTGGATAAGCCTGTAATGATTTTGAAAATCGTCGATTTCCCACAACCCGATGGGCCTACAAAGCATAAGAATTCACCTTCTTGAATGGCCAGGTTAACATCCTGCAGGGCAATCGTTCCATTCGGGTAAGTCTTGGAGAGATTCGTCATACTCACGAAAGTAGAACTTGCGGTTTGTCGGCTAGCTGTATCCATTAGAGAAGAATTTTTCGACATGTGTGTCATCTCCTATACGTGTTTGTTTGGCTTACCCGATCTACTTACTAATTTTGAGCGATTGCATATCGAAGGCTTGAAAGGCAAGCAACGCCTCTGCGATATAAGTCCCATACTTTTCCGTCATGGCCTCACCTTTGGCCATTGTTGCTGCGGTGGCATCTCCGGATATGCCGGTATGCGAGAGATCATCCATTACCCAAGCAAAGGCACGATTCCGAAATGCCAAATAACGGGATTCCGGGTAATTGGGGTACTCCGTTGGCGCTACCTCCATGTTCACCCAGTGCGGCATCGCCGCCATGACGATGGATGTTTCCATATCACCGGCATGAATGCCCGCCTGTTTCTCCAGCGGTGTTATCCATTCATCAGCACCGCCGAGTCCACCTGGATCTAAGCGAAACACAGCTAAACCCGTTTCGATGCGAATTTCCCTACCCATCATGTTCAACAGATCGGTATTCCCGCCATGCGAGTTAACGAGAACGAGCTTCTCGAAGCCGCTTTGCCGAAGGCTTTTGGCAATATCCATCACGACAGCCATTAACGTTGTTGCCGATAAGGTGATCGTACCCGCATGACCTAGATGCTCCGTACTCTTTCCGTAGGGAATCGCTGGAAGCAGCCATATGTTCGAATGGTCAGGAAGCTGCTCGAAAGCTTCTGTCAACAGTACTTCCGAGATTAATGTGTCGGTAAACACCGGCATATGTGGGCCGTGTTGCTCAACAGCCCCGACTGGCAGCACGATTAAAGCATTTTCCTTGGGAATCTCAGTCACTTGAATTTTACTAAGGCTTGGGAAGAAGCATTGATCCCAGGCTTTCCCTTGATAGCGATTGAATGTCATGCTGAGCACCTCCTGTAACATGGATCATCTATTTGTGAAAAAAGAACCAAGCTCTGCAAAGAGGGTTCTTTCTGCTTTCCAATTTTTAATGATGCAAGCCTTAGGCTTTCTTAGTTCGAAACTGCTTGATAGCAGCAGCTATGTCCGCTACTCGCTCACCTAATCGCGCCGCCATCAGCAGCTCTCTAGGATCTGGAGAAAGTGAACTATCTGGCCCAGCTAAAGTGGATGCCCCATAAGGCGAGCAGCCGATCGCATCAGCCGTTAAGTACTCCGGATTTTCTGAATAAGGCAATCCCACGAAAATCATACCAAAATGAAACAAAGGGACCATCGAGGTTAATATGGCTGCTTCATGTCCCGTATGAATGGACGCTGTACTATTAAATATGCCGGTCGGCTTGCCCTCCAGGGCACCCTCGATGCAAAGTTCACCAGCCATCTCAAGGAACAATTTAACTTGCGCCGGCATCGAGCCGTAATACGTCGGGAATCCCCAAAGGATCCCATCAGCCCAACGTAGGTCATCATTTGTCACGATTGGGATTTCTTTTTGCAGCGCTAGCGCAGCTTCATACTTCTGATAACGATCCGTTAGACGAAATTGCTTCGATAACGTTGAACCGCTCGCTGTCTTCTCCTGCATCGCAGAGCGTCTATCTTTATCAGCTGTAATTACACGATTCACATCCGCAGCCATTTCGGGGATACGCACAATTCGTACAGGATGCGCACCTGATTGGCTGGCACCATCTGCAACGGCTTGCGCCATCTGATACACATGACCAAAGGCACTGTAATAAACAACCAACAGATTAGCCATCTTGACGGTTCACCCTTTCGCGAATTCGGGCTTTTGGAACGTTACGTCTTCACTTGCCTTTTGCCAAAACTGCGCTAAGGCATTGTTGTTCCACACAGCTTTCGTGCCAGGGGATCTGACGAAGCGTCCTTGGCTGTACACCCATCTGCGTTCAGGGAGCATGGTAAAGATTTCTTCGGTTGAGCTGCCATCTACGATGACGAAGTTGGCTGGATGACCTTCTGTAATCCCATAGCCAGATAGTCCTAGAACCTTTGCGGGAGCTTCCGTAATCATCCGCAGCAATGTGCGAAGATCTGCGGGTCTGCCCATATGTGCAGCATAGGAGGAGATCAGTGCTATTTGAAGCAAATCCCCTCGCCCGAAAGGGTGGAAAGGATCATGAATATTGTCCGATGCAACTGCAATTGGAATGCCTCTCTCATGAATTTGCTTTAAGCGAGTGACTCCTCTTCTCACAGGGAATGAATCATGTCTTCCTTGCAAGTACAGATTAACTGCTGGCAAGGAAACTGCCTTTAGTTTGGCCTCTGCCATCTTGTCAATGATGCCGCCTGCATCCTCATCAGTCATCGAGGCTAATGCACACAAGTGATCAACGGTCACTCTGCCCTCGTAGCCTGTTTCTTTCGTGCGTGCTGCTACATATTCAACCGTTCGCATCTGCGGATTATCGGTTTCGTCACAGTGTAGATCAATTGGAACATCGTATTTCTCTGCCATTTTAAAAATAAAATCAATGTCTTCCTTCGGTGTTAACGATAAATGCGGTGCACCACCAATGCCATCCACACCCATTCGCAAGGCTTCCTCAATGGCTTCATTATCCAGTGACATGAAATTGTAAGGACACATCGGGAAAAGCTGCAAAGTCATGTATGGCGCTAAGGCTTCTCTGGCTTCCAATGCGGCTTCAATGGTGCGCAAAGCGATGTCACGTGAAAACCGTAGATTAAAATCCAGATGTGTTCGAATATGCGTGGTTCCAAAAGACAGAGCTTGTAGCGCAGATCGCATCATTCTGGCTTTAATTTCATCCTTAGAGAACGTTGGCGATGCGGCCGAGTAATTGAGAACTGCCTCTTCCAACGTACCGCTGATATTCTCAACGGTTGTTAACGAGAACGCTTTGTCGAGATGCATATGCGAATCCACAAAGCCTGGAAGCAACATTTTACCCTGAAGATCCAGTCGTGTGATGCCGGATGTTTCAACATGCTGATCCGGATTCCATGACTCGAGCGAGGTCGAAATGGGAGCAGCGGCATCTGCTTCTTGCATCCGAATATGTGTCCAACTACCATCGCGAATCGACAGATGATATAATTCCCCTTCATTTAACAATGGCAATCTGACGTTACATAGATCGATGTTGTTGTTAGAAGCCAATGCCGCCACCTCCCTAATGTTTATTTCTTAGGCAAGAATTGTGTCGTGAACACTTTATCAATATTCTCAGCGGTCTTCAGAACGCCTACTTCAACTAATTGCTTCTGCACTTCTTCCCATCTCTCTTTAGTCATAATGCCTGTGCCTTTGGTTGCAGCATCGCCACCGAATACAAAGTCCATTTCCTTCGCTGCGCTGTATTTCATCATGTCGAGGCCCATATCCGGGTTCTTCGTTTGAATGTTCGGATTGATCTCATCGGAATGATCTTTGTAGTAATCCCAACCCTTCACCGTCGCTTCAACGAAGGCTTTGACTTGATCTGGATGCTCAGCGATCATCTTTTCTGTCGTAAAGTACACACCTGCGTAAATTCTATAACCCGAATCGGCAACGAGCAGCGTACCGTAATCAACCTTTTGTTGATCCATCGTGAATGGCTCTGAGGTCACATAGCCTTGTGTTAGCGCTGTTTTGTCACTCACAAAGTTCACTAATTGACCTGTATATTTCATTTCTTGTGCATTCGTTAATTTGTATTTATTTTTGATAAATTGCCAGAAACTCGCCGTGGACGCTACATACACTTTGTGAGTATTTAAATCACCGAAATCTTTCACACCGGAATCCTTATGATAAAACAGGGCTTGTGGACTCTTTTGCATCGAGGTTGCAATCGCCACGACAGGTATTCCTTCTTGTCTGGCTACCAAAATATCATCACCGTTCGCCATCCCGAATTGGGCTTTACCAGATGCGACAATCTGTGTCGAGGATACGGAAGGACCACCAGGCATCAATGTCATATCAAAGCCTGCATCCTTGTAATAACCTTTTGCTAAAGCAGCGAAATTCCCACCATGTTCAGGCTCCGCGAACCAGTTCAACACCACCGTTGCTGGAACAATCGGTTTGGCGGCTGGTGCCGCTGATGCTGCAGGAGAAGCCGCCGCTGCCGTAGTTGGTGCTACTGTTGGTGCTGACGAGGAAACGGGAGTACTTGAACTTCCACATGCGGCTAACAAACTAGAAATCATCACTAAACTAAGGGATAGAGCTCCTCGGCGTTTTGTTGCAAGTGCAAGAGTACGTTGAAATCGTTTCATGGTTAACTTCCCCTCCATATTTGGTTTTCTATCTGTCTACATCGTGCTAACCTTGAGTCAAATATACGTTTCACGGCTTGTCTCCGTCAACGAACAGACTGACGTTTTGTGTATTTTCACAATAAAAGTACGCCTTTTTCATAACTTTTCCAACTGTATGATAGTAGAAAAGTGAATAATTCCATTTAAACCCGAACATTAAACCGAAAACTAAATCGTCCCAACCACTACACCTAATTCTTTCAACCAACGACGATACGCAATCGAGAAGCGATCTACTTTATGATTCAGCTCGACTTGAAGATCTAGAGGCAGCAGTTCAGGCTTCTGCGTCTCAATGACTCTGGCATCCTGTTCAAACACGATATCTTGGAATTTAATGAAATTTGCATCATCTACGTCGTACGCATAATTACGAGAAACCATCATGAAGACGACGCATTCTTCCGCAGCTACTGGCAGTACAGTGAGCATGATCCATAACGTTTGACCATTACTTGGATCCGCCTTCGATAACCTAGCAGACAACGGCCGATACACTTCCTTCCTATAGACATACGTAGTGCCTGCGCTTTTATCGGAACCAGAATGCGCAACAGGCTGGAAAATTGGAATATTGTCGATATAGATGCGATCCTCTTCCTTCACAACCTGGAAATCCGGAAGCTCGGCATAGTCTGGGTGACCTAGTAAATCCTGATGCACGAACATGAGGTGAGCGAAGTCTGTGAAATTTTCAATCACACGCGTTCCCGCTGCGGCAACCTTATACGGCCCACAAGGAAGTGGGTGATACTCGGGATTCGCAAACTCCTCAAAATGCGGAATCGGAGCTGCTGGTTCACCAATACATACCCAGATGAAGCCATATTTCTCTTCACATGCATACGTAACAGCTTTCGCTCGGAGTGGAATTTTCTCCCCTTTAGGCTGTGCAGGAATACACACACATTGTCCAGAGGAGTCGTACTGCCAGCCATGATACGGACAGACCAGCACATCATCTTTGACCCACCCCTTGGATAACATGGCTCCACGATGGACGCAGAGATCTTGCAGGGCGTGAACGCCTCGGCTTGAGCGATAAAGGGCCACTCTTTCTCCTAAAATGATGACACCTACCGGTTGATCTTTCAGTTCAGATGCAAGGTACACCGCATGCCAATCATTTTCAAGAACGGGATCATGTAGACGTTGTAATGCCATAGAATTCATCCTCCTCTAATTGGACCTACATTTGATTCGCAAAAATAGGGTACTGCCCCGCTAACTTGCTTCTAAGTACGTCAACTCTGGCTTGCGCTCTTTTTAAAACTTCCTGCTCATCAATCCATGTGCTCTTGCCATGTTCTACGACTACTTGCCCGCCTACCATCACCAAATCGACATCGTTGCCATTCGCATTATAGACAAGTGCCGAAGATGCGCGATGCACGGGGGAAATATGGGCTTTCATCATATCTACTGTGACTAGATCTGCTTTCTTACCCGGCTCTAGGCTGCCTAGATCTTGGCTTCGGCCTACTGCCTTGGCACCATTCACCGTTGCCATTCGCAGCACATCCATTGGGGGCAGCAATGTGGCATCCAACTCATTTACTTTGTGCAAGCAAGCAGTAAACTTCAACACTTCGAGATTATCTTGGCAGTTGTTGCTGCCAGGGCCATCTGTTCCTAGGGCAACATTGATGCCCATCCGCAGCATCTCAGGTACCCGTGCAACGCCAGAGGCTAGATACATATTGGAAACGGGACAATGGATGACGGATGCTTGTTTTTCTTTGATTAGGTCGAGCTCTCCGTCATCCAGCCAAACACCATGGACAACCTGTGTCTGATCGCTGAGTAAGCCTACTTCATTTAGCAGCTCCAAATTTCTAAGACCGTATCGCGCCATTGTCGTGTCGATTTGTTCACTCGTTTCTGCGACATGTACATGAGAAATGAGCTTGCGATCTCGACTGAACATGGCTGCTTGTTCGAGGTATTCGCGGGAACATCCGTATAAGTTCAGTGGTCCTAACGCTATTCGGATACGACCGTTCGCTGCACCTTCCCACTGATCGAGCAATGCATCTGTAGCATTGAATATCTGCTCACTAGTCTCTCGCAAACGAACTTCACCTGCTAGGTCGGACCCTCCTCGTGCCAAATGTCCACGAATTCCCGAATCGACCATTGCCCTCAGCACGCTGGCATCATTCTCAGGGTATGTGTGGATATAGTGATGATCCATCATATACGTAGCCCCTGATTTCAGATTTTCAATACACCCAATCAATGCAGCCAGATAGAAATCCTCCGGCTCCATCGCGAGACTCATCGGCCATATAATCTCTTTCAGCCATTGGGCTAAGGGAGAATGGTCCGATACGCCACGCATAAATGTTTGGAACAGATGTGTATGGCCATTCACGATGCCGGGGATCACTACTTTTCCTTCAGCGTTGTACCGATAGGAAGCCTCTTCGAGAAGATGATCTAAGCTGCCATCTGACTTCCATTCGCCAACTTCACAAATCACATCATGTTCCATGTACACATACCCTGGTTTGAACATTTCGTTCGTCGCATTCATCGTCAGGACGGTTCCGTTATAAATGAGTTTTTTGGACATATGACAGCTCCTTGTGTTATTTTATATAACATTTAATTCGTATAGATTAATTTATGTTATATTAATTAACACGATTATATGCAGACTTTGCCACATGGTCAACGTCATGTGTAAATGATCGCGGTTAAAATAGTTTCGATTATTCTTAAATTTGGCGATAATTGATTAACATCCGTTTTGTTTTTGTTGTTTTTAGTGACATATTATTAAAAGAGTAAGGAATACTGAGCAATTGTATATATTTTCGAATTACAGAATGGAGTGAGGTTCATGTTAGATTTGCACGATCTAGACCCTGTCGATCAACAAATTATTAAATTACTGCACGAGAACAGTAGAATGTCCTATGCGAAAATCGGTGAGATTTTGAATCTATCGCGTGTCGCGATTCAAAAACGTGTTGAAAACCTGATCGACAATGAAATCATCGAGAATTTCACGATACGCTTAAATGCGACGAAGCTAGGAAAGGTCGTTAGCGCCTTTTTCGAGGTCGAAGTGGAGCCGCGCTATGCCGAGGAAGTGGGGAACACACTTTCCGGGGACCCGAATGTGGTATCGATTTATCAAATGACAGGAACGAGCTCCTTACATATGCATGCTTTGTTGAAGGATGAAGCTGCGCTGGAGGAATTCCTCTATAAGAACCTTTACAAACTAAATGGGGTTGTGCGGGTGAATACCCAAATGGTCATTAAGCGATTCAAGCAGGGGACTGGTTTGGAGCTTTGATCGGGACTATCGGAAGGTGATTAGCTGCCTGAGGTTGTCTATGCCAATTAGCCGAAAAGTCCCCCATGACGACCTCGTAACGTTTAGCTTGGGGTGCGGGTGTAGGAAGGCTTGGACCTGTTGAGAGTTGCGATTCACTCGCGAGGACAAGTTCAGGTTAGGCTTCGGTGATAGGTGCTTTCAGCATCACCTACCTCCTCCAAACACAAAAAGCTGCTTCCAAGTAGATAACTCCACTCGGAAACAGCTTTCATCTCTATCTTACAGCTTTAAACGATACATCGCTTTGTTCTCCAACCCGCGTATCATCGGCGTCCATGCGTCGGACTCCGGAGTGACAAGCAGCGTGTCCTCGACCATTTGGAGCTTCGCATCCATCGAGTCGATATAATGAAGTGCGACAGCTTCCGGCAGCTGTGGCAGAACAGGACTTCCCCACTCTGGCAAGTTGTGGTGGGACAATACAATATGCTGCAATCCAATGACGAGATCCGATTGAAGATCAACCCCATGGTGCAAAGCAGCCTCTGTAATCCAATTGGAGGCCATAGAGATGTGCCCCAATAGCTTACCTTGCACGCTATAGTCAGAGACAATGCCGAGCTGCGCGATCATTTCCTCTGGCTTCGCGATATCATGGAGAATGATGCCCGCTTTGATCAGGTCAGCATTAAGAAATGGCCGCTGTTTGCAAATAAACTCACCGAGCTCGAGCATCCGCACGATATGATAAGCAAGTCCTGCGAAATACGCATGGTGATGCGTTTTGGCCGCTGGATAATGATCCAGTTTATCTTGTACCTTTGCGACACAGAACGAGACGATGGACTGAATCGTTGGGTTCGTTATACTCGCCAATACATGATTAATCGTATGAATGAGGTCGGCTGGACTGATCGGCGCAGAGCGGATAAAATCAGTGATTTGCACGCCATCTTCCGGCAGTGCTTTGCGAATCTTGCCAACCTTCACTTGCAAACGTTCGCGGTACAATTGAACAAGTCCCTGCACCTTCACTAACGTCATCGGAAAGAATGTCTCTTTATCCGCAGCGCTGACGTCCCACATCTTGGCGGACACCTGTCCACTCGCATCGCAGAGTACAATATCCATGAAATCTTTGGCAGGTGTAGTATTCGTTTGTTTAATTTCCAATTCTTTAATTAAGTAAAAGCCCGTAAATTCATCTTGTGCCTGAAAATGTTTAATTAATGTCATGTATGTGCCTCCAATAATCAATAGGAACATTATACTACGAAATAGGCCCAATTGATTAGTGTCACGCTTAGAAATTTATACCGCATCCTTCTTCCCAACACATGACTGTGAAATCACATGACATACTCCCTAAAAACTTCATTCAAATACACATACTTACTCTCCGGATATTTGAAACCGAGAAAGAAGCCAGAGAAATCAATGTCAACTGAGACTAACCTCCGACTTGTTACAGTGCTCCGTACCAAGCGATTCAACAATATCTTATTCTGGGTATTAATCGCCTTCACGATAAGCGCCGCGTAATAGGGATTACAACTAATTTCCTTATACAGCGGAATAACAGCCTTCGCGATGGCACGATTTATCGTAGAGCTGAATGTGAACTGCACTTGCCCTGGGCGAATCGTGGTGCCATTGGTGATCACTAGCAGCGGCTTCGGCAGCGGAAAATCAACGAACCACCCTACACCATTGGATCCTAGGGCCGATAGTGGTTCTGCGCCGATGACCGAACGCAGCAGCTTATTCATCCGGGCAATATCCGTTTTCCGCACAGCGGTTGCCCACTGTATGGAAAAAGTAAGGTTGCTTGCAAGCTTACGATAAAATGGCAGCATTATTTTAGCAACTTTGCGTATGGCGTATACCCGTTGCTTGATAGGTTTTGTTGCAGACAAACTAGCTTTCGATGTTAACTTCCATTTCCGATTTATTCTCATCCATGTTCACACTCCCAAACTCCATATAGAGTAGACTATTGCTAATGTCGGGAGATGGTGCGGGCTTGATAAGCCAACGCTGCAAGTTGAAAAACCCAAAAAATCTGCCTTCCTCCTAGGAGAATCGACAGATTTTCGTTTTAGTGCCATTTAAGACGTCTTACAAGAACTTCGTCTCCTGCTGTATTCCACTCCCAGAAGTAGCCTAGCACTTCCGCGAGTTTCGCCCAACTTACAAGTACAAAATTGTTCAATATCTGAACGTCTGCCGACTCAATCGTTCCTGATTTCCCCTTGAACGTGTAAACGATTCGTTTGTTTTCTTCATCATAGGTTGCATCGCCAAGGCCTATCTTCTCGAATGTCTGGCTTAACGGCACCCAGGGGATACCATTAATGACAATAGGCTTAATGCCATTGTATGTGATGGCCTGGCCTTCCACGCTAACCCGAATGAATGGCAGATGATGGGCGATCCTATTGCCTTTCAGCAGCGTAATCCTCCCACTATTCAATTCCGCTTTCTCTCCCTCAGAGAGATGAGCGATTTTATTCTTGGCTGTTATGCGATCATCTAGCTTGATCTGATATTTGTGTTCCATCCGTTCATGAAGTCGCTTAATTTCCTCTGGTGATGTCGACTTCAAACTTCTTCCATTCATTTGACCCATGAGCACACCGATCGTTTCCCCAGCCATTGCTCCGTTCGGTTGAATCCTTGCACTTCCATAGGCCACCGCTGTTGCCCCAACCAGCTTTCCTGTAGTTACAACGTTATCATAGTCATGCAGCAAGTAGCTTCGCAAAGGAATCCCATATTTATCTGGGCGACCGATAGCTAATCCTTCCCGATTGGAGCGCGAACCTTGAATGTCCATAAAATAGCCGCCAATGCTTACGTTATCCCAGAACATACGGCCACTCATTAAGTCTGACGCTTGCAGAACATATTCGGTTGGGTAGTGATTAAACTCTCGGATGTACAGTTCGTTGGGTTCTCCACCTATTTCCAACTGTTCGAAGCCCACCATGTGATTACGAAGATGATCGCGTATGAAGGGCATTTCTGCTTTCGCCAACGCCATACCTCTTTGAATCGTTTCTTTCTGGCTCGGATCGATACCATATACCTGCAACGCGTTAATAATAATTTCTCCGTTACCTTGATTCAGGATGTTCAAGCCTCGGAGGTTCAGATCCTGCTTGTTACGCAGTTCATACGCCGATACAACTGGCGGGAACCCATAGGCGATGTGTGAATTCACATAACTTTCAGGTCCGTATTTGTGTGCTCTCTCTACTTTATTCATTTTCCAATAATGCGTTTGAAACTTGTCCCAGTCGACCCCTTTGAATTTCATCATGTACGTGCCGCTCATATATTCGCGTTCCTTGCTCCCATATAGCGCTTCCAACCCTGGGAGAGGCTCCACATTAAGCTTGCGAATGAAGGCAGCATCATCCGAATTATCCACGAAATAGGAAGGCTTTACCATTCGTCTTTTCCCATTACCGTCAAGATAAGTTAGCGAATCTACTTTATTCCCAGACATGCTCACGTCTTCAAGAACAACATTTTTCTCTAGTGGAATTCCTTCAATTATCCTATGAAAATAATGAGCAAAATCTGTTTTAGTACGAACGCTTCCTTTCGTGTATTGCTGAAATAACTCCTTCATACCGCCTTGCATGAGCTGGTCACCATCATCATCATACGTACCATCGAGATAGAGCATTTCCCCCTGGATAAGCTGTCCACCCAATCTGCCCTTCGTTTCAAGGATTAATACGCCTAGGCCTTCCTGTTTAGCCCTTTGTGCGAGATACATCCCTTCAAGCTCGGTTCCCATCACAACGACATCAGGCCGAAAAGACGTTTGTGTATGCAGCGTGAAGCCGCCGTCACTATCTCGGTGCAATCCGAAGTAGCTTAACACTCCGCCAACAGCCGCGACGATGATGAGAATGCTAAAGATTACTGTCGATTTCATATTACTCATGAACCAATTTTTCAATATTCATCACCCTGCTGCATCGAATTAGTGCTTCCCTTATTGTATGCATAAAGTGGAAAAAAACCAACAAAAAAGTCAACAGATACGATTAAGCGATAGGAGTTATGTAAAAAAAGAGCTAACCGATTTCACGATGGAAATCAATTAGCCCTCTCCGATTATTTCCCAAGCAATGATTGGATGCTCAATCTCTCGATCCAATCCCTTCTTGAATCAAACGTATGATGATTTGTTGAAGCAATTCGGGCTCATTCGCGTAGTTATACATACCAAGAAAAGCCTGGGATGCATCAGGATGACTACCAATCAATCGATTTACCATCGCTTGTTCCAATGTGACGGGCGTATTCTTCGTCGTTTGGCAGGCTAATTGATAGCGAGACATCATTTTGGACTCCATCGTGGTCTGATATTTATCAGCCATTTCACTCCATTGGGATGTCCAATCAACCGTTTCGGATAAAATATCCCGTAATAAGCGCGCTCCGTATATCGCATCATGCATGCCTTGCCCAACCGCTGGATCCTTGAAAGATACACTGTCTCCAACTAAAGCCCAACCCTTCCCCATTCCCTGGAACCAATCGTTATCGTAACCAAGCAGCCCTTTCATTGGCTCATCCAAAGAAGCTTCTCGCAGCCTCTCGGGAAAAGTAGTAGAACTGAAACCAATCTCCACTAATTCGCGCATACTTGCTTCTGGATCGTTCCGAAATTTCTCACTCCATTCCGTATTTACCAAAGGAAACATAATCCCAATAACCACAAGGTTATCACTTGTCGGAAATATAATCGCGATTTGATCTTTGAGCTTATAAAATTCAACGCAAGGCTCGCCTTCTTGACGGAAATCCGAAAAGTAACCCACGTACGAAGCGAAATCCGTAGGAACGCTCCACTTCCTTTCACTATTGACCCATTTGCGCAGCGTAGAATTACGCCCATCAGCACCAACAACCAACTTAGCCGTAAACTGTTCAGTTGTACCATCGCGTCGCACACCAACAATTCCCAACACAGTATCCTTCTCGTAAAGCAATTCTGTAACTCGGAACCCCTCAATGGCCGTAACGAGCTCCTGATCACAAGCATGATTGAACAGCACTTGATCCAAATACTTGCGCCGCACACATAAACAGTGGGTTTCTCCATCTACTTCGGGGAATATTCCATCCACGATCATGTCGTCCATTTGAATAAAAGCTCGTTTGTACATCGGGGTCCCTGTTTGAAGCAATTTCTCCAATACGCCCATCTCTCGGAGCATGGCGACCGAATTGTTAAACAAATTGTGGGTAGATAAAATCTCACTTGGAAACGTAGTACGATCCACGAGCAGCACCTTATACCCCGCTTTCGAAAGTTCATAAGCCAAGGTTGAACCGGCAACCCGTGCACCAATAATAATAACATCATAGAAATTTTCTGACATTTTCTTCCTCCTCCAGCACTGAATGCTATCAGCTTATCAGAAGTGAAGGAGAGCGCCATCTAACGAACGATATATACGATGGTTATATCTTTGGCTTAAAGTAACCGATGTTGGTTAGCTTTCTGAATCGCTTGCGTTCTGCCGCTTACCTGCAGTTTGCTGTACACGCGATGGAGATGAAGCTTTACTGTCCCTTCGGCAAGCACTAACTTCTTTGCTATCGCTTTGTTGGACAATCCCTCAACGATGAGCTGGAGCACCTCTTTTTCACGAATAGTCAGCATAAACACAGAGGATGTTACTTGGCTCTCACTTCTTTCAGCCTCCCACTTTGCAGAAGAAAGGGATAGGATCGCTTGAAGATAGTGAAGGGAGACACGCTGTCCTTGCACTTCTACCATATATTTATGCTTCCGCACATCCGCATATTGTCTCAGCAAATGCACGATATCCGAACCCATAAATATACGCAGATACCCCTCCCGCTCACCCAGTAAAAGCGCCTGATGCAAATGAAGCATGCTCGTATGAGGCTTGTTCGTTTTATCATGCAAAAGCGCTAACGCGATGTGAACTTCCAGTTCTGTCATCTTTCGACCGGAGATTCTCGATTTCTTTAAGAGTTGCTCACACCAAGTGAGTGCTTCTGCCCAGCTTTTTTTCATCATTAAAATCTGTATATAAATCAGGAGCTCAAAGTCTTGATCTCCAATAATCTCGTTTTGTCTGCTCCAAGGCGACGCCGTCATCCAGAGATCTACAGCCTCTATCTCTCCCAACTCAAGTTGACAGTGAGTCAGAAAAGCATGCAGTAAACTATGCCATTGCGAACTATGGTGATGAGTCAATTTGAGATGATCCATCGCTTCGTAGAGAATGGCTAACGCTTTTTCTTTGTCATCTCTCTCCCAAAGAATTTTCGACTGAATGATGACAGCGGGAACATAAGCCCCGATGACATGATTCCGTTTGGCGAGGCGAATAGCATCCTCCGCTAAACGAAAAGACTCTGTCAGCTGGTTACGTTCAAAACTTACCTCACAAAGGGCTGCCCGCTGATAAGCCGTAAACGGATAATCGTGGAACCCATTCTTATCAATAAAATCACCATAAAATCGGTGATAGCGATTTGCATGCTTGATTCGACCACTAAAGCCATAATAGCTTCTGATGAGTGGAATCGAACCGTCATTCAGCTCCATGCCTAAGCCAAACAGCATCGGCAATCCTTCAATATCGGGGAGATTCTCATCAACATACATCACTTCCAAAAGGGCATAACATTGCTTGAAATCGCCTAGCAGCATCGCCTGAAAGTTTTTAACAACTTTCATATCTTCCCGAATGGCAATATCAAACGAGTCGTCTACACGGTTGGGGGCATGGAGCCCCTTTTGCAAAGTACCCATATGTTTATCCATTTGTTCATTGTGACCCATAAACAGTTCCGTCCATATTTGAATAATCAGCAACGCTGGACGTTCCCGGATGGCAACAGGTAGTTGAAGCAGCCAACGATGCAAGGTGGTAAGTTCTCTTCTTTTCAATAGCTCTGTCGCAATCGTTAAAATGAGCTCGCTCGCTTTATCAAACGCACCTGCTGCCATCGCATGCTCTATGGCTTCACCTACATAGCTGTGCTTTTCGAACCACTTGCATGCCGCCAAATGCAAAGAGATGATCTCTTCCGGATGCTGCTGCTTAAGTCGGCAACGCAAAAAATCCGCAAATAAGTGATGATAACGGAACCAGTTGCCTTCTGCGTCCAAAGGAATGACAAACAAGTTGGATTTCTCCATTTCTTGCAATCTCCCCCTCTGTGCGGGTTCATCCGTCAACTCGGCGCAAAGCTCTGCATTCATCCTTTCTACTAGCGAAGTCTTTAATAAAAACTTACGAGTTCCCTCCGGTAAGTGATCAAAAACCTCTTCCATTAAATAATCAACAACATAGCGATGATCGCCTTTAAATTGCTGTAAGGCATCCGCTTGACCTGATAAGTGGGATAAAACAGCTAACTGGATACCAGCAACCCATCCCTCTGTGCGGTCAGATAACAGCTTTAAAGATAACTTGTTAGGTGATACTCCTGTTTGCCGAAACCAAAAATCCGCTATTTCCTGCTCCTTAAATCTTAATTCCAGAAGACTGATTTCATTGAGTTGTCCTTGAACGCGTAACTGACCCAAAGCAATGGGAGGTTGTTTGCGACTGAGTAGACACACATGGATGTGAGGAGGCATACGTTCAATAAAAAACGCCACCCAGTAATGAACCTCTTCCGACTCAATGACATGGTAATCATCAAGAACAAGCAGGATTGGCTGTGCCATTTTAAATAAATCATTGAGCAGCCATGCTATCATTTGCTCTGCTGAAAACGACACGGTCTTCAGTAACGAGAACGATTTATGACCAACACCTGGGCAAATCCGATTGATTGCAGCCATGACATACGTCCAAAATCGCAGTAAGTCATTCTCCCCACGATCCAAAGAGACCCAAGCTACTGGCATCTCCTCATTTAATGACCAATAACTGACCATGGTCGTCTTCCCAAAACCAGGTGGCGAAGTGACGACTGTCACTTTACAATGCATGGCCAAAGACATTTTCGCCATCAGGTGTTCTCTGGGAACAAGATAGGAAGGTTGATGAGGAATATATAATTTCGTGGCAAGCAAGGGATAATCGTCGAATAAAGGCTTGCTCAGTTCATCATTTGGTTTCTGACCCCGCACACACAGGTCCTCCTTTGGAAGTAACTAAAAAGTCTGCCTTATCTCCGCTGCATAGCCGCCGGAAATGAGAAACAGACTTTTTTTGAACTCCACTTGCACTTCATGGTTACTTCGCAACACTTTTAGCAGCGGCCGCTTCGGCGAATTGAGCTCGTAATTGTTCTTTACGCTCTTCGCGCTCTTGCGGTTTCATACGGGGACATGTGTAGCAATATTGCCCGCCTTCCGTTCGGTAAAACATGCAACAGGCCGTTTTCATCTTAATCAGTGTGTCTGGCTCACCAGGATTACCAGGGTAATCCAGATTCACAACTTTGACAAACAAAGGATTGCGGAGGCGGCCGAATACCTCACCCTTCAACTCTTTTGTAACGAAAAGATGGTCCTCTTCATAACGAGCCTGCCATTCTTCTGAGGTACTCGCGGCTTTCCATTGTCCAAAAATAATTCGAAGTCGACCTGGTACAATTTTCCAAAGGTGCATAATGTCCATATCTGCAGCTGCGGCAATCGCTTCCACAAGCGGTCGGATCGTCTCCGCATACCAGCGGGATAAGTGCTCTTCACGCCATTCGTTTCGGAGTCCGCACGGCGGACCGCTCAGTTTTCTTATTTCTTGAAGCACAACACGGAATTCAATAAACCCCTTCTCACTTCGATACATTTGCAGCGACCAAAGCTCAGGAGACAGATCAACTAATTCATCATGTGTAACCATATACTGCATCGCTGCATTTAGGCTTCCGAGACGGCTGATTAAATAGGCTCCAGTTGCTGCAGGTTCAAGTGCTTTCATCAGAGGTGAATAAGCAGCTAAGAACTCTCGCATCCCATTTTCCGTCAAAAGAAGCGGCCCTGCCATCGTGAAAAGTGGCTCTGGATGGGGCTCCAGATTAACTCCGTAATTATCCGCTATATAAGTTTGAACCGATGCGCTCATTTTCCTCACTCCTTGTCGGAACTATCACTCCTATTTTATTTGATTATACCATCATCAATAATGATTATCATTATTGATCATGAAAAAGAATGCATCACTCTCTTTCATATTGCCATGATGAGATGATCCTCTTGGTTCTACGAGAATTTCAGACGTAACAAAAAGCCTGCTTGATCTCCGACGCACAACCTCGGAAGATGAAGCAGACTATCTGTGGTTCAATTATAAAAATGTCTTAAATAAACAATTCCATCTGCTTAACGTCCCCTAGTCTTTCCAGCGAAAACGGCGCATGATCACGGAAATAAGCTTGATTAATTTCCTTTTCTTTGGTCATAACCTGTTTGCTGCCATTAGCCGCCTGTCTGAGCCTACAGCTAAAGACAACAGGGAAATAGTCCTTGAGGAATTTGCCTTCCGCATGCGCAGTCAGTGCGATGATCTGAAAGCCAAGCTGTTCCGCGATAAAAAATACGGGACTTAACACATGGTCACTCGATGCTTTACCGAAGGGATTATCTAGGATTACGGTACGATGCCGCTTCATGTTCGCTTGAATATGTTGGCGTTTCTCAGCGACATAGTTGAGCAGTCCTAAGAATAACGTCATATTCTTGCTCCATTTTTCCCCGCCAGACCAATTGTTCGACTGTTCCCATGAGAACGAGGCTTTCGTTACATTATTCTCATTGGTTACTTTACGGCAGGAGACTTTCATCACTTTTTCCTGCAGAACAATCTGCAGAAGCTGCTTGGTATCCAGCCATTTTTCAAGTTCCTTGCGAACCGTTGATTTCACTTCTTGATCGTTTTCATCGCGGTAATGACCTTTTTCCAGTTCGGTTAAAACCCATTCCAGATGCTTACGCAGATAATCCTTCGCTTCCAGTTCATCCCATTCAGGAATGAGAAACGAGAAAATATGTTTCCACTGATCCTCGACCTTGACTCTCGTTTTATTCGGAATATCTCGAAGTTCAGACGCAATCAGCTTCAAATGGCTGTGCACATGAATGATATACTGTTCGAGCTGCTGGTTGTGCGTGCGCATCGTCTCTTCCGCGACATGATTGACGCGTTCAATGCGACTGTGCATTTTATGCTGAAAATGCGTTAGTTCGAGATAGTTGTCTTTGTTCTCGACCCCTTGCTCAGCCATATCTCTCATCTTGACATCCTTAATTTGTTTCCGGCAAAAATCGATGAAATGAAGTCTGGCCTTTTTCACCGTCGACTCTTCTGCTTCCAGTTCTTTCATTAAACCGGTAAGTGAGGCTACAGATTTCTGTACCCATTTCAGTCTGTCATTCGGAAACTCCGCTTTCTGCTCCGGTGTGATTAAGGCTGCCTGAATGAGTGGATTCTCAAACCCATGCAAAATTTTGTATTGATTTAAGTAATCGATCACGTCTCCGATTTTACTTAATTGCGCCTGGATTTGCGTATGTTGCTGCTGCAAGCCCAATTTCATCTGTTGTAGACGCATATCCTCACTTTGGACGTGTACATCCACTGTGCTTAGCGACTCTGAGAATGCCAGCGGCCGTTCACCCTTATGGGTATCACGATACTGCTCAACAAGTAATTTAATTCTCGCTGTAATTTCATTACATTGTTTATTAATCCGAACCAATTCTTCCTTATCGCGCATCAGCCGTGACTCGTGTTCCTTCAGCTCGGACATGAGCTGTGACATCTGATCTTCACCCGTCACAGAGAAAGCGAGTTCCTCGTTCAAGTTCAGGTCCGCTTGTTCTAAACGAAGCTTGTTCATCTCCCGCTCCAACGTTGTTCTGCTCGTCTGAGCATGCTTCAATTCCGCTTCCAGCTGCTGGCGTCCTTGGGAGATATGATTGAGCTTGAGATGCAAATCTTTTCGCTCTGTTTTCAGCCAATCTAAGCTATGATTTGCCTCTATGGGCTGTACATCACTTAATTCAATGTACAGGTCTTGGCTTTGCAGACTCGCTTTCTCCGTCTTCAAAACGTTCATTCTGCCTCTCACCAATTCGCTCTGCAGCTTCGCCTGCTCCATCGAGCGTCGTCTGCCCTCCAGCTTATGCTGCTGATCGTCAGACTGCTGGGCAAGCTGATCGATTGCCCCGTTCAACGTGACAATTTCTTTGCCCAGCTCGATGTACTTCCGCCCTTTTTCGATCCACTGCCCAAGCTGGACCATCTCTTCTTTCTGCTCATCTACAACAGCATTATGCTGCTGAATCATCATCTCTGCCTGACGAATGGATTTCTTGATGGCATCTTCTTGGCTCTCTAGCTCACGAACGGAGTCGCGAGTGAGTCCTACTCGCCGCTCCAATTCTTGCTTAGTTTCAAGCGGATATGCCAGAAGGAATCGACTAAAAGCAGCTTGAAGCTCAGAAGTACGCTGCAGATCACGTTCTTTTTCTTGGCGTGCTGTCCGAACTTCTTCTCCTTTCATGGAGATCGCTTGCTTCCAGATGACGAATTCCGCGTCCTCCGCATTATCACGCCAATGTCGCGGTTCAACCCACGTGCTGCTCTCCGTTGCAGCCGGTGTTTCACTATTGACCAGACGTGCCGCTTCTTGGGAGGAGATCACTTGAATCGGAAACTGCATATCTTCCGCATACTGCCGCAGCTTACTTGTGACTAACCCAACCTCGCTTTCAGTCGTAATCAAGGTTACGGACCACAAGGGATGAGTCAACGCGCGCTCCGTTAACTTTAAACTCTGTAAATAGTAAATACCTGTCTCCAATAAGGTGAACTGGTTTTTCCACTTCTCCATCAAACCCGCCACATAGTCATCGGCAAAAAATATAGACTGAGCGCTATAATCATCGATATATCGGAACGCAAGACGCTCTTTCTGCAAGTAAGCTTCCTTGTCCATCAACAGCTTTGCCGTATCCTCACTAAGCCGTTCTTCAATCGAACTCTGCTTCTCATAAACAGACGTGAGTCTTCCCCATGAAGACCTGTACGAAGCAATTTGTTCCAGCATGTATTGCTGCTCTTTTTCAAATGAGGCAAGCTTATGCTCTGCACTAGCACAGTCTACAAAGGCGGTCTTGAGGCTTTCACTCACACCTGCCAGTTGTCTTTCATTTTCCGCTTTAGCGAATGCCAAATCTTTATTCTTCTGTACCAACCCCACATTGCCCTCATCCAACTTCTGATAACGCTGAATCCAGTCAACCATACTGTCTTCCACGCTCTCGGCGGCAGGATTGGCCAAAACATTAGCTCTCAACTCATCTTTATCTCTTTCTCGTGCTTGCACAAGGGATCTATGTTCAATGAGCTGCTTGTTTAACAGCTCTAGTTCACTTGAGAGTTCATTCAAAATCGTTTCCTCTAGATTCAATCTATTCTGATGCGCAGTTACTTCCAGACTGAGTTTCTCTTCTTCAGCCTGCCACTCCCGCTCCATCTTGCTATAAATACTGCGAATTTGCCCGCCATTCTGGGTCCACGCTTCCCGCAGTACATCCTCTTCTTGCGTTTGACCGAATTGGTCAAGTTCGCGCTGCACATAGTTCATGCGCTCCTCGGCAGAAGTCCACTGCTGCCTGTAATCGGCCAAACGCAACGAATAGTAGCTCTCTTTCGCACTTCGGACAAGTTGTTCTTTGAACTCTACGTCATCCTCAACCAATTTGAGCTTCGTTTCCAAGACAGATTGCTCCTGCACTTGCTTCGCAATATGCAGCGATTCCTTCTTACGAGCGAGTCCTTGCATTTGCTCCTCGCATGCTGCCATCAGCTGATGCCACCGTGAGAGCTTAGCGGTTTCCTCATTCTTCTGCCCACCAACGAGCAGCCAATACGCCTTCGTTTCAGATTGTGCAGTTGCATATGCCATCTGCTTCGTATCCATCGTGGCATAGCGAAGCACATACTGGTCCAATTCCACCAGGATTTTTTTGTTTTCTTCAATCTTTTCTTTTAATTCTTTATATTTTTTGAAGCTATCCCTATGCATTTCAAAATTATTCGCGAACTCGCCTTGTTCATAACCAGCCATGGCATCTTCTACTGTCGGGATTAACAAGCGATCAAACAACTGGCCCGTCGTTTTGCATTCGTCAAAAAAGCTCTCGACCCCGCCCTCCGAGCTATTGATCTTCGCAATTCGTTCCCACTCGGACGCGATAATATGGTAATCATTTTCCAATATTTTGCGGTATTCTTTCATCGTTGAAGGCATCTTCGCATTCATTCTTTTCGCCGTCATTCCGTGGTAATAATCATGAATTTCGCCTTTATCCGCTGCACGAAGATGCCCGGCACTTTCCTTTACAAAAGGAATCCGATCAATGGCGTCGGGATCAAGCACTGGATAGTCATACACATATCGATACGAATCAATCCCAGTAGCTGTCAAAAATAAACTGATACAGGTCACAACATAGCGTCGTGGCCTTTCACTTAATATCCACTCAATCGCGATGTGCGCAGGACCATTTTCGAGACTTAACGTATCTTTGATTTTACGCCCAGCTAGCTCCTCATGCGGAAGGATAGCTTGCATAGCTGACTGGATGAAAACCGTCTTGCCTCCCCCATTTTCGAGCAGAATCGCGCCGTTATGCCCATCGAAATGAAACAATTCATCGTTGTAACGCTTATTTCCGTCCTCGTAGACGACATTCGTAAACCGAATTCTAGAGATCGCTGGCATGTTCGCTCCCCTCCCCCTCGAACGTATTACTTTGATATAAAAACTCCAAAATACCGCGGTTATACTCCAACTCCATGAAATACCGCTGCACAACGACTTTGGCCTTTTCAGTTAATGTAATCTCTTGATTACCAATATCGATTACCAGTTCTTGCGCGATCAGAAATTTGCGGACAGAGTCCATAAAGCTGACCCGGCTGATCGTATTCCCGCTTTGCTTCGCGGCCGTTTCTTTAATATCGTCCATAGCACTCCATTTTTCGATTAAGGCTGTCCAGTTATAGGAGAATTCCTTCTCCATTTCTTTTAATTCTGCTTCCGGATGTGTACGTAATAAGGCAATTCGCTCATTCACAAGCGCAGTCCACTCTTCAATCCCGATAAAACTTCTCGTCGGCTCCATGGTTTGGTAACTGTCATAGAAAGCACCAATGAGCACAATAATGCTGACATACATGAGATAAAGATCGGCATTCACCGCGTTCGCTCTCAGATAAGTGCGTTTAATTACTTCATTATTCATATGAAAAGGCGATAGCCTTGTCTCCGGAATCATATATAGTTGTTCGCCTGCAATGATCGTTACGCAATCCACTTCTCGGGCAAATTGATCCACAAGTCCGCGTACCACGTCATCCGCCATGTAGGCTTGAAGCCACTCTTTCCCCACTTCGTTATCGCGAGCGAGCAACGTGTAAATTCGAAAAGCTTTCATTACTGTTCCATTATCAAGTCCGATTGTCATCCTGTTCTCCCCATGAAATCAACATATTCTGTATGCTAAACCTGTCATTCACCTGAATGATGTCCCCTTGTTCAATTACGACCAAACAGCGGTTTCCGAGTAGCGCATACATATCTTCCAGTAACGTCGCCTGCTCTTCATTCTGCTGCTGATCCATATCCACTGCCTGTAAGGGGCTTCGCTGATGCAGATAAATCCAAAAATCATAAAACGCTCGCTCGCTCAGCAATCTTGTATCTTCATTCATTTCTAACCATGCAATGAAAAGTTTCACTTCAACTTGTCTCTGCTCTTCCATCATCTGCAAAAGGAGCTCCATCAGATGCTTGTACAACTTTCTCTGCATCGTCTGGTACCGGTATTCGTCGCTGTCTCCGCCAATTTCCAGAAACGTATCATCCCGCTCCTGTCCGGTGCTGTCTTCCAGCAAGTTTTGCTCGGACCACACCGTCAACAGTGACCACATCTTCGTCTCTTGTACAGGTAAAAATGGGGCAATAACACCTTTCATCGTCTCTAAAGGCAGCGGTGTACTAAAGATAAGCGAAGCAATATCCTGATCAAAATTAAAGGAATCCAGTCCCGTATAATACAAGGATTCTTGCGCTGCGCCTAAGGCATGTGATTTCAGCACCATACTCTGGTGAAAAAGAGCAGAATGCTCGCCATGCACCTTTTCGAGTTCATTGGATATTCGTAAAATTAACTCATAAGGTCGTTGATCCACTTGTCTAACGGTCTGAGCATGAACACGATCCTTGGTCTCTTTCACGAATTGTCGTAATTCTTCAAACTCGTCATTTTCCATTTGCAATCGCAAGTATATATCTTCCAGCAGACCTTTGTATCGTCCGAATGTTTCCTCAGATACAATGTTTCTTTTTAACTCATGCTCAAGTTTGACCATCCGCTCCTGCAGAGCTTCCACATCGATCCGCATTTCATTAATTTGACGCAAGGCACCTTCGAACTCACCCTTCTCCAGCTGTTTGCGCAATACCAATTGATGAATAGACAATTGAAATTCGGTATAAAATTCCTTGGTCGCAAAAATAAGCTCCAACCCATCTTCGTCGAGCGTGTAGTACTGCGTATTCGTTTTTAAGTCGAAGGCATTCGCTTTCAGAATCGATATGTAAATATGTTCCTTCTGGCCAGATTCCCAGTTCATAAATGTAAAATCGCGCTTCTTCCCTGTCGTGGGACGAAACACTTGCGTGATCTGCCTCGCCAGATCCTCGAATTCAGCTTCATCTAAATCAATGAAGACCCCCGTTACTTTCAAAAGAAACTCGGCCAGGTCCTTGACGCCAGCCTTGTTATTTCGCATCAGCTTTTGCTCAAAGAAGTAAAGTAATGTTAAAAGTCCAAGTTCCATAAAATCAATCGGTTTGTTTTGTCGATCTGTTTGCCGCTTTCTCTGCAGCTCATAGAGCGGGTCAAAAAGTGCCAGCTTGGTCATCCGTTCCCGAAACCCGGAAATCACCTGACCAATTTCTACGTAGTCCATGCCGTGTGCCTCCAAATCTTGCAAAGCTCTTGTGTATCTAATATTTCTTGGGGATAATAGCCGCCCTCTGCTAGACAGTGGTCAATAATTTTCTGTTCCTCCACCATAAAATTGGACAGGAAATCTTGCAACGACTGGCCCTTGCCACGTTGGTACTCTTTTCCATCTGCAAACGCTCGGTTCAAACATGCTCTGTAAAAGGGAAAGGCCAGATTAGCCGGTTTGCTAAAAAGTGCAAGCACCCGCTTATGAAGTAGATGCCAAATATGAATGCCTTCTCTATCGATATCCCCAAAATAGTGGAATTCATGCGAAGCATCTTTGAGTGGAAGCTGTAGCGGCAACAGTTCAATACTTCGCGTTATGCGATAACCACCGCCAAAAATGAGTGTAGCAAACGGGACATCTGGCAATGCCTGCAGCAGCGCTTGATACGTCGTTTTATTTTCAACGATTAGATGCCTATGAACCTCACTCGTTAAACTATAGGGATTCACAGCAAACATCAAGGGGTCCTCTACATGAATAATAAGAAGCTTATCCCATAAACCGATTCGGGTCAGCAGCTCCTTCCCCTGCTTCTCAGTGATCCATTTCTCATCTGCAACTAGCTCGAAGCTTCGTCCCGGCGCGGGTACTGGGGTAGTTGGAAGCCTATTCTCCTTCAAATAGGTGTCGATCATTTCAATGTAAGGCTTGTCTCGCTCCCACATTTCCGTTCCTAACGAATAGTAGGCATCCAATTGAATATCAGGATGCAGATGCAGTCTGGTCTGATGGATATTCTTGTGTGTATCTACTTTTAAACGATTCTTCTGCACGCTATATTGATAGGCAAGGGATGGCGGTTTAGCCGTTCTTCCTTGGCTCTGTACCATTTTAATGATTCCTTCATTTTCAAGTTCGAGTACCGACTGAGCAAATTGTTCATAGGTACATGGCTGATCTTGAAATAAATCTTCTAATTCATGAAGAGAGATTTTGGCTTTCTTTACTTTTTGCAAAAAGGTACGAATGATCGTATTGGGATTCATAAACGCTTACTCCTGTATAAGAATATATTCCACCTTACATCATAACTCATTGTGATCGTTCAAACCATTGCTCTTCGACGGATTCCAGAAATAAGAAAAAAGTCTGCTTGATCTCCGATGTGTGACCGCGAGAGAAAAGGCATAACTAAAAAATCTGCTTGATTCCCTTAGTAAATCTCGGGATACCAAGCAGACTATTTCTAATAATTAATTTATTTTTCGCCAGGAAATATAAGTGCAACAATTGTGAAAATATCATCTATTTGCTCGTTCATATGATTGAGCGTGTATTCATCACTTAAAATCCTTAGGTGACAATGATTTCAAAAGTTCCGCAGTAGTCATACCTTTGCCCTGTTTATATTCTTCACGGCTTTCATTGATCATTCGTTTTAGTTCTGGATTAGCTATAACTTCAGAACTAATGGAAAGATGATCTTCTTCTTGAAGCACCACCGTAAACTTTCCTTTTCCAGGGATATGAAATTGACGAACTGAATGCTCACTATTCATATTAATGATGGTTTCCATAAGCTCTTCCGAGCTAGTAACTTTTTCCATTATTATCGCCACCAGTTATCTAAGTTTAGCCTTGTGTGTTAATCATAGCATAAATACAAGGTAATAAGTAATTAAACGGCTAACCATTTAACATCAACTTCACACTAACCACAAACCACTTAAACTTATAATTCCACCACATATCCCCCGCACACTTGAATATATTTAATAACAAGCTTTATTTCCCTATGTCTGATTAGCGCTGCCGCTTATCATAAACGCCAAGGAGGTGTCCCCATGACAGAGCCCTTATTTATCGTTTCCAAAGAGGATTGGTCACTCCACCGCAAAGGATACCAAGATCAAACCAGACATCAAGAGAAGGTCAAAGATGCGATTAAACAGAACCTTCCGGATCTCGTCACAGACGAAAGCATTGTCATGTCCAATGGAAAACAAGTCGTGAAGGTACCGATAAAAAGTTTGGACGAATACCGCTTCCGCTATAACTTCAACAAAGGCAAGCATGTCGGTCAAGGCGACGGTGATTCACAGGTAGGCGATGTTCTAGGAACAGACCCGCAGCCTGCACAGGGGCCAGGCAAAGGCGAAGGCGCGGGCGATCAAGCCGGCGATGATTACTACGAAGCCGAAGTCAGTATGGAGGAACTGCAAGCCATGCTGTTCTCCGAGTTGGAACTTCCGAATCTGCAGCAAAAAGATAAGCGGAACATGACGTCGACCGAAGTTATTTTCAACGATATTCGTAAAAAAGGGATCATGTCCAATATCGATAAGAAGCGGACGATTCTTGAAAATATGCGTCGCAATTCACGAGGCAGCGCGCCCGGTATTCATCACATTTCACCAGATGATCTGCGTTTCAAAACATGGGAAGAGATCGAAAAGCCTCACTCCAATGCGCTTATTATTGCCATGATGGATACCTCTGGTTCCATGGGCTCCTTTGAGAAGTACATAGCCCGCAGCTTCTTTTTCTGGATGACTCGCTTCTTGCGCACAAAGTATGAGAACGTTGAGATTGTGTTCATCGCGCATCATACCGAGGCGAAAGAGGTGACAGAGGAAGAGTTCTTCACCAAAGGCGAGAGCGGGGGCACGATCTGCTCCTCGGCTTACCAAACAGCCATTGATATTATTGATAAAAGGTACCCCCCTTCTCAGTTTAATATTTACCCCTTCCACTTCTCAGACGGCGATAATTTAACTTCCGATAACGAACGCTGTGTGAAGCTGATTACGCAGTTGATGGAACGTTCGAACATGTTCGGTTACGGGGAAGTGAATCAATACAACCGCAGCTCAACGCTGATGTCGGCCTTCCGTCATATTAACAACCCTAAATTCCTGCATTATGTCATCCGTGAAAAAGGTGAAGTCTATAAAGCGTTAAAAACCTTCTTCACCAAACAGGAAGGAGTGCCTGCCAAGTGAGTAAATCCGAAATCCAGAAGTTGGAATATGCCATTGATGAAATTAACGAGATTGCCAAAGGCTTTGGGCTCGACTTCTTTCCGATGCGGTACGAAATTTGTCCAGCAGAAATCATCTACACCTTCGGTGCTTATGGGATGCCAACGCGATATAGTCACTGGAGCTTTGGTAAAAATTTTCATCGCATGAAGACTCAGTACGATTTTGGACTTAGTAAAATTTACGAATTGGTCATTAACTCTGACCCCTGTTATGCCTTCCTTTTGGACGGAAATTCATTAATTCAAAATAAACTGATCGTTGCGCACGTGTTGGCTCACTGCGACTTTTTCAAAAATAATGCTCGCTTCTCCAAAACGAATCGGAATATGGTGGAAAGCATGTCAGCCACAGCCGAACGCATCCGCCAATATGAAATTGAGCATGGCATCGATGAGGTCGAACAATTCATAGATGCCGTTCTCGCCATCCAAGAGCATATTGACCCCGTACTAACGCTAACCTATGGTCAGTCTCGCAAGCGCCAAGAGAATAATAAAGCAGCTACACCAGCGGTGCGAGGCGAAGCCACCTATGGCTATGAAGATTTATGGGACTTAGATAGTCGAAACAAAGCTACCGTCAACTTGGATAAAGAAGATACAAAGCGTTTTCCACCAAAGCCGGAGAAAGATATTCTTCTTTTTATAGAGGAACATGCTCCTTACATGGAAGACTGGCAGCGGGATATCCTGACTATGCTGCGTGATGAGATGCTCTACTTCTGGCCGCAACTCGAAACCAAAATCATGAACGAAGGCTGGGCTTCCTACTGGCACCAACACATCCTGCGTGAAATGGATTTGACCGAGGAAGAAACGATTGAATACTCCAAACTGAACTCCTCTGTCGTCGTTCCTTCTCGCCACTCGCTGAATCCTTATTATTTAGGCGTCAAAATATTTGAGGACATCGAAAAGCGCTGGGATGCGCCGACAGATGAAGAAATTCGCAAATTCGGGCGAACGCCTGGTCAAGGCAGGAAGAAGATTTTTGAAGTGCGGGAATACGAGTCTGATACCTCGTTTATCCGTAACTATTTGAATAAACCGCTGGTGGAAGAATTAGACCTGTATGTGTTTGAGAAGAAAGGGCCTGAGTGGAAAATCACAGATAAAACGTGGGAAAATACACGCGATCAGCTGATTTATTCCAGAGTGAATGGCGGCTTCCCTTACATTGTCGTGGAAGATGGGGATTACCAGCGTAACGGCGAGTTGTATTTGAAGCACGCCTTCGAAGGTGTCGAGCTTGATTTGAAATATGTCGAACGGACGCTGCCATATATCTATAAACTGTGGGGCAAGACCATTCATATGCATACAGTAGTAGAGGATAAGCCGGTATTGTTTAGCTTTGATGGGAAGAAACATCATCGACGGTTTTTGTGAGAGAAGGCCCAGCCCAGGAGGGTTGGGCTTTTTTGTCCTAAGCATTACTAACTGATATACCGATATAACAAATGTTGGATACTCACAATTACAAGGAGGGACCTCATGGACATTTCAGCTGCATCAGTCATTCTTGCTCACAATAATCTATCCCAAGCTGTAGGGATCAGTGTTATGAAAATGGCCAAGGATCAGTTTACCGATCAAAGCCAGCAAATGATTCAAATGTTAGAACGTTCTGTACAGCCGAATTTGGGCGGAAATCTGGATATACGTGTTTAAAATAGGAGAATGAATAGGCTACTAGATTAATCTTGCCTATATTCCTATTACAATAAGCCCAATCTCTCCCTTGCAGAGGTTGGGCTTTCTACTTCTAGAAGACTCATAGCTTACAAACTAGCACTACTCCCACTTAAATGTGAACGTAGCCACGATGAACGATACGACCAACCAGACGGCTAACATAAGACCTTCCTGCCACAGATCTCCGATACCTGCACCCACGTTCATAATTTGTCGGAGAGCTGTACTGAGCTGGGTAATCGGGATCGATTTCACGATCGGCTGCAAGAACTCTGGCATGCTGGATACAGCGAAAAACACGCCGCCTAAGAACATCAGCGGGAATGAGATCAGCCCGGAGATCGGACCGACGCTCTCTGGGGTTTTGGCCACGCCAGCGATAATAAAACCGATGGACATGAACGTCAATGTACCCATGACGATAAATAACAAGAGCAGCCACCATGAGCCGTTCACTTGTGTCCCAAAAATTAAAGCACCGACAAGCAACACGATCAGGGCTTGTGCTGTGTTCATGATAAGGCGTGCGGTAATCTGTGCGGCAATGAAGGTGGACGATGTCAACGGCGTACTTTGCATCCGTCGCAACACACCACGCTCCCGCCAGGAAGCAATTTGCCCCGAGACGCCGTTTAAGTTGTTGGTCATAATCATCATCGCCAAAATGCCCGGCACCAAGAAATCGATATAACGGAGCTGCAATGCCTGCACGCCAACAGGTTCAATTTTTACGACCGGAATGTAGTTAGAAATTTGCTTGGAAACCGTATCTGCCACCTGACTGATCGTTTGAAGACCAATCTGTGCACTCTGTTGGTTCGTCTGATCATAATAGACTTGCAAGAAGCTTGCCTTGGAGCTATCTGCTCCTTTTTTGGCTACAGCCTCACCGTAATTTTTCTGAATAATCACAACGAGCTTCTGATCACCGTGCTTCAGCTGCTCTAATGACTTATCCATGTCATCCGACGACTTCAGCTTCAGAATGCTATTCGTCTGAAGTGCCTCAACCATGATCCTAGATTCCGCACTCTGATCTTGGTCAATAACGACGCCATCAACGATGATTTCATTTCCCTTGCCCAGAAAGGAGCCAAGCATAATCATAAAGAATAACGGCATGAACAAAGTGAATATGAGTACTTGTCGGTTGCGCACAAAAAAACGAAGCTGACTTAACGTTAATTGGATATAAGCATTCATTCCTCTTTCAAACTCCTTCCGGTCATGGAAATAAACACATCTTCCAACGTAGCTGTACGCGTCTGCAAGTTTGTCAATTGCCAGCGACCGCCCGCGCTTTTTTCGATTAGATCAATCAATGATTCCTGCAGCTTATCTGTGTAGAGGACGAACACATCCTTCCGCACATCGATTCCCTTGACTTCACGAACCTTGTGCAGCTCCTGAAGGACCGAGGCCTTATCCGTTTCTGCCAAGTCTTGAAGGCTGAATTCGATCGCGCTGTCCGACTGCAAGCTGCTCACTAGATTACGCGGCGTATCCAGCGCAACCACTTTCCCTTGATCCATTAAACAAATACGATCGCAAAGCACGTGCGCTTCTTCCATATAATGCGTGGAGAGCACAATCGTCTTGCCTCGCTCCTTCAGCTTTAGAATAATCTCCCATAGTGTTCGTCTTGCTGTCGGGTCCAGCCCGGTTGTCGGTTCGTCCAAAAAAATAACTTTAGGATCATTTAGAAGGGCAAGCCCAATGGCAAGTCTCTGCTTTTGCCCACCAGATAAATGCTTGACTCGACCATTTTTTTTGTCCGTCAACGTCATATCTTCTAACAGCGGCTTAATCGGAACCGAGCTCGGGTAGAAGCTGGCATACATGCGCATAATTTCCTCAACCGTCAACAACTCGAATAGGGAAGTGGATTGCAATTGCACACCGATGACTTCCTTCACCTTGCTCAAATCCTTCTGCGTATCAAAACCTGCTACAATCGCACGACCGCCGTCAGGCTTCCGCAGCCCTTCGATCATCTCCATCGTAGTCGTTTTCCCAGCACCATTAGGACCGAGCAAGCCAAATACCTCGCCTTGAAAAACTTGAAAATTAACCCCTCGCACAGCTTGGAAGGTTCCATAGTTTTTAATTAAACCATCCGCTTCAATAACAATCTGTGAAGACTCCATAACGCTAGCCCCCCCCGCTTCCAAATTTTGCTTAACTTAACCTATCATATACCAAATGTATGCGCAGTTACACTTCCTCATTTATAGTTTCAACGCTTGGACACCTACATGAAATATCTACTGACAGAACTAGTGGAATTCCGACACCGTCAATCGACGAACTTATTGAGAAAGGTGTGATAATCTTAATTTCTACTTAATAAGATAACCTATATCTGAAAACAAATCAGAAGGAGATGTGTTGTAGTGAGAATGAACATTTTATTTAATAAGAAGCCGATTTCTGTTAATTTTGTCGGCACCGACCACAAGTTAATTCCTTCTTTGATCAACGCACTTCGCCATAACAAATTCACCACCATGAATTTAGTTAACTCGTTAGAGCGAGTAGATTTATTTAGCTCTGAAGCGATTTTATATGCCAAAGATGGAAATAAAGCTCGTATTCCAATTTTCTAATCTTGGCATACATAGATGGTTCAAGGTCAACACCTCCGAATGGTAGATTCCTTCGGAGGTGTTTTTTTTCGTAGACTAGTAGCCTAACTAGGCATATCCTCTCTCCATTTTTCATAGACTAATAGAAACAACACCATTACAGCTGGGATGGAGAACGCTATGTACCTTATCCGCCTTTTCAAAGCACATGCTGCTCAGCTACTAATCTATCTGCTTATCGTCATTATCAGTTTCGTATGGACCTTAATCTGGGGGCTTCACAGTCAGAGCACTACCCATCCGCCTCCTCCAAAGACAACTGCCGCGTATAGCATCAAACCTGCAACGAATGGTGTGAGCCTTCACGTCATTCAAACCTCCCCAGAGAACATTGGGCTCAAAGCCATCCAAGCCAATGTGACCGAGCGAGCTGACAATGGGATTAATGGCGGTTTCTTTTGGCAAGGGTACTTGCTCAGCATCGCAGTAACAAATGATCAGCCTGTGAAAGGCCAACCTGGCGATTACGGCTCAGGCTGGTACAATACGGATCGCAAACGAGGGACGTTGGTATGGGATGAGAAGGCGCAAACCTTTACCGTTCAAGTTGTCGAAAATGCAAGTGAACTCAAGGTCATGGATCGCACCCGATATTGGGCGCAGGGAGGTGTCAGCATGGGGCTTACGAATCCATTGGGCTGGGCAGATCAGGCAATCTCGGAAGAAATGCCTGTAATCAACGAGAAGCGTATGCGATCCGGCATCGTGTATGATCGAATGAACAACGTGTATCTCGTCGTCGCGCCTACCCCTTGTACAGGCGAAGAGTTCCGAACAGCGGTGCAAGAGCAAGTAGGCGAGAAGCAGTTGGTGGACGGGCTTTTCCTTGACGGAGATGGTTCTTCACAACTGAAGGTTGCGAATTACTTATTGCCAGGTGATCACCGCGAGGTGTATCAAATGATTGCTTTATTGCAATAAGTGGAGGGGGGCTGAGCTGCTCACTTGAGGCGTCGATAAGGGCGGGTTCAGTAACGCCTCAGCTCCAGATTCACTCTGAGGCGTCGAAAAGTGCACGCTCAGTATCGCCTCAGCTCCAGATTCACTCTGAGACGTCGAAAAGTGCACGCTCAGTATCGCCTCAGCTCCAGATTCACTCTGAAGCGTCGAAAAGTGCACGCTCAGTATCGCCTCAGCTCCAGATTCACTCTGAGGCGTCGAAAAGTGCACGCTCAGACATACAAATTTGGCTTTCGCAACGAAACATCGTCTGAGACGTTCGGATTTGCTCGCTCAGTAACATCTCAGCTCTAGATTCACTCTGAGACGTCGATAAGTGACCGCTCAGCCATACAAATTTGGCTTTCGCAACGAAATACCGTCCGAGACGTCGGGATTTGCTCGCTCAGTAACATCTCAGCTCCAGATTCAATCTGAGACGTCGAAAAGTGCGCGCTCAGACTCCTAATCCCGTTACCAGGTACGAAAAAAAGAGGAAACCCCGCACAAACGGGCGTTTCCTCTTTGCTAATCTAATACCATACTAAAACGTTACATGATCCGGATCCGGACCTATACGTTTGTTGATATTCATCGCATCAATCAGAGCCACATCTTCTGCGCTCAGCTCAAAATCGAAAATGTCCGCATTTTCCCGAATCCGATGCTCAGTTACCGACTTCGGAATCGTCACGACACCATGCTGAATGTCCCAGCGCAGCACGATTTGTGCAGCTGATTTGCCGTATTTAGCAGCAAGCTGCGCCAATTCTGGCTGATTCAGCTTACCCTGCATAAGCGGGCTCCACGCTTCTAGTTGAATACCCCGATCACGTGTGAACGTGAGCAGTTCTTTTTGCGATAGCTCCGGATGATACTCGACTTGATTCACCGCAGGAACAACCCCCGTATCCTCTATCACATGCTCCAAATGAGAGATTTGGAAGTTGCTCACGCCAATCGCGCGAACATGCCCCTCCTTGTAGAGGTGGACGAGCGCTTTCCAAGTCTCACGGTACGTGGCGGACACGGCCCAGTGGACCAAGTAAAGATCAATCGTCTCCAAACCGAGACGCTTACGGCTTGCTTCAAATGCTTGCAGCGTAGACTCGTAGCCTTGATCTGCATTCCACACTTTCGTCGTAATGAAAATATCCTCACGCGGCACACCACTTTGGCGCAATCCCTGTCCAACGCCTTCTTCGTTGCGATAGACAGCAGCTGTATCAATGCTTCGATAGCCTAATTGTAGGGCAGTTTGAACCGCGCCAATGACCTCTTGACCTTCTTTGCTTTTATAAACACCGAGCCCCAGCCAAGGCATATGTACACCATTATTGAGCGTAACTCCAGCTGTGAATGCTTGATTCGCTTGTGTTGACAATGCTAACAACCTCCATCGGAATAAGATTTGTATGAGCGCATCTTTACCGTGTAGCTCCCATTAATCATACCACCGAAGTCGGATATAGCACAATTTGTACGAAAATGAGACGGACACCAACGTACATTAACGATCTGCTTAGTTTTGATGAGCGTGGATTAGATCCATTTTCAACTGCCATAGGGCAGTACTCAAATTGACACGATAACCTTCGGGATTTAGCATCCGTAGATATTGCGGCCAAACGGTCTGCATTTGCTCAGCATGATAGTCACGAATGCTTTCCAAGGTAGGCAATTCATAGACTAACTCACCCGCTTCAAAAATCGGTTTCAACAGCGGAACCGCCTCATAATCCTCAATAAATTTGAACAGATACGGATGGATGGGGTCGAACAACTTGATTCGTTGTCCTTCCCGAATATCCACCTCATCTTGCAAAGCCAAATAATCGGCCTCTGCTTTGCCCGTCGCCTTATTCATAATCCGGTAGGCTTCCTTGAAGCCCGGATTCGTCACTTTCTCCGGGTTGCCCGATATCTTAATGACCGGCACCAGCGTGCCGTCCTTCTCACGGGCAACGAGCTTATACACCCCGCCCAGCGCGGGCTGGTCGGCCGCTGTAATCAGCTGGGTGCCGATGCCCCAGCTGTCGATCTTAGCCCCCTGGGCTTTCAGCCCGGCGATGATGTGCTCATCCAAGTCATTGGATGCCACAATCTTCACCTCCGGAAAGCCCGCCTCATCCAGCATGCGCCGCGCCTGCTGGGATAAGTACGCCAAATCGCCACTGTCGAGGCGAATGGCGTTCAAGCGCTTGCCGCGGCTCGCCAGCAGCCGCGCCGTAGCAATGGCGTTCGGCACGCCGCTGCGCAGCGTGTCGTAGGTGTCCACGAGCAGTGTGACCTGCTCGGGCAGGGCCTCGGCATACGCACGGAAGGCTTCCGCCTCCGTGTCGTGGGCCTGCACCCATGCGTGCGCGTGGGTGCCCTTAGTCGGGATGCCGAACAGCATCCCGGCTCGCAGGTTCGATGTCGCGTGGAACCCCGCGATGTAAGCTGCTCTTGCGCCCCAGATGGCGGCGTCAGCCTCTTGGGCGCGGCGTGTGCCGAACTCCAGCAGCACATCGTGCGGAGCAACGCCTTTCATGCGCGAAGCTTTCGTCGCGATAAGCGTCTGGAAGTTCACGAAGTTGAGAATCGCTGTCTCCACGAGCTGCGCTTCAAAAATGCTGCCAACCACACGTACAAGCGGCACATTTGGGAAAACAAGCGTCCCTTCGGGTACGGCTTGGATATCCCCGTTGAATGTAAAAGCACGCAGGGCATCAAGGAACTCTTCCTTATAGTTCTCCTCTTGCTCACGCAAATAAGCGATTTCTTCCTCACCGAAATGCAGATGTTGCACATAATGAATCACTCGCTCAAGCCCCGCGAAGACCGCATATCCCCCGTCAAATGGCAGCTTGCGGAAGTACACCTCAAACACAGACTTCTCCGTATGTGTCCCTTGTAACCAATGGGCGTACATCATATTAATTTGATATTTATCCGTATGCAGCGTTAGATTATTCATCGCATCCATGGCGTGCCATTTCATTTGTATTCATCCTTTCCATCGCACATTAGCTCATCTAATGCATCGTCCCTTAATTTTTCCAATTCTGAACAACCTTAGCCCCTAGTGTACTAGTAAAATGACGCAATGCCCAGTCATGACCTTGTGCATCAAAGCTAGCGACTGCATCCTCATGAATGACCAGGGAGAAACCTTTATTATACGCATCCACTGCGGTATGTAAGACACATATATCTGTACACACTCCCACTAGATGAAGCTCCTGAATACCTCTAGCTCTAAGCTGCAGTTCCAAATCTGTCCCGCAAAAAGCACTGTATCTCGTTTTGTCCATCCAATAGATATCTGATCTATGCGCTTCATGCACTTCTTTTAAACCACCATAAAGCTCCCTACCCGCCGTATCACGTATATTGTGAGGTGGGAACAACGCCGTCTCCGGATGAAAGGGATCTCCTTCCTCATGCAAATCTACAGCCATCACGACAAAATCCTGATGGGCAAGAAAGCGATTAGCAAGCTCGCAAATCCGCGCCTCAATGGCAACGGCAGGATCACCGCAAGGCAGCTTTCCAATTACAAAATCCACCGTATAATCAATCACAATAAAGGCTTTCATATGCCTCACTCCTTATATTGTATATCTAATATTATTAGAACGACTTTATCAATTAGCAAAAGAGAAGCCTAACTTCATAATGACAGCTGAGGCGTTTGATCGCAAATGGAGCTATTCATTTCATAAATTCATTTTGATATTATCATTATGACATATTAAAACTGAATTATCAATAGGCATTTTAATCGTTATTGGGAGTCCGGATATAGATTGGCGTAATTAATGAGAATCGTCATAAATCCAAGGGCAACGAATGAGAAAAATGCCATGAAAGATAAATGAAAGACATTAGGAAATACAATGAATACGGTACCTGTGGCCACACAAACCCAGTTCTGCCACATATGTTTTCCTGTTTTGCCTAAAGCTAACATCGAACTTACGAATTGCAGACTTCCGAACAGTGCACAGGTGAAAAGCGCATTCGTTACATCTCCGAATCCAAACACCCAAGGAGTCATCAAAAACCAAAGACCCATGAGTGCTGATAAACTATTTTTGAGATACATACCGATCACACCTCCTACATGCGGGATGTTACAGTATATGCAAACGCTTTCAGTAACGTGTTAGTCGAAAAGCCTTCAGATCACCTGAATCGGCAACTGAAGGCATATTTTTACTGCATATTCCTGTTATTTATTCGATTATTGTTCGATATGAATCCCTTTAGAATCAATTGTCACTTCGGCCTTTAGAATGTCAGACACGAATTTAGTAGGCACATAAAGCGTATCGTTGAGAATGACCGGAGCCGCTCCTAGCGCAACTGGTGCCATTTTGGCAAAGAAATAGCTATCTTTCCCCACACTCACACTCGTCCACTGCGCACCTTTCGAGAGTTCAGCAGCATATGTTTCTTGATTCCATTTCACCGTGTAACCCAGACCTTCTGCTACTTTACGGAAAGGAACAAGGGAAACGCCATCTGCATTCTGTTCGACATCACTCGTTCCCAATTCCACTTTCACTTTGTCAGGCAGCGGAGTAGGGTTCGGTTGGATGACTAAATTGTTAGGCAAGCTAAAGCGGAATTCTGGACTTCCTGCCACACCAGCTGCGATCGCGTATTTCGGAAATACCACAACCGCATCCCCTTTTTCTACAAAAAAGCCTTGATCTGCGCTAATGCCTTTAAATTGATCCTTAAAGAAATATTGCGGATTCTCATCGATTTTGGCAATAACACCTGCATCGATCGTTGTCTTGTAATCCGTGCCGAGTAGATCCTGAAGCGTTACACGTTGTGCAGTTGCCGCATTCAACACATTATAGGTATCCACTCTTGGCATCCCTGTACCACCTGTTTGTCCGTACGTAGTAACGGTGAGGGAAACAACGCCTGAAGGATTGCTTCTGCCATCTGATTTTAATGTGTAGACAATTGTAAGCTCATACGGGCGGTATGTATATCCCTTTTCTTTGGCTGCTGCTGCATCCTCCGAAGCTGTCTTCTCCCAGTTCGCTAAATCTTTATTCGCATGTGAAAGGATGATGTCGTTCAGTTCATCTTGATATTTCGTATCTAGCATACCTGTCAGTTGAGGAACTTTAATATTCGTCGTTAAATCCGTGCTCTTGGACGTTAACACCACTTCTTTAATGACTACTGGTGCTGATGGTGTAGATGATGTTGTTGCTGATATTCCTGTAACCGTATCTGCCGAAGCAACACCAGAAACTGTCCAAGCCGAAGCACTTACACCTACAAGCACCGCACAACCAACAACACCGATTTTCAACATGTTCCATGGATTTCTTTTCATTTCCTATTCACTCCTTCTGAGTTATCGTGTTTGTAACGTTTGTTCTAACCTTCACGATAACTAAGACGTACCAGCTTGCAAAAAAGTCTGACAGACACAATTTGTTCACAATTAAGCGAGTCGGAAGGTACCTACTACATGATTCAAATCTGTGGCAATGCCAGCCAGATTTTTGGCAGAGGCTGTGATTTCTTCAGCAGAGGCGAGTTGCTCTTCCGTCACTGCTGCGACAGATTGCGCTGTGCCTGAGGTTTGCTGTGCAACGAAACCTACTTGTGCTACTGTCGCTGCCACTTCTTCTGAACTTGCAGCCATCTGTTCAGCAGCTGCCGCTGTTTCTTGAATTTTGCTCGCTACTTCTTGCGATGCTTGTACGATTTGACCGAACGCTTGCTCAGCAATGCCGACCTCATGAAGTCCTTCTTGCACTTCGGTTCTGCCCTTGTTCATTACACCTACAGCCAGCGCAGAGTCCCGTTGAATCGAACTAATCAGATCAGAGATTTCGCGAACGGAATCATCGGTTTGTGAAGACAACTTGCGAACCTCCCCAGCAACCACCGCAAAACCTTTGCCACTTTCACCTGCACGCGCAGCTTCAATCGCGGCATTCAACGCAAGTAAATTCGTTTGCGAAGCAATATTTCCGATTAAAGTGGTAATTTGGCCGATGCTTTGGGAATGTTTCTCGAGCTCTTGAATGACCTGATTCGCTGCATCAACGGATGTACTGACTGCTTGCATTTTATTCACAACACGTCCCATAGCATGCGTACCTTGCTCGGCAATGTTTGTAGCCGTCATGGATAACTCAGATACATCAGCGGTTGTTTCTGCAATACGCGAGATCCCTGCTGCCATTTCCTCCATCGCTCTCCCACATTCAACAGAGCTTTGGGCTTGTGTATCTGCTCCATTGGCAAAATCCTGCACCGATACCGCAACATGCTGCGAAGCTGAGGTATTCTGCTCAGCGCTGGCGAATAGCTGCTGGGACGAGGCTGCAACGCTTGTTGAAGCTAGCTGCATTTGTTCAACAGAATGACGCAGATGATTCACCATTTGATTGACAGCCCCTACAAGCTGGCCAATTTCATCTTTATTGGAAACCATAATCGGCTCAACCGTAAGATCACCTTTTGCAATACGATCCAGTGCTAATGAAGCTTTGCGTACAGGAACTGAAATAATGCGAACGAGCACGTAGCAGGTTGCGATCATAAATAAGATGATGACAGACAGCACCGTGACTGACATTGTCACACTTTCTCTGTACACTTTCTGGCTATCCTCTTCCGCTAGTATTCCCCCTTGTTGATTGTAGATGACCATATCTGACATTGTCTTTTGTGCCGCCGCAAAAGCAGTTGACATAACTGTCAGGCTATCTTGCGCAGCTTTGCTCGTCGGATCACTCGCTAATTGCTTATTGGCTAGAAACGCTTTCTTGAAGCTGTCCCACTTCTCTGAAAGCTCATCTGCGAGGGTAATATCTTCTGCATTTGCAACAGTTTCCTTATATTTTCCTAACAAGTTGTCGATTAGTGTAATGGTTGCATTTAGATCCGTGTCCATTGGCGCATGCTTCGTCACATCAGGCTCCAGCTTTTTTTTATAATACACCGTTAGCAAATGTTCCGAGTTGTAATGGATCTCCTCGATCGTTTCAATGCCCTTCATCCAGTTCTGTACAAGCGTTCGATTGCTTTCTTTCAGGGCTCCCATTCTACTCATATCTGTCCAGCTTATTGCCCCTACCATGATTAAAATAATTGCAAATACCATGATTAATTTGGTGCGAACGTTCATTTGCATGTCCCATTTCCCCCTATTATTTGTGTAAATCCTAAGACTTGTGTATACGTCTTTCCCCTGTTGGATATATCATAGATTAAATTCATTAAGTTTGTTCTGTTCTAAACATGTTAAAACTATGAGGTTTTTTAACAATTAGACTGCATCAGGAGGCTGTTCATGTCATCATCTTTGCGTTTCAAACTGGTTGCCTGGCTTGTTCTCATTACATCCATCTCCCTCGCCGTGGTAGGGTTTACCAATTATAAACTTTCAAGCAATAAGCTATTGCAGAAAATGAACGAGCAGTCCCTTAGTTCAGTCTCGAATTCCGCACGGAACTTGTATGATTTCTTGTCTATTCGATTGGCAGAGGTCGAGCTCATCAGTCGTGTAAGTATTATGAAACAAGGTACACAAGCCGAGCGCCTGAATTTTTTGAGACATGAACTACAATCAGATAGAAATCAGTATCATGCTATGGCTATTGTCGATTTGGCAGGTAACATGGAATTTACCTCAGGCATGAAGATTTCCATCACGGATGAACTTCGCTTTCAGCAAGCTATGCAGGGAAAAACCTATATTTCCGATCCGCATCTAAGCAAAATGAAGGGCGTTTACGTGATCTCGATTACAGCGCCAATCTTTGATGATCAACAAAAAGTCGTCAGTCTAATTGATGTTTCATTAGAAGCTGCACCCTTATTTCATGAGCATCTCCTTGCTCCGTTGAACAACGGAGACCTGTTAATCGTCAACCGAGAAGGACTCACGATTTATGATACCGATCCTAACGCTATTCTTAAGATGAATATTTTGAACGATTTTCCGGAACTTCGACCCGCTTTTCAACAAGCTGTACGCGACGGAATTGGCTTTGTCGACGAATCCGTTATCACGGGTAATAAGATTAGATGGTTCTACGCTCGTATTCCCCATCTCGATTGGTTTCTTGCTTATTCCATGCCGATCAAGGACATCGAAGCCCCTACGAGCGCTCTACTGTGGTGGACGGTGGGATTAATCGCGATGGCCGCTGTGATCATTTACATGCTTATTTACTTCACAACGAATCAGCTGATTATCAAAAGAATTAAACAAATCCTCCAAGTCACGGAGGCCGTTGCCGCTGGGAACTTCCACACGAGACCCATCGTGTTTACAAGTAAAGATGAATTAGGCGCACTCGCCCTTTCTGTCAACGGAATGATGGAAAATATCCGTGAACTCTTCGAGCCCTTTGAAGCTTTTATTCGTCATAATCAATATGCCATGATCGTGTTGGATCCGAATTTCATGATTAACCACCTCAATAGCAGAGCTACGCAAATGCTTGGGTATTCGTTAGAAGAAGTACATAAAATTGCCTCACCCTTAATCTGGTTAGATCAACAACAGCTACGTGAACGTGCGATTCAATATTCTGCTGAACTCGGCGAGATGATTCCCGCGGACTGTACGACACTTGTGATTCGATCTTTACGACATCTGAAGGAGGATCTGGAGTGGACTTGGTATCACAAAGATGGAACCCGACTCTATGTACAGGCGAGTGTTAGCTGTATCACGCATCCAAATGGCGAACTGAAAGGGTATGTGCTCATTGCGCGCGATATCAGTGATATTAAGGAAAGTAATGAGACCAAGGAACGACTGTTCACGATCGTTGAGAGTGCACGGGATGCCATTCTGACTTTTGATCAAGACGGTTACATCTTCTATATAAATCCTGCCGGCATCTATTCCATGGGCTTAGAGGGGGCCAACTATACGCGCGCGCATTTCCATGAGTTTGTGGAAATTCTGAATGACATTAATTTTGAGGAAGGACTTCAAACTGCAATCCGCGAGGGATTCTGGGAATTCGAAGCTGAAGTTAGGACCAAGAAACATCATAATATCATCGTTTCACTCGTCATTGTTCCTCACTTCCCCCTCAATAACGGTGAGCTGTATTTCTCGGCGATCACGAGAGATATTACAGATCAAGTCAACGCCAAGGAGGCGCTTATCTTAGCCAAACAAGAAGCGGATGATGCCAACTTGGCCAAAGGCGTGTTCCTTGCCCGGATGAGCCATGAAATACGTACACCGCTTAATGGGATCGTGGGACTTTCTCACTTGCTGGAGAAAACCGCGATGACCGAATTGCAAACCGATTATATGCGCAAAATTTCGCGTTCCGCGCGCTCTCTTTCCCATATCATCAACGACATTCTGGATTTCTCTAAACTGGAAGTAGATAAACTTGTGATTGAACATCACCCCTTCCAGCTCGATGAGACCATTGATCGTGTGTGTGAAACGCTGAGTGTACTGCTAGGGCATAAACCTGTAGATTTCATTTGCGATATTCCTGATCAAGTTCCGGTTGGATTGATTGGGGATTCCCTACGGCTCTATCAAGTGCTTCTGAATCTCTCCAGCAATGCGATTAAATTCACCGAGCAGGGAACCGTCACACTCCGGGTGCGAATTGATCAGATTGTCGAGAATGAAGTGACTCTCCGCTTCACAGTCACGGACACTGGCATCGGCATGGACGAGAAGCAGTTAGCTAATTTGTTTCAACCCTTTATCCAAGGTGACGAAGTCACGAGCCGTAAATATGGCGGGACTGGGCTTGGACTGGTCATTTCCAAAAACATTATTGAAAATATGGGGGGTTCGATCTCCGTCTCCAGTACACAAGGTGTGGGGAGTGAATTTCTTGTCCTTCTCACCTTTACCTTGTATTTACCAACACAGCATGTCTACTTGCCATTACCGCTTACTACGCTTGTCGTCGAAGATCATCCTGCGCTCAACCAGGTGCTTGTCCAGAACCTTCAATCCATGTGCATGGATGCAGCAGGTGTCTACTCGTGGAAAGAGGCCCTTCAACTCCTTGATCATATTGCGTTTGATATTTTGCTGTTGGATATGGAAGCAGATGATATGTATGGAGAAGAGGTGTGGTTAACGATGCTGGGCTCCTGCAAAAGACAAGGGATCTCAACGATTGTTTACACCTCCTTATCGGGAAGAGATGCGCTTGAGCAGCTTCCAATTGATTCATCGCCCGATGCCATTCTGGTTAAGCCTATCTCGCGAAGTCTGTTGTACAGGACGCTTGCCGCGCTTCATGCGGATAGGGAGTCTGTTCCAACTCTTATGAAGGAGAAGCCTCCTCAAGTGAGTGAGCAGGCGTTGACCAGCAAGTCGGTCTTCACGGACGAAGTTCCGCTGCGCATTCTAATTGTCGAGGATAATGAGATTAACCAAACCGTAGCACGCTCCTTACTGGAGAACATGATGCATTGTCACATCCAATTAGCTGGAAATGGATTTGAAGCTTTACATGATTTGGAGAATCATACCTATGATTTAATCCTGATGGATATCCATTTGCCTGAGCTAGATGGCATTGAAACAACCAAGCGTATACGAAATGAACCGAAATGGGCTCACATTCCAATCATTGCTATTACAGCTGATTCAACGCTGGATAATCGGATGGCCTGCTTGGAGGCAGGTATGAGTGAGATGATCTCTAAGCCCATCATTCCAGAACGGCTGCAAGCTGCCATCGAGACCACACTCCAGCTGCATAAGGAGGAGAGGACCCTGCCACATCTTCATATCGCAGAGGCGCTCCAACGCATTGGAGGAAAAACCGAGATTTATCGTGAAATGCTCCGCAAATTCCAAGATCAAACGAACCCCATTATGGCGCAATTGCAAGTGGCTATCGAGACGCAAAATCTCGAACGAGCACTTGATTTACTTCATGGTATTCGTGGCTCATCCAGCAACCTATCGGCTTATCTTGTGTTTGCCGCGGCAAGCCATTTGGAGGATGTTGTGAAGGCACAAGCGGGGCTGCAAACAGCAGATCGAGACGTAGCTGGCATGTTGCAATTACTTCAAATGTTAACGTTGGAGCTACAGGCTGTTTATCAAACGATCCAAAAATTGTTACTTGATTGAAAAAAACGTGAATTTATGTCACTATATGCGTATGCTCCCTCTAAGAGCGTGTCATTTTATACGTATAGGTGGTTAAATTGTTATGACTGAACATGGCGCTCCATATCGCATCTTGTTGTACTATAAATTCGTTGCTTTAGCTGATCATGAAGCATTGGCGCGAGAACATCTGGCTTATTGCAAAAAGCTCGGTGTAAAAGGACGCATTCTGATTGCTCCTGAAGGGATTAACGGTACTCTTTCCGGGACCGTAGAGCAAACGGAAGCCTACATGGCCATGATGAATCTCATGCCATTGTTTAAAGATATGGTTTACAAGATCGACGAGCACGAAGGACATGCCTTCAAAAAGCTGTTTGTCCGTCCGAAGAAGGAACTGGTTACCTTCCGTCTTGAAGAAGACGTGAATCCGAATGAGCTGACAGGGACGCATTTGAAGCCGAAGGAATTTTATGAGAAGCTCCAAAATGAAGATGTCATTGTCCTCGATGGCCGTAATCATTATGAGTATGATATCGGACATTTCCGTGGTGCGATTCGCCCCGAAGTCGAGACGACCAAGGAATTCCCGGAGTGGATTCGCAACAATCTGCAGGAGTTTAAAAACAAACCCATTCTTACTTACTGCACGGGCGGCATCCGTTGTGAGAAATTATCTGGTTTCTTGATCAACGAAGGCTTCACCGACGTGTATCAGCTCGATGGTGGGATCGTCACCTACGGCAAAGACGAAGAGGTCCAAGGTCGTTTATTCGACGGGAAGTGCTATGTATTCGATGAGCGCATCTCCGTACCGATTAACCGAACTGACGAGGACATCGTTGTCGGTAAATGTTATCACTGCGGCACCGCAGAGGATCGCTATATTAACTGTGCGAACGACCTTTGTCACTTGAAACATGTGTGCTGCGAGGCTTGTGAAGAGGAGCATGACAGCTTCTGTTCCAAGGAATGCGAGGAGAAGACGTTGAGTTCGTTGGAGGCATAGGAGCCTAAACGCCACCAGTCGCGTTTAGCTGGAAAACCTACAGCTAAATTCGCAAGGATCAGCTGAACAAGCCATTTACATGGAAAAACTCCAGTTAAATTTCACCCTTTTTCGCGATAAGCGGTCAAAGGGCTGAATTTGGCTGGAGTTTTTACAGTTATTCGCTTAAATCGGGCGAATCGGCCCGAATTAGCTTTAAGTTTTACAGTTAACTCTACAAGTGGCTGCGAATGCAAGCGTGCCTGCCTCTAGCCAGTCTGATCCTCTATCCCATCCATAATTCGATCAATTAAGGGGTAGACAAGCTCCTCCTCCAATGTGAAATGCTTCAGCAGAATGAGACAGGCTGTCAGCAGTTCAGAGGCCATGACATGAACGAAGTCCATATCGATTGGGACGCTCATGGCATTGACACCGTTGACGTATGACTGTACGACTTTTTTGGCCAAATCATGATCCTGCTCCAACACATGCATGGACCGCGACACCGAGATAGCCATCGTCGGATGTAAATAAGTTTGCAGGCTCGGGAATAAGACTTGCTCTTCCCATTCCGAATGCTGCTCCAACTCCTCCACCAAGGATAGAATGCCGTCCTGAAGTTCGATCAGACGACACATTCCAATTGAGCAATCATCAAGGGTGTACAAAGCTGCAGCTAACGTTCGAATATCGGAGAGCTGCTCACGCATTTGCACATGCTCCTCCTTCAAACGCTGGGCTAGCATTCTAAATTCACTAGGATTCACATTATTTGCCCGATTCGTTTGAATGCTCAAACGGTCACTCATTCGACATCCTCCTCCGAGTTTTCATAAGAAAACTTTCTTCGTAAGCATCAGCTTAAAGTTTCTCTTGGAAACTTGCTTCGTATGTAACCAAACCTCGTCCCCAGAAACACCCTCACGCACAGCAAAAACCCCATACCGCATTATCATTGTATGCGGCATGGGGCTGTTATCATGCGAAAGAAGGCTAATATTCCTTCCTATCGAATTCGGCTTTCCGTCAAATGAAACTGATTTACAAGCAGCAGCATGGAATGTGTGATTGCGCCCACATCACCTGTGGTTTGACGCACATGATGCATGTCCTGCAGCAGCTCCTTCACCGTCTGCTCAACCTCTGCAGAGATGAGACGGTTCTCTTTGCTCACTGCTGCAATCTTCTCCATGAGTGCAACAACTTCTTCCACCACCTGGGTTTTCATCGTATCGTGCGCATTGGCCGAGCTAAGAATTTCAGACGCCGCAGCCACAATCTGTGTCCCTTCAAGAACGACCTTCGTGCCTTCTTCCATGGAAATGAAAGCTTCATTCGCATGTCGTTCAATATGTTCGATCGTCTCATTGATCTCTGTGGTTGATTTCTTGGTCAAATCCGCTAACTTGCGAATCTCACCAGCAACAACGGCAAAGCCTTTGCCATGCTCACCCACACGCGCGGCTTCAATGGAAGCATTCAAAGAAAGTAAATTCGTCTGTGCAGAAATTTCTTCAATGACTTTCAACAGCTTCGGAATTTCTTGCGTTGTATGCAAAAAGGTTTGGATCGTTTGATTCGTTTCTTCCACCTTCGCCGAAATATCCGTCATCTTCTGACCGATCCGTTCAACCTCGTCTTGCGCGACGGCGATCTGCTCAGATGCTTTCATCTCCAGCTCGCGTAGCGTTCCGCTCATATTTAATGTCACATCCTTTGCGACATCAATGTCCTTCAGCTGACCACGCAGTGAGCGAATCATATCATGGATTTTCGTACTCATACGTCCTGTTGATTGCTCGGTAGAACCCGTCGAGTCGTTCATCCGTTCTTGGCTAACCTGAACCTCCGCTGCCGCTTGCTTCACCTGCAGCATAATACCTTCCAAAGAATCGATCATATTATTGATCCATTTGGCCAAGTCCCGTGTCTCATCGCCAGCAAATTCATCCACCTTCAGACGCTGTGTTAAATCCCCTTTTCCCTCTGCGTTAATTCGGATAAATTTATTGATCTGTGCAAGCTGCCTGGCAATTGGCTTACTCCCCCTGCGCCTAATCAAGCTTGCGCCAATCACGCCGAAGAAAAGACTGACACCTGCCATAATAGCAGCGCCGACAACATTGGATACATGCCCATTTAACAACCAGAAGCCGCCTGCGGATAGCAGTATGTAAAGTGCAATAAATCTCATTTGTAGACTGAACATTTTCCAATCAATCGAACGTATGCGATACACTTCTTCCAAATCTCCTTCGCACATCATCCCCCATACGTCGGGGCAATGAGGCAGCTGGAAGGTTACACCTTTTCCAATAACTGATATATGACGATAATCGGAATAACCTGGGTATTCAACGAATAGATTATTTCCCTTAGCAATGGTTCCCGCAACGCCTGGATGCAGTTGTCCTGTCGCAGGATCCGTAAAAACAAGTTCCAACTCCGTGTGCGCTTTGACACCAACGATACCAAAATCAGTGCGAACGCCATCTTTTAAATTATCCCCATGGGTAAAGGTCAAATCTTCGAATCGACTTCGCGATAAGGCTGTTCCAGGAATAATCTGTTTATTTAACACAGGCTTCGCCATGAATAAATAATTATCGCCTGAGTCTGGATACACATGCCCTGATTCCCGTTGAATCAAATCTCCCAGCACATCGTTTGGCACACGGCCGCAAACCGCTCCTTTCCATTCCCCACGTTCCATCATAGGTGCAATAAAAGCAATCGTCATCGCATCATGGAAGGGTGAGGTGCTCGGTCCGATTTGCAATGTAAGCGGGTCAGAGAACGGTCCGAATAGGCATTTCACACCTTTGCGTGATTCCTCCAGCCCTTTCCCCAGTACACCGCCTCCCGCATAAGATCTTCCTATATGAGCTTGATGTGTGGAGTATACGACAGAAGCTTTCTCATTCAAAATGAATACCTCAGAGAAATCTGCACCACTCTTCAGCGTCGCGGCCAGCATTCTTCCTACTACAGAAGAATCCTTCGAAACGGGCTCCGTTAACCATTCCGTTCCTGATAATTGTAACTGTTCCAGCAACCGATCCAAATTGGACCAGTAAGCAAGGGCCCAGCCACGTAAAATTTCCGTCCTTGTGTGAGCAATGCCTTCAAAAATATGCTCCACATCTTCCTTGATATGACGATTCAGGCGGTAAGACCACCATAAAGGCAGCCCCTTCTTAAATCCCAGCCAATCAAACATATCCAACACCCCTTTATCACATGTACTGTGACTTTATTTAACATTCACTTATCCGACAATTTTATAGTGATTTTCATAGTAAAGCAAGATAAATAACTGAAAACTCTAGTAAATTTCCGAACATTCACAAAAATTTCATGAGGAATGTCAGTATTTTTAGCTGTTAGTTATATTGACATAATTTTCTGAAAAATCTACAATATAAGAAAAAGCACCTCACGCCAGCTATTCAAATGTTATTTTATCTAACAAAAAGAACTTAGATCAGAAAGGAGGCCTGGTTTCTGCTTCGGGCCCTTAGCTTCTTGTAGCTTCCGAAAGCATAATGATGAAACCAGGGAGCTGCGATGTCCAAACCTGAGAATCTGGTCACTACCCCTTATGATCCTCGTCCTTTTTTTGATGAGATGTTTATGAACGCTTACTCGGTTCGTCCTCATTACCAAAGTACATTTCTTCAATTCATGTCGATGAAGACAGGTCATTTAAACAAGCGCCAGACCGCTACGATGAAAAGGATGATGGAAGAAGGGATTACTTTTACCCTTTACAGTCCTGATCAGACGGAGGCCCTTGAACGCACACTCCCTTTCGATCCAATCCCTAGGATTATTCCGCAGGATGAATGGATGAAGCTCGAGCGAGGGCTCAAGCAGCGGGTTAAGGCCCTTAATCTGTTTCTCAAAGATATTTATCATGATCAGGCTATTCTCAAAGATGGAATTATTCCTAGGAAAATGGTGCTTTCGAATTGTTATTTCCGACCTGAGATGATGCGCCTTTCGATTCCAAATGATGTCTACGTGACAGCCTCTGGTATTGACTTGATTCGAGATGAACATGGTGAATATTTCGTTCTTGAAGATAATCTCCGTTCGCCTTCTGGCTTCTCTTACTTATATAAAAGCAGATCGATTATGACGCATTTATTCCCTGAACTCGTATTCAGTCATTCCATTCAAGATATCGAGCATAGCTTAAATGTATTTTTAACTGCACTTCGCAAGTTGAGTCCTTCTGGTAAGTCAGATCCTGTTATCGGTTTGTTGACACCTGGCTGCTATAACTCCGCCTATTTCGAGCACACATTCCTTGCTCAGCAAATGGGATTAGAGCTCGTTGAAGGGCACGATCTCGTGGTTATCGACCATAAAGTGTATATTCGTGGTATCAAAGGGCTTCGCCAAATCGATGTTCTCTACCGCCGGATCGATGATGATTTCTTGGATCCACTTGCTTTCGATCCGAACTCCATGCTTGGTGTGGCTGGCATAATGAACGCTTATCGCGCGGGTAATATCAACATCGTAAACGCCCCAGGTACAGGTGTAGCCGATGACAAAGCCATCTACGCCTACGTACCCGATATGATTCGTTACTATTTAAATGAAGAACCCGTTTTAAACAATGTACCGACATATATTCTTTCCCGTCCTGATGAGCGTGAGCATGTTCTGGCGCATTTGCACGAAATGGTTGTCAAAGAAACCTCCCTGTCAGGCGGCTACGGCATGCTGATTGGACCTTCCGCTTCTGAGAGTGAAATCGCTGATTTCCGGCTCAAAATCATCGCTAACCCTGATCGCTATATCGCACAACCAACCATTCAATTATCCAGAGCTCCTGTCATGATGGATGGTCAGATGACTGCTAGGCACATTGATTTGCGAGCTTTTGTCATTGCAGGTGAAGACATTCAAGTCATTCCAGGTGGACTCACGCGTGTTGCGTTGAAAGAAGGCTCTCTCGTGGTAAATTCTTCGCAAGGCGGAGGATGTAAAGATACGTGGGTTGTTCGCTAAACACGACTTACAATTTGAATGGAGGCTAAGGGATATGGTAATGATGGGACGAACAGCGGAAGCTTTATTCTGGATCGGTAGGTATTCGGAAAGAACGGAGAATCACGCTAGGCTGATCGATGTGTATTATCATATCCGTGAGGACAGAGAGGCCAGCGGCAGTCAATCCTGGAGCAGGCTTATTGATACCATCGGGGATCGCTCTGTTTTTATCGAGCAGTACGGCAGTTTCACCGAGCAGCATGTGCTTCAATACATTACACTTGATAAAAATAATGCCAACTCGCTACTCGCCTGCACAAACCACGCACGTGCTAATCTACGAAATATTCGGGAGAAAATGCCTTCCGAGTTGTGGGATATTTTGAATGGACTCTATTTGTGGCTAAAAGAAAAAGAAGTCCGCGATATCACGAATGATTCGCCTCATCTGTTCTATCGCTTTATTCGTGACACGCTATCCATGTTTCAAGGCGCGGCAACTTCGGTCATGCCTCGTCAGAATGAGTGGCATTTCGTCGAGGCTGGGCGCTATCTAGAACGGGCAGAGAATTTACTTCGCTTAATTCAGTCTCTCTGTTCCGAATATGCCAAGGATGACTTCTCGTCCTATCCGCTGATGCTTGCGGTTTTGAAATCGGTAAGTGGATACGAATCGTATCGAAAAGAATATGCGGACACGGTAAATCTGACGAACATCATCAAATTTTTGCTATTAAATGAGACCTTCCCACGTTCTGTCGCCTTCTCTATCCATGCTTTGGAACGCTCGTTCAAGGGAATTCAATTAGATGATCCCGAGCTTAACAACGCCGTGCATAAATTAGCCAAACTAGCTGGGAAAGTAAGAGCGAATTTAGCCTGCATGGATGAGGAAGATTTGAAATCTGGCAAATTAGAAACGACACTACACACATTACTCGACTCCTGCAATGGGATGGGCGCTAAAATGTCAAAGGTCTTTTTTCCCTCTCGGGAGGAGGTTATCGCATGAAAAAGCTGGAGATCACACACATTACTCGCTATTCGTACACCGACTCTGCGCAGGACAGTGTCAATGAGGTTCGGCTCACGCCGTTAACGGACAATCGGCAATCCTGTTATCATCATACGATCACAACGGAGCCTGTGTCGGCCTTCTTTACTTATTCGGATTATTTTCATAATCGCGTACATGCTTTTACCGTTAACAAGCTCCATCGCGAGCTAACTATTAAGATGGTATCCACCGTCGTCACGCATGAAAATGATAACAAACTAGATTCCATCAGCTCTCCCTATGAGGAGAAAGCGGCTAGATACGGCGATGACTTCCAGAATGAGTATGCCGAATACTTATTGCCGACAAGCTACACCGGTCTAACCCCGGAGCTCAAGGTATATGCAGATGCCATCGCGGATGATGGAGTACCATTATACGATCTACTCAAGACTATCTATACGACCATAAACCGCGATTTCACTTACGACGTGTCCGCCACCTCCGTCCAAACAACGGTAGGCGAAACGCTGCAGCTGCGGCGCGGTGTTTGTCAGGACTACTCTCATTTCATGATCACCATCTGCCGTGAAAAAGGAATCCCCGCCAGATACGTGAGCGGGTACCACTTCGTAGGCGATTTGCAAGGGGGCAGCGCCGACTTCACGCAAGCCTCCCACGCATGGGTGGAATGCCTGATTCCAGGCGCAGGCTGGTTCGGGTATGATCCGACCAACAATTGCGAAGTCAATTGGCGGTATATCAAGCTCGGACATGGGCGAGACTACAACGACATCGTGCCAGTTAAAGGCGTCTATCGCGGATCGGGGGCGCAGGATCTGGAAGTGATTGTTGATGTGAAGTTGGTGGAGTGATGAGAAGCTAATGAGGCAGCCACTTGTTTTCACGGTGGCTGCCTCATTAGGTAGTTATTGCTTCCACTTTTGCGCTTCTGGACCGCGCAGCTTGTAACCGTTTTTCTTTTGGTATACATCATTCGCTTCCTTCAATGCATCGTTACCGCCTTTACTCTTCCACTCTTCGATGACCTTCGGCCAATCCGAGATCGGCTCTTTGCCATACACCATTTTGACCATGTGCCCAATCAGCACTGGAGCTGCCGTATCAGACAAAGAGGCAATATCCGGATTTTTCACCATTGCAGGAAGAGCTGTATCGAACTCAAGACCTCCACGTCCTTCATTCGGCAAAATCGTTTCAAACGTTTTGAGTAATGATTGACCTTCCGGGGTTGCATTCAAAATTTGCTTACGGTACGCATCATCCTTCACCATATGCAGGAATCCGCTCAAATAGCGTTGCTCGGAAACTTCCGCATCCGTTTTCGGATTAATCGGCAATGTCGTGTCGAACCATTTGTCCGCTTCTTCCGATACTTGCCATTCAAAGAACTTCAAAATGCCCGGAATTTTATCTTTGTTGATTTTGGAGTTAATAAAGTATGCACGCGCACCAGAGGAGTATAGGTAACCACCGCCCTTGCTGTCTGTTCCTACTGGGGAAGGAATAATTTTAATTTTCGCATCAGGCACAGTTGCCTTCAATTGTGTTTCCCATTGAATGAGCTCCTGAGCATTCATTTCCCACATGCCTGCTTTACCAGCCAAAATAAGATTTTTGAAATTTGTCGGATTGATCGTTGCAAATTCTTTGTTGATCAACCCTTCGTCAAACATCGTTTTATACGTTGTCAAAGCTTTTTGCATATTCTCGGTATCGAAAAATTTCGGCTGAACTTTGCCATCAACGACTTCATATTGGCTCGAATACGGATATACATCGTAAGAACCGAAGAAGATATCGGCGTATTTAAAATCTTGACGTCCCATAAACGGATGCTCGACGCCAATCTTCTTGAAGGCGCGCAGCATTTCGAGATATTCGTCAACCGTTTTCGGATCCTTCGTAATACCAGCCTTCTTCATCAAATCTTCACGTACCCACGTCGCTCTGCGGGATGGCTGAGAAATAAATTCCGGAATCGCATAGATTTTGCCACCCAGCGTTACTTCATCCCAAGCCGCTTGCGGAATAAGCTTCATTAAATTCGGCGCATGCTGCTTAATCAGATCGTTCAGCTCTAAGAATACACCTGCTTGTACGGAGCCTGCTAGCTCTTTCCCGCTCGTGCCGGCACCTGCTTGCACAACGTCTGGAATGTCGCCTGTGGCAAACATTTGGACCATTTTCTTTTCAAATTCGGCATGAGGGACCAATTGAATATCAAGGTCGGTATTCGTCTTTTTCTCAAGTTCTTTCACCCATTTGTCATCGTTCAAGTTTGCCGCTTTTTCTACATAATCAAAGTTAAGCGTACGCATCGAGATACTAAACTTCGTTGGACCTTGCTGCGCCTTCGGCGTCTCTGCTGCGGGCTTAGCCGATTCTGCAGGCTTCGTGTCAGTCGGCTTGCTCGTGTCAGTAGCATTCGAGCAACCGATTACACCAATGCTTAATACAACCGCCATTGTACTGGCCATCCAATTTCGCTTTCTCATAGAAATCCCTCATCCCATAAGTTTATCTTTGTAAGCGTTATCAAATTATGTTGATCTCATCTTAATCCATACAGATAATTCCAGACTATGGAATAACTTTAGCTGTTGGAGTGTTTTTTTTAGGTCTTAACCTAATTTCTACAATATTTCTGCGATTTCTCAGCGTAACACCATGAAGGATTTAATAAAAAAGGAGCAGCTGCCGTGAGGCGGGCCACTCCCTAATTATCATTTAGATACACTTTCTGACCAACACGAAATTGCCCTGGCTTGATAACAGATGCATATAAGCCAAAACATAAATCCATTTGCTCATTAACTGTCTTTAGCAGAGTGGCATCCCGTTCAAACGTTTCAGGATTAAGTGTAATTATTAAACACCGCTCACAACTAGATTCAACCATTAATTCTGAATCTCCAAAAGATAATTTCTTTCCTATCCAAGAAGTTTCATCAATTGTGTTTTCATTTAATGACACTACAATGTTAGCTCTAAACCTCCGTTTATCTAATTTCTTTCCCCATATCGATTCGAGTCTGCGTAACGAGGAATCCGTAATAAGAAGAATACTAGCAACGTCAACAGACATAAGGTCGGGGTCTTCAGGGTTCGGTGCTTTATAGTCCGCCATTGATAGTTTCCTACTGGAATATCTTTGAATTTCATTTAAAAGAACTTCATTCCAACTAAACACTTCTCCGTTTGGCGATGTAACACTTACTTCGTTATCAACTAGTTTGGCTGTATAACCGATCATATTAGGTATATCTCTAGCAGTGATATAACGATTCCAACCTTCTTTTGTTTCATCATAGAATGCGCAAATCCGATCACCGTACAACCCGTAAGTATCCATTATGCAAGCTTCCAAATTTTCTCCAGCAAAAGATTTAACAGGATAGCGAGTTATTTCACTAATTTCCCCTACAAGCAATATTATTTCGCCTCCACGTGGTTAAACTTAGGTATTAATTATACTAAATGGAGAAGTCTTACTTATCAAGTAAATCGAACGATGGGCTACCTCGCGGCAGCCCATTCGACTCCTTATTTCACGCTAGCCCATTTCAACTCCCACTCTACGCCAAATGATGGGAAAAATATACCTTCTACGTACGGCTTTCTAACATAAATACGGTTGCGAAAATATAGCGGACCAATCGGCATTTCCTTCATCAAAATCTTTTCAGCTTCAACAAGCATCTTCGAACGTGTTTCTGGATCCATTTCATTGCGAGCAGAATTTAGAAGTTCATCATATTGCGTGTTAGACCAATCAACTTCGTTGAAGTCGCCTCCCGTCTCCCACATATCTAAAAACGTCATCGGATCGTTGTAATCAGCGCCCCATAACGAAACGACAGCGTCAAAGTCATGATTGCTATTATTATCAATTCGTATCGCGTGCGGTACAGGATCCGGAATTATTTCTATACCCAGATTAAATTTCCATTCTGCTTGAATAAATTCAAGTATTTTTACTGCTGTTATCGTATCGTCCGCAGTTAGCTTGAATAACGGCAGTGAAGTCAATCCTAGCTCTTGCAGGCCTTCTGCAAGTAGTACCTTCGCTTTCGCTGCATCGAACTTCAGCTCTGGTATATTCCCCGCAACTGCACGGAACATTTGATTGTTACCGTCCAATGTCCCGTTCGGTACAATACCTGTTGATGGTACGGAACCATTCGTTAAAACTTTTTTCATTAACGCTTCACGATCAATGGCCATGGTCAGAGCTTGGCGAATTTTTGCATTAGCGAAAGCCGGGAATTTCTTCTCTTGGAACATTAGATACGATGTAGTCAGTTCTGGCTTCAATACGAGATCTGGCTTCCCTTCGTATAGTTTCAAATAGGTAGTACCGAGCTCGGAAACATCCGCTATGTTCGATTCATACAAATTGAAACCTATGGATCCATCTTTTAAAATGTATACAGTGAACTTGTTCAACTTTACATGCTGTGCATCCCAATAATTCTCGTTTTTCACAAACTTGAGTGTTTGACCATGAATCCATTTAACTAGCTTGAATGGACCTGCGCCAATGACTTTATCAGCGTCAGCACCATATCGATCACTTTGAACTGCTATGAAATCGGCCTTTTGCGGAAAGAAAATCGGGAATGCGAGCAGGCTAGTAAAGTACGTTACAGGACGTTCCAAATTAATTTCAAGCGTATAATCATCAATTGCTTTTAATCCAAGTTTGTCTTTTGCTTCCTTCACCGCTTCAGGGGTTCTAGCTTTCGTTACAGCTTCGCCGCCTTGGATTCTTTCAAGCAGAAAACTATATTGAGCTCTGGTAGCTGGATCAAGAGTACGTTTCCAAGCATTTACGAAATCAGCAGCTCTCACCGGTGTACCATCGCTCCAAGTCGCGTCTCGCAATGTAATTGTGTAAGTATGGCCGTTATTTGTTATTTTCGGCATGTCTTTTGCAAGCCCCAGTTGCACTTTCCCATCTTTGTCAAGACGATACAGGCCCTCATTGAACGCATTGATCATTGTAAAAGCAACATTCGCCGTTGCAACAGAGCTATCCAACGCTGGCGGTTCAGCAGAGAAATTGATTCCGATTTCTTGTGTTGCTGCTTTATCAATTTGAGGATTGCCCTCATTGAATATTCCTTTGAATTTAATACTGCCGTCCTCATTGTATTGGATACCCTCACCATTGGCCAAATTATGATGGAATTCCCCTACATAACGGATCGTTCCGTCAGGATAGTACATCTTCCCTTGACCTTCGAGTACAAAATTCTCAAATTCCCCTTCAAAAACAAGCGCTCCGCTTGGGTCGTAATATTTCCCAGTTCCTGTGGCAACTCCATTAACAATTTCGCCTTTATAGACCCAACCACTTCCGAGATAAATCGTCCCATTCCCACCTATTATGTTGTCCGTCATCTTTACTTGATCGTACAGTAGAGTACCGAATTCATTATAGAAACTTCCAATGCCATTCATATGGCCATTCAACCATTGACCTACATAGAACTTCTGCCCACCTTGCCAATACAGAGTACCTGTTCCGTTTATTTTATAGTCTTTAAATTCACCTTCAAAAATGAGTTTTCCATCCGAATAGACTGAAGCAAGGCCATCTTTTTTATTCCCGACATAAGTCAGATTCTTGCTTGTTTCGTAGAGCGTATTCTCCAAATAATCAGATAGTCCATCCCTTATAAGTACGGTACGTTTGCTGGCATCCCAGTAAACCAACTTTCCACTAGATTCTCCAATAAACCTTAATGGGACAAATGTACTTCCATCTTTAATTTTCGGTGCCATAGATAACTTTTTTGTTATGCCATCTACAATTACTGTCGTACTTCCAATTTGAAGTGTAATTTCTAAATCGTTTGAATAGCCTATTATTGTCTGCGACTCCCCGTCCCAGTTAACAGATAATCCAAGTTTTTCAAAAATAGAGCGGAATGGTACCATTGTTGTACCCTCTTCAATAAACGGTTGTACTTCAAAATGAATCGCTTCCTCATTTAGAAGTACGGGAATGGAATTATCCCCATTCGGTAGTTCAGACGCTATGACCATTCTAGGTAGCGAAAGCAGCATTACTATAAGAAGAAGAATAGCAGTAAAACGATATCTTTGATTTAACAACGATCGTACACTCCTTTATTTCCCAAGATTAATAGATTATATTACAAGACTTCTTAATTTGGAAACATTTAACTAACAAAAAAAGGCACGGATCCCGAGATCCCTGCCTCTTTTCAATTTAAAAGAAATCCGTCAGATACGTGGTTCTCTCCGGAATGAAACGCTCCAATCTCGCGATCTCGGCTGCGTCGCCATTCAAGCGGCCGATGCGTTGCAACAGGGACGCTCGCTTGTAACCCATCAACAGTGCCGCTAGCGTCTGGATATCGCACGAAATAACATCCTGTCCCGCTTCCGCTTCATCTAGCTTGCGTACATCGTTCCCCTCGACATTCCCCGGTTGCACTCGAAAAGTTCCGTTATTCCATTCCGCATGTTGATCACGTAGCTGAAGATACAAGGGCTTGTCCCCTACAGCTCCGTCTGCAACTGCCGGAAAAGGATACAACCGTAAAAACGCCTCCGCATCGACGATTCGTGCCATAAAATAAGGCACAACCTCCTGCTTAATTCGCGGATCCGCCAGCATAGAAGGCAGCAGGTCGCCAACAGGCGCCTGACACACCACTTTCTCGATCATGGAATCGTGATTGGCGATGAGCCCCCAAAGCGCACGATGAGCATCATCTGTGAGGGGAACCATTTCATGAACCGTGAGTACGCGTTCTTTCACCTGATAAATGATATAGCCTTCCGGCTCGCCAGCAGGATTCAGATACAACGTGACGATTCCTTGCTTCCTACTGAACACTCGCCTCCACCAAACCTCAGTCCGAACGAGCATCCCGTTAAAACGCTGCGCATACGCCTCGTAAATCGGATTCAGCACCGCTGCGTCCGCTTCGATCCGTCGTAGTAGGCTTCCTTCAGCAACCTCAGGCTTGGGAAGTTGGTTGGCTGCAATCTCGTAACGCAAATAGTCGCTATAACCTTCCCAGCCGTATTTACGATAAAAGGGAAAGGAAAACGGCGCTAGAAAGGATAAGACTTGCCCAGCATCCTTCATAACATTCAGCGAATGGGACAGCAGTTGGCCGACCATACCCTGACGGCGATATTCAGGCCAAGTCGCAACCGAAGCGATGCCGCCCATCTGAAACAATTGGCCATTAATCCAAGTATTCAAATTTATAACCATTAACTTGGCGGCTAATCGATTTTCGTCAAAAAATCCCCAAATCTCCTCATTCTTCATAACCGCTAAGCGTGTTTCTCGCTCCTCTGGCGATAACGATTGTTGAAATGCGAACTCTGACAAGGCGAGACTGTCGTTAAAATCTTCGTGTTGTAACAAGCGAATGGGATCCATAGTGCCTCCTAATAATGTCATTTGTTTTTATTTTAACATGCCCCCGCCATACAATCCCGATTATCATCAATTTTCTTAAAAAGTGATAACCTTGTTCCTCCTTAGAGGCATAAGGATGGCTATTTTTCGAAATACAGACAATAGTTCATTTCCCTGCGGGCGCCTACAATGGAAATAAGCAGATGATTTCAGCTCCTTTTTTTAAAAAAAGTTGGCAGATCTGCGTGGTATAGCAATTCTTTAGGAAGAAAGAAGGTGATGAAAGCCGCAACGTTGCGTTCACAAAAGCCAAAGATCAGCATGAATCCTTTGCAGACGCAAGCCATTCATTCCGAAACAAGGCATCTATCTTTTAAACTGGAGGTATGTTATGAAAAAGAAAGTATTACTGCTTGTCCTCGTGTTCTTCATGACGATGGGAACGGTGGTTGCTTATGCTGCGCCGAAAGTAAATACGTTTGAGCGGCCCGCAAGAGGAAGCGCTTACACATTAGCACAATGGGGAGTTGATGGTTGGAGTGCCCCTTGGGATCTCGGGATGAGCACCCGAACTTGGATCGACGGCTATAACTTTAACCACTCCGGCGGCCAGTCTCTTCGCGTGTTCTATCCGCAAGGGCAGATCGACCCGCAAAACTCGGGGGCACAAGCGCCGTTTACCGTTACACCTGGTCAGGAATACTACTTGTCCTATTGGGTTCGCTTTAGCAGCGATTTCAGCTGGGGTTCGACTGAAAATGCCGGCAAGCTAGGACTTGGTCTCGCAGGCGGCGCTGCTTGCTCTGGCGGGCAGGAATGTACCGGCTACAATGGGTTTAGCTCACGGATGATCTGGCGTTCCGGCGGGCAGGCTGCCATTTATTACTATCATATGGGCAATGCCGGTCAATACGGGGACTATGCGATTCTGAAAAATAACGGCGTCGATATTTATTACCCCAAAGGCACATGGGTGAACATCGTACAACGTCTGAAGGTCAACACCGTTACTGCAGGGAATGCGAATCCCGATGGGGAGATTCAAATTTGGTATAACGGTATCTCCGCAGCCAACATCACTGGCCTTCGCTTCGTACGCAACTCGGATTTGGTTGACAAAGCATACTTCTCCTCCTTCTTCGGCGGCGCTACTTCTGCCTTCGCTCCGCAAAACGACTCTTACATCTGGTACGATGATCTGAAAGTGTCCACGAACAAAGCAGAAATCTGCGAGCTCGCTGTAGGCGGCTGCTATAACCGCACATTCCAAGCGGAAAGTTATAACGCCATGAGCGGTGTCATCACTGAAACCACCCCGGATACAGGTGGCGGACAAAATGTCGGCGGCATCGACAGCACCGATTGGATCGCTTTTACCAATGTGAATATCCCTACGGCGGGTACCTATTTAGTTGAATATCGCGTCGCATCGCCGAACAATGGTGGAAAGATTTCCTTGGATCTGAATGCTGGCGCGACCGTATTAGGTCAGATCGATGTGCCGAATACGGGCAGTTTTTCGACGTACCGTACCGTCTCGCATCAGGTTCAGATCCCGGCAGGCACACACCAGTTCGGCATATATGCGGCGACCGGTGGGTTTGATATCAATTGGTGGAAGATTACGAAGCTGTATTAGTTAGTGAGTGAAAAAAGGAAGGATCTTGATATAGTTCGATTTTTCCGAACTATATCAAGGATTCTGCTCGAGAACGGGCAAGTAGTTCGGATTTGCCGAACTATTTGCCCTTTTTTCTCGCGTGCGGGTGGATTTAGGCCATTTAGTTCGGCGTTTTATGACTAATCACGAATTGCTGGCGCTGACAATGAAATTAGTTCGGCAATTCCAAACTACTGAACAAACAAAACCCGAGAGACACACGCTGATATTCCAGCGTCCATCTTTCGGGTTTACTGTTATTTCTGCGGTTGCTTTTGCAGCATGCGATTAATCACCGTGATCGCCTCAGCACGGGAAACCGTGCCCATTGGCCCGAAGCGGTTCGCTGCGTAGCCTTGCATCACTCCTGCTTTTGCCACGATGCCTACGGCATCGGAGGCCCACGCAGGGATGTCAGCAGCATCCGCGAAGGTCACTGCGGAACCGCCAGCTCCTGCAGACGCAGCGCCAAGCGCGTTCGCCAGCACAACGGTGAGTTGTGCCCGGGTCAATTGCTCAGCAGGACGGAAGCTGCCGTCCTCATAGCCTTGCACTAGCTTGAATTTAGCGGCTAGCGCAATCGCTTGTTTAGCCCAATCGCCGATGGCACTGGCATCCGTGTACGTCGGCAGTTGCTCTGGCTTCGCGTTCGCATACAGCCCGTTTGTCAGCATAACGACGAATTCTGCCCGGGACACGAACTGATTCGGCCTAAATGTGCTATCCTCATAGCCATGGACAATACCCGCTTTTAGCGTAGCTCGGATATCCAGCTCTGCCCAGTGGCCAGCGATATCACTAAGCTTTGCTGTTTGGTTCACAGCGAAAACCGCAAACTTCGTAAAATGGTCCACATCGACGGTGATCTGATCCCCATTTACTTTGCCGCCTGGGATCTCGACCCATACCTTTTTCGCTTCGTCAAAATAGAACACGACTGCCTTCTGGTCAGCTTTCACACTCGAAAGATCAAAAGTAAACGTCAGTGTGATTGGCTTGCTGAAGTTCTCAGAGAAATTTTTCAAAATTTCAAATATTGGACTTGCTAATACCTCACGCTGTGAGATCAACTTTTGCGTATCCAACACTTTGCCGATGGTAACCGTCAGTTCTTTAGCCGAAGCATCAGCCGGAATTGTAATCTTCACCTCATTTTTCAAACTAACCTCGCCCGTCTTACCTACTGGCAATGTTAACGTACCATCTTTTGAGGTAACTGGCAGGTTATTAGAAGTTGGAGAAAGCGTGTAACTATCACTATCTGCCTCACGTGTTACGGTAACTGTATACGTTTTAGTACTGCCGTTCTGTGCAGTCACCACGATTGTAATTAGATTAGCACCTACTTGTAAGTTAGCGAACCCGCTCGCTTGACCCCTTGGCGTTGAAACGTCATTCACCGTCATCGTCGCATGACTGTCATACACACTTGCCGTTACCGATACACGCGATACCTGATAACCTACTAGCGAGCTATACGACGTCGTCCCCGCTGTAAATGCAGGTGAAATGACGCCGGATGATAATGTGATTCCGCTCAAGTCGGCATTGTTACTCAATACGGGTGCAGGTTCATCTCGATTCACCGTAAGTTGATAGGTATTTATGGCATTACCATCTTCCGCAGTGACGTTAATGGCGACAAGGTTAGCTCCTACGTGCAAGTCGCCTACCATGTACAAGTACACGTTGCCCGAAACTGAGCTATACGTCGCCCCCGTAACGGTGAGTGTCTGTTTATGATTCGCTTTGCTTACAGTCAGATTGAGACTGCTAACGCTGTTCGGAACGTTCACGCTATAGGACGGTATCGCAGGATCGAATGTTATGGAACCTTGATCTACCGCCAAATTAGCAAGTAAAGCATCGCTGCTTAACGGAACACCTAACGTGACCACTTGTGTAACCACAGCATCCTGATAATTCGATGCTTGAATCGTTAGCGTATGACTGCCCTCGCTCAACACACCTGCATGTATCGTAATCTTTCCTGATTCAATTGTATAATTCGTCGGTGACAACGTTGTTGCCCCATCTTTCACAGTCGTAATGGCACTTCTCCATGCCGCATCCTCGGGGAATGTAATGTCAATTAGTCGCAATGTATCGTTCGACGTCACATCGGCTGCTAACACTGGTGGCGTTAGTCGTTCGACACTCACCATTACAAACCCATTATTCTTTGTAAATGCTACTTCGCTGCCGTTCCAAAGCACTTTCGTTGTTGTTGGCGCATACGTAACTGTCGTCACACTGCTATTACCTGACAGTTCAACCATTGTCAGCTGCAATTCATTCGCACTCACACTAGCTGTGACATTCACATTCTCTGTCATTTGCTGCTGACCATCAACAAAATAATACTGCAACTGCCCAACTACCTCTTTTTCACTATTAGCATAAAATAATTGTTTACGCCCATCTTTCAGATCCACTACAATGTGTGTTGCATCTGTTCTACGCACGTTCTCAATATTACTTGTACCTTTAAATGGCTCCAGTACACTCACAAATTGTGCATTATTGCCATATACCCGATTGACCACTGTTGGTGTATAGATAGATGTATCAGTACCTGGACCAGGTGCTTCGCCGACGATCATTGTAGAGGCTACACTTGGGGAACTCGTTAAGCTAAATAGCTTTAATCCATTGCCATTTACCGTGTTCCAAGCACCTTCCCAATTACCGGTTAACTCCTTCGATGTGCCATTACGGAAGAATGAAGTTGAATCCTTCGTACCTAGCGGACCCGTAAAAGCGCCCATTGTCGTTCCAGGTGTAAATGAGCCTATCCCATGCATAATCCAATCATACTGACGTCTAGTTGCTGATTCTAGACTAAACAGATCAATCATGTAATCCTTCGTCACAGCCACGGTGCGCTCATAGCGATTCATGCCCGTATACGCTTTACTAGAAGTGTTCGTCATAATATTGAACGGTTCAGATTGCATGAATAACTTCGTCGGTTCATACACTTCCACATTGTTCACAGTTGGAATCGCTTGCATGTCGCCGTCGACCATGACGGTGTTGTGTGAGAATGTCGTTTTATAATAAGAAGTGTACATAGAGTTACTGTACGGAGGGATACCAAGGTCCGGTGCTAAACGCTCGCCTTTGCCGAATATTTCCAGGTGCAACTTATCCGGATGGCCGTGATAGCCGCCATGCACACCGTAATCAACGAGCGCGAAATTCTGCTCGTCGCCACTACCCGCACGCAAAACGGAATGTCCAAGTCCAGTAAAATTAATGCTTTCAGAAGGCAATGTGCCTCCACTTGGGATCGTCGTCTTTCCGTATAACACAGCCTGTTCACCAGCAATACCTGAACTCGTATTACCTGGCACAATAAAGCCACCTCTAGCCCGAGCTCGGTCATTATAAAGAATACTTAGCAACGTCCCATAATTAGAATCACTGTATTGTGCATACACACCTTCATAATCTATTGGCACAACTCTGCCTGTGGCTCCTAAATTGGTCGGATATTTACCAGAATCATTGCTGTTAATAATACCAAGATCAGGGAAGGCATACGCTAACGTTACATCAAATGTCTTCTTAAAATTCGCATTCCTGTATAAATCATAACCGCTATTCTTTAATGCTTGTGCATGGAAAAACAGGGCATTCTGCGCATAGAAGTGATAGCCAATAGCTCCCTCATACCAGAAGCCGTCTGGCAGTACGCTATTCGTCATTTGGAAATTGAACCCGCTTTTCCCGGAGACCGAGAAATCCATAATCGTTTTATCTTCCAATGCAGCTCCAACAGCACCAATTGCGGCATTATGCCACGTTTGCCAGTTTGATTTGCCAAGATCAGTGGCTTGCAGTGTCTTTGCAGAGGAAGCAAATAAATTCTGTTCAATGTTATATGTCTCAGCTGCACTAAATTCGCCGCTCGGCTCGAGTAAATCATAGGCTTGAACAAGCTGAATCATTTGAACGGCTTCGTCCAATGACTGATAGTACAGCTTTCCGTTCTGAGCTTGTTTCGAATAGCTCGGATACAATTCTGCGTAATTTAATAGTATCTCTTTGGCTTTCTTGGCATATCTCACATCACCGCTTAAAGCGTAAGTTATCGCCAGATTGCGCGCAGCTTCGATATTAAGCGTATTTGCTGTGAAACGCCATCCCGCATCTAAGACATCTCCTGTGCGATACGTGTTATCTGTCGGGCAGAGGTGTTCATGAGGCTTATCATAATTGAAAATAAGCGCTGCATCCCCACACGCATATGTCGAAATTTCGCCAGCTGGTTTGGAAGGATAGTTAACCGTCTTGTTTAGCCAACTGTCTGCTTTGACTTTAATCGCGTCTAAGTAATCCTTGGCCCAGCCCAAATTCGCTATCTTAGCTTTAGCATCTGCCAATTGAGTCGGTGACACAATAATATAGGGATGTTGCTTCGTCGCAACACGAGGTGCTCCAACTTTTGCATTCAAATTAATTGTAATTTCTTTACCACCTGCAAGTGGCTTTACGGCAAAACTAGCACTTTTGATGTCTCCAGCTTGCGCACTAGCTGGTACTTTGACTTGAATATTCACATCTGTTTCCGCACCTTTTGCAACAACTGGCGTTGTGGCCGTATAAGTTACATCGTATCCTGCGCCAAACGTTGTTTTCGGTGTAATTTGATAAGCAGAATCTACATCACTAATGTTTTTGAGCGTAAACGTGTAGTTTAAAGTGCTGTCAGGCAGCGTACTCTTATCAATTTGTCTAATAGAAGGCTCTACTACGTTCTTAGTAAGGGCAAAACCATCCCAATACAACTTATCTGTCGGATCCATCACGTTTAAAGTGTACCAATCTGGATGAATAATAATTTGGTTGAAATTCGCCAAATCTGCTAATTTCGTGGAGTTCAGCATGGTGTTAAACGGTATTTCAACCTTCTTCCAACCCATCCAATCCACTTTAAACGTAGACATTAAATAGTCGAAGCCAGGCGTTGGAACATTACATTCTAAAATAAAATATATCGTCTTATTCGAAATTTTATCCGAATACAACCAAAATTCAATAGTGTCATTCTGCTTCCATGGTGCCCCTTTAAGTCCGGCAATATTAATGGGCGCTGTTGGGTCGGTCCATTTCCCCGATTTCGCTCCGAGAATAGGGGGAATTTCTTCCGTTGCCGTCGTATTCGTCCACCCTGCAAACGTCTCCATATTGCCAAGTGGCGTGCTGGAGCTACCGGACAAGTCAATCGTATAACTATAACTCTTTTCTTCGCTAACCTTACCCTCAAACTCAGCCTTTGTCGTCACTGTCTGCGTACGATCAATCAGAATCGGTGTGCTGTATGGCTTGTAGGACGCATCCACGCCTTCGATTTTATAATAAATCGCAGCACCTGCCGTTGGGGAAGATAAGGTAATTGTTTTCGCTTCAGCATATAGTCCTGCCGGTATACTAGGATTGACCGTTTCCACATAATCTCGATAAAAAACCGAGTACTGATATGTGCTTTCTTCACTCTCCACGTTATTTATGGATGATTTTGTTAACAATGTTACATTCGCTGTCTGTTCGCCATTGGATGTAAATTCAAGCGGAGTTGTATAGAGTTGAAAATTACTATCAATCCCTACACGCTTATAGTACAACTTCGTGAGTACGACCGGAGTTGACAAGCTAGATAATGCAACTGTCACTTTATTTGCGTATTCACCTGAGGGTTTATCTACTGTGGCAGGATGAACCGCTGCCGTTTTCGTTAATCGGAGATCATCCAAGTAAATCTGCAATCCAAAGTCCAGTGTCGTGTTAGCGATAGCTGCTTGATCGAAACGCACATAATCTAACGGACCCCAATTATCTAAGGTTGCGATACTCTTCTGTGTTTTCACAACGCTGAGAGGAACTTCAATTTCTCTCCATCCCGTCCAGTCTAGAAGGACTCTGTAATAATAATAATTACTCGTATCTCCTTTCATAAAAAATCGCAACTGAATCGGTTTATCAGCTTGATCACCAGTCCGCGCTTTGATCGAATAGGCCCATATTTTCATAGTGTTGTATTCGTTTAAATTAACATCAGACGCCGATTTAGGATAGATCAATGCCGAACCTGGAACATCAGCTCCATTATTAAAAGCCAGCAACCACTTCTTGGAGCCCGTTCCCTCCTTTATATACTGAGGATCGGAATTATTGACGACTGCAAGATCTGATGTGCCTTTAATATCACCTGGTAGATTCGTTGTCGAATCCAAGTTATTTAATTGCAAGGAAATCGGAAACTCCTGAACCGCTGCTTGTGCATGTTGAATTGGAAGAAAAAATTGCAACAAGCCAAAAAACATCAACACAGCTTGTAAAATTGACAGCCTTTTCATAAACCGACGAAGAACCATAATCAACATTCCTCTCCTTGGGGTAATACAAAGCCCCGCTATCTCAGGCGGGGCTCTTTTTCATAAGAAACTTATTTCACAGCTGCTAAAGCACGTGCATGTGCATTTTTGTAGATACCCACGATCTCCTCGTAGCCAAGCTTCTTCTGCTCTTCAATGAATTTATCCCACTCGCCAAAGCTGCGTGATCCCATGATGAACTTCGAGAAGTTCTCATCGCGGTTTGCGTTTAGCGCATTGCCTTTGGTGCTAAGAATTTGCTGCTCTTCCGGAGTAAAGGCTAGTACAATGTTTTTGTTGCTGTCGTATTGTGGTGCAGCTTTGTAAGCAGCTTGCAATTCTGGTGAAGAAATAGAGATATGTGAGTCAAAATCAAACCAAGTATACGCGCCATCCGTCGATAAACCAGTTTTCTTTCTCATATCAGCAATATCCGCGTATTTATTAATGAATGATTTTCCGTTAAAGGTTTCTCCTTCTTTCCCCCAGCTCACTAGCTTCTTACCTTCTTCTGAGTAGAAGAAGTCTAGATATTTCATCACTTCTTTAATGTTCTTCGACTTCGATGAAACCATGAATCCTTCTTCTACGACTTGCGTATAGGCATTCTTACGTGTACCATCTGCCCCAGCTGGTGGCGCCATGAAATTCAACGTGAATTGCGGATTATCTTTACGCAATGCGCTGTTGTAGAAGTCAATACGTCCAATGTAGTCTAAGGTGATGAAAGCGCGATTCGTCGAAACGATGTCCTGCCACATTTTCGTATCGATGGTCAGGAAGTCCTTCGGAATTAAGTTCTCCTTATAGAACTTGTTCAAGTACGTCAACATTGTGATATAGTCCTTCTGAATCGGTGCATATTTCCATTCTTTCGCTGTGCTATCGTAGAAGACGCTCGCTTTAAGTTTCTCTACTTCTGCAGGTACATTGAAGCTTGCACCAAAGTCGTACAAGTATCTCAATCCATTACGGAACGTTAACGGATAGCTGTCCGGATATGCCACTTTCAGCTTTTTCAACGTATCATAGAGCTCATCCCACGTATTTGGCGTCGCTAGCCCCAACTTCTTGAACACATCTTCCCGGTACATCCATGTGCGTCTGTTCGATTCACCCATGCCTTGATTCGGGAATACGTACATTTTCCCATCCGAAGCCAACACGTTCTGTGTTTCCGTCGGGTACTTCGCCATCCAAGCCTTCAAGTTCGGCATGTCTTTCACATAATCCAAAATGTTAACGAGCGCCCCTTGCTGCCCGAACTTATCTGCGAGCGCCTTCGTCTGCGTCCACATCAAGTCTGGCATATCACCCGAAGCAACTGTCATGGCAAGCGCATCTTCAAGCAAATTCCCTGGAGGAAGCTGCACATCCAATGTGACTCCTGTTTTCTCTTTCAGGTATTGCCACACTTTCCAATTCGCATCGTACGGCCAACTTTGGTTACTGTAGTCAAGAAATTTGAATGTTTGTGCTTTGAGAGCTGTTGACGCTGCTGTTGTTGCTGCTGACGATGCGGCTGGTGATGTTGTAGAACTGCCTTCGCTAGGCCCCTTTGAACAAGCACCAAATACCAAACTCATACTCATGACTGCTGTTAACATCACAACTGACTTTTTCTTCATACTTACCCCACTCTCCCTGAATACCCTCAATTTTCCTTACCTGCCTTGCACCTTTCTTTATAAACCGCGCCTTGCTTCCCATGCTTCTATGTTAACCTTTGATTGACCCAATTAGTGCGCCTTTTGCAAAATATTTTTGCAAAAATGGGTAGACCATAAGGATGGGAACCGTCGTAACAATGATGACTGCGTATTTGATTGATTCATCGACAATTAGACTGTCACCGCCAATGTTGTTGGCTCCTGTACCCAGCCCTTGATTTACCATGCCCCGAACAATAATTTGGAGCGGAAACAAATTGGCATCTCTTAAGTACAGAACCGCTGAGAAGTAGTTATTCCAGATCGCAACCCCATAGAAAAGTCCAATCGTTGCGAGAATTGCTTTGGATAACGGCAAGACCAAGCGAAAGAAGATGCCGATGTCCGTCAGACCATCCATTTTGCCAGATTCCTCGACCTCTTGCGGCATACTGGAGAAGAACGTCCTCATTACGATAAGGTTCCATGTACTTACTGCCGAAGGTATGATCATGGCCCATATCGTATCCAAGAGATGATAGCTTTTCACCACGAGAAATGTAGGGATCAACCCGCCACTGAAAAACAGTGTGATGACGATCATCATCATGAATACATTTCTGAACATCATATGCTTCTTCGAAAGGGCGTAAGCGGCTCCAGCGCTTACAAGTAATGAGATCAACGTACCGAGTACGGTATACAGTATCGTATTAAGATAGGCACGTCCGATCTCTGGCTTTTGAAATACTGCAGCGTAAGTATTCAAATTAAACTCCTTGGGCCAAAGGAAAACCTGACCTTTTAAGACGGGAACAACACCGCTGAAAGAAACTGCAATCATATACACAAAGGGGTACAAGCAGGTTGCGACGATACCAAACAAACAAAGATACAGGAACACATCAAACAGTCCAAATTTAACTTTCATATGCGTACTCCTCCATGCCTTACCATAAGCTCGTCTCACTCGCCCTACGGCTAATCCAATTGGCAGCTAAAATGAAAAGCAAATTAATGAGACTAGTAAACAAATCAATCGCCGTTCCATAGCTATAGTTCAACTGTTGAATTCCCACACGATACACATAGGTGGAAAGCACATCAGCCGTTGAATAGATGGACGGATTTTGCATTAATAGCACCTTCTCGAACCCAATATCCAACACATTCCCAATGTTCAAAATCAATAGAATAATAATCGCAGGTCGAATACCTGGCAATGTAATATGCTGCAATTGATGCAGACGGTTTGCTCCATCTACACGTGCCGCTTCATATAATTGAGGATCGATTGAACTCAAGGCTGCCAAATAAATGATGGTTTCCCATCCTACATGCTGCCAAATATCCGATAAAATATAGAGCGTACGGAAGTAATTTTCATTTTGCATAAAGTTAATTGCATCATACCCCATCCACTCAATAACATTGTTGACTATTCCGGTCGTGGGGGAGAGGAACAGAAACATCATACTGACAACGACAACGTTGGATATAAAATGCGGTAAATAACTGATCGATTGCACGAATCGTTTGAGTACAGCTCTTCGCACTTCATTGAGCAAGAGTGCTAGGATAATTGGTGCCGGGAAGCCAAAGATCACTCTATATACGCCAATGAGAATCGTATTCTTCAGCAGTTTCCAGAAATCTGGACTCTGGAAGAAGAGCGAATAATATTTGAAGCCGGCCCACTCACTTGCCCATACACCTTTGAAAGAGTTGTAATCTTTAAATGAAATTAAGATTCCAAACATTGGCACATACTTGAACATGACATAATAAATGAATGCGGGCAAAAACAAGAGTAATAGATACTTACTGTTATTCCATCTCGCTTGGAATTGGTGCATGCCTTAACCTCCTGTATAATTTCTCTGTCTATGCCTCAAAGTGTACGTGACATTTGCAGGAGTGGACAATCGTTCATCCTTTTGATTCTATGCCATTTTCCGCATCCCCCGAAAATAACCTAATTCCTTAAGGAAAGCGCATTCACAATGTTAAATATTCTTACATTAATTGGATGCGATCATGATTTTAGACAAGTTTTTTAAACTTGGAGTATTGAATACCTCCCATATAGGCGTGCTATACTCAGTAATAGAACATATATGCAAAGGAAAGGAATAACACGATGACCTGGATATCACGATTTTCGACAAGAATCCAAAATCAAATCTCCCTGTTCTACACCTTGTTTTTCAGTTTCATTGTGATTATTCTGCTTCTCGTTTCTATTCATTCTTGGTCGTATTCCTTCTTCCGCAATAAGATTAAGGATGAGATCATCATGAACAGTAGTCTGAATTTAAATACGACTTTCATTAATTATGAGAAACATATCAAGCTGATTCGCAGTATCATGGTTGGTTATCTGTTCAGCAATGAGACAGAATTACTTAAAAATGGGAACCCCTTGTCCCACTACGATATTGTGATAAAAACGCAAAATGACTTACAGTACTCGCTTAACAATTCCTTACTCTATTTAGACAACATTATCTATTACTTCAAAGATAGTCGTTTCATCATTGAAAAAGATGGCACCCGGAATGCCGAGACCATGTTCAACAAGTTTTATGCCCAACCTGCTTACACCGTCGATTTCTGGAAGAAGGAAATTGAAAGCTCGCAGAGTTTTAAAATTTATCCTTCAGCCATTTTTAACTCTGTCACCGCATTTGAACATAAGCCAATCGGCAGCCTTATGCCCATCATGATTAAGAATGCCTATGATACGAATTTTGCTTTTATCGTCTTTTTGAAGAGCTCGAAGGTGTTTGAAGCGTTTCACCAATCGCAGCCTGAAAGCAGCCTAATGATCGTGGATGGCACTCACAACCTTGTTTTCTCTTCCGTGGAATCGGAGTTACCCGAAGAAATCAAAGGAATAACAGGCAGTGGTCATACGCGTATCAAGAATACCTATTATTTCTACCGTACCAGTGCAGAGACCGGCCTCACCTACATTGAGATCGTTTCCGATAAAGGACTTACGCAACAAATTCACAGGCTTAACTTGAATATGCTAGCGCTTATCATCTTGTCTTTGTTCATTTCACTTGCTGTATCTTATCTGATTGCCAAGCGATTCCATAATCCGTTAGCGAACATGCTTCGTTCACTGGAATCATATAATCCAATTGGTTTACAAGGGATTACAAATAGTCGAATTAGAGAATTCAATGTGCTGCACAACACACTCAATAATTTATCCCGTTCCAATCAAGAATTCCATAACGACCTTCGCTCCAAAAACACCCTATTACAGCAATTCGCATACATGACACGCTTGAAAAAACTTGATGGAAAGGGCTCCCAACTGCACACCTTGATCGACTCGAACAAGCCTTACAAGCTCGTGCTGATTCAGATTGATTTTAATGATAAATTCCTCACAGAGATTACGAACGCGCATCAGCGCACATTTAACACCTATAAAGAGTTAATCGATGCCCATTTCTCGAGCCTATACACAGATTCGTTGACCTTCCAATTAGAAAAGGATCAGATCTTATCCATTATTTTTGTTGAAAATGAGCAGGAAGAAGCTCGTTCTGACGATCTAGAACGACTTGTGCAAATGCTGGATATCGATGCGTTATACGGCAACTTCACGATTGCACCAAGCCCTATTCACAAGCATTCGTCTGACTTCGTCGAGACCTACCAGAATGCGCTGGATCTGATCAAGCAACGACGGTTGGGCGAAGGTGTTCAGATCATCACGGAATGGCTGCCACAGCCTGCTTTACTGATTCCTACGCCATCGGAGGAGAATGAGCTAACCGTCAATCTGCACGCCGGTTCTGATGCAGTCACCATTCCATTAGCTGACAAGCTTCTCGATCAACTTGCCAAAGCTGGCGCACTCGCCCAACAGTTCCAAGACTTCACCAAAGATATCGTCAACAAAGCATTGAAGAGCATGTATGCGCAAAATATTTCCATTCATACGTTCTCAGACAGAGGGTCTCCTTATGATCTATTGAAAGCTTGTCATACCTTAGAACAATACAAAGAGTTTTTACATTGGTTCCTTGCGCAATCTGCGGCAGCCATTAGAGAGAAAAAATCCGAAACCGACGTCATGACCAAATTCGTTATGGAATATGTGGAGTCGAATTTCGGAGACGACCTGTCACTGGAAGCCATATCTGCCAAGCTGGGGATCACGGGGCCGTATCTGTCCACTTATTTTAAAGAAAAGACAGGTACCAATTTCAGCGATTACATCTTTACCGTCCGAATGAATAAATCGATTGAGATGCTGCGGGATACCGATTTGAAGGTGCAGGAGATTGCATCGCTTGTTGGCTACTTTACGGCAGCCTCGTTCAATCGCGTTTTCAAACGGCATACAGGAATTACACCAAGCGAATTCCGTAGGCTGAATAATAAGAACTAAATGAGAAAGAGGGAGCATTTACGCCTTGATGACGTAGTTGCTCCCTCTTGATTATGAACCTTATAGATCCTTGGCATATCTCGCATAACTCTTCCAAGTCTGATAGCCCAGCTTTCCGTAGAAATCTACGAAAGGTGTCGTATCAATCACCACGTTACGTACGCCACGTTGCAATAAATAATGAATTGCTGCTTGTACAATTGAGATCCCGTACTTATGACCCCGGAAGCTCTCATCAATGCCCAGCGGACCGATGCCCCCAAGTTCTCCCTCAAAAAGCGGTGACCAGTAGATATTTTGAGCTAATAAAGGAGACTGTGCATCATTCATCCGACAGAACCCGATAATCGTGGCATTTCTTTCAAGTAGGACGAACTCTCGTCCTGTGCCTCCTCGCTCCCAATAATCGCGATGCTGATAATCCCATGTTCCTGGGAAGCAGCGATGCATGAAAGCTTTTAAGGCTTCTCTGTCGCTAGGATTTGCGAGTCGGAATGATGCTTCATGGACTGTGGGCAACGTGATGACTTGATCGTCTCCGTAGTTGTTCATCAGGTCGTAAGAGATCTCTTTGAACGTGTAAGTTCTCTTCTCGAACCACTGTCTCGTTTCCTCAAGCTGAGCGGGAATTCCTGGAAACAGGCGACGGTGCAGGTCGTTACCGAGCATGATCCGTTTGGCTCCTGCGTTCAGGAGCGCCTCCTCAGCTTTGCGAAGAAGGGCTGTCCCGATTCCGCTCCGCCTGTAAGGACGGTCGACCACGAGGGCATGAATCCATCCCAAGTCACGAGGAATACCGAAACCCTCCGTTGCTGCAGACGCGACTTTGGCAACAGCGAACCCAACCACTCGCCCTGACGATTGCTCCACAGCCACCCATGAACCCTCGCGCAGCCACAGCTGATCTTCTACGATATTTTGCTGCAACAATCTAAGTCTCATTGGAAACAAATCGGACAATTCCTTATTCCATAGGTCAAGGATTTCACTCAAGTGTGATGCTTCCAACTGGTTGTAACTAATGCTCATCGTGCTCCTCCTTTAAATACGTGTAATCCACTATGAAAAATATAGGGCATCCTGGCGATTACGCAAATAAGTAAATCTTTTGAATGTTGCTTGATGATAAGAATTCATTAACCTTAGAGACTATCTTGGTGCTTACCCCAATTATGCTAGTCGGTTTTATTGGCTAGTTGCACGCGCTGGGCCTCGATCTCACTCGAGTTAGTCGGTTTTATCGACTATCTCCACTCCTTAGACCTCGATCTCACCCGAGATAGTCGGTTTCACCGACTATCTCCATGTCCCAGACCTCGCCGCTTCCGAGTTAGTCGCTTTTACCGACTATAACCACGCTCTTCTCCACGCTCCTGCCTCCGCCACTACATAAAAAGCCCCTCCCCCGCCAACACGCGAGATCGGGGCTTGCCTTTCATTTACTGCGCGTAGATATGTGGATTCTGGCGTTGGCATTCCTCGATGACCCATAGCTGCCTGCGCACCTGCTGAGGCGTAATTTCCAGTTCTTTACCATCGGTGAGGGTCTCATACAACATCAGATACAGCTTCTCTGTCATATGTTCGAAAGCTGACTTCCCGTCTGCAATCGCAACCTCCCAGCTATCTGTTTGCCATGGCAGCGTTTCACTGCAATACGCAGGTTTCCCTTCCGCTGAGAATAACGGTTCACGGATTAACTTCTGTTCAGGCGCTTCTTCCGGCTTAAAATATTTCCACTCCAGCTTATTCCCTGTTCCGTGAAGGCCGCCATTCGTTCCTTGAATGTTGAACTGTTCATGTGGGAAGGCGCAACTGGATGAAATTTCCAGATCAATCGTAGGTCTTCCTTTTCCGCGCAGCAGCAGTTTCACATAATCCTCCGCATCACCAAAGGTATTCGTTCTGTCCATGATACACATGACCTCTGGCTGCGCATCCGCCCCAAATAGCTGCAGCGCCTGATCCAGCGGGTGAGGTCCCGTATTCATTAAGCTTCCGCCATTATTGCTTTGCAGCGTTTGCCAATCCCAGCGGCGTGCAAAGCCGTTCAGGCTGAAATCGATCTGCACGATACGCCCTAGCACGCCTGATTCGATCACTTTACGCAGCTGGACGAAAGCCGGCTGGTAACGAGACTGCTGGAATACCGCGAGAACACTGCCCGTTCGCTCGGAGGCAGCAATCAACTGATCGACTTCCTCCGTTGTCTTCGCCAACGGCTTCTCGCACAAGACATGCATGCCGCGATTAAGCAGTTCCAATGTGATCGGAAAATGCTGATGGCTCGGAGAAGCATTCACGATCAAATCCAGCTCCTCATTCGTCACCATTTCCTCCCAAGATGCGTACGCTGTGCAGCCATATTCTTGTCTCGCAAGCTCTTGACGCTCTGCTATGGAGTCTGCAACAGCCATAATGCGGTAGTGCTCAGGAAGCTGCACAAGCAAATTGCCGTGGATGTCGCGCCCGCTGCGCCCTTGCCCAATAATACCAACCTTCACTATTTTCTTAGTCATCGTGATTCCCTCTTTCCTTCATCAATTTAGGGGGTATTTCCAAACGTTTTCTTATATTCAGTAGGCGTGATGCCGGTTCGTTTTTTGAATGTTCGGATGAAATGACTGAGATGATGAAACCCAACCTGAAAGCCAATTTGCGTAATGGTATGCATATTACGTTGAATGAGCTCCATCGCTCTTTCAATGCGTACCTCATTGACATAATCGACGAAGTTCTGGCCTGTTTCTTTTTTGAAAATCGTGCTGAAATAAGCTGGAGCCATATTGGCCAGAAATGCCCCTTGCTCAAGGGGAATATCCTGACTGTAATTGTCATGGATGAATCGTTTTACTTCTTCGATCGGATGCTGGCTCGTGGACGTCGACCTTACACTTTGCTTACGCCGCGCCCTACGATATTCGCGATCCATAAGGATGAGCAGCTTGACTAGACTCGTACAGATGGCATATTCATAACCCGCTTCACGATGCTCAAATTCATCCTGTATATCTTGAAGAAGCTGCTCCACTAGCAGTTGCTTTGGCTTGGCGATATGCAGCCACGGCTGTGGCATGGTCCCTAACTCTGGCATTTCGTCAGCCGTATTGTGCAGAAAAGGCTGCAAGGTATCGGAGAAAGGCCTCAACTGCTCCCTCACCAAATAAGGAAGGAAATCAATCAGCACCACCTCGAACTCCCGTTCCTCAATCGCGCTCAGGCTGTGCTCCACCCCAGGCGAGATGATGAACATATCCCCTCTGCTGACATTCAGCGATTTGCCGCGCAGCTGATGGTTGCACACACCTTTGAGCACATAAGCAATCTGCGTATAGTCATGGATATGCAAGGGCTGCTTCAGCGCTAGGCTGGAGTAGCGGAATATTTTAAAAGGAAATTCCTTTTTCAGTGTGGATTTGCTTTGAAAATAGGACATTCCCTTCCCCATGCTCATACGATTACCACCTATCCGATGCCATATTTCATTCAAGCATATGTCAATTAACGGAATAGAACAACCCTTCTGTGCAGACGAGCAAAATAGTAGGTTTATTAGCTCTTCTGGCTTCGATCATAGACGATCTTGCCAGCTTTGTAGGTCTGCTGCAAGGGGATGCTGCCGTCAGCTTGAATGCTGTCCAGGAGAACGAAATCAGCAGGTGCCCCTGCCGATAAGCCCTCTTCGACAGCCAATCCCATCAAACGGGCCGGGCGTATCGAAGCCATCTCCCACGCTGCTGGGAAATCGGCCAGCCCCCGTCGATTCAAATGCGCAATGCCCCACAGCAGCATCTGAGCCGAGCCCGCTAGGAGACGAGGATCAGCCGCAAGGTGAAGCTTGCCTTCTGTGGTAAGTACAACGTCGCCACCGATGTGCGTCTTGTACACGCCAGGTTCAAGACCGCTGATAGCTACAGCATCGCTAACTAGCAGAGCTTGCTCTCCTTTCACTTTCAGCACAACCTTCAGCACTTGGTCCGGCAAATGAAAGCCGTCGGCAATAACACAGCTCCACAGATCATCCTGTGCCAGCTGCTCCCACAGGTAATTCGGATGGCGCGGAAGCATCAGATGCGCCCCATTCCCCAGATGCGTCGACATCCTAGCGCCTGCCGCGACAGCTTCCCCTATCTGCGAAGCGTCTGCTGCCGTGTGGCCGATGGACACGATCACGCCGCTATCGACGCAGCGCTTGATGAATGTGGCGCTGTCCGGCCATTCCGGCGACAGCGTCACAAGCTTGATGCGGCCGCCAGCCGCTTCCTGCCAGCGGCAGAAGAGGTCCCAATCTGGCGGCCTTACGGCATCACGCGGGTGTGCGCCGCGCGCCCCGTCGTCGAGCGAAATGAACGGGCCTTCCAAGTGAATGCCCGCAATGCCTTGCTCCGTCGCCGAATCCGCTTCACAGGCGCTAGCTATGCTGCCGAGCGCGCTTGCGATCGCCTCGGGGCTGCTCGTAATGACGGTGGGGTAACTAGCAGTTACCCCTTCCCGCCATAGCATGCGAACGATGCGACTGACTGTCTCCGCTTCAAGCGGCAATGTATTGAAGTCGCTTCCCGCATAACCATTGATTTGCAGATCAACCAAGCCAGGCGCGACAATCGGCAGGTCTACCGATTCTGATGCAGCAAGCGGTTCCACATTCGCAATCCGTCCATCGCTGACAGTTATCGCGACAGGTGCTCCTGTAACATAATGGCGCGCATGAATAACGCTCGTATTATCGGCCATAGGAATCTAGATCCAGATACATCGTGCAGTCCGGATGCCTGCGGAGAATCGTCGAAGGACACTCGGTTGAGATGGATCCGCTCAATGTGCGTTGAACGGCCTGATGTTTCGTAACACCAGGTACAGAGCAGAACAAATGCGCACCCGACATCAGCGCTGGTATGGTCAGGGTTAACGCATGCGTAGGCACATCTGCAAAACGGCCGAAACATCCATCATTCACCTGCTGCTGCCGGCAAATATCATCCAGCTCTACGCGCTTGATCCACAACGGATCAGCAAAATCAGCAACAGGAGGGTCATTGAAGGCAATGTGACCGTTCTCACCAATACCGAGGCATACCACATCTATCGGAGCCTCTTCCAAAAGTGCGCTATACCGTCTGCACTCGTCCTCCGCTTCATTCGAGCTATTGATGAGGTGAACGGTGCCCGGCTTAACGAGATGGAATAAACGATCGGTTAAAAACCTTCCAAATCTCTGCGGCGCTTCCTCACTGAGTCCGATGTACTCATCCATGTGGAACACGGTGATCCGCGACCAATCGATGGCTTCATCCTGTGCCAGCGTCTCGAGCATTTCATTCTGCGAAGGCGCTGCCGCGAAAATAATGCGAACAGCCGCTTTCTCTGCAAGCAGCGATTTGATCCTTGTGGCTGCATCTAATCCCGCAGCTTGCCCCAATGCTTTCCGGTTCTGATAGACATTAACCTGCAACTCATCGATTCGTACTTGGCTGACTGGTTGTGGTTGCACCTGTGATTGTGGCTCCTGCATAGTTAAGTTCCTCCAGTATTATAAAGTTAACTGCCGACCTTCCGCCGCGCTCTTATAAATCTGTTCAACCAGCCGCACCGCTCGCAGCCCAGCTTCCCCCGTAACCAGCGGCTCTTCGCCGGCTTCGATAGAAGCCATTACATCCAACAACTGGCTTTGATGGAAATCCGACGCAATGCTGCGTGGATCCGTAATACCTCCATAGGCTCCTTCTTCTGTCCAAGTCGGCTCACTTCGCCCTGGCACCGTCCAATGGACAATCGTCGAGCCTTCCAGCTTGATCGTCCCTTTATCCCCATACAAATGGATGGTTGCGGCGAAGCCTGGACGAATGCTGGTCGATGCCATGATCGTCCCAAATGCCCCATTTTTAAATTGCAAAATGGCCAGACCTAAATCCTCAGCTTCCATCTCGTGCGTCTGCGTCGCGACTTTGCCAAAAACCGTGTGAACTTCACCTGCGAACCATAGCAGCAGATCTAAACAGTGAATCCCTTGATTCATCAGGGCACCGCCATCCTCTGCGATCGTTCCACGCCACTGCGCACTGTCGTAATAAGACTGAGATCGATGGAAGGGCAGCGATACCTCGACTAGCAAGAGTTTACCGAGAGCCCCTTCGTCTAGCACCCGTTTGATCGCTTGATTCTGCGCCTCGAATCGACGTTGTGAGATGACAGAGAGTGTCACATTCTTCGCTCGTGCCGCTTGAACTAGCCGCTCCGCGTCCGCCACATTCATGCTGATTGGCTTCTCAATAATCAAATGCTTGCCCGCATTCACAACCTCCAACCCGATCGTCGCATGGCTGCCGCTTGGGGTTGTAACACAGACGATATCGACATCGGTCCTGGCAAGCAGCTCACGATAGTCCGTCGTCCAAGCGCATCCCTCACGCTCAGCGATGGCTTGCGCTTTCGCCTCCGTACGGCTGGCTACCGCAACCAGGCTTGCCTCTTCGATTTGCCGGATAGCCTCGATATGAAAATCTGCCACCGAACCGCAACCTATGATGCCAAATTTCCAGTTAGCCAATGCTACACCTCCTCTAACAAAGCGCGAAGTGCATCTAGCGTCATGCGCGTGCCCGTCAGCTGACTGCCGCCATCTGGGACAAAATGCGTTTCTATCGTATATAAACCTGTATACCCATCTGCTTCGAGCGCCTTAATCTGAGCAGTTATTGGCACATTACCAGAGCCAAGGGGCACACATTTGGGCGTTCCATCCTGACGAATATAAGCATCCTTTAGATGGACATGTGCTAAACTATTTTTCATGAATTGGTAGCCTTTCGGGAATGCCTCCTTGGCCCCGTACGCTTCATTCCCTGGATCCCATAGACCCCTAACCGCTGGGGAATCAATACCAGAAACAAGCGAAGCCACTTCCTCAGCAAAGCCTCCATTGCAAGATGGTTCATTCTCTAACAGCAACATCACGCCTTCTCTCTCGGCGATTTCTCCTGCTCTTTTTAGATGATGAATAACTTCATTTCGATGTTGTTGTGGATCAAGCTCCCGCCAAAACGAGAAAATCCGGATACGAGATGTCCCTAGCAGCTTCGCAATCTCAATAACCCTATGAAGTTTTTTAAAATGTTCCTCCACACTCTGTTCCTTCTGCCCAAACGTATCTCCTGATTCAACCAATCGTTGCGGATCTAGTGCGCATTTGAACAAAGGAGAGGCAATCGCTGACACGTATAATCCGTGATCTTCCACTAATTTACGGATGTCTATGAGCTGAGCATTTCCCAGTTCCGCAACATTGACACCATTCACAACTCTTACTTCGACATGTCGTAAGCCCTGTTCGGCTGCCCACTTTACCGCTTTTTCGAAATCAGCAGATACTTCATCCGTTAATACACCTAATCGGTTCCAAATCAATGAAAAACCTCCACCTTCGCTTATGGTTTCGTTTTATTATTCTTATTTTCTTAACTATAACAAGATTGTCTTGGGGAAAGTTGACGTTTCTATCGAACTAAGTTTACATTTTTTTCGGTTTGCATGAGGTTTGAAGAAATTGTCAACTTTATCGAAAACTCAATCAGTAAATAAAAGGGATTTGAGTGCATATGTGGAATAGATGTATATACAGAATATGAGTCTTTGTAACTAGATGAAGTAGTTCGTTGGTTCATAAAAAAAGGGAGGTTGTTGTATGAAGTCGACGGGAATTGTAAGAAAAGTGGACGAGCTGGGACGGATTGTTTTACCTATTGAGCTGCGTCGGACGCTGCACATTGAAATCGGTGACGCTATTGAAGTTTACGTGGATCCTGAGCGAATCACATTAAAAAAGTATATGCCTGCCTGCGTATTTTGTGGTAATTTCGAGGATATGACGTATTTCAAAGGGAAGCTCGTTTGCAGTAACTGTATTGATCAAATTACGTAATCATATAGCATGGCACTAGCCCCCTCAGTGTAGTTATTTTCACCTATTTGTTCAATCAGAACGATAGATGGATTTCATACTACTCCCACCACTGGAAAAAGCCCCTAAATGAGAACTTTCTCATCTAGGGGCTTCATCTATTTCTTCACTTTATCGTTCCTGAAGAAAATTGTTACTTCACTTCAACCTGCACCTGTTCAGGTCGATACACCGCCAACAACTCGCCCGCTGAGTTCGCGGCGAACATGACCGTTCGCTCAGCTTCCAGCTCGAACGCGTAGCTCTGGCCTGTTGCCGGATCGGTTACTTCGATCTGCGTGTCCACGCCGAACTCCGAGACGAAGATAAACAACGCGCCGCTATCAAAGCTCAACTTCCGCCCATAAACCCCTGGCAACTGTCCGCCTTTTACCCAGTTCAGCTCCGCCTCAACACCAGCTGATTTCAGCGCATGCGTATACAGCTTCTCCAACACATCGCTCCGCTCGCCTAACTCCACTGGGAGTGGACACCAGATCAGTTGCCCTTTGCCCAGCTCGTAACTGCGAACAACACCATGCTGCGAGTTCCAGCCGCCATCACCTGCAAGCGCGACTTCCTTGTTCAGCTGAGCGATCCGAGCTCCACCGAAAGAAACAGGAACCATCTCATCGTCCAACACCATCGCCTCTTCGCGCACAATGTTGCTGAGCACGGTTTCACCTACGATATTGGTCAACCGAGCGACCGGCGCCCAGTACTCATTCAAACCAAGCGGCCCGGTAAAGAGCAGTGTTCCGCCATTCTCACGCACATGCGTCGTTAGCTCCTCCAAGGCAGCATCACTGAAGTTATGTGCGCTCGGCACGATGATCAGCTTCGGCTGATCCGTCGCCAGAGCTTCCAAGTGATACTCGCTCAAGCCGCGAAACGGTACATTCAACCCATAAGCCAGCGTGCGAGTTAACTTCGCAGTTGCATCACCGGCCAATTTGCGCGTGGAGAAATCATTCGAATACGGGAACACAGCCACAACATCCTCTAGTTTGCGTCCTACAAAGAGATCGCGAATCGCTGCCATGAATGACCCGAAATCATAAGAAACATCGGCTTCCGGCTTCTCTGTCCCATCTGCCCGCAGCGCTCCAATATGCGACTCATTGATGTTGTTCATATAGAAATTGATATTCCAAATCCACTGAACAGCACCTGCTCCTCCTGTCGAGAACGCATAAGCATATTTTCGCTCCAAAATATTACGCAGCTCATATTCCGAACGCTTCGCACGCCCATCCGCCGTCTCGACGTACATGATGCCTGTTTCTTGAATCAAACTTGGCTTCGTCGGCGCCTTGGAGAAAATCCCGTCCCACACCAGCTGATCCATCAACCACCATGTATGCACCGTCGTATAATCCACAGCTTCTGCGTAAAAGAATGGGGATGGCCGCTGCGCGCCTAAGCCCTCATCTTGCCCGACTGTAGCCAGTTGGGCTGGGTTAATACTGCGAATCGTCGCGATGAGCTCCTTCGCCCAACGATTATGCATGTCCATGGTGAACAGGGTGTAGTCCAGCCATGGGGAGCCTTTTTTCTCCACAGTCTCCGTCGTGCTCATGTTCACCTCGGATGGATCCAACAAGCGGACACTAGCAAAGCTCGGCAGCTCCGTTGGAGACATATTCCAGCGCTCTTGCAGCTTGCGAATATCCCCATGACGCTCCTCTAGCCAAGCTACATAAGCCTCGTGCTCGAAAGCATCATGTGCCGACTGCGGCCCAGCAAAAGGCTTGCTCGGATTAAACATCGACGGCTCATTAATCAGATCCCAATGCACGTTCGTCGTTTCCTTATGTCTGGACACCACGGAAGAAATAAACCGCTTCTGCGCCTCCACGCTGCGCGGATCCAAATATGGATTCACGCCCTCCCACAGCTCTGGTGTAAACGAGAAGAAATTGAACGTGACTTCAATGCCGTGTCTTTTACAAGTCAAAATGAACGCATCGATGCTGCGCAGCACTTCCTCATATGGATGTCCGTCCACGAACATAATTTGACGCCATGCCGACCAGACGCCTGTACGCAGCAGGTTAATGCCCGCTTTGACCATTTGCGCAATATCTCGGTCCCACACGGAAACGTTCGGCAAGAACAAAAACTTCCTCGCCACATCGCTCGTCATATACGTCATCCCCACGATCGGAAGCGGACGTCCGTCCTTCCAGAAGTAGTCGCGATCACAAGACATCGGCGTCCCTTCGCGCAGCAAGTCTGCATCATACCCCCAGAAACCTTGGTTAAACGTGCGCGTCTCCCCCGTATTCGCTACGGCTTTACAAACCGCTGTATAATAACCGGCTTCGATATCAATGGGCATGTTTACCTTTTTAAAAGAGAGCTCTCGCGACGCATTCATGTTAAATTCCGTCGTCCAGATCGGTGTTGTATGCCCCTCTTTCGTAACTTGAACGTGGAATGTCCATGATGCATTCTCTGACACGGCACCTGTACGATTCGCAAGTGTCTGCAATTGAACTGTCAAAGCTGCACGGTCGCCCGGATCATAACAGGCATAATTCGGCTTGAACCAAATTTCCGTCACGCCTCGCTTCGTGTATGCAGCCAAATCGGCGATTATCGAGACTCCTCCGTTGCTCCAGAACGCTTCATCCGTGACCACATTGGCAAAAATCCAACGGCCACCCGCGAATGCCCCCTTCGTATTCTCAAGAAGGACGATCGGTGCTGCAACTTCACGTCCATCCTTTGAAATTCCCTTCAGCAGCGGCGTGAAATGAGCATCCATCGGACCACTGGAACCAATTTGACCTGGATGATCATCGGTCCGTGTCACATGCAGTGCGAATCCTACGGTTGGCTGAATGGCAAATAGATCTTCTTTACCTGCCAGCAATGGTAACTCGGCATACGAGGCATAACGAGCAATCGGGGCGTCATCCACGGCAAGGATTTCATGAATTTGTAGCTGCTGGTGATACGCGGTCTGCTCAATCTCCAGCTCCCAACCTTCTGCGCCTAGGTAAGCAGGTACTCGGAATGGCGCGCTTCCTACATGCACAAGACCTTTACCTTTACGTGTATGAGTAAGGATTGCCTGCCACGCTGACTTAGGGAAGTAGCGACCATGTAGATGAATGAAGTTATCTGCTCCTTGCTGCAGCGCTTCTTCCAGCCCCTCCGCTCCAACCACTTTTCCTATTTCTCCTAGTTGTGCAACAGCTTTATTGTCGGGTCGAATCCCTTCATACGGAAATGTGGGATCGTAAAAAATGATGGTGGTAAGCATGCTTTCATCCTCCAAGTCAGTGTGTGTTTCTTCAATTTCTTATTGTTTATTTTGTTATTTTTGTTAGGCTAACAACAATTATTCATGAGCATAATTTACTCACTTTCTTAGGTGCGGTCAATCTTTTTTTGTGCAAACATAGTAGGTTGGCCTGCATTGACAATTCCTACATAATCAGGAACAATAGATTTGTTAGGTTCCGAACGAACGAGGTACATAACGTATTTTCAATATAAAGGATGTCTCTCATGAGCAAAAAAGTATCCATGCAGCAAATCGCCGACCGACTCGGCATGTCCAAATATACGGTTTCCCAAGCGTTATCAGGTAAATCAGGCGTTAGCGAAGAGAACCGGCTTCGTATTCAAGAAACTGCGAAAGCGATGGGCTATACCCTCCAGCAAACTCAAACAGCACGCTCATCAACTCATCAAGCCTTTAAACCTACTGCCATTGAAGGTGCGCACACGACATCCGAATTCAATCCCTATATTTTGGTGTGGATTCAGTCTACCTATTTGCAGGACAACCCTTTCTGGGGAAAGGTTCTCACGGGTATCGCAACGGCCAGTAAAGAGCTAGGCTATGAGCATCTGATCGTCCCTATCGCACCTAATCACCAGCCTCAGCTGCAGATCCCATCCTATATTGATCTTTCGCATTGTATTGGCCAGCTGTTAGCAGGAACTTTTCCAACGCAATCCGTCGTTTCATTAAAGCAGAGTGGGATTCCCCTCGTTCTCATCGACCATAATGAGCCGCTAATCGAAGTAGATAGTGTGCTTAATAATAATTTGGATGCTGGCAAAATGGCATGTCAACGCTTGCTCTCCACTGCCGCGAAGCGTGTAATTTTCATTGGCGATGATCAATTCGCCGTAAGCTTCAAAGAGCGCTGGTGGGGCTGCCGCATGGCACTCGAGGATATGGCTGGACCGGCTGAGCACTATCATTTGAAGAAATGGCAAATCGCCTACTCCCACCCACACATGCTTCACCAGTTGGATCGCAAAGTAGCGGCCTTGACCCCGGAAACCATGCCTGATGGTTTTGTTTGCGCCAATGATCACCTTGCCCTAGCGCTGCTGCCTATTTTGAAACGGCATGGACTCGAAGTACCGAGTCAGGTAAAGGTCATCGGACTAGACAACATTGAGGCAGCCGCCTACGCAACTCCAGCCCTGAGCACCATCGAGCTCGGCAAGGAAGCGCTAGGCATTCGAGCTGTTGAAACGCTGCTTTACCGCCTCCAGCACCCGGGCAGACAAGTGGAGAAAGTCGTGCTGTCCTCGCGGTTTATTGCGCGGGATTCTGGCTAATTCGGAGATAAGCTTGACCATGACAAAAAAGCACACCGCATTCGGCGTGCTTTTTTTCTGCCTATTTTAACAGACATGTTATAAATAACTTAACCCTATCGAAATCAACATGCCCGCTACCGCAATCCAAAATAAGTATGAGCGCCCGATTCGTTTGAGACTTTTATCTTGTCGATCCATAACGGATTTCTTGCGACTGCTGCTCGTCTTCGTTTCTTCTTCTAGCTCATTGTTCACTTGCGATTTCCAATTAATGAATTGGAAACCAACCCCGCTAACGACAACCGCTACCATCATCAAAATTAAAGAACCCATAAATACCTTGTCCGCAATGGACGCCATGCTGCACTCAACCTCACTATCTAACTGTAATTTCTTCATTATACTTCAAAAGGTGAACAGAATACAGGAAGTGAAGCCCCAACAGATAGGAGACAACAAGGTGCCCAATTAACCACCTAGCACAAATTAACTATTGCTTGTGCGATAGGCGCGATATTTCCTTATTGGACCACCAGTTGTGACATCAGGTACTACTTTGCCTTTATCAATAAGAGACTTCAGATATTTTACTGCTGTATTTCTGTGGATACCAACTGCTTGAGCTATCGAAATCGGTGAGTAGGACCTTGACTTATTTTCGATAAATTTATAAATAGCCAGTTCCGTTGGAGACAAAGAGGGTTGGATGACATTGGATTCGATCCCCCACTTCGCTAACGCATGCATCATCTGTTGTTGGCAACGGCGAGGCTGCTCCATAATACTCTGCAGTGAAAACCGCAGCACCTTCCAATCGTCGATGATAAGGTCATTCTGGCGAAAGCGATCATCTGAAAATTTATACGAATCGGCGTTATGACTGTGTTCCCTTGTCGTCTACTTCGATGCACATTTTGATAGCGGGGGATGGACAGGCCAGATCAAGGTATCTGAAGCCATCTTTAAAATCCGTCACTTCGTACTCAGCAAACCAACCATCAAAACTTCCTCTAGCGGGCCAAAACACATGGATAATGAATTTCTTTAATGAGAAACTCAGACCCTTTTGCAGTCGTTGGCGCCTATCCCCTGTGCTTGACCTGATTTGTAATGCCATCCACTTATCGTACGCAACGCGAAGCTGCAAACTCATCTCACTATTTATTGGTTCCATCCTCTTCTCTCCACCTTAAGGAAATAAAATAGCCGCTAGCACTGGAAACGAGTTCCAATGCTAGCGGCGTGTTCTTCACGACTTAATGAAAAATTTACTCCAATTTATGGTAATTTGCAATGATTTTTTTTGCAAGAAGCGCTAGCGGGCGGACGGCGACGGGCGCGCTTCCCTTGCGCACATTTTTTGTGCGCTAGCGGGCGGACGGCGACGGGGGCGCTTCCCTTGCGCACATTTTTTGTGCGCTAGTGGGCGGACGGCGACGGGGGAGCTCTCCTTGCGCACATTTTTTGTGCGCTAGCGGGCGAACGGCGCCAGGGGCGCTTCCCTTGCGCACATTTTTTGTGCGCTAGCGGGCGGACGGCGCCAGGGACGCTTCCTTGCGCACATTTTTTGTGCGCTAGCGGGCGGACGGCGCCAGAGGCGCTCTCCTTGCGCACATTTTTTGTGCGCTAGCGGGCCGCTGCTTTTACGCATCACAGGATGCTAAGCAAAAATCCCAACCGACAACATCTCGATTGGGATTTCCATACTTGGTCTCGCTTATAGTGTGCGATCGCCGGGCTTCCAGTTAGCTGGGCATAGCCCGCCTGCTTGCAGCGCTTGTAGCACACGAAGTGTCTCGTCAACGGAACGTCCTACATTCATGTCCGTCACTACTTGGTAGCGCAGCACGCCATCTGGATCAATGATGAACAAGCCGCGGTGCGCCGCACCTGCCTCATCATCTAGGACGCCATAGGCACGTGCTGTTTCTTTGGAGAAGTCACTTACCAATGGGAACTTCACAGGGCCGATGCCGTTTTGATCGCGCGGTGTTTGTGTCCATGCACGATGTGTGTAGACACTATCTACAGACGCACCGACGATATCACAGTCCAGATCAAGGAACTGCTCGTAATTGTCACTGAATGCTGTGATTTCTGTCGGACACACGAACGTGAAGTCGAATGGCCAGAAGAAGAATACGAGCCATCTGCCACGGTAATCTTCTAGCGAGATTTTTTCCTCGAGCGTGTCCATATTTTTTGTAGAGAGCAGGGAAAAGCTCGGAGCTGGCAGCCCTATTTTAGCAAAAGTAGCAGGTGATTGAACGGTTAGTTGTTGTGTCATGATGTGATTCTCCTTTGAATGTTAGTTTAGTTTAGCTAGCGATTTCGGCTAATGCTTTTTTGAGTTTAGTGACGTTGAGACCAAGAATTTTGTGCTCACCGATGACGGTAACAGGTAGTGACATGAGGCCCATATCATGCAGCTCTTGTCCGAATTGGTCATTTAGATCAATGTTTCTTTCTTCAAAACCGACTTGTTGCTCCGTTAAATATTTCTTTAATTGCACACAATAAGGGCAGTTGGTACTGGAATATACGATTACATTAGACATAGTTGGTCATCTCCTAAGTAGAATTATTTATATTGCGGGATCAATTGAGCTCGTTTATTAATAAATTTATCAACTGCCATAGCGGCAATCGCACCATCCGCAGCGGCAACAACTGCTTGCTTAACCGGTGTGCGTCTTACTTCGCCAGCGCCGAACACACCAGCAACTGGAGACTGCATGGAGCTATCCAAAATCATAAAGCCTTCCTCATCAAGAGGAACTTGATCCTGTAAGAAATCTGTGCCTGGCTTACTGCCAGATAAGAAAACGAAGACGCCATCCACATCCAGCACTTCCTCGCCACCAGAGCTTGTACGAATTCGGAGACCTTGTACTTGCTTATCTCCCAGCACCTCGAGGGGCTTCGTTTTGTAAAGAATGTTCGTACCTTTCAGATCTGGAACGTGATGAACACCTTGCAATTCAGGTCGAGGAACAACGAAATGGATGGATTTAGTAAACTTGCTCAACGCTTGTGCTTCTTCCAATGCCTCTTCGGAATCACCGATTACAGCGACCGTCTTTCCTTCAAAAAAAGCACCATCACAAGTCGCACACGTGCTTACGCCGCGCCCCATCAGATTTTCCTCACCTGGCAGCATACGATTGCGTCCTTTAGAGCCAGTTGCAATGATGATCGACTTCCCCTCATACATCCCATCTGCAGTAAACACATACTTCGTCTCACCTTCTACATCGACATCCGTAATGGTCGTCTGGATGAACTCAGCTCCGAAGCTCTTGGCTTGGTCGCGCATCGTATCGAGCAGATCCTTGCCTGACAATTCACCAATGACACCGGGGTAGTTGGCAATTTTGTGCGTAATGGCGAGTGCTCCTGTATTCGGTGCTTTATCAATAACTAACGTTTTCAAATTCCCTCTTGCTGTATAAATCGCCGCCGAAGCTCCTGCGGGACCGGCTCCAACAATAATGACATCATACATCGGTGATGCACTCCTTCCTTACAGCCTGTCTTTTTCATTGATAATTGATATCAGATAATAATTATTATAAATAAAATAGAGATAAAGTCAACCTTATTTATAATAATTCTAATTAATAAATATTCTAATACAACGACAAGAAAATAGCCCCATTAGCGACATGAAAATCCCGACATCATAAAAAAGATTAATATTCACGACATGAAAATCCCAAAAATCAAGGAGATTCGAATTTTCACGACATGAAAGTCCCCAGAAATTAAGCAGATTCAAATTTTCACGACATAAAAATCACATTAATAAAGAAATGCATGTATACCTGTCATAAATGCTCTATAAATAAACGTCAAGCATGCCGTTTCGGTTTATATTATTATGACGTTCTTTTTTATTTCAGCGGATCGAACCTTTTTTAATTTTTTTGGATATATACAGTAGTAAAATATTGAGGGGGTGAGATGAATTGAACATTTCTCAGGAAGAGGCGGAAAAGATATTTGAGGAACAGTCCGCTTACGTGTACAGATTAGCTTTATTCCTAACCAAATCAAGTACCTTGTCAGAAGATATTATGCAGGATACCTTTATTCAAGTTTTTCAGGTGTATCCCCAATATGATTCTAATAGACCTATAGAACCATGGATTTATAAGATTACGCTAAATACGGTTAGAAAGACGCTTCGCAAACGACATTGGACGAACTTATGGAACAGGCAACATAAGAATGAATCCTTGGAAGAGATGATCGTTAAAGATGAGGCAAACGAACAATTATGGGACGAGGTTTCTTCCTTATCTTTTAAAAGTAGAGAAGTTATTTATCTCCATTATTATCTTGATTTGAAATTCACTGAGATAGCAGAAATCCTAAATATACCGATTGGCACTTGTAAATCCAGGTTAAATACGGCTTTAAGGTCATTGAGAAAGAAAATTCCGGAATGTGAGTATACAATGAAACCATCTAGCAGATTTGGAGGTTAATCGTCATATGGATGAACTTAATTCTACTATTAAAAGAACTCTGAATAAAAAACTAGATCATGAGTTTCCATCTACATCTTTTAACCGAATATGGGAGCGAACATTTACAAAACAGCCAAGACTGATTCGAAAAGCAGTTCAAAGTAAGCTTAAATATGGTTTTTTGATTACGGCTGTTAGTTTTGTATTGTTTGTAGTTTTACTTATTTCGACCCCTATGATACCGATTATGGCTCAATCTCCTATTTTCAAATCCGTCTTCCAAATGATTGGTTTTTTCAGTGAAAAACATCCTGATCTGGGAGGTGTGACATCCGAAGTTCAGCAATCGGTTAAGGACGGTGATGTCAAGATTACTATCTCTGAGATATACTACGACGGCTATGATCTAACTGCCAGTTATTCTATGGAAACAGACCAAAGCGTCAAAAACGGTATGACCCCCTACGATATTAAATTCATTATTAATGATCGAAGAATTCCTGCAATCGCAGGTTATGGGCAGCTTATTAATGATCATCAATATGCTGGAGTTATTCAAACCTATGCGGACGATCAATTATTGAAAGAACTATCTGAACAGTATGAAATGAACATAACGATCGGTAAAGTTGGTTTATCGCTAACGAGCGGAGACATAGTCAACAAAGAAGGAAAATGGAATTTTTCATTTAACAGTCATATAGGGATGCTCAAAGAAGGCATTCATACGCTAGATCTAATGAAAAAAGTTCACCAGCAGCATGTGCAATTCACATTACAGAAAATAAATTATTCAGATTCGTTCATTGATTTTATCGGTGAAACAAGTGTTGACATGGAAGGGAACGAACCTTTGCAGAACTATATCGGTATGGAAGTTACTGATGAAAACGGACGCTCCCTTGAGCTAATCAATAGTGGTACGCAATACGCTAGAAAGGAAGGACAAACGAGAATAGATAAATGGAAAATATCCTCAAGAGTCACGGGCAAACTACCAAACTCATTGACGATTCGTCCATACTCGCTTCCGTTCGATCCTCCAAGAAAAACAACAGTAGTGCCGGTGGATCATACCCCGACACAAGAAAGTCCATTCGTTGTCCAGCGCGGGAGTCTCGGCAGCTTGGAGTTGACTGGCATAGCGTATTTATCTGATAAAACCCTCGTTTATTATCGAACTCTGGGCGAGCAGCGATCTGATCACGATAATGCTGCATTTCGATTTCTGGTTGAAAATGGGAAAGAAGTGGATATGATCGGTGAACGTGCCATTGAGTCTGAAATTGACATGTTTGTTCGAGAGTTCCCACCCTTAGAACCGAAACAAAAGCTCAGCATAATTATACAAGATCTGGTACCGAGAACTTATTTAAAGGATCTTGAAATGTCAATTCATCTCCCTTAGTCGTTGCTTCCACTGCCCCTACGATCTCCCAATTGATCGAAAGGAGCTGAGTTTTCTAGGTATTATCCGCGAAATCTTCCTTAATAATCCTGCGCATTACATAAGAAAAGGCAACCATCACACCTTGGATGGCTGCCTTTTCTTGTTGTAATTGAACTATAGTTATCCGATTGAACTATAGGTTGCAATAGGTAAGCATTTGATGTGATCTCCAGCTTTTCCCCTGCTCCACACGGAGCGTACGAGTTTCCCAGTACTCCGCGTTCCCTCTAACAGAATTTACTAAATCAT
>NZ_JCAUAR010000006.1:0-398175 GCF_059692055.1 Paenibacillus sp. J31R109 | reverse complement strand
TTTACAAAGAACTTCATCCCCAGCGGGGATAGATCTGGAGGAGCCGGATGCGATGACCCGCATGTCCGGAACTGTGAGAGGCCCATGCAATAGCGCATGGGCCTACTCGATTGTATTTTGTTCCCATTAAGCATCTCGAAATGAGCAGAGAACTGCAAAAATACATCCTTTTTAAGGAGAATAGACTGTATATCGAGGAATTGCTGCGAAAATACATCCTTTTTTACCGATACGCCATAAAAAGGAGAAATGCGGTGGAAAAAGATGCAAAATCGCATCTTTACTGATAAACCGCGACTTCTCTAGTGGAAAAAGATGCATTTTCGCATCTTTTTTATAGATGCTAACTTTCCGCGTACGGAGCAGCCGTGTTTCTCTTTGGTGTTGTCACCACGGCGGTGGGGGAAGAGGGGACTGGTAAGTAAGCGATGCCTCAGCAGGTTGTTATACGAACCGCGGCCCCCGCATGGTCAGCAGTAATTCGCACGCCGAATGCATGTGTAGCAACGGTGCCATTCTCCACCACTGGTGTCGAGGAGGCGCTTCTAAGCACGATGCTCCATGCATGGTCGTTAACGTCACCAGATGCCTCAACTAGAAGGACATTTCCACTGCGCGTAACCGTAAGTATAGACTCAGCCTTCGTCGTCGGATGATACACGCGGGAAGTTGCTATTTGTCCGTCTTCCAACTCAAAGAGGTGGAACTCGCTGTGAGCTGTGTAATCGTAGTCGGGTTTCTCCTCCACGGTTCCAACTGCCAATAGCGTGTTAGGTCTTACCCATAAAGGGATGCTCAGATAATCATGATGCTCCTTGAACCAACGATTTCCTTCGACACGCTTGCCGGTTAAGAAATGAGTCCATGTGCCAGCCGGCAGATAGTAGCTGACGATACCTGATTCATCGAAGATCGGAGCAACGAGGAGTGAGTCGCCAATCATATATTGTCGATCAAGATAATCGCAGGTTGGATCATTGGCGAATTCTAGTACCATGGCACGCATCAATGGCAAGCCAAGCTTGGAGGCATCTACAGCCGTTTGGAAAATATAAGGCATCAGTGTACTCTTAAGCTTTGTAAAGAATCGCAATACATCTACAGCTTCGTCATCGTACATCCACGGAACTCGATACGAGCGGCTGCCATGCAGACGGCTGTGGCTGGATAGCAGTCCAAATGCGGCCCAACGCTTGTATAGGTCTGCGCTTGAAGTGCTTTCAAAGCCTCCGATATCATGGCTCCAGAATCCGAAGCCAGAGAGTCCAAGAGACAATCCGCCTCGCAAACTTTCGGCCATTGATTCGTAGGTGGCTGTACAGTCTCCTCCCCAATGTACGGGGAACTGCTGGCCGCCAGCCGTTGCGGATCGAGCGAACAAAGCGGCTTCTCCCTTGCCAAGCTTTTCTTCCAAAACATGGAAGACGACTTCGTTGTAAAGCTGCGTGTAGTAGTTATGCATTTTAACAGGATCGGATCCATCGTGATAAACGACATCGGTCGGAATACGTTCGCCAAAGTCAGTTTTGAAGGAGTCAACCCCCATATCTACCAGCCTCCGCAGCTTTTCGGCATACCATTCGCACGCAGCAGGATTCGTAAAATCCACGATACCCATCCCTGGTTGCCACATATCCCATTGCCACACATCTCCGTTAGGTCGCTTCAGGAGATAACCTGCTTCCATGCCCTCACTAAACATAGGAGAACGCTGTGCGATATACGGGTTAATCCATACGCAAATTTTCAAACCCTTGTTTTTGAGGCGCTGCAGCATCTTCTCAGGTTCGGGAAAAATACGTGTATCCCACTCAAAATCACACCAATGGAATTCGCGCATCCAGAAGCAATCAAAGTGGAAGACATGAAGTGGCAATTCCCGCTCAGCCATCCCATCAATGAAGCTAGTAACCGTTGACTCGTCGTAATTCGTCGTGAAGGAAGTAGTTAACCAGAGTCCGAATGTCCAGGCAGGCGGCAAGGCTGGCTTTCCCGTTAACGTCGTGTAATTGCCAAGGACTTCTTTCAAATTAGCCCCACCAATGAGGAAATAGTCCAAGGACTCGCCTTCCACACTGAATTGCACCTTCGAAACTTTCTCAGAAGCAACCTCAAAGGAAACGTTCTCAGGATGATTAACGAAAACACCATACCCTTTATTCGTTATATAAAATGGAATATTTTTATAGGACTGCTCAGAGTTGGTCCCGCCATCACGGTTCCAAATATCAACGCTCTGACCGTTTTTGACAAATGAGGTAAACCGCTCGCCAAGACCGTAAACGTACTCACCAACTCCAAGATCAAGTTGATCGCGGACATAGGTGGTTGCATTTTCAGAGATCACGTAGCCAATGTTCTTGAAGCCGCTGGAAGTGAGCTTGCGCCCATTATAATCGAATTGTAGATGCCAAGGCTGGTCTCTACGAATGCTTGCGCGCAAGCTGCCGCTGGTCAAGCTGGCTTCCTGCTTATTGGCTTCGATGTGGACGGCGAGCTCAGGGTCGGTGTTAATTGCGAAATACGGTCCTACTTGTTTTTTACCTTTATGATGAAAAATCTGAACACGAATGACATCCTTTATCGGAGAGGACAATTTAACTTCAATTAATGGGGTATCTAACTCGCCTGAACGATTGGTGATTGGCTTCGGTGGTCCAAATAGGGTAAGAGAATGATCGGTTGTGTAGGTATCATGTACTTCAACAGGACTAATAATCTGGTACTCTTTGCGAGTCATCCATTGACCATCACTAAATTTCACTAGTGCCATCTCCTTGTAATCGAAATATATAACGATATTGATACAATGAAATCTTCTTTAGCAAAATCATACTGGGAGTATGATATATTTGTCTTGCATAATGTTGATATCGTGATATAACAATTTTGATCAAAGGAGTCATGCGGCAATGAATCTAGAATCTTTGCATGAGGATCGAAATCATGGCGATCTCATGTTTCCGCTGAGTGTGTACCGTGTGGAAAAAGTAAATGATGTTTTCTTCAACTATCATTGGCATGAAGAAATTGAATTCATCTATATGACACAAGGAAGTGCATCCTTTCATATCGGCTCCATCAACCTAGAGCTGCTCCAGGGGGAAGGGGTGCTCATTCCAAGCGGGCAGCTGCATGCCTGTTATCCTTCGAATGAAGAACCTGCCTATTTTCATGCGATTGTCTGCGATCCTCAACTGCTCAGCAGCAGCGCTTATGATGTGATCCAAAGAAAATACATGCAGCCTTGGCTTGAACAACGATTGATCCTGCCAGGCATTTTCCGATCAAAGGTGAACTGGGAACAAGACGTCCTTACGCTGCTCACGGACATTATCGAGCAATATGAAGAGACGCCGTATGGGTATGAGCTCAAAATAAAAGCGGATTTGCTTGCTATATTTGCCGTATTGCTGCCACTTGGTGAACGGTCGTCGGATTTGCCGCGCAGCTCCATGCAAGCTAGCAAAATTGAGCGTATCAAGCCGGTGCTCCAGCATATGCATGAGCATTACCGAGAACGTCTTCTCATTCCAGAGCTTGCTTCTATCATTTCAATGAGTGAAGGTCATTTTTGCCGGTTTTTCAAAGCCATCGTCAAAAAGACACCTATCGAATATCTCAACTTGTATCGAGTCGAGAAGGCAATGAAGTGTCTAGAAAATCCGAAGATCCTCATTATTGATGTCGCAAGCGAGGTCGGTTTTGAAAGTCCAAGTTATTTTATCAAAACGTTCAAAGCCCTAAAAAAGATGACACCGACGGCGTACCGTCAATTGATTACAGCCCCAGATGCATCATTTTCCGACATTCCAGAGGAGTTTGCGAAGTAACTTGCTTGAATACACGTCCAAAGTGGGCAACACTATCGAACCCGGACTGTTCGGCAATGTGAATAACTTTTAACTTCGTTTCCCTTAGCAGCCGCTGCGCTTCTCGTATGCGAATATTGTTTAAGTATTCAACGAAGGAGAATCCAGTTGTTTCCTTGAATGACCGGCAGAAATAGCTGGGGCTAATATGGAATTTTTTTGAAATCGTCGCTAGACTAAGGCGCTCTTGAAAATGCTCGTTAATATGGGAGACAATCTCGAATATTTTAGGATTATGAGCCTGTGGATGCTCTTCCGTTGGACCCTGCTGATCAATGAGCCGCGCGCAGAAGACGAGCAATTGTGTGAGCAGTGCTTTACTATTCAGTTCCCAACCTTTCTGTGCTTGCTGCTGCTCGCGCATTAGGCTAAATAGCAGGTTCTCAACAAGTGTTCGATTGGCGCCTGACAGCGAAAAGATAATATGTTTTTGCCGAAAAGGAGCGAGTGCCGTCTCCTGATAATCAGGATCCTTGGCAGGCACCCAATTGTCATTAAAGCTCAGTAAGATACGTTCATGCGGAAGCGAGTTGGCGTCGATCGTTTTGTGTAATTTATTTTTATCGATAAATACGAGATCACCCTCTTGCATCAAATAAGAGCGATCCTGAATGAAATAGTAACGCTTACCGCTAAGTAAATAATAAATTTCATAATGATCATGAAAATGATTCAATGGCATCGAGTAGGATTGCTCTCTGCGCAGTCTTTCAATCTCGTAAAAAATCAACGTGGACACCTCTCTGAATCGGAATCTGCTTTCTATTTTACCACATCCCTTTGAATAGCAATATATGCAAGGAAATGATGTGATTAAGTAATATTTGATTAGAAACACAACAAATATTGTATTAATCTTGCAGTATGACATGTAAGGGTACTTAAATGAGAGGGGCATGATTACGAATGACTAAAACACGTTATGCGATTGTAGGTACTGGAGGAAGAGCTGAATTCTTCTATGGCTCCATGGTAAAGGATTTTCGAGATACATCAGAGCTTGTAGCTATTTGTGATATTAACCAAACACGGATGAATTTCACGAACGGTTTACTAGCTAATAAATATGAATATCATGCTGTTCCTACGTACAAGGCGGACCAATTCGAAGAAATGATTCGTCAAGAAAAACCAGATACGATCATCGTTACAACGGTAGACCGTACACATCATACGTACATTATTAGAGCGATGGAGCTTGGCTGTGATGTTATTTCAGAAAAGCCAATGACCGTTGATGAAGAGAAATGCCAAGAAATTCTGGATGCGATTAAACGGACAGGCAAACAACTTCGTGTAACTTTTAACTACCGGTACGCTCCGCACAATACGAAAATTCGTGAGCTCATTATGGACGGAACAATTGGTGATGTGCACTCTGTGCATTTTGAATGGTTGTTAAATACCCAACATGGTGCAGATTACTTCCGCAGATGGCATCGCGATAAGCGCAATGGCGGCGGCTTGCTTGTGCATAAGTCAACGCATCACTTTGATCTAGTGAACTTCTGGTTAGGGACACAGCCGGAGACGGTTTTCGCCATGGGCGATTTGATGTTCTACGGGAAAGCGAATGCTGAGAAGCGTGGAGAAACGAAGTTTTACCAACGTGCGACGGGGAACGCCTATGCGAAAGAAGATCCTTTTGCCCTGCATTTAGACAGCAATCCGAATCTGAAGGGCTTGTATTTGGATGCTGAGCATGAAGATGGTTATCAACGTGATCAAAGCGTGTTTGGCGACGGGATCTCCATTGAAGATACGATGGGTGTGATGGTGCGTTATAAAAATAAAGCAATCCTCACGTATTCCTTGAACGCGTATTTGCCTTGGGAAGGCTTCAGTGTGAATATCAATGGCAGCAAAGGCCGTATTGAAATGAAAGTTGTTGAGAAGTCTTACGTGAACGCTGGTGGAGAAAAAGCAGATGAGGGTGCATTGGAAGGTAAAACCATTACCGTATTCCCAATGTTCGCAGCACCTTATCAAGTAGAGATTGAAGAAGGAGTCGGCGGTCACGGCGGCGGAGATCCTGTATTGTTGAAAGATATCTTCGATAAGCCATCGGATGACCGTTTCAAACGTGCGGCTTCACATGTAGATGGGGCAATGTCCATTCTAACCGGGATTGCTGGCAATATTTCACTTCGAACCGGGCAACCAGTTGCTGTAGATAAGCTCGTTAAATTTTAAGATTTGACGGAGGAATGAACGATGTGGAATCCAGATGCTAGCATGGAGAATCTCTATCGTTCCTTCGCATTGAAGCGTGAGCAGCAGCGTGCTGAATGGGCGGAACTGACGAAGGACCAAATGAAAAAGCGTTTAACGAGGTCGTTATCAGTACCAATGGAAGGGCAGGACGAGCTTCGTCCTGTTCTTCTTGAACGTGTGGAGCTCGAGGATCACGTTCGTGAACGGGTCGAATTTGGTACGTTATGGGGTTTCCGAGTACCTTGTTATGTGTTGCTGCCGAAGGGAGCGGTGGGGAGATTGCCCGCCGTACTCGCCTTGCATGGGCATGGCTTTGGCAGCAGACAGATCGTTGGTTTGCGAGCTGATGGCACTGCGCATACAGGTGCAGCGGATGTTCATGGTAATTATGCGTTGGAAATGGTGAGACGTGGCTTCATCGTTGTCGTTCCGGAAATCATTGGGTTCGGTGACCGGCGATTGGAAGCGGATCAACGTGACGGGCAAGTCGGCAATTCGTCTTGTCAGACGCTTGCCTCCCATCTTATCCTTTATGGCTTTTCGTTGGCTGGACTGCGTGTGCAAGAAGCAATTCGGGCGCTTGATTATATGGTGTCACGTGAAGACGTAGATGCAAGTCGAATCGGCTGCTTCGGGTTCTCAGGGGGCGGGCTGCTCGCTGCCTATACGGCCGCTTTGGATGAACGCATTCGAGCTACAGTTCTATGTGCGTTCACCAATACATTCAAAGGTAGCATTATGGCGGTACGACATTGTATTGATAACTATCTACCTGGTGCGCTTGACTACGCGGAGCTTCCTGAATTGATAGGTTTGCTTGCTCCGCGTCCCTTGTTCATTGCTTCGGGTAGACAGGATCCTATATTTCCTATTGAAACAGTGGAAACGGCCGTCTCGTATTTGGAACAAGTGTATGCGGAAGTTAATGCTAGCGAACATTTCGGTGTTCATCTCTATGAGGGTGTTCATCAAGTTAATGGGAGTCAGGCGTATCCGTGGTTGGTTGAGGTATTAAAACGTTGAATGAACAGGCTGTCCCATCACAGTGGGGACAGCCTGTTGTGCGTTGGTAATATATACGAACGCTATTATTGGCCAATCCATACAGGCACTCGGTTGCGGCCCCAGTCACATACCTCCCATAAATCAGCCACTGGCTGCCGTGTGTAAGGCAGCGTGTGCATATAGCCTGGGGGACCGAATTCTGGTGTAAATGTAAATTGCTCGACTCCCGCTGCCTGCCTCGCTTCGTGGATTCGCTTCCACCAGCCTTCGTGCACACGTACTTCTTGGGCGAATTCGGGCGCACGGGGGTCTGACACCTGTGGACCGTGGATATAACCTACACGACCATGGATATGCAGTGCTCGCTCAATGGCGAGTGATAAATCAGCCTCACTTGCCTGCAGGAACGACTCCGTGACGCATACCCAATGGCTGAAATCCGCACATATTTTCAATTCCGGATACGACTTCAGTAGCTTTGCGGTCGTCCATGGTGTGTACATGCAGCGGCTGCGATGTGTCTCGTGGGCGACGGCTATACCGACATCCATTTCGTTCTTTAACGCGCTTTCAAATAAGCGTAACTGTTCATCGAGTTCCATGCGATCCCGTCCTGTATGACAGTTAACGAATAAGGGGTCGTATTCGGCTGCTTGTCGCAACCGATCGCCAAAAGAAGTGGCATGCTCTGCAGCTTGATCCCCGCCGGTAGTTGCCATTTGGGCAATATAGCTCAAACCGTATTCATCGAGCAGCAATCGGAATGCCCCTGGCGACATCGTATCCGGAACAGGTGCCTCGACGGCATCATATCCACCTTCGCCGATTCGGCGTATCTTTTCTTCTGTGGTGCCTTCCATACCCCAAAATGCTTTTGCTATGATCGTCTTCAAGCCTATGCCTCCTTATTGAACTACACGGGTACTTAATAGCGGTCGTATTTCAAATCCATTGTGGCAAACCCGCAAAATTCAGGAAAGCTTTTTAGGACTCCATTGATTTCTGACTGGGAGTATCCCATTTTTTGCAAATGCAGCTGTTTGGCCTTCTCGGCAACGGACTGCGCAGTAACGAAGTCATCGATATGTTCGAACAGCTTCGCTCCCCAACGCTTGCCGAACTGAACATGCATCCGCTCGTCAGCGATATCATACTCAGATTGCAGCGAAGACAAATTGTCACCGTGATCCTTAAAGGATTCCACCGACTTGCGTTTTTTGATAAACGAGCATGGCTCCATCACCATCGTTAAGCTTGAATAAAACTCAGGAAATGTTCGCTCCAAATTGTCTGGCGTCAGTGCGGTTGAAGGATGCCAAGAGAAATCTTCGGTACGATAGCCCAACTGCTTTAACCTGCGCACGCCCATTTGGCTGTGACGCGCTTCGTCCCACGTATGCCGAGCAATATCGTGATAGAAGTCCATCGGCATTTTTTGCACGCCATAATACAAGTACGTAAGACTTTCGGTCGCCGACATTTCGCTGGCATTGATAAATATCATATGTTTTACGCTATCATAGGTTGGCGAGTTTGGGTCAAACATGGCGCTTTTATATTTGGTCAGATCGACGTGCGGATATTTGGGGTCGACAGCCGGATTTGCCGGCACAGGACCCGCAGGGGGATGTTGCAGCCGTTCCGCCCAATCCGTCGCTGGACTTGCTCCCTTTGTGAACATTTCGTCCCACATTCGATCGACATACTGCCGCCAACTGTCAAAGCGCACACGGCTCACTGAATCGTCTACGTAAGCGAAGCGGACATGCGGATCTGCCCAATCGATGAGTCGCTTTCGATCCAACTCGATGACCCGCAACGCGTCTAGCGTCGGCTCCTCTAGAATAGGATCAAGCGCGTCAGCGAGCCAAGTATAACGGTTATAAAGCTTACTCACAAAGCTCCGGTAAGCTAATGCGAATTCGGCAAAAGCAGGTGCCAGCGACACGGCCAAAAACACTTCTGCGACTCTCTCCGGCGTCCAAGAACGGTCGCTCAGCGCAGCGCCTGGTAGCTCGTCAATCCGCTGTCGAAGCTTTTTCATGTGTTCAGTGTGTAGATAGCCCATGCGGACCAGTTCGCCTTTCCACTCCCAATTAGGGGCAGCTGTTACCCACCCCATCGCCAAACGGGATAACTCGAACTCAATCCAATAGCAATCCTTCAGCATAAGCGCGGTATCAACTGGACGAATAAACGCCCCTGTTCGATTTTCTGTGTTATCCAGAAAGCCCACGTCATTAACGTCGACCATAATTATTTTGTTCGCATCCATTGTCATCATGCACCTCTATTAATGTGATTACATCAACAGTAACAGACAAATCATGAACACGCTTGCACACCACTATCTGTTAGTTGGATTATCCTCTACAATTCTTAGAAGGGCACAGATTCTATGGTCAAGTCCGCATACTTCTTCGATAAAAGCTCGGCGACACGCCTGTCATTTCCTTAAAGCATCGGCTAAAATAGGCCATCTCGCCAAATCCAAGGGTCAATGAAATATGCGTGATGGGCTCTTCGCTCTCACTCAATAGAAGCTTTGCGCGATTGATCCGCTCCAACATTTGGTATTGATGCGGCGTCAGCCCTGTATGTTGCTTGAAAAGCTTGTGCAAATAAGACTTGGACAAATGAAAAGTCTCTGCTAGTTCATCCATCGATAACGGCTCGTTATGACGGGCTGTTATGTAATCCGCGACCTCCGTCATCAATTGACGATAAGAAGGTGGGAGTGTCAATCGTTTGGCGAGATCCAAGCTGGCTTGCCTGCCAAGTATCGCAAACAACTCCAACAATCTTGCCTTTACGATCAATTGAAAGTGAGGACGACGTAGATCAAGCTCCTTCTCGATCGTACGCAGGAGGTATTGGACCGCCTCCATTTCTTCCTTGGACTCCATGTGAAGCTGCACCGCGACAATCTGCTCCGTTGGAAACCAATTGTCCACTAATCCGGATACAACAGACTCTTGTACCGACAGTTCCCGGAGATAGGACTCATCGACAGATAGTACGATCCGTGAGTACTCCACTGTCTGGGTTGAGCGGATATAGTGATAAGCATCCGGACGGATGATGGTCAGTTTGCCAGGAACAAACTCAAGTTGTTGTCCATCAACTACGCATATTCCGACGGACGAACAAGGGAAGTGAAACTCGTAGCCGTCATGAGCATGGATAAATGCCATCATTGCCGCATCACGCTTGGTTTTGCAATAAACGGGATAATCACTAAGCGAACGGTTAAATTCTTGATCTATGACATGGGGCAATTGCTTGTCCATAGGCACACGCCTCTCCAGTGCCCAAACAAATGCACTTTCTTTTAATGTACAAAAAATAAGTGAGACTGTACACCATGTTATCACGCTTGCTGTTATAAATAGAAAAACTACTGAACAGTGTTCAGTAGTTTTTCTTGTCATTTTTTTACCTTTTGACGGACGATGCTCTCAATAATTAATTTGTGTCCAACGACGACACCGAGACGAATGACACCTGTTGTTCTTCCAGAAATGATGTGGCGATGTCCATCTGCAATGTTTGTTGAAATTTGGAAACGATGAAAATGGTTTGGCCCTACACCGATGTTGAGCCCTGTGCGTCCAGAATAGGAATGACGGTGCCCGTCAGCAGTTGTCGTAATCCCTTGGAAGGTATGGCGGTGTCTACCGTCTTCTGGAATTACGATATCACTCAAATTCCCGAAAGAATGCCGGTGATTTTCTACACGTGAAGTTAAGCCCTCCATGCGATGTCTAAATTGTACAGGACCACCGGATCCTTGTGTGATTTTTGCCATTATTCTATCATCCTTTCAACAAGAGATGATATTAAAATATGCAAATCATTGTGGACTTGCCCCGGTTAAATGGCTTATCCCTACATTATTTGTGTTCCGTACCATTAAGTCGTGGTGAGTCATATTTTCGAATTTCTTCACGCCAAGAGAGGAAGCCGCTTTCCATGGCTCTGATCAGCATTTCTGCTGTACCTAGATTAGTAGCGAGTGGGATTTGTTGAACATCACAAAGGCGAAGGAGTGCAGTAATATCGGGTTCGTGTCCTAACGCTGAGATGGGATCGCGAAAAAAGATAAGCAAATCAATATCATCCATCGCAATCATAGCCCCGATTTGCTGATCTCCACCGAATGGACCTGAGCGCAATCGAATGACATCGAGCTTGGCGCTCTCACTAATTCTTCTGCCTGTAGTGCCCGTTGCATAAAGCTTGTGTTTTTGAAAAATATGCTTATAAGCAATGACAAAGTCCACGAGTAAGTTTTTGTAAACATCATGAGCAACAAGTGCAATATTCATTTTATTCTCGCTCCTTATGTTAAATTATATGACATTTAATTAGGTGTTGAATACAGATTAACTTAATTTTCCGTGAAATTCAATCATTATTTTGAAAAATTCAGTCAATTATTCTTGATTTTAATGTGGGAAATAATAATTATGTCACATTAACTAACGTAAATGTTACTCGGAGGGCAGAATCTTTCTTAATAGTTCTTTCTATGCTAACCTTTTAGGATAATCAACAAGGGGTGAGTTCCTTGAAACGAGTACTTATTACAGGATATAAAGCAAATGAGCTGGGCATATTTTCGCTAAAGCATCCTGGCATTGCCATAATCAAAAAAGCAATTCAAAAACGACTCATTGCTTTGTTGGATGATGGGCTTGAGTGGGTCGTCGTCTCTGGCCAATGGGGCGTAGAGCTCTGGGCAGCAGAAGCTGTGCTTGAACTGAGAGAGAGTACGCATCCCGAGCTTAAGCTAGCTGTCATTACACCATTTCTAGAGCAGGAGGAGAAGTGGAGCGATGATAAAAAAGGCTGCTATGCGAATGTCATGCAGCGTGCAAATTACGTGAACAGTGTAACGAAGATCAAATATGAGGGACCTTGGCAATTCAAAGAACGAGACAAGTTTCTATTACGCAATTCAGACGGTATTTTGCTTGTCTATGATGAAGAGACAGAAGGTTCACCGAAATTTATGAAGCTGCAGGCAGCTCAAATCGCGGCCAACCATACGTATCCGATTATGACGATCAACGCTTTTGATTTGCAAAATGTAGCCGAGGATGAACAGGGGGATTATCCTGGCGACATGCAGGATGACCTGCCAGGTGACTCGGGCAGTACCGGAAGCGGGGGAGATAAGTGGCATTATGATGATGACATCTAGGCTGTCTGACTTCCGAAAAGAAGGACCTCTAAGCATACCTTCGTGCATAATAGTTACTTCACAAACATCGAACCAACGCCCCATACACCATAGGTACTCAACTAAGATCAAGCACTAGCTGAGACGGATATTTGGTGCTGGTACGCTACAGAGCCTGCAACTTTCGACGTCTCAGAATGAACTTGTTGCTGATGCGCTACTGAGCCTGCAATAATCGACGTCTCAGCGCGAACTTGTTGCTGATGCGCTACTGAGACTACAATAATCGACGTCTCAGGTTGCGCCTTTCGTATTTTAAACTAGTTTGCTTAGCTGAGCCTGCAACTTTAAACGTCTCAGAGCGAACTTGTTGCTGATGCGCTACTGAGCCTGCAATAATCGCCGTCTCAGCGCCGCGTTTCGTCGTTAAGACTAGTTTGTTTAGCTGAGACAGCTACTTTCGACGTCTCACAGCGAACTTGGTGCCGTTGCGCAACCGAGCCTGCAATTATCAAGATTTTGCCCAGAGTTACCTCCAGTTTTTCCAGTTATTTCTCTGCTAGAGCATCCAAGTGGAATTCCAAAGAAAACCCACACATTCACAGATTAGCACAGCAACGATTGTCCTTTCCGCCCTACATCATTGAAATTTCCTCCTCCTAATCAAGTTGATTCCTTCATTTTCATAACACAACAACAGAAATATCTGTGTTTCTATCCTTTGGAAACAAACGTAAAAATAATTATTCAAAAATAAACAAAGATATGTTATGATGAAACCATCAAAAACAAACACATACACATGGGATGTAAAACTTAGGAGGGTACTTAAATGGTTGCGAATTTATGGGAAGCTTCAAAGGCGAATGCAGTATCGAAAGGTGTAGAGGAAATTGTCTATCGTTCTAATTTATTAGGTACAGATCGTGCTGTTTGTAACTGGGGCGGCGGCAACACTTCTTACAAAACAATCGAGAAAGATTTTCGTGGTCGCGATGTTGAAGTCATGTGGGTAAAAGGTTCCGGTTCGGACCTTGGAACAATGAAAGCAAAGAATTTCACAGGTCTTCGTATGGAAGATATTCGTCCATTGATCGAGCGTGACGAAATGTCGGACGAAGAAATGGTTGCTTACCTTGCGAACTGTATGATCGACAGCAAGCACCCGCGTGCTTCCATTGAGACACTTTTGCATGCCTTCTTACCATTCAAAAACGTGGACCATACACATCCAGATGCGATTATCTCGCTATGTTGTGCACACAATGGACGTGAGCTTGCGAAAGAAATTTACGGCGACCGTTTCGTGTGGGTACCTTATGTGCGTCCTGGTTTTACACTTTCCAAAATGATCGCTGATGGCGTTCGCAACAATCCAAAGGCTGAGCTTGTCCTTATGGAGAAACATGGTCTAGTTACTTGGGGCGAAACGTCCGAAGAAAGCTACCTCAAAACAATTGACATTATTAATGAAGCAGCAAGCTTCATCGAAGCTCGCGTGAATGAAGCGAACCTATATGGCGGTTCCAAATACGAATCCCTTAGCGTGGAAGCTCGCAACGAATTACTGGCTCAAGTTCTTCCAGTCGTTCGCGGTGCGGTAAGCAACGAGAAGCGAATGATCCTCACCATTGATAGTGCAGACGATGTACTTCAATTCGTAAATAGCCGTGATGCAGCGACGCTATCCCAAGTAGGTGCAGCTTGCCCGGATCACTTGGTTCATACGAAAATGAAGCCACTCTATATCGATTGGAATCCGACAACTGGCGACGCAGAAAGCTTGACAGAAGCTTTGAAAGCCGGAATTGAAGCTTACAAAGAAGAGTACAAAGCCTATTTTGACCGTAACAAAAATGAAGGCGACGTTATCAATGAAGCAGCTCCGCGTGTTATCCTTATTCCAGGAATCGGGATGATCAACACAGGCAAAAGTTGGGCAATGGCTCAAATCAGCGGCGCGCTTTACCACCGTGCAATTTCCGTTATGAGAGGCGCTACGGCACTTGGAACGTTCGTATCCCTAAGCGAAAATGAATCATTCAATGTCGAGTACTGGCCTCTTGAACTTTATAAATTAACACTTGCTCCAGCAGAAGCTGAATTCTCCCGTCAAGTGGCTTTCATCACAGGCGGTGCAGGCGGAATCGGAAGCGTAACGGCTCGTCAATTCTTGAAAGATGGCGCACACGTAGTGCTTGCTGACTTGAACCTTGAAGGTGCTCAGAAACTTGCAGCAGAACTCAACGAACAATATGGCGACAACAGAGCGATTGCTGTTCGCATGGACGTTACGAAAGAAGAAGAAGTAGAAGCTGCATTCCGTGAATCCATTCTTAGCTACGGCGGTATTGATATCATCGTGAACAATGCGGGTCTTGCGACTTCCAGTCCTTTTGACGAAACATCGCTTAAAGAGTGGAACTTGAACATGAACGTGCTTAGCACAGGGTATTTCCTAGTGGCTAGAGAAGCATTTAAAATTATGAAAACACAAAAAGTCGGCGGCAGCATGGTATTCGTTGGCTCCAAAAACTCCGTATTTGCTGGTAAAAATGCTTCCGCATATTCAACAGCTAAAGCAGCTGAGATTCACTTGGCTCGTTGTATCGCGGCAGAAGGCGGCGAATTCGGAATTCGCGTGAACTCCGTATTGCCAGATGCGATCCTTCAAGGATCAGCGATTTGGAACTCCAACTGGCGCAATGAGCGTGCCGCTGCTTACGGAATCGAACCGGATCAACTAGAAGAGCACTACCGCAAAAGAACGACGCTGCTTGTAAACATTTTCCCGAAAGATGTAGCAGAAGCTATCGTGTACTTCGCATCATCCAAAGCAGCTAAAACAACAGGTTGCATGATTACTGTTGATGGTGGCGTACCTGCTGCCTTCACACGCTAATTCAACTAATAGGAGGCAACAAACCGATGAGCGACAAAGCCTACGCATTATTCGAAGAGCAACAAGCCCTGAGAGGCATTGATATAGCAGCAGTCAAAGCGAAGCTGAAAGCGATAAAAGTTGAGACGCCATCATGGGGCTACGGGGATTCAGGAACACGCTTCAAAGTTTATCAACAAACAGGCGTACCGCGTAATCCCTTTGAGAAATTCGAAGATGCTGCGCAAGTGCACAAACTGACGGGTATTTGCCCGTCGGTTGCGATCCACATCCCATGGGATAAAGTGGACGACTACGCGAAGCTGAAGCAGCATGCATCTGATCTAGGCGTTTCCATTGGTGCGGTGAATCCGAACCTTTTCCAAGAAGATGATTACATCTTCGGAAGTGTGACGAACTCGAATGAAGCAATTCGCCGCAAAGCGACGGACCACTTGCTAGAGTGCGTTGATATCGCCAAAACAGTAGGTTCCGACGTGTTGAGTTTGTGGTTTGCTGACGGTTCCAACTACCCAGGACAAGTGGACATTCGCGCTCGTAAAACATGGATGTATGAGTCACTGAAAGAAATGTACAACGCGATGTCACCTAGCATGCGTATGTTAATTGAATACAAGTTCTATGAGCCTGCGTTCTATCACACGGACCTAGCTGATTGGGGTATGGCGTTCAATCTGGCAAACAAATTGGGTCCACAAGCTGAAGTCCTTGTAGATACAGGGCATCACCCGCAAGGGACGAATATCGAGCACATCGTAACTTACTTGTTAGATGAAAATAAATTAGGCGGTTTCCACTTCAACTCCCGTAAATATGGGGATGACGATCTTATTGTGGGATCTGTAAATCCGTATGAATTATTCTTGATTTTCTACCAAATCATTGATGCTGCTAACGACAAGAACCCGCAAATTCGTCAAGCTGCTGATAATATTGCGTACATGATCGACCAAAGTCATAACATTGAGCGTAAAATCCCTGCGATGCTGCGTTCCGTACTTAACGTACAAACGCAATATGCGAAAGCGCTTCTGATTAACCTTGAAGAAGTTCGTGCTGCACAAGAGAACCAAGATGTTCTTGGTGCTGAGGATGCGGTTCGTAAAGCATTCGAATTCGATGTAACGCCTTTGCTACAGGCTGTTCGTGAAGAAATCGGCGTGCCGGTTGACCCAATGAAGGCTTACTTAGCAAGCGGCTATGACGAAAAAATCAATGCGCGTGGCAAAGGCGGTGCAAGCTGGTGAGTACACCATCGACAGTTCTAGCCTTTGATTTGGGAGCAAGCAGCGGCAGAGCGATCGTCGGACGCCTTGATTCTGAAACGGGCCGGATCACGATCGAGGAAATTCACCGCTTCTCCAATGATCCCGTGCAGGTGGGCAACCATCTGCATTGGGACATTTTGCGGTTGCTTCATGAGCTGAAGCAGGGCATTTTACAAACGAAGCATTTAGGCTACTCCCAGATCGAAAGCTTAGCGATTGATTCGTGGGCGGTTGATTTTGGACTACTTGCTGCTAACGGCGAGCTATTGGGGAATCCTTACCACTATCGGGATCACCAAACAGATGGCATCATGGAAAAGGTGATAAGCGAAATAGGTCGCGAAAAACTGTATGCGCTAACAGGGCTACAGTTTTTACAATTCAACTCGATATTCCAGCTGTATGCAATCCAAAAAAACAATCCAGATTTGTTAAGCCGAGCGGAAACTTTCCTGATGATTCCAGACCTGTTGCGTTACTTCCTGACAGGTGAGAAACATAGTGAATTCACCAATGCAACGACGACGCAGCTCTTGAATGCGACCAGCTTGACGTGGGAAACATCCCTTCTTAGTCAGCTTGGCCTTCCAGAACAGATTTTCTTGCCTCCAGTCGCTTCAGGGACACGAGTGGGATCACTGAGCACAGCTGTTTGTGAGGAACTGGATGTTCCTTCCATTCCTGTCATCGCCGTTGGCGAGCATGATACAGCGTCAGCCGTTGTTGCCGTTCCAGCGCTTGATGAGGACTTCGCTTTCTTAAGCTGCGGGACGTGGTCATTGCTAGGGACTGAAACGGCGAAGCCTGTGCTCACGGAACAAGCCTTAGCGTGGAATTTCACGAATGAAGGCGGCGTGTACGGAACGAATCGCTTATTGAAGAACATCATGGGACTTTGGCTCATTCAAGAATGTAAGCGGACGTGGGAAAAAGAAGGCAAAACAGCCAGCTTCGCTGAGCTTGTGAAGCAAGCGGAAGCCGTACAACCTTTCCAATTCTTCATCGATCCGGATGATGATATGTTCCTTAACCCTGCTCATATGCCCAAGCAAATTCAGAAGTATTGTCGTGACACCGGGCAGACTGTGCCACAGACCGATGGTGAAATCGTGCGCTGCATCCTGGAAAGCTTAGCGCTGAAGTATCGCTTTATCTTAGAGCGAACAGAGCAGCTTTCAGGCAAGACATATCGCGGCCTTCATATCGTTGGCGGCGGCATTCAGAATGAGCTGCTTTGTCAGTTCACGGCGAGTGCGATACAGCGTGAAGTGTGGGCGGGACCGGTAGAGGGTAGTGCCTTAGGAAACCTTGTAGTACAATGGATAGCACTAGGGTATATCGCGAATTTACGCGAAGCCAGGAAGCTGATTCGGAATTCGTTCCCAGTCAAGACGTATCATCCAGAGGATGGCGCGAGTTGGCAGGCGGCGTATACAGCGTTTTGTGATGTGGCCTCCCGATCGACGGTGAAATGAGGGGTAACGATGCTGGTAGCAGAAAGATGGCAGAGAATCGTTCAATTAGTTAATGAAAGAGGAAGCATTCGTGTAACTGAGCTGAGTGAACTGTGCCAAGTAACGGAAGAAACCATTCGACGTGACTTGGATCGCTTAGAAGCCGAAGGCAAGCTCATGCGCAGCCATGGCGGTGCGGTGAGTGTGAAGGAGGCGCAGACCGAAGTTCCTTTCATGGAGCGGGAGACGGCTCACGCGGATTTTAAGAATAGCATTGCAAAGGAAGCTATCTCACATATTCAAGAAGGAGACCGCATCATTCTGGATGCGAGTACGACTGCTTGGTATATGGCGAAAATGATTCCCGACATGGCGATTACCATCATCACCAATTCGATGAAGGTTGCTCTTGAAGTAAGCGGCAAAGAGAAAATTCAAGTCATCTCCACCGGCGGCTTGCTTTCTCCAAAATCATTATCCTACGTGGGACCATTATCGGAGCGATCCTTGGATATGTACCATGCGCACAAACTGTTCCTTTCCTGCAAAGGGGTCCATGTGCAGCGCGGTATCAGCGAATCGAATGAGCTGCAAGCGTTGATTAAGCGCAAAATGATTAGCATCGCAGATGAAACCTATCTGCTAGCTGACCATAGTAAATTCGGTACGCAAGCTTTAACACAAGTGGCAGGATGGTCGGAGATTCAGCATGTCCTTACAGATCGACTCACGAGCAAGGAAGCGCTAGATCGGATTCGAGACAAAGGCGTGCAAGTCCGCCAATTGGATTAGTAACGTATGCGCCAACAGCCGTCCCATGTATCGTGGGGCGGCTGTTGGTAAGTTTGGCACATGAAGCCGTAATGGATTTAGTTGCATTCCTACTCCTTCCTGACTAGTATATCCTTTAATGACTAGTTGTAATGGGAAGGAGTTAAGGGGATGCGAATAGGCGTAATAGCAGATACACATTTATCTTACCGTGCCACGAAGCTGCCCAATGCTCTGATTGCAGGCTTAGAGGGAGTAGATCTCATCATTCATGCAGGTGATTGGGTCAGTGAGCATGTCATCGATCTTGTCGAGCAGATTGCACCTTGTGAATCGGTAGCTGGTAACAATGACGGTGATGACATTGTGGAGAGGTTCGGGAAGAAGAGACTACTAACCTTCGGTAATTTTCGCATTGGACTTATTCATGGAGATGGTTTCCGGAAAACGACAGAAGAAAGAGCGCGTGAGGCGTTCGAGGCTGATCGGCCGGAGATGATTATTTTCGGACACTCGCACATCCCATTTCTACAAAAGGTGCAAGGGACAATCATGTTCAACCCAGGTTCGCCTACGGATAAAAGAAGGCAGCCCCGCTATTCGTATGGCATTCTTCAATTAGGTGAGCAGTGGAAGGCGGAGCATTTCTTCTTTGATTCCAAAGAGTAGTCGACTGTTACATTAGCGTTTCCCGGTAATAAACAAAAGCCCGAGAGGCTCATATGAGCTTATCGGGCTTTCACTGTTTTTAACGGACGTACCACTCACCAGACACCCAATCCGTCGATTTCCACTTCAGCACATCTGGATTTGCTAGGTGCATAATTTCCTTCAGGAAATCGAGCTGCTCCAGATCGTTCATGGGCTCGAAGTTTTTCGTAATCGCTAGGTTCTGCTCTAGTTGTTCCATAGACTCCATACCTACGATGGCTGTAGAAATCGGCAAAGACAATGTGTAGCGCAAAGCCTTTTCATACCAAGGTGCCAATTTTCCCAGCGCCATGACCTTCATGCCGATGACCGCAATTCCCTTCTCATTGGCTTTTGGCAGAAACTCATGAGCGAAGCTATAGACAAGGTGATCAGCGGCTGAGAGCGCGACAAGTGCGCTGTCGAACGGATAGCGGTCAATCGCTTCCAACTGAACTTGTGGATTCGTATGACCACTGATCGAGATATGCTTGATCATGCCTTGTTCCTTCGCTTGGATCAAGGCTTCAAGTGCGCCTCCCTTGGCAAAGCATTGCTCCAGCTCTTCCATTTTCATAATGTTATGTAGACGCCACTCCTCGACGTGATCCGTCTGTAGACGTTTCAAGCTGTCTTCAAGAAGTCGCAAAGAACCGTCCCGTGTTCGATCATTGGTCTTGGTTGCAATCCATACTTCGTCCCTGCGCTTATGCAGGGCTAGTGCTTTACCTAACCGTTCTTCGGATTGCCCTTTCGAATAGCTAGGTGCTGTGTCGTAGTAGGTAATTCCTTCATCGATTGCACGATTCACGATTTGAATCGCTTCTTCCTCGGTACAGTTATGTTCATCTACAATACGTTGGGCGCCAAAGCTTAATAAGGGGACATGGACTCCCGTCCGGCCAAAAGGTCTTTTTTCCAATCCAATCATTCCTCCTACAGTGGGGTGCTGAAGTTGTACGGATTTATCGTTCCCAAAATGAATACCAAGACATACCAATTTTACTACACTTGTGTAGATTTACATAAGAGAGCGAAACAAGCAGGAATTCAAGGGATCCTCATCTAACTTAAATAAGACAGAATGTTCGTCAGGATTCGACCCAAATTGATCGAATTTATGAACGAATGGGTCTTTAGACCTATCTTTATACGAAAAAGGATTGTGGTAATGCGCAATAAAACTTATTATGAAGGTATACCGTCATTTTTTGTCGAAATTTTGGTAATTCAGGTTGAAATACATAGATGGAATGACATAAAATCAAATACTTAAAGAGGTGCATGAAGATGGAGAAATCATCAATTATTGGTATTGTGTTGGCTGCAATATCTATTGGCTTGGGTATGGTATTAAAAGGTGCAAGTCTTGCTGCTTTATTGAATCCTGCGGCTGCTTTAATCATTTTCGGAGGAACAGCTTCTGCGCTGTTCATAGCCTTCTCACTGGATGAAATCAAGAAAATCCCGGCATTATTAAAGATCATTTTTACAGAACAGAAATTAATGCCAAAAAAGGAACTGATCGAGACGTTCATTAACTGGGTGAGCATTACGCGTCGGGAGGGATTACTTTCTCTGGAGAAACAGGCCGAGGAGCTCTCTGATCCTTTTATGAAAAGTGGTATGCGACTGATTATCGATGGGAATGACCCTGACTTTGTGCGTGATGTACTTCTTGAAGATATTGCTGAGATGGAAATGAGACATAAAAAATTTGCGAGCATTTTTACACAAGCAGGTACTTATGCGCCTACATTAGGGGTACTTGGTGCCGTTGTTGGACTTATTGCTGCTCTTGGTAACTTGAGTGAAATTGAGAAATTAGGACACTTGATCTCGGCGGCGTTCGTTGCTACCATGTTCGGTATTTTCTTAGGTTATGTTGTGTTTCACCCCTTTGCAAACAAGCTGAAGCAGAAGTCCAAGAAAGAGGTAGAAATCAAACTTATGGTGGTTGAGGGTTTGCTTTCTATTCAATCTGGCGTTTCCGCCAATTCAGTGAAGCAAAAAATGATGATTTTCGTTCCAAATAAAGACCGCGAGAGTTATGAAGAAGGCACGAGGGAGGGGTCATCTGGACAGTGAGTAAAAAAAAGAAGCACGATGATCATGAGGAACATATCGATGAAACCTGGCTCATTCCCTATGCGGACTTATTAACTTTATTACTTGCCCTTTTTATTATCCTTTTTGCTTCAACACAGGTGGATCAGAAGAAATATGACGCGATCATGCGTTCTTTAAATAGTGCTTTTAACGGGGGGGAAGCGCCCTTCGCGATGTCAAACTTAATTCCTATAGATAATCCTGCAAATTCTCCGAAAAATGATAATAAGAGCCAGAATCCACCTGCAAATGAAGAGAGTAAAACCGAAAGCCAACTAGCTGCTAAACTCCAGAAAGAAGAGAAGGATCTCAAAGAATTAAAAGAAAGTATGGATGCTTTTATTAAAGAAAACAAGATGAGTGAGCAGCTAACGACGAAGCTGGATAATGAGAAGCTCACGATTACGATTAGTGATAAGGCTTTGTTCGATTCCGGTTCTGCCACGATTAAGCAAGAGTCTCAAAAGCTGGCGACGTCCATGTCGAATCTGTTGGGAGAATACCCTGGCTATCAGGTAGAGGTGGCTGGACACACGGATAATATTCCTATTCACCGGGCAGATTTTGAAACGAATTGGGATTTAAGTGCCAAGCGTGCCGTGAACTTTATGAAAATATTACTCGTTAACACGAAGATTCAACCTGCGTCTTATTCCTCAGTAGGTTATGGAGAGTACCGTCCAATTGCTGACAACGCGACAACCGATGGCCGGGCTAAGAATCGTCGAGTGGAAGTAAGCATTCTGCGTAACATCAAAGCAACCGATGAAATAGCCAAATAAAGCGATCCTGCGTACATATTGAGTACATAAAAAAGCCGAAATCCCATAAGGGACTTCGGCTTTTGTGCGCTTGTTATTTAATGCTGCTCAGTTCTTTCTTGGTTTGTAGTGGATCAGCAAGCTGTTCAAATACAGGCTCTCTATGTAGTTCTTCTTCGATCGCAACAATTTGTTCCACGATTTGTTCCACGATACGTCCGTCATCGCTAGGGATAACAATGGACTCATCCATAGCAGTGACTTCCACAATTTGAAATTTACTAATTTCTGCAAAAAGTTGCTGAGCCAGCTCCAGTATATCATCCGACTCTTCGGCGATACGACGAATCGAAGCGTCCTGTTGAATGCTGGTGGAGTTTACTTCTTCTACGCCTGCTGCTGTCTCCTGCGCAATAGCGGCAACGAACTGGACGGAATCGACCAGGTTATCGTTTTTGGATTGGGCTTGTTCGATTTTCTGATGGATCTGCACGATCTGCTCACGGATGACTAGCGTCGATTGCTCAATTCTGCTGAAGGAGCCAAAGGTTTCCTCCACATGGCTGCTTTGCGTTAACGCAGATTCCCGCGCATCGACAAGCGAAAGCTGCAGCTCTTGGATCTGCCCCTGCAGCGTCCCAATGATGCCACTGATCGTCTTCGACGATCCGTTCGTTTGCAGGGACAGCTCGCGCACTTCGTCCGCGATCACGGAGAAGCCGCGGCCATGCGCGCCGGCCCTGGCCGCTTCGATCGCGGCATTCAACGCTAGGACATTCGTCTGCGTTGAAATATCCATAATCGAGCGCACGATGGCGCCGATCTGTTTCGAGCTGGCGCTTAGCGTCTGCATCGCCGCATCCACCTTCTGCAGCAGGAGCTGCGACTGTGCAGTTGATGCTTGCAGCGCCTGCACGGATGCGGTGCCCTGCTGTGCATCTACCGCAGCTTCGTCGCTGCTGCGTTTCATTTCATGGGTATACGCGCTGATGTCGCGTATCTCATCTTCCAGCTCGGCAATAAGCAGCGAGCTGCTCTCGGTTTTTATCGCTTGCTCATCCGCGCCAGTAGAAATCTCATGAATCGCTTTGAGAATATCCGTATTTGCAGAAGCTGTCATCTGGGAGAAGCGATGAAATTCATGCGAATGGGCAGATAAGGAAGAAGCGATGCCTTTCGTTGCTCCTAACATGAGCCTAACCTGCTTAATCATCTGATCAAAGCTATTACTTAATTGTCCTAACTCATCTTTGGCTGAGGAATTAATGGTGTGAGTTAAATCACCGGATGCAATGCGAGCGACTGCTTTTTGCAAAGCCGAGATCGGACGTGTGAACGACGTGATAATGAGAAATGCAATCAGCATCGTCAGGAAAAAGACAACGCCCGAAGCTGCTAACATAATCGTGCGGCTATCATTAAGTGCCTTGGACGAGCTAGCAATTGCCTGTGCTGCGCCGTCCGCATAAGTGATATAAAACTTATCGACTAACCCGAAGATATTATCTTTCAGCTCTTGGGATTCATTGTATAGATACAACAGGTTAATATCGAGATCGGTTGGTTTCATCGTGGTATCCTGAACCATTTTAGCTGCAGTATCGAAATTGTTTATGTAATCTACGGAGGCTTGAATTAACTGACTTCGCCACTTCTGCTGATCAGCGGTGCTGGCGGTGTCGCCAATTCTTTGAATAGCATCATTGTAAGGCTTTCGTTTACTATTGTACTTCTCAATAAATTCCGGTTTCTTCGATATTTCAAGTCCAGAAGCAATGATGTTCATCTCTTGAACCAAATTCTTAAGCTCCAATGCCATGACTTTAAGATCAACTTTATCATTCTGCTCGATCATATGCTGCTTAATTTGCGTCACCTGATGAAGATTGAATAGGGCAATAGCTAAGAAAATGAGCAATACGCCGCTGAAGCTTGTGATTAATTTTGCCCGCATGGAGAAGTTGGCTAACATCAATCGAACCATATGTATACCTCCTATAAATAGACAAGCTTAGACATTATACGTCTAACTACTTATTAATATAGGGGGCTTCTATTAACTAAAGCGTCGAAATATGTAAACGATTTGTAAATTAAAAGTTTTACATTACGTTTACGTTTCGCGGGTTTGTAATTTACATTCGCTTGTTACCATATGGAAGTAAGGTCGTTCAACACACAGGAAGATGGGGATCGAGCTTAACCAAATCCAGCACATACATTCAAAGGAGGACATGTTAACTATGTTTAACTTCATGTCGAAAAAAGGTATTACATTTACACTATCCGCGGTATTAATGATGGGGACTTTGGTTGGTTGCGGCGCAAAAACAGAGAATAACAATGCAGCGGCAACAACAGCACCAACAACAGCAGCATCTGCTTCAGCAAAACCGAGCGAAACACCAAAAACAGAATTGAGCGGTACCGTAACAGCTTCTGGTTCCAGCGCACTTCTTCCATTGGTTAAACAAGCAGCAACAGAGTTCATGGAAAAGAATCCTAAAGTAACAATTAACGTTACGGCTGGTGGTTCAGGTACAGGAATTAAAAACGTAGCTGACGGTACTTCCGACATCGGTAACTCCGACGTTGAGCCAGCTGCAGAATATAAAGATAAAGGTCTTGTTGATCACCAAGTTGCAATCGCGCCTTTCGCATTCATCGTTAACAAAGATGTGAAAGTAGACAGCGTAACGAAAGCACAAGCTGCTGACATTTACATGGGTAAAATCACGAACTGGAAAGAAGTTGGCGGCAATGACGCGAAAATCGTTCTTGTTCACCGTCCAGATAGCTCAGGTTCCCGTACACTAGTTAAACAAATTATTTTAGATAACAAAGATTTCACAAAAGACGGTATTACACAAGAGAACAGCGGTGCTATGAAAACTGCGGTTGTTGGTCAATCCGGTTCCATTGGTTACGTGGATACACCTTACATCGATGACACTGTAAAAGCGTTGAAACTTGATGGCGTAGCTTTCACAGAAGATAACATCAAAAACGGCACTTACAAATTGTTCGGTGTTGAGCATATGTACACAAAAGGTGAAGCTACAGGCGCTACTAAAGCATTCATCGACTACATCTCCAGCAAAGAATTCCAAGCTAAACAAGTTCGTGAGTTGAAGTTCTTACCAGCTGATTTGTTGAAAAAATAAGGATTAGACGAAGAGCGACTGCATAATGATGCAGCGCTCTTTTTGTGTTTAGGGAGTTGGCTCCCTGCGCCGCGGGCGATGTTAGTTCGGCTAGGGGCGATGGAGCACCGCGTTAGCCGTTGGGACAGCGAGATACACGCGAAAAATTCGAGTAACTGCTCGCCAAGAGCTGCTAGAGCCCCGAGATACACGAAAAATTCGAGTAACTGCTCCCCCCAGCACTGCTATCCCTCCTCCAGCACCCAATAGTCCGAAATTACCGAATTAATCGCACCGTACGCATCATCAATTCCTATTTAGTCACAATCTGCCCAACTAAATCGCCCGACACATCCTCCATCAACAGAAAATGGCTAAATAGTTCGGCGGATCCTGACTATTGGTCCTTTTTTAGCAGGAACCCTCGGTTTAATTAGGCTAAATCGGACTAAAGTAAACTCAAAACTTTTACATTCCCTTAACAATTCATTTACGATCCAATGACATTCATATTCTATGATAATAGTAAGTCCTGTGTATTGTAGAGAAAGGGGAATCACGAAGTGAATTCCATAGTAGATCAACTAACCAGCGCCAAAGCGGATGAAAAGAATCGTCCAGTTATCACCAAATGGACCCAAAGACAGCATAGACAAGATAAGTTAATGAGATGGTTGTTTGTAGGTAGTGCTGCTTTAGTGTCTGCCATCATTTTCTCTATTATTATTTTCGTAGGGATGCAAGGCATCAAGACCTTCCAAGGTGTAAGTCCGATAGAGTTTTTCTTCTCAACAGATTGGACGCCTGGCTCAAATAAATTTGGAGCATTTCCATTCCTGTACAGCACATTGTTAATGACATTAGTAGCGGTGGTCATATCCGTTCCGCTGGCCTTATCTGGTGCTTTGTTCATGGCCAAAATCGCGCCAAAATGGATGCGTGAGATCATGCGACCAGCAACTGATTTATTCGTGGGCATTCCGTCAGTTGTTTACGGTTTGATCGGGATGACGGTCATTGTACCTGCCTTAGGTAAAATAACAGGTGGCATCGGTTACGGAATTTTACCCGCGGCAATCATCCTAGCGATTATGATCCTACCTACTATTCTGTCCATTTCGGAAGATGCAATTCGTTCACTTCCCGGTCGTTTGGAAGAAGCTTCACTTGCATTGGGAGCAACGCGGTGGCAAACGATGTGGCGTGTACTCTTGCCAGCTGCGAGACCTGGTATTCTTACAGCAATCATCTTGGGGATGGGCCGTGCAATTGGTGAAACCATGGCGGTATTCATGGTCATCGGTAACTCTCCTCAGATGCCCAAATCGCTTCTCGACTCAACAACCGTGTTAACAACAGCAATCGTCAAAGATATGGGGAATACCAATTACGGTTCAACTTGGAACAATGCGCTTTATCTGATGGCTCTGCTGCTCCTTGTCATCTCCTTATCCCTCATTCTCATCATTCGAATTGTAGCTAAGAGGAGTGAACTCAAATGACAAGTAAAACAACAGACCGCATAGCAACCGTCTATTTCTGGACATCAGGCATTGTCATTATCGGTATTCTGGCATGGTTCCTGATTCGCATATTAGGCGATGGCATCCCGCACTTATCCTGGCATTTTATCTTCGGTAAGCCAGAAGAAATTAAAGCGGGCGGGGGAGTAGGACCGCAGTTGTTCAACTCGTTTTATGTGTTGTTCCTTTCACTCGTAATCTCGATTCCGATCGGTTTATTTTCAGGTATATACCTAGCCATCTACGCACAAAAGAATTGGTTCACGGATCTTGTCCGAATCTCCGTTGAGGCCCTTTCTTCCGTTCCTTCTATCGTGTTTGGTCTTTTCGGATTCCTATTATTCGCAAATTTACTAGGGCTTAAATTTTCAATATTGGGCGGCGCGGCCACGGTCGCACTTCTGAATTTACCCGTTATGGTACGGGTTACGGAGGAAGCGATTCGAACAGTGCCGGATTCCTACTGGGAAGCAAGTTTGGCCCTCGGCTCAACCAAATGGCAGGCGATTCGCAAGGTGCTGATCCCAGCCGCTCTACCTAGCTTGATAACGGGTATTACACTTATCGCAGGGCGTGCACTTGGTGAGTCAGCAATCCTAATTTATACAGCAGGTTTGTCCGTTTCTAGATTCTTTCCAGATTTCAATCCACTCAAAATGGGAGAAACGCTCTCCGTTCATCTTTGGTACATTGGCGCAGAATCACTCGTTCCTGATGCCAAGCAAATCGCTAGTGGCAGTGCGGCACTCCTACTAATCGTTGTACTGATCTTCAATCTGCTGGTTTCAATACCAAGTCGAATCTTACAAAAAAGACTTTCCGGGGGGAAATAATACATGGCTATCGCGACGAAGTATAAGATTAGAGCAGAGAAACTAAATTTATTTTATGGCGAAAATCAAGCTCTTCATAATATCGATCTGAATATCGAAACAGGATCTATTTCAGCACTGATTGGCCCTTCGGGCTGTGGAAAATCAACGTTCCTGCGCACCTTGAACCGAATGAATGACCTTATTGATAGCGTGCGAATCACAGGCAACGTAGCTGTGGACGGCCATAATATTTATGGTGCCGAATCCGATGTCGTTTCACTGCGCAAGCGTGTAGGCATGGTATTTCAACGTCCAAATCCGTTCCCAATGAGCATTTACGATAATATTGCCTATGGTCCGCGGATTCATGGCACGAAGAAAAAAGCAGTTCTGGACGAAATTGTAGAACGCAGTCTCGTACAAGCGGCTCTTTGGGACGAAGTTAAGGATCGCTTAAACAAGTCCGCGATGGGATTATCCGGTGGGCAACAGCAACGTCTATGTATTGCGCGTCTACTGGCAGTAGAACCTGATGTGCTGCTCATGGATGAGCCGACGTCAGCATTGGATCCCATTTCAACGTTGAAGGTAGAAGAACTTACACAAACGTTAAAAGAGAAGTATACGATCATCATCGTGACACACAACATGCAGCAAGCAGCGAGAATCTCAGATATGACCTCCTTCTTCCTTAACGGTTATTTAGTTGAGACAGACCAAACCGATAAGATCTTTACGAATCCGAATGACCAACGTACTGAAGATTACATTACAGGGCGATTCGGATAAATCACATAGAGGGAGCGATAGACATGGATGCAAGACCGGGATTTCATCAGTCGTTAGCGTTACTGCAAAAAGAACTAACACAAATGGGAGAAAGTGTAGAGGAATTAATTTTTAAATCAGTGGAATCCTTGGCCAATTTAGATGAGAAAGCTGCTACACAAGTCATTCAGAAGGATGATCTCATCGATGATTATTTAACAACCATTGATGAGCTGTGTTTGCGATTAATAGCTTTACAGCAACCCATGGCGAGTGATCTTCGCATCATTGGGACGGCACTGAAAATTGCAACGGATTTGGAACGTATTGCGGACCATGCTGTTGATATTGCCAAGATTACGATTCGTTTCGCGGGCGAAGAGTTAGTAAAGCCGCTTGAAGTCATTCCGCAAATGGCCGAAATTGCCATCGAAATGCTGCATGAGAGCCTTCTCTCCTATACGGAACGCGATGTACATAGAGCAGCATCGCTGGCTGAGAAGGATGACCGAGTTGATAAGCTATATAGCACGGTCATGCAGGAGCTAATGGGCATGATGGGAACGGATTATCATCGGAATCGTCAATTAACCCATTTGTTATTTGTTGCCCACTTTTTAGAGCGTGTGGCAGATCACACGACGAATATCGGTGAAGGCGTCATCTATATGGTTACTGGAAAACGTAAGGATCTGAACGTATAAGCAAGCAAACAAAAGGACCGTCCCCACTAAGTAGTTTCATCTACTGGGAGGCGGTCCTTTTGTTATTTGGATTGAAGCGGAAAGCGAATTAAGAAAGTTGTGCCTTTCACGCTGGAGCTCACTTCAATCGTTGCACGATGCCTTGCTGCAATGCTGTAGCATATGGCTAAGCCAAGACCGGTTCCTTCATCTTTGGTCGTGAAGAAGGGGCGACCTAGCTTCTCTAAATGTTCGCTTTTGATTCCACTGCCCTGATCGGCAATTAAGAGAACGACATGTTCAGTCTCCTGATAGGTTTCGATATTTAACGTTCCACCGATCGTCATGGCTTCGAGCCCATTCATACACATGTTCAAAATAAGCTGTCGCATCTCTTTGTCGTCAAGTTGTATCTCCGGACAATAACCGAATTGCCCATTCACATGTTTTCCAGACATAACCGCTTCTGCCTGAATCAGAGGCAGCAAACTTTCAATGATCCGATTGATATTCTCAGGACGCTGATAGGATTGCTTATTTTTAGCAAGGGAAAGGTATTCTGTGATGATTTCATTGGCGCGATCTAATTCTTCTAACATGATGGGAATGTATTCTTTTTGCATATGCCGATCGTTCTCTTGAAAGAGTTGAAGGAAGCCTCGGATAGTCGTCATCGGATTCCGTATCTCATGCGCGATACCAGCGGCCATTTCCCCGACGAGATTTAACTGCGCTAAGCGTGCCATTTCAGTTTCAAAACGGAGACTTTCAGTAATATCAACGGCGACATGGAGCAAACAATTTTCGTCTTCGATATCGATAATCTCTGTGGATAACAAGGCTGTACGAATATCACCCGACTTTGTGACGTAACGGACTTTCTCATTTCGGACGATGTCGCCATAGTTCGCTGCATTGTCGAGCTCATCACGCATGAGATTCAAGGATGTGCCAATAACCTCGTCGCCGTAGCCTGTGTGCTGCTTCCAGCTCTCATTTACTTCCAGATAGGTAAGATCAGGCAGGCGTCGGATGGCCATTAAAGAAGGGGAGAGGATGAACATTTTTTTGAAATGTTCTTGGGAGTTCATAAGCTTTTCATGAGCATCCACCAGTTCGGAGGTACGTTCTTCAACCCAATTCTCGAGAAGTAAGTTTTGTTCGATTAATTTCTCTTCGGCTTCCGCCAGCTTGCGATTCGTTTCTTCTAAATCCAACGTGCGTTTATGTAAAAGCTCGCTCTGAGCTTTTAGCTTCTGATGGTTCAGATGCATATTGACGAAGCCATCAACCTTCATGCGCAGCATTTTTGGATGAACAGGTTTAAATAAATAATCTATCGATCCCACATGGTAGCCTCTCAAGACATGCTCAATCGAGGTACTCAAGGCAGTTAAGAATATGATCGGGATATCTTGACAAGCTTTCCGTTGTTTAATTAATTCTACCGTTTCAAACCCGCTAAGACCTGGCATCTGCACATCCATCAAAATAACCGCAATATGATCGGCAGGTTCTTTCAATAAATAGCGAAGTGCTTCCTCCCCTGATTGTAAAGAAATAACGTCATAGGAAGAAGAGGCAAGAATACTATTCAACGCCAGCAAGTTTTCATAGCGATCATCTACCGCCAAGATTTTCACTTGTTGTTCCATCGCTTGTCCTTTCTGCACGAGATCTGCGATACGCACCTAAATCTATACCACACTTTTTCGAGGAAAAAGTGAAATTCCCTCTTTTTTCATCAAAGTCTTTACATACATTTTACATAAGGTTAATCAAGCCTATCATTTGGTTTGGTAGAATGGTCATACAGGATGAACTAGATGAGGGATGATGGACATGAATGCTCAGGCAGATGTTGCAGTACAGTTCCAAAAGCTGATGGATGATCAACGTATATCTTCCGTTTATCAGCCGATTGTATCGCTAAGGGATGGTCAAGTGATGGGATATGAGGCCTTAACACGTGGCCCCGTCGATTCTCCGTTCCATTCCCCATTAGGGTTGTTTCAATATGCGGAACAACAAGGCGAACTGTATCGGTTGGAACAGCTGGCACGCGAGAAGGCTATACAAGGCTCCATCTTGGAGCATAAAGAGCAGCTGCTATTTATCAATATTTCATCACACGTATTAGAAGACCCAGGATTCATACCCGGAAAAACGTTAGATATCTTACAGAAATACGGACTTAGTCCAAGTAATGTGGTATTCGAAATTACAGAAAGAAGCTCTATCGAAGACTTTTCGCTTGCCAAAAAAATTCTTGCTCATTACCGGACACAAGGCTATCGTATTGCGATTGATGACGCGGGAGCAGGGTATTCTTCCCTTCAAGCGATTGCTGAGCTGCAGCCGGATTTTATAAAAATTGATCGCTCATTAATTGAAGATATACATAAGAATAAAGTGAAAGCGTATATTCTCGAAACCTTCGTTACTTTTGCCCAGAAAATGAACATCGCGTTGATCGCTGAGGGGATTGAACAAATAGAGGAACTGGCGAAGTTAACACAAATGGGTGTGCATTACGCACAAGGATACCTGCTCGGCAAACCCGCCATCTCACCAGCTCGGCTGCAAGATACGCATAGAATGATCATATGGCAGTATCGCAATGTACAAGGAGGCAATATGACGTGGCATATCGGTGGGTTGAAAACGCCTGTTGGCGTGTTCCATACGCAGACAATGATTTCCGAGATTGCAGATTACTTTAAGAAGAGTCAAGAAGCCGTCGGTGTTGTCATCGTGGATGACGAAAGACCAGTGGGATTGATGATGAGGGATCGCTTGTTTCAGCATTTGGCCGGGCAATACGCCTATTCCTTGTACTGGAACCGGACCATTGATAGTGTGATGGATGCGACGCCGTTGATCGTTGACGAGCAGGTAGCTGTGGAGCAAGTATCCCTTCTAGCCACATCCCGTGCTATTCACCATTTATACGATTTAGTCATTATTACGAGTAATGGGAAAATGGCTGGCGCTGCGTCGATACGAACGATTCTGGAAAGTATTACGAATGTCAGAATGGAATCCGCTCGTGTGGCTAATCCGCTGACCGGTCTTCCAGGGAATTTGCAAATAAATCGGGAATTGAGCAAACGAATTAATGAGAAAGAGCCTTTCCATGTCATTTATGCGGATTTGGATTATTTCAAGTGGTTCAATGATCGATTTGGTTTTCAAAAAGGAGACCAGCTCATTCAGTACACAGCGGATGTGATGCAGCAATCGGTCGCATTTTATGGAACACCGTACGATTTTGTGGGGCATGTTGGAGGAGACGATTTTATCGCGATCTCTACGACCGTGTCACCGAAGCTGCTCTGTCAGGAAATCATTAATCGTTTTGAATCGGGTGTAAGTCATTTTTACGAGGGAGAAGAATGGGAGCATGTGGTGGATCGGAGTGGTGTACAAGTGAAGAGCGAGGGGGTCACGTTATCGTTGTCATTAGTTATGTGCAATAGTGAATCCCCCATTGCGCTTGAGCACATTTCGCAAACAGCCGCTCAGTTAAAGAAGCAAGCAAAGGCGCATCAAGGCAGTATCTATTATTTTCAAGCCTTGGGTAGTACATAGGCAAGCAACAATATTACATAGTTGATCAGAAGGTATAAATCAATTGTTTGAATGAACGAACGATGATGACTTTCTGTTTCCCGATTCGCCTCTCCGAGATTTTCTTAATATTGGCCGGGTGAATCCACACCGCGTCCATTCCCGTTGAAGCCGCGCCGACCACATCGTTACGCCATGAATTTCCAACCATGACACTTTGACCAGCAGCCGTGCTCATCGATTTCAGGGCTTGCTCAAAAATCGCAGGATGCGGCTTTCGCGGACCATCATTCTCGGTCGTAAATAAACGATCCTGATCAAACCAGGAGGTTAGCTTCATCTTCTCTAGGTTGCGTTGCAATCGATTGCGATTGCCGTTGCTTATGATAGCCAACTTATATTGACGAGACAGCGCTTCTAGTGTATCTTCAACCCCCGGGAAAAGCGCGACGAAATGATCTTCTTTTTCTTCAATTTGATGAAAAAAGGTACGTGTAAACGCGGTGCTTACTTGCATTGGAAATGGATGGAGCGCCTTAATTAAACAAATATGCCGCAGCTCGTCGGGCGAGATAGGGCTTCGGATAGGTGATTTACGATGTCGGCTCCACTCGGCTTTATAGCTATTCAGAGCCTCTTGTGAGGTCAGTTTCGTATCCTCCGTGTCCCACCTTGCTGTGAAATCCTGCATGACTTCAAGAAAAGCGGAATCGAAGCATTGCCTGCGATCTAGAATCGTATTATTCATATCAAAGAAAATAACCTTTTTACGTGTAGGTGAGAAAAAAGGACTCATACGGAGAACCTCCTTCTGAAGACCGGACCATCTTAACGTATAAATCGTTGCAAGCAATCGTTAATTTGGGTTCCTTACATGTTTATGTAGGGAACCGTTTTTTTATTTTAATTTCGTATGCTATGATGAAGGAAGTATGTCTAAAATTGGGGTGGAACTTATGGATAAGCTAATTATTATTGATGGCAACTCAATTGCGTTTCGTGCCTTCTATGCATTGCCGCTGCTCAGTAATTCGAGTGGTTTACATACCAATGCGGTGTATGGCTTCACGACCATGCTGCTAAAATTGATTGAAGAGGAAAAGCCAACCCATTTTCTTGTTGCTTTTGACGCAGGAAAAATTACGTTTCGACATAAAGAATATACCGAGTATAAAGGCGGGCGGGCGAAAACGCCGACAGAGCTCTCGGAACAATTTCCATTAATTAAAGAATTGTTGAAGGCTTTTAAAATTCCGCAATTCGAGCTGTCCGGCTATGAAGCGGATGATATCATCGGTACGTTGACGAAGGCCGCGGATGCGAAAGGGGAGAAAGTTCTACTCGTATCTGGGGATAAGGATATGCTACAACTGGCTTCTGAGCAAGTTACGGTTGCAATTACCCGCAAGGGGATTAGTGAAATGGATCGCTTCGATCCTGAGGCAATTAAAGAGAAATACGGGCTTACGCCCCATCAAATCATTGATTTGAAGGGTCTGATGGGCGATACGTCCGATAATATTCCAGGTATTCCTGGTGTAGGTGAGAAGACGGCGCTCAAAATGCTGCATGACTTTGGCACGGTCGAAGAAGTGTTAGCGAACACAGCAAGTCTGAAAGGCAAGATGAAAGAGAAAGTCGAGGAGCATGCCAAGAGTGCCCTCATGAGTAAGGAGTTAGCCACGATTTATCGTGAGGTTCCCATGGAGACCGCTTGGGATTCGTTCCGCTATGATGGCTTCGATGGACAAGCGTTATCTAGCATGTTTCGCAAGCTGGAGTTCAAGTCACTGCTGGAGAAGATGGATTTTGGCACTGCCAGCGTAGAAGCCGAAGATCTCGTCGTCGAGAGTCTGGAAGCCGTCGCGGTTACGGAAGCCAATATCGAGACACTGATCGCTCAGTTGGACGACCATGCAGCTATCCATGTGGAAGCGGTGGGGGAGAATCCACACCAAGCTGTCATGGTTGGGGTTGTGTGGTTTATGGATGACGGAAGCGGGAATACCTCCTACTTCGTACCGTTTGCTCTGTTGCAAAGCGATGCGGGCAAGCCGCTGCGCGATTGGCTGAGCGATGCGTCGAAGAAGAAGCAACTCTTCGACCTGCATCGTGCGCAGCTGGCGCTGGCTTGGCAGGGCATCCACCTCGCAGGGGTGGATTTCGACGTGCTGCTGGCCGCCTATCTCCTCGATCCGACGGAGTCGAATCTCAGTATGAGCGGCCTGTCTGTGAAATATGGTCTGCCTAACGTGAAGGCAGACGAAGATGTATTCGGCAAAGGCGCGAAGTTTCGCCTGCCGGAAATGGCTGCGCTTAGCGACCACTTGGGCCGCAAAGCGATGGCGATGGCGCGCATGGTACCCGTGTTGCGCGATGAATTAGAGAAGAGTGGTATGCACCACCTCTTCTACGAGCTTGAACTGCCCCTCTCCGGCGTTCTCGCGGAGATGGAGATGCGCGGCATCGCGGTGGATGCCGAAGGGCTTAAATCGCTCGGCGTGGAGCTTGGTAAACAGCTGGACACGATCATGTCCAGCATTTACAAGCTTGCCGGCGTCGAGTTCAACATCAACTCACCGAAGCAGCTCGGTGAGATTCTGTTCGAGAAGCTGGGGCTGCCAGCTTCGAAGAAGACCAAGACCGGCTATTCGACGGATGCCGAGGTGCTCGAGCGCCTTGCGCCCTACAACGAAGTGGTAGGGCAGATTCTCCACTACCGCTCGCTTGCGAAGCTGCAGTCGACGTACGTCGAGGGGCTGCTCAAAGAGGTGCGGCCAGAGACCGGTAAGGTGCACACCTATTACCGGCAGACCATTGCCGCGACGGGACGTCTCAGCAGCCAATTCCCGAACCTCCAGAACATTCCGATTCGTCTGGAGGAGGGCCGGAAGATCCGCAAGGTTTTCGTTCCATCCGAACCAGGATGGTACATTCTCGCTGCGGATTACTCCCAGATCGAGCTGCGCGTGCTAGCGCACATCTCGCAGGATGAGAAGCTGAAGGAAGCGTTCCTTCAGAATATGGACATTCACACGAAGACGGCGATGGACGTCTTCGGCGTAGAAGAAAGCGCCGTCGACAGCAATATGCGTCGACAAGCGAAAGCCGTTAACTTCGGTATCGTTTACGGTATTAGCGACTACGGTTTGTCTCAGAATTTAGACATTACCCGCCGGGAAGCTGCGCAATTCATTGAACAGTATTTCGCCGTATTCCAAGGGGTTCGCCGATATATGGATGACATCGTCAAGGATGCTCGCAGAGATGGGTATGTAACGACACTGCTGCAGCGCCGCCGAATGTTGCCCGAAATTACGCATTCCAACTTTAATATCCGTTCTTTCGCTGAACGTACCGCTATGAATACGCCTATTCAAGGAACTGCCGCTGATATCATCAAGCTAGCCATGGTTCAAATGGCAGATCGATTGGTTAAAGAAGGACTGAAAAGCCGTATGCTGCTTCAAGTACACGATGAGCTTGTCTTTGAAGTGCCGGCAGACGAGCTCGAAATGATGAAGTCGTTGGTTCCTGAAGTCATGGCAGCAGCACTGAAACTGGACGTTCCTTTACGTGCTGACGTTGATTACGGTCTCACTTGGTATGATGCGAAGTAACACGGAGCATGCAGGATGTGCTGCGTACGGATTTAACAACTAGAAGGAGGTGAACACCTTGCCAGAGCTACCCGAGGTCGAAACCGTCAAACGAACTTTAAATGAGTTAATCACAGGCAAAACGATCGCTAATGTTGTGGTGAGGCTGCCTCGTATTATCCAAAAGCCGGACGATATTCAGCAGTTTGAAACCTTGTTGCAAGGTCAAACGGTTGAAACGATTGAGCGAAGAGGCAAGTTTCTACGCTTCGTGCTCACGGACTACGTGATGGTCTCCCATCTGCGCATGGAAGGCCGCTATGGTTTGTATGCCGGCGATGATCCGCTAGAGTTGCATACGCATGTGTTGTTTCGTTTTACAGATGAAAGTGAGCTGCGGTACAAAGATGTGCGCCAATTCGGCACGATGCATCTATTCCCTAAGGGGGAAGAGCTTGCACAGCCTCCGCTCGTTAAACTCGGTCTTGAGCCGCTCGATGAGGCGTTCACGTACGAAGCGTTTCGCGGTGCCATTGCCCATCGAGCTACGAAGATCAAGCCGCTCCTGCTCAATCAAGCATATATTGTGGGCATCGGGAATATTTATGTAGACGAGTCCCTCTTCTTAGCGGGCATTCATCCCGAAAGGGAAGCTTCCTCGCTGAGTAAGAAGGAGCTAGCGTTGTTGCATGAGTCGATCATTCGAACCCTTCAAGATTCGGTTGATGTGGGCGGATCATCCATTAAATCGTATGTGAATGGACAAGGAGAAATCGGCCTTTTCCAGCACCAATTGAACATTTATGGACGACAATTACAGCCCTGCAAAACGTGTGGTAATGAAATTGTCAAAACAGTTGTAGGCGGCAGAGGGACACACATTTGTCTCACGTGTCAGCCACTTAAGCCCAAGCGGTCCCGAAAGAAGTCGGAGAAATAGGAACGAGAAGCGTACCCTCCCCATATGATATGGAGTACTTAGCCTAGGTAATAGCCCATGAGGCCTGTTAGTTAGGTAAAACGCTTAGGAGGGTTTGTATGCTTCCTGTCATTTCTCTGCTCATTTTGGCTTTTGCAGTTTCATTGGACGGTTTCGGTGTTGGTGTCATGTATGGGTTACGCAAAATCCGAATACCGCTGGTTTCAATTGGAATTATATCGCTATGGTCTGGTATTATTATATATACATCGATGCAGATCGGCGTTTTGATGTCGTCCTTTATGTCCCCAGGGGTTGCCAAACGTATTGGGGCTTTCATCCTTATCGGTATTGGTGTGTGGGCTCTTATTCAGATGAGACAAGGGCAAAAAAACCAAACGCAACAGGAGCAGCCTGCCAATACGCCAGATCAAGCGGTGGTCAGCAGTATGCCCTACAGCGAGATTCGCAACTCTGGTTACGTGGAGCCAGTGACGTTTGATACGCTGCAGCGCACCAAAGAAATTCTGAGTATTGAGCTAAAACGGTTTGGCCTTGTGATTCAAATATTGCGGACGCCTTCCATAGCGGATGTTGATAAGTCAGGGAATATCTCAGCTTCTGAGGCTACATTACTCGGCTTAGCGCTCTCATTGGATGCTTTCGGAGCGGGCATTGGTGCTGCTCTAATCGGGTTCGTGCCGTTATTAACGGCTTCTGTTATTTCGATTTCAAGCGGATCCTTGCTTGCAGTTGGCTTGCGGATTGGTTTCCGATATGCCGAGATGAATTGGATGAAAAAGCTGTCGATCCTTCCTGGATGTGTACTTATTATCATGGGACTTTTGAAAATGCTATAGTTCACTATCAATGAACTTTTAGGAGAGAAGCGATATGAATATCGGCTTAACAGGAGGTATTGCCTGTGGAAAAAGCACGGTTAGCCGTATGCTCGTTAGCCGTGGTGCCCTTTTAATCGATGCCGATCAGATTGCTCGTGATGTTGTCGAGCCTGGCAGTCCTGTTCTTGAACAGGTTGCTGCTGCTTTTGGACAAGCTGTGATTGGGCACGATGGATCATTGCAGCGTAAGATGCTCGGTGAAATCATTTTTGGATCCCCTGAAGCTCGGCAACAGCTTGAGGGATTGCTTCATCCTCCTATTCGTGCAAGGATGCGCGAGCAGATGACAACGTATGAACGGGACTATCCCACCAAGCTGGTTGTGGTCGATGTTCCTTTACTCATAGAATCGAATTTGGTGTCCATGTTTGAGGAGATCATGGTTGTTTATATTCCGCGTCACTTGCAGTTGGAACGACTGATGCAGCGAGATGGCTTGTCAGCAGAGACTGCTCAGCTTCGTCTTGATGCACAGATGTCGATTGAAGAGAAGCGTAAGCTTGCAGATATTGTGATTGATAATAGTGGGACTTGGGAAGAAACCAACATGAGGGTAGAGCGGTTTTGGGCAGGGAAGGGATTAGCATGACGTTCTTTCGAAAAAAGCGAATGTTTGCTATTCTGCTAATTGCTTTTGTCATGATCCTCTTCATGAATAGCGCAATTATAGGCAGAAAGCTATACCCCATCTACTTTGAGCAGGAGATTAAGCAAAGCGCGGCGAAACACAATATAGACCCTTTTCTAATTGCAGCCATTATTCGAGTTGAAACGAATTATAAATATCATTTAGAATCAAGTAAAGGGGCATTAGGCCTTATGCAGCTTATGCCTGATACCGCTGAATGGATTGTTGAATCGACGAATTTAGGGCCTCATACGCAAGAAGATTTGCTTCGTGTAGATATGAATATTTTTCTAGGATCTTGGTATCTGAATTGGCTGATCAAGCATTATAATGGGAACTTAATCTACGCTATCGCGGCGTATAATGCAGGACAAGGTAATGTGAATAAATGGAAGAATAATCAAGTGTGGGACGGAACCGAGTCGAATATCAGTGATATTCCTTTTGGTGAAACACGTCATTATGTGCAGCGTGTGCTGTATTATTATGAGAAGTATACGAAACTGTACACGGAGCAATGGAACGGCAACGGAGCTGCATAGCGGACTTGGCAAAAACAAAGAAGCATTGGACTAGCTCCCGGGGGAGCGAGGAGTCCAATACTTCCTGTTTGGCAGAGTCAAAAGCGTGCGCAATTCAAGATTACTTGAATTGACCTGCTAGAGATTGTTCTGCGATTTGTACCAGGCGACGAGTGATGCTACCACCAATAGAGCCAGTGTCACGAGAAGTCATGTTGCCATAGTAGCCATCTTGTGGGATAGCGATACCTAGCTCCTGAGCTACCTCATACTTCAACTGATCCAAGGCTGCGTTAGCTTGTGGAACGACTAAAGTATTGCTGCTTCTGTTTGAACTCATGTCTGTTCACCTCCTTGTCGGTTGGTAAATCTATTGTGTGCAGAACTCCAAACTTCAAGACATGTAACATCTGGTAAAGATATTTCCAAGAGAGAAAGGAGAGGAAAGCGAATGAAATGCCCGTTCTGTGACCATTCTGGTACGAAAGTGCTTGATTCGAGGTCTGCCAATGAGAACAAATCCATACGTCGTCGCCGTGAATGCGAGAAATGCGCTAGAAGATTCACGACTTTCGAAATGGTTGAAGAAACACCTTTAATTGTGATTAAAAAAGATGGAAGTCGGGAAGAATTTAGTCGTGAGAAAATTTTACGTGGCTTAATTCGTGCTTGTGAAAAAAGACCGGTTTCCATGGAGCGGCTAGAGATGCTCGTCTCTGAAGTCGAAATGCAGCTTCGCACGACAGCTCACGCCGAAGTCGATAGCCTTGGCATTGGTGAAATTGTGATGGAGCAATTGTACCCCGTCGATGAAGTGGCCTACATTCGCTTCGCCTCTGTCTATAGGCAATTCAAGGACATCAATATGTTCTTGAAGGAGTTAACGCAAATATTGGGAAAGCATGATGTTGGTCTGCTTAGGGACAAATAAGTAGCACCTGCTGCACAAATGACACAAAGCCGCATCACCTCGTGAAACGTTATGAGGGGGTGCGGCTTTTCTATGTTCACCATTTGATAAGGATGGGGTTGACTAATGCGTATTAACCGTTGTTGTCACAACTAAATTGTTCGTTGTTGAGGTGGAGGTAGAAGTTGAAGTGGAAGTAGAGGTGGAGGAGGCAGTGAACGATAAGGTTTCTAAATTCACCGATACCCCAATGGTGAGCCCAGTATTAATGACTAAACTAGCTGTCGTTAAAGTCGTTAAGTAGCTTAACTGAAGAACACCATTTACAAAAACATTGTAGTATCCATTACTGCCAGGAACCGTCAGACTGTTGCTAGGCAAGTTAGCTCCTGTGTCGTCCCTGAAGCTAGATGAAAGAATCGTAGTTACGCCTCCAAGAATATTTCCTAATACCACATTAGCCGTAAATCGTTTGACAAGCGGGGTAAGCGTCGTAGTTGTCGTAGTTGATGTTGTCGTTGAAGTTGATGTTGTAATTGTTCCTGAGACTACACTAGTCGCTGTTAAATGGAGTGTAATCAAGTGTTCGCTCATGGTTGTCCTCCTTTCAGCATGGGTAGATGCAACTCTAGTACTTGCTATATCATATGTTCAAAAATACTAGTTTGATTGGGAAATTCAGAGGGTGACACGAATTGATTTGTTTTTTTTCGAAATGTGACAAAAAATAAAAAAAAGACAGCGCATGGTGCGCTGTCTTTGGCTGCTTCATAGAGGGAAAGTCAATAATGATGCGCCCTCATGAGCTTTTGAAAAAAAAAAATTCTATTGACATCAACCGACTGTATTTTTGTTAGTGATAAGGCATAATTCGGTTATTGAATGCGTTTGTCCAGTTCACTTCGAAGAAAGTGAATGAACCGAATGGCTTCATCCGACGTTAATAAATTGCTGCCAAACGAGAATGAGAACATGTCCAAAATATCATGATCAGGAAGATGCAAGCTGTCAATCAATTGCATGACGTCTAGACTCATATTACCGTCAATCACCGTTTTATTCATGGTACAGATTCCTCCTTTGTCGTACTGTCATCATCGGATGGAGGCGGTAGCTGGCTGACATTTTGGACAATCACAATGGCCAATTTAGTCCCTCTAGCTTTGCGTCACCACTTTTCAGTGGTTTTGCCTTTATCATACCGATAACGTCTTTATATCAAAACTATATCACAGGTTAGGTTTATCGTGCTATTAATTACATTAATATTAATTCGAAGGATGGTTGAAGCATATGTCCGTCAATAGCCCAAAATCCAGCAAAAAAATTCAAGAATTGGATATTGTTGAGGTAGCGAAGGCGCTAGGCATTGATCAAGCTCGTTTACTTGCATATGTGTATAATCGACAAGAAGCTAGTCACGATCATATCCGTGTCGTGCCCGTTTCTTCTTCGGAACCATCTTAGCTAAAAGAAAGCACCGCAACAAAAGAGTTGCAGTGCTTGGATGAATGCTTACACCATGATTTTGCAAATATCATTCGTAAATTCAACTGGATCTTGCAAAGGCAAACCTTCGATAAGAAGGGCTTGATTATACAAGAGCGCCGTGTAAAGGTTTAGTTTCTCTTTATCTTTCTCAAAAGCATCCTTCAAGGAAGCGAACACGTCATGGTTGACGTTGATTTCTAATACTTTCTCTGCCTTAACATTTGGGTTATTCGGCATCGCGTTCAAGATCTTTTCCATTTCGATGGTGACATCGCCGTCTGTGGATAAGCATACTGGATGCTTTCTCAAGCGCTTGGAAGCTTTTACACTCGATACTTTACCAGCCAATAAGCCATTCATGTAGTCGAATAGATCTTGATTTTCTTTTTTATCAGACTCAGAATCGTTAGCGTTATCCTCTACATCAATACCAAGATCCCCGCTTGAAACCGATCTGAATTCCTTCTCTTTGTAAGTCATAATCATTTTGATTGCGAACTCATCAATATCATCAGTGAAGTATAGAATCTCGTAACCTTTATCAGTGACAAGCTCCGTTTGCGGAAGCTTATCAATTCTTTCCATCGACTCACCCGAAGCATAGTAAATGTACTTCTGGTCTTCTGGCATTCTGGATACATACTCGTCCAATGTGACAAGTTGTTTCTCCTTGGAGGAGGAGAACATCAATAGATCCTGCAATAGCTCTTTATGCGTACCGTAGTCGCTGTAAACGCCGAATTTAAGCTGTCTGCCGAAGGATTTGTAGAATTGCTCGTATTTCTCTCTCTCGTCCTTTAGAAGGCTTTGCAGCTGCCCTTTGATTTTGCTAGAGATATTTTTCGCAATTAATTTGAGCTGACGATCGTGCTGCAGCATCTCGCGGGAGATGTTGAGCGATAGGCTCTCGGAATCCACCATGCCTTTGACGAAGGAGAAATAGTCAGGCAGCAGGTCCGCACATTTATTCATAATGAGAACGCCGTTTGCGTAAAGCTCCAAGCCTTTCTCATATTCTTTGGAATAGTAGTCATAAGGCATGTTTTCAGGGATGAAAAGGATGGCTTGGTAGACTACCGCGCCGTCTGCACTCACATGAATATGCTTCAGCGGTTTGTCGAAGCCGTAATGTTTCTCGTGATAGAACTTCTCGTAGTCCTCAGGAGTAAGCTCGCTTTTGTTCTTTCTCCAGATCGGCACCATGCTGTTCACGTGCTGCTCTTCTTGGAAGTCTTCGTATTCGGTCTCGCTGCCTTCTTGGAGACGTCTGCTTGTGATGTCCATTTTGATCGGGTAACGAATGAAATCGGAGTACTTCTTGATAATCGCTTTCAGGCGATATTCGTCCAAGTATTCGTCGTAGCTGTCATCTTCGGTATTTGCTTTGATCGAGAGGACAATCTCCGTCCCAACGGAATCTTTGTTGGCAGGGGCAATCGTGTACCCATCTGCACCGTCGGATTCCCATTTATATGCGGTGTCGCTGCCAAGGGCTTTACTTGTTACCGCGATGTGGTCAGCAACCATGAATGCGGAGTAGAAGCCTACCCCGAATTGACCGATGATGTTGTGGCCATCTTTGGCTTCGTTCTCTTTTTTGAAAGCAAGAGATCCGCTTTTCGCGATAATCCCCAAGTTGTTTTCAAGATCTTCTTTCGTCATCCCGATCCCTGTATCGCGAATCGTTAAGATGCGATTGTCTTTGTCGGCTGTAATTTTGATGAAGTAGCTATCTTTGTCAAAAACGAGCGAGTCGTCTGTAAGTGCTTTGTAGTAAATTTTGTCAATCGCATCGCTGGAGTTGGAGATAAGCTCTCTTAGAAAGATTTCACGTTGTGTGTAAATCGAATTAATCATCATTTCCAATAGACGCTTGGATTCGGCTTGAAACTGTTTCTTTTCCACGGATAGATCTCCTTTCGATATGTAACAGGGTTTATAAAATTAGCACTCGCACGCTGTGAGTGCTATACACTAACTTTATAACATCCCTGAAATTTAATGTCAATTGGAAAGGCTAGAAAATCGTGCTAATGACCATGGATACTTCTGAAATTATCGCAGCTTCTGAAACATCTACAATAGCTGGAGCACCAGCAGCTTCCCCCAACTCTTTCAATTAGCTTCAGTCTCGGTAACATCTCCAACTCGTTACATCACCCGCTAGCGCACGGGTCATTTCGAAAAACCTGCGAAAATACATCTTTTAATAGGTTTTTGAGTGAAATAGAAGAAATTGCTGCGAATATGCAGTTTTTTGGTTCAAATTCATGGAGATTAAGAGATATTACGAGAAATTGATGTATTTTCGCAGTAATTTGACTTTACAAGGGTAAAATAAAGAAAATGCCTGCACATTCGCATCTTTTTACCGTGTAGCTTGTACTGTTGTTTCACATTCCTACCGCCGCGAGCACCTATGTTAGAAGAAGACGACTATTTTAAATTCCTACAACTATTTCAAAGCTTCAACTCTCGCAACTCCTCACATCACAAAGCAGCTACCCCAGCACGTTCAACTAGCTACACTCGCGCAACTCCTTCGCCCCCTGTAACTCCACACATCACTCAAGCAGCTGCCCAGCGCGTTCAACTAGCTACACTCCTGCAACTCCTTCGACTCTGTAACTCCACACATCACTCAAGCAGCTGCCCCAGCACTTTTAACTAGCTACACTCGCGCAACGCCTTCGACCTTGTAACTCCACACATCACTCAAGCAGCTACCCTGGCACGTTCAACTAGCTACACTCGCGCAACGCCTTCGACCCCTGTAACTCCATACATCACTCAAGCAGTTACCCCAGCACGTTCAACTAGCTACACTCGCGCAAGGCCTTCGACCCTGTAACTCCACACATCACTCAAGCAGCTCCCCCCAGCACGTTCAACTAGCTACACTCGCGCAACGCCTTCGACTCTGTAACTCCACACATCACTCAAGCAGCTGCCCCAGCACTTTTAACTAGCTACACTCGCGCAAGGCCTTCGACCCTGTAACTCCACACATCACTCAAGCAACTCCCCCGACTCTTTAAACTAGCTTCAGTCTCGGTAACATCTCCAATTCGTTACATCACCCGCTAGCGCACGGATCTTTTCGAAAAACCTGCGAAAATACATCTTTTAATAGGTTTTTGAGTGAATAAGAGGAAATTGCTGCGAATATGCAGTTTTTTGGTTCAAATTCATCCAGATCAGGAGATATAACGAGAAATTGATGTATTTTCGCAGTAATTTGACTTTACAAGGGTAAAATAAAGAAAATGCCTGCACATTCGCATCTTTTTATCCTAGCGGCCGCTTGATATGCTCCATCCCGTCTAATGCCTAATTCCTCACAGCCGATGCAGATTGTCTTGCATGAGCTCGTAACGCACAACATGTCTGCCTCCAGCACCAGCGAGCGGTGTAAGCCAACCCTGGGTGCAGAGCGACTGCAGGCATTGCACAGCTGTGCGATGGTTGATGTTTAAATGAGCTTCTACATCTTTCGGTCGCAGAGGCTGCGCGAGTGTATAGGCGAGCTTCACAATTTCCCTCTCCATCACCGTGCCCAGACTGACAGGTGAGGGGATCGCCTGGTAACGACTAATGAACAAGCGAAGCAGTGTGATACATACTTCGGGACGAGAGACAACATCATCATACGAAAATGAGATCACCTGATATCCCATCGCAGCTAGAAAGGTTTCCCGGTTCAGCTCATTGCAGTATTTTTGCCTGTCCATATCTCGCACATGAGGGCCATATCCCTTAATCTCGATGATCAATTTCACAAATTTCGTCAGCCAGGCAAAATCGCAGAAATACGAGCGTCCCCGCCAATCCAACACTTCGAATTCGGGGTGCAGCTCGTCGAAATGGCCTCGGAGCTCCCACCAGACGGCCTGACAGAATCGTCTTTCCGCCTCCTGATGCCCGCGCTCCAAGCGGCCCCTGCGTTCTCCAGTTCTCTGTTCCAAATGGCTTTCAATCCATCTAGCATGCACATGCTCGAAACTCATAGGTAAGTTCCCTCCTTTACAACGAAAAAACGCCCCCATGCCATTAAGAAAATGGACAGGGACGTTCTTCGTCTTCTACTAATAAGTATAATGGAATTCCCCCGATTTCACGAGGGAACATTTTCGACATTTCTCTTCCTTTTATGATAGAATGTGACATATTGGAGGGATTTTACATGGATATTAGACGAATATTAGGTCTTCCTGATGTCTTGGATGTTAAGAAAGTCGTATGCGTCCAACCTCACCCTGATGATAACGAAGTTGGGGCAGCAGGTACGCTATACGAACTTGCACAGCGTGGTTGTGAAATCGTTTACATTACGGTAACCGATGGTAGAGGAAGCGGTTCAACTGGCGAAGTGGAGCCTGAAGCGATTGCTGCGGTTCGACGCGCAGAGCGGTTGGCTGCCGGTGATATTTTAGGCGTGTCCAAGCAGATTGCACTTGAATTTCCGGACATGGGGAACTACACCGAAGAGGAATTGCTGGCAAAGCTCATTCCAATTATCCGCGAAGAGAAGCCAGACTTATTGATGACGGTAGATCCATGGATGCCCTATGAAGCACATCCGGACCATATCAAAACAGGTAAAGCGGTCGCATCGGCAATGCTCTTTTCGTCCAATGAGATTCTTTTCCCTGGATCTAAGCCGCATGACGTGCCGCAAATCGCATTCTATGCGACCTCGCATCCAAATACGTTTATTGACGTTACGGCACATTGGGAAACGAAGATCGCTTCAATTTTGGCCCATAAGAGTCAATTTGACAACATTAATTGGCCCTTGGTTAAGGGGTATTTTGACTATCAAGGACTACAACTGTTTGGTAAGTTGAAACAAAACCCAGAAGCGAAGGGCTATGCAGAAGCATTTAAAGTACTGACATCGCACCAGCTGCATTTCTTCCCATCGGCACTGTATAGTTAAGCAGGTTCAAATTATGGAGGAGGCAAGTCCAATGGTATCTCTATCTAAAAAACTCGCTTACAGCTCGAATCAAATTGGACTTAGCGTCTTGTGGCAAGCGTTCAGCGCCATTGCTGTTTTCTATTATGTTACGGTGTTGAACGTATCGGGTACATCGATTTCGATCGGGATGATCATCTATGGTTTCCTGAATGCCCTGTTTAATTTGGTTGCGGGATATGTGAGCGACCGGACCAAAACGCGCTTCGGCAGGCGAATTCCGTACATTCTGTTTGGAAGTTTGCCGTTTGGTGTGCTTTTCTTCTTTCTTTTCAACCCGCCTGCGGGCAGCACGACGATGCTGTTGATTTATTTTTTCACACTAACGTTTTTCTTTGATTTAATCTATTCATTCATTGGGCTTAATACCGGTGCCTTATTTCCGGAAATGTATCAGACGAAGAAGGATCGCTATCAAGTGTCGGCTTTCCAACAAATGTTCAGCATCTTCGGTATGATTATCGGTATCGCGCTTGCGAAATCGTTAGGGCTCTCCTTAGGTTGGGGGCTGATGGCAGGGATTTTTTCAATTATCGCGGTCGTTTCCTTGTATGTGTCCCTGTATGGCTCGTTCGAGAATCCAGCAGCAAGTAAGTCAGAACCCCTTCATTTTAAGGAAGCAACCGTTCAGACGTTTAAAAATAAGCTGTTCAATTCCTACGTCGTAGCGAATTTATTGATTCAATTGACGACAACGATGTTCGTTTCGTTAACAGCTTTTTACACGAAATATGTCGTGGTATTAAACGGGACGCAGAACTCCCTATTCCTTGGTGCCGTGTTTATCGTGGCGATTCCGATGTCGTTCATTTGGGCGAAAAGCGGTGTGCGCTTATCGACGGTTCGTGTCGCTATGATATCGTCGGTGTTGTACGCGATCATTTCACTTGGTTTCCTTTTTGCCGATTCATCACTCATGGTTATTATCATAGGAGCCCTACTAGGTATTCCGGTTTCTGGTTTCATGTTGTCCTTGCATGTACTGCTTTCTGATGTTGTCGATTTTGATGCTCAGCAAACGGGTCGTCGTCGTGAGGGGATGTATTATGGCGTGAATGGCTTTATTATTCGTATTGGGATGTCTATTCAATATGGGATTATGGGTATTTTCTTCGCGACAAGCGGGTATGATGCCGATAAAGAAGTCCAGGTTACTAGCGCTATTTATGGATTCCGCTTCCTTATCGGGGGCTTACCGATCTTAATTTTGCTCATCGCATACATATGTCTAAAAAAATACCAATCCTCCGAGAAGAAGCTTAGAGGCGCGAACAGCTAGGAGGGAACCAGAAAGTTCCTGGTACGTCAGTTGGACCCTGCTTTGTTTGAATCGTCAGCAAGACGAAAAAGCAGTGATCACACCTTGTGTGTCACTGCTTTTTTATTTCCCGTAAATCCAAATAATGTGTGGACTTCCCCACAGTGGTGCAGATACTGAAGCCAAGATTTCGATAAAACGCATCGGCAACAGGGTTATCTGTATATAACACTAATGCACGATAATGTCGTTGAGCCTCTTGAATAATAGCGGTCATCAAAGCTTTTCCTACGCGATATCTACGGTAAGGCTCCAAGACATAGAGTCTCCGAACGCGCCCAATCTCCTCACCATTTTCCAGCTTCATCCTATTGAGGCCGCACACACCTACCATCTTCCCATCAACCATAGCGGATAAAAGGATTTCACCTGATGCGCGAAATTGATTTTGACCAGATTGATATTCGCTTACAAGCTTTTGGATATGGCGATGACCTTCTGCGGCACTCTTTTCTTCTAAGTAAAGTATTCCTTCATCAAAGTCCTTCAGCACTACGATTGAAATATCCAACGCTTCATCTCCCAGACGCATTGCGAATATCCGTAATTTCCATAATCGATTTCGGGTATCCGTTTCTCGCGACAGAGATCATGGCTCGTCCAATCTGCTCGGAGTCAATGACTGTATTCGGGAACCATTTTTGTAAAAGAGGGAATATCGGGCTCAAGATGACAATAAAGGTTTGATAGAGCTTTGTTTTGGATTTGACGCCATTCTTCGGCAGAATAGCACCAGGTCGGAACATAAAGGCTGACTTAAAAGGCAGCTTAAGGAGCGCATTTTCTGTTTTTCCTTTGACACGTGCCCACATGCTGCTGCCTTGCTCGGTACTGTCGGTACTCGCACCTGTGACATAGACAAAAGTCATCTTGGGCTGGATGTTAGCTAACGTAGTGGCAATGTTCATGGTTAACTCATACGTGATCGCATGGTATTTCTCCTCGCTCATGCCCACAGACGAGACGCCCAGACAGAAGAAGCAAGCATCGATACTAGACAGCTCATCGGTCAAAGAGGTTAATTCGGTGATATCTTTCAGAACATGTTCACGGAATTTAGGTTGAGACTGGCCTGTAGAGCTTCGGCCGATTGATAATACATGGTTAACCTGAGGATCCAGCAGGCATTCCCGAAGGACGCTTTGTCCCACCATCCCGGTAGCTCCAAAAATAAGTACATTCATGGATAGGGTACCACCTTTCGCACATGGATTATGTGAGCAGAACAGCTAAGACGCATAGAACAACGTTAATCACCATCAGACCAAGTTGTATAGGCGGCTTTTTGACTGAAATGATGAAGTTATGTAGGGCAGGACTTGCAAGGTAGGACTCGATATAAGATTTACCAGATATTTGGAAAATACCCGCAAACGTCAATGAATTCGCCCGCATGATGAGCCAGAGTCCTGGGTTCATGGTAAGGCAGACAAGCAGCAGAGGAGTTGCTAGCACAGCGATATGATAGAATCCAATTGCCTGTTTAAAAGTGTAAATGACGAAATTCCAGTTCCATATCGTGTAAGCGATGGCCCAATAAATCATGGCATCATTAATCGTGATATAGTAGCTGCCAAGCCATGAACCCGTGATCACAAAGGACGTAGCGATTAAAATAAGGCCAGAAATAACGTTATAGTAGCTTTTGCTTTTGAAATCGGTCAGTGTGGCTTCAAGGATGTTAATGCGCAATAGCCAAACAATGAGAGGAACAAGCCAATCGCTAGGGAAATAGCCTAGAAATGTTAGCAGGACAAGGATTCTTCCGATAAGAAGTGTTGCGAGCTTCAACTTCTCGAAAAACTCAGCTCGCAAGAAAATCAAGATACCAATGGGGATAATCACATTGATGATGCCGTTTGCAATGAGCGGTGAAAAAGCGGTGAGCGTGGTACCTAGGGAAATTATCGCCAGAATGAGTAGAAATCCGATCCATTGTGGTATCTTTAGAAGCTTTTCAGTCATATGAATTCCTCATTTTTCCTTGGTATGATGCTAGTATCATACTAATTTTAAGGCGCTTCGTATAGGCTCTATTTCATAAAAGGCGCTCGTCATAGGCGGTGCAGTTTACGGTAGGTTGAGGGCGTTACATGCATGCGCTTCTTGAATACGCGGCTTAAATAAAATTCGTTCTCAAAGCCGCATTGTCCAGCAATTTGCGCTAAAGTCATATCGCCGTCCAGCAACATATGTTGGACAAGTTGAATACGAAGAGACGTTAAATAGTCGATTGGCAGCATGCCAGTTGATTTTTTAAATCTGCGGGTAAATTGCACCTGTGTCAATCCGAGTTCATATGCAATATCCTTCATGATACAGGTGGATGTTGCTTGTTCGTGCAGGCGCTGAGCAGCGGTTTGAATAAGCTCATCTTTACTGTTCACACTAGCGGAAGCCCAAGGTGAAGCAGACTCGGGACTTGCTGAGTATGCTTCTTCGATAACTTGCATCCAGAGGTCGGTGAGAATATGTTGACGCAGTGAAGAGGCAATCGTGCCTTCATGTTGGAACCATTTTTTTAAGTAAGCATAGTTGGATGAGAGTCGATGGAGGTCATGAATCGAGATTTTCCCAGATGGGATTGTATCCTCGGTGGACAGCGGAGATCCAGCATCATCTACCCACTGCAGCAGCATAACGTGAAACGATAAGGGCTGAACGACTTGTCTGCGGAAAATAACCCCCGGTGGGCACAAAACAAGATCTCCGAAACCAGCTGTTCCTGCGTGTTCTTGGATTTGGTAAGTGAAGCTGCCCGTTTCAACAGCAAAAAGTACCCAAAATTCATTGGCATCCTCGTGAAGCTGAAAGGTCAATTTCTCCCTCCAGTACATGTGACTGAGAAGTCTAGGTTGTACGCGTGGTGCTGCTTGTGGTTGCATCACCTTGTCCATCCTCTCGTATATAAATGACATTGAGATTACTCCTTTTATCATAGTGGATTTGTTTTTCTGAAGGAAGCGTTGGATTGAAATTTTGTATAAGTTGTTGATAAAAGCGTGCATGGTTTAAGGCGTTATCAATCCTTTAAAATAAGGGTAATCACAGATGATTTGGAGGTTATCCTATGAGAGATGAAAAGGTAAAAAAAGATATCACCGTCATCGGTGGTGGGCTTTCAGGGGTGTGTGCAGCAATAGCCGCTGCGAGATTGGGTCAGACTGTGGCACTAATTCAAAATCGGCCTGTACTCGGGGGGAATTCGTCTAGTGAGGTGCGCGTATGGGTTTGCGGTGCAACCGCGCATGGCATCAATCGTTATGCACGAGAAACGGGCATTATGGGGGAACTTTTTGTTGAAAATCAGTATCAAAACCCAGATGGGAATCCCTATCTCTGGGATCTAATTGTGCTAGAAGCCGTGCGTGCGGAGGCGAACATACAGCTTTTTCTAAATACAGATGTGCATGAGGTAGAAGCGGATGGGGATGAGAGCAACCGAATCATTCGTTCAGTTACGGGTTGGATGATGGGCTCGGAGCGGCGCATTCATTTTGAGAGTGAAGTCTTCCTAGATTGCACGGGGGATGGCCTTATCGGATTCTTGGCGGGGGCTAAATTTCGTATTGGGCGGGAAGCACGCGAAGAGTTTCAGGAGGAGTGGGCACCTGAGATCGCAGATGACATTACACTCGGGAGTACGATTTTATTTTATACCAAGGATGTAGGTCATCCCGTTAAATACCATCCGCCGAGCTTTGCTAAGGACATCACCACGACCTCGATTCCGATCAAGCGTGTCATTCGAAGCGGTGATTCAGGCTGTCATTATTGGTGGATTGAGTGGGGCGGCGAGCTGGATACGGTTCATGAGAACGAGCGTATTCGGGATGAATTGTGGTCAGTTATTTATGGGATTTGGGATTATATCAAAAATTCAGGTCAATTTGACTCGGCGAATATGACATTAGAGTGGGTGGGGGCTTTACCTGGCAAAAGAGAATACCGCCGATTCATTGGTGACTATATGTTGAATCAGAATGATATTCTAGCTCAGACGAAGTTTGAGGACACCATTGCCTTTGGAGGATGGTCGATTGATTTGCACCCGCCGCAGGGCATGTACTCGACGGAGAGTGGATCCAAGCATTTGCATGCGGACGGTATCTATCATATTCCGTTTCGCAGCTTGTACTCCGTGAACGTGTCCAACATGTTGATGGCTGGGCGAAATATAAGCGCATCTCATGTGGCCTTCGGTACGACACGCGTCATGGCGACCTGCGCTGTAATTGGGGAGGCAGCTGGAACTGGTGCGGCACTGTGCGTTCAGAAGCAAGTAACCCCGCGTGAGTTGGTCCAAAAGCATGGTAAGGAGCTGCAGCAGGTGCTGCTCAGGCAGGATGCTTCCCTGATTGGGATACGCAATGAGGATGAGCAGGATCTTGCACGGCTTGCTCGCGTCGAGGCGTCGACTACACGAACGCAGTTAAGTGTATCTCGTGCTGTGGAGCCTCGGAGACTGGTAGACGATGTAGCGGTGTTATTCCCCGTGGAACCGCAGCTGAAGGGCTTGGAGCTGCTTGTAGATGTGAGCGAAGCAACGATCATTCAAGTGGAGTTGTGGGACACAGGCAGAGCGGAGAACTATGTGCCGAAGCGGATGATCATGCAGACAGAGACTGCCGTACAAGCTGGGGAAGGGCAGTGGATCAGCTTTCCGCTGAGTTGGCAGCCTGAAAAGCCCCAGAACGCTTTCGTCATCGTGAAGGCGAATGAACATGTTGTGGTGTACCATTCCGATCAACAGCACACAGGAGCAATTGCTTTTGTACGCGGCACGAAACCGATTGTTGATCCGAAGTTAGAGAATCATCAACCTGATCAGCCTGTTGTTCTGTGGAGCATGAAGAATGGTGTGGATCGGAAGCCAATCTGCTTCCGTCTCACTTCGGAAACGAGAGCATTCTCAGCGGAAAAGGTGACGAATGGTTATTTGCGTCCATACGGTGCTCCCCATCAATGGATGTCAGAGCCGATGACGCCAGCAAAAGAGGAGTGGCTGGAGTTGAGCTGGGACGAACCTCACATTCTGCGGTATCTACAAGTAACTTTTAATGATAACGTGCATGAGGATTTAATTAATCTTCACGCATTCAGGACGAGTGAGGAAGTCAGACCTGAGTTGGTGAAGGACTACCGCTTGGAAGTTTGGGTCGATAGCCATTGGGAGGTACTGCAGCGTGTAACGAACAATCGGAAACGTACAAGGAGCTTGCAGTTGGAGACAGCCCTTACTACCGATCGGTTGCGGCTTGTCATAGAGGCAACAAATGGCTGCCCGTGTGCTGAAGTAGTTGAAGTACGGGTATATGGGTAGGGAATCATTCGGATAATGAATGTGATTAGTCATTTGAGGTTAGAGCAGATTTGCTCTTCCGCTTTACAAGATGCATAAGAATCACAATAGTCATAGGAAGTAGATACCCGATGGTTCCCCACAAGGGATGTATAAAGGATACTAAGTTGCCCCAGAAAGCTTCGCCTTTCACAGGGGTAATAAAAGATAACAAACAGCAAACCATGGTTAAAGGTAAAATGAGTAAGCGACTATTTTGCAAATTAAACAAGTGGGTAAAGGTCAAATTTAAGGCGAAAATCACGATTGTGGCTTTCATATAGGAAGCCACAATTAGTGAAATACCGATGAGCGACTCAATACGCTGAAATAACTCATAAAATTCAATGGTGCGAGCTAACTGAAACATCGCATATTTACGTTCACCTGCGATAGGTCCGTATGTCATTATTGTGCAAAGTGTGACAGTAATCAAGCTTAAAGCGTTGATGAAAAGAGCTAGAAATAAACCACGTTTCAGTGGTTTATTTTGGTTTGTGGAGACAAAAGGAAGGATCATGCTGAAAAGAAAGATTTCAACATACGGAAACCCATAGGAAAAATAACTTCCTAACAAAATAGGCTTAAAGCCAAAAGGCGTGATAGGTAACAAGTAAGATGGATGATAATTGAAGCTGGCCAAGGCTAATATGAGAATGACATAAACCATGACCATACCTGTAAGTAGAACAAACATGCGCGCCATGACGTCAATTCCCATTCTTACAGTCACATAAATCAGTATAAATATGAGCGAATTAAACACATAAATAGGTGTCTCTCGCATTAATGATGTGGTCATGAATAAGCCAATATCAATAACAATGCCCGTGGCCATATGGAACTGAAAGGAAATGAAGGGGATCGCGAGTAGGACTGTTATCCATGTACCAACCGTTTTCTTACTATATTCGATAAAGGTTAAGTCCGGATATTTTTTGTGCATATACAAAATACAGCCAAGAAAACTAAGGCTTAACAGGTAAGTAAGGAAAAGCGATATCCAGGCTCCATTATTAGCAAAGCTAATTAAGGGTTGAGGAATGTTGATGATCGAAGAGCCTGTTAAATAGATGAAAAACAAGACGGACATTTGGCCTGGACTAATTTCTACTCCATTTCTCATGGTAGTGCCCCCTCCTTTCCTAAGTTCCTTAATCCTATTGTTATTGAGGGGTGACATGTAAGAACTCAACGATCAGACGGGCAGCTGCGCCAAGCAAGAAATCAGCTGCATCATAGAGGGTGGGCCATCGTAATTCAAAAACGAAAATACTGCTAAGATAGATAGAGACCAAAACGAAAAAGGCATACACAAGTTTGGCGCGGTGATTCTCTTTTTTTAAATGGACCATATCGAATAGCAATAAAGGCACACAAGTGAAAAATAGGAATACTAGCTTTAGCATCATAGATAATCTAGTCCTCTCGTTGACAACTACAGTTACTTATTTAGCTAGAGGCTTACCGCCGCTCATTCCTGAGTTAGCAACTGTTACATCAACTTGGATGTTAAATTGAACGTCTGCAAATCGATCTCCCCAATCCTCTTTCCAGGCTAGCCATAGACGAGGGTTTTTGGCATAAATCATGTTGCCAATGCCTAGGGCATCCAGTTTTTTGGATTGCAGATGATGAATCAATGTTAGTATTTCATTCTTGATTTGATTACTTAAACGAGTTTTGTAAGCAAGTTCTTCTTCGGCTGTGTTTATCGTAGAACAACTTAACTCCCCAGCCGCACCGACCAACTTTGCCTTGATATTCACGGTCACTGCATCATTCTTAAGCGAGGTGGTGACCTTCGTACCTCCATGGAAAATCTCGAATGTTTCCTGCAGCGCGTTGTCGCTGTCCCCCCCATGCCCCTCACAAGGCGTTACGATAATACCGCCTTTAAATTGATGCTTAAGCAAAAGGAAAGCCTTTAATTCATTTGGCGGAATGATCTCAACCATTTTATGATTATTGATGACAACGACTCCGGCAATATTGGGAACACTTCCACGGTTTTTATTCAAATATAAGTAAGGAATCTCCGCAATACCGGTTTCACTTTTAATTTGAATCATGACTTGCAGGATATTCTGATGCATGGATTTAGAAGCAAATCGCGAGGAGCCTTCATCCATAGAACGCAATTGTTGTCCCAGCGTATATTCTATAAACGGCTCTAAATTTAAATACTCACCAGCATTCCCTTTCGTAACTAAGAGTAAATTGGTAGGCCTGGGTTCGTGATCTCGTCTGAAAAAATCAAGAATAACGCCGATATCATGTGTCTTCAGTACCTCATCACTAACTAGAATGGCACGCATGTGATCCAATTTGGCTTTTCGTCCTAAATGGATGGTGACATCCCGAATAGCATCAAAAACATTTTCGCCTTCTGTTTTAATCGTGAACGAGGATTTCGTACTCGTTCCCTTTGTCAGTGCACTGCTGCCACTTGGCTTGTAGAAAAGCGTGGTTAATTTGATGTTGCCTTTGTCGGATAGATCCACAGAAACCGCTTGTACAAAGGCATATTCGACCAATTCGGCTTTGTTCCAACAGCCTGTTAAAGCAAATAATAACAGTCCAGATAATGTCGTCACCATTAACCATCTCATGGTGTAATTCCTTCTTTCTCTGTCATGCCGTTACTTTTTGTGACTGTTCGGCCGATGTCGGTTTCGCGGTGAGCGGAGGAGGATTTTTAATGGAGCTCGTATGAATCCATCCTTCAATTGATGTATTTTCAGAGGAGCCCACGGCGTTAGATAGGGCTGTCCTAAAGATCGTAGGCTAACTAGATGTAGAAATATAAACAGAAACCCAATCATGAAACCGAATCCTCCTAAACTTGCAGCAAGGATCATTAGGGGGAAGCGCAAGATACGTAGCGAAATAGCCATATTGTAATTGGGTAACGAAAAGGAAGCGATACCCGTCAGTGCTACGATGATGACCATGATGGGCGAAGCGATTTTGGCTTCAATGGCTGCTTGACCAATGACAAGAGCTCCAACGATACTCACGGCTGAACCCACGGGTTTAGGGAGTCGGATACCGGCTTCCCGCATGATTTCAAAGAAAAATTCCATCAACAAAGCTTCGATGAATGCAGGAAAGGGAATACCTTCACGAGTATCCAGAATGGCTAACAGCAACACAGTGGGAATGAGCTCAGAGTGAAAAGTAGAGATAGCGATATAGAGACTCGGTAATGTAAGAGCCATAATAAATGCAAATAGTCGAAGCAATCGAATGAGTGAGGAATACAAGGATCGAATGTAGTAATCTTCACTTGATTGAAAAAACTCGATAAAGAGACCGGGGCAGATCATAATGGACGGAGAACCACAGGTAAGAACAATGATTTTCCCATCAAGAAGTGCAGCAACAGCCGTATCTGTACGTTCGGTATGCCGATATTGTGGAAACGGGGAATACGTAGAATCCTCAATTAATTCTTCGATATAGGCGACTTCCAAAATTTCTTCTTGAATGGCTTTATCAAATCGCTTTTTAAACTCAGTTAATGTTTGTGGATTCACGGCCCCGGCTAAATAACCGATGGCAATCTCGGTCCGCGTCTCTCCGCTAGCAATGAACTTTTCAATCTTGAAGTTAGCGCTTTTCAGACGGTTCCGCAGCAACCCCAAATTGATTCTCAGACTCTCCACAGTAGCTTCTTGAGGTCCTCTAACGACAGGTTCATTCATCGGTTCACTAATTTGTCTTGATTCTAAAGTAAGCGCATTATAGCTCAGTGCCTTGTTCCAGTGATCCAAAAAAATCACAACTTGACCATGCAGGATATTGTGTTCTACAATTGGCAATTGGTCAATAATCGTCACATTCCGAGAAGAGACACCATGATGCTCAACGAATGAGATTAATTTGTTAAGATCAATGGTCGTTGCTCCCATGCCTGCTTCTTGAAAAACGAGATCATGGAGCACGTCTTTTAGAAAAATCAATTCTTTATCGTTTATAAGTGAGTCGCAATAAACAGCAAGTGCTCTGTATTGCAACCCTTCGCCAAAAAATCTAGGTAGATAGCAAATATCGGAACAATTGGCGAGTTGTTGCTCTATCCATTTTCTATTCTCCTCTAAGGTTAGGGACAGAGGAGATTCCACCGAAGAGGGAGGAACGCAAGTAGTTGGCGCCGGAATAGGTGCTGATCTCCTACTCTTCCTGAACAACTTTTGTATATCCATACCAAATTTCCTTCTATAATTTGTTGGTTGCGCAGGTTTATTATTCCAATTTCCAGGGGAAATATGTGATCTTCATACCGAATAAATGAATTCATTTATGAGGGGAATTATTGATTCTAAAGTAATGAACGCTGAAATTGTCTCATATATCAATTAGGATGAGATACAATGTGTTACACCTTATGGAGAGGAGACGACCGAATGGATACTCCGAATAGGAATCAAGGTGTGTATGGAAATGTTCCACAGCCTATCCGACCAGATGGCGCTGGCGGGATTGATTCTGGGCCACGCAATGTTATGCGGGATATTCAGAATCCTAATATGTTAGTTCCGCCAATAACGGATGCTGGTTTGCTTCCGAACTTGAAGTTTTCTTTTTCCGATACGTCAATGAAATTGAATTTCGGAGGTTGGTCCCGAGAAGTTACTGTTCGTGAACTACCTATTGCGACGACAATGGCTGGTGTCAATATGAGTCTGACACCGGGTGGTGTTCGTGAATTACATTGGCACCAACAAGCAGAATGGTCCTACATGATATTAGGTTCAGCTCGGATCACGTCAATTGACCAAGAAGGCCGAAATTTTATTGCCGATGTGGGTCCAGGGGATCTTTGGTACTTCCCGCCGGGTCTCCCGCACTCGATACAGGGGCTAGAGCATTGTGAATTCTTGCTTGTTTTCGATGATGGTAACTTTTCTGATTTGAACACCATTTCCATCTCCGACTGGTTTTCACGAACACCGAAAGACGTGCTGTCCGCCAATTTTGGCGTTCCAATTAGTGCTTTTAACAACATTCCCAAAGAGCAAGTCTATATCTATCAAGATAAGGTTCCAGGTCCGATCGATAGTCAGAAGGTACAATCCCCTTATGGGACTATTCCTTTAAGTTTTAAACATCAACTGCTGGCACAACCCCCAATTAAAACGCCAGGCGGCAGTGTTAGAATCGTAGATTCTACGAATTTTCCGATATCCAAAAATATTGCAGCGGCGCTTGTTGAGATTGAACCTGGTGGAATGAGAGAGCTTCATTGGCATCCGAATAACGATGAATGGCAGTACTACCTGACTGGACAGGGACGTATGACCGTTTTTGCTGGGAATGGTAATGCGCGTACGTTCGATTATCGCGCTGGTGATGTTGGTTATGTACCCTTTGCTTTGGGCCATTATGTACAAAATACCGGTACGCAATCCCTATGGTTTTTGGAAATGTTCAAGAGTGATCGGTTTGAAGATGTGTCGTTAAATCAATGGATGGCGCTTACGCCACGCGATCTGGTTAGTACGAATTTGAACGTCGGTCCAGAGGTATTAAATGCGCTGCGTAAGGAAAAGTGGCCAGTGGTCAAATATCCGGGATTTTCCTATTACCCGAAATAACAAAGAAGAAGGCTATCCGAGTAGAATTTCTACTTGAGATAGCCTTTTTTATGTTAGTTCACCACAACCTCAACCTCATCCAAGCTTGCCGTTTGCTTATAAGTTCGGAAGCCAATCTTCCCACTAACCTTTGAGTCCCGAGCTTGTAATTCCCTCTACGAACCATTTTTGACAAACAGCTACGACGATGAGCAGAGGAACAAGCCCAGAAACAGAAGCAGCCATGGTGAGCACATAATTCGTACCAAACTCTTCAACATAACTCGTTAAGCCAAGTGGTATGGTGTATAAACTTTTTTCGCGCAGCATAATAAGCGGGTTCTCATATTCATTCCAGTGCCAAGTAAAGGAGAGGATTAAGAGTGTAACTAGTGCAGGTTTGGTTAAGGGTAAACAAATTTGCCAAAATGTCCGCCAGTAACTGGCGCCATCAACGCGCGCAGACTCTAACAGTTCACCTGGGAGGGTGGTGAAAAACTGACGCATTAAGAACGTGCCGAAGACCCAAAATAAACCTGGTAAAATAATGGATGCATGTGTATTAATCAATTGCAACTGATCGAACAAGATGAAGCGAGGGACAAGTAAAACCTGACCCGGAATCATCATCGTAGATAAATAAAGTAGAAACAGGAAGTTGCGGCCTTTGAAGCGTATTTTGGCAAATGCGTAGCCAGCCATGGAACTCGTTAATAAATTACCTACAACCGTAATGCCAGTGATCTTGATCGAATTCCAATAGAATAAATAGAAGGGATCTGCGCCTGCCCAGACTTTCTTATAATTCTCAAAATGCCATGTATTCGGAATCCAATCAATTGGATATTTGAAGACGTCGCCATTTATTTTGAAGGAAGTCGATATCATCCATAGGAAAGGCAGAATCATCACGATGGAGATCGCACCTAGGATCAGAGTAACGAAAATCTTAAGCCAGAAGCTGCCCTTTCTCATGTTCGCAATGGCCACTTGTCGTGTAGATGGCGTAGATACAATAGTTGTTTCCATAGGGGAAATCTCCTTTCCAATTAGAAGTGCTGCTGCCAACGTTTCTGGGTTTGCCATTGAATAATGGTGACGAGGAAGATGATGGCGAATAGCACCCAAGAGACAGTAGCCGCATAGCCCATTTTGTAGAATCGGAATGCGAGTAAGTAGATGTGATAGGATAACACCATCGTTGAATCAATAGGACCGCCCTGTGTCATAATGTTGACGGGTCCAAAGATTTGGAAGGAGCCGATAATGAGTGTAATGGCGACGAGAAAGGTGGTTGGTGTGAGCATCGGAATGGTGATCTGGAAAAACTGACGGACTTTCGAAGCGCCATCAATATCGGAAGCCTCGTATAAATCCTTGGAAATGCCTTGCAATCCCGCTAAGTAAATGACCATAGCATAACCAATCGTTACCCACACCTGCATGATGATAATGGCAAAAAGGGCAGAATTCGGGCTCGACAACCAGCCAGGGGGATGATCAATTCCAATGGATTTCAGCACTTGGTTGATGGGACCATTGGAAGCACGGTACATAATGCTCCAAATGACGGATACCGCAACGAGCGAGCTGACATAGGGCAGGAAGATCAATGTTCGTAATGTTTGCTTGAAGAACACATACTTGTTCAGAACGACAGCAAATAGGAGTCCTATGAGGATGGAAGCGGGAACGCTGACCAGAGTAAAGATCAAGTTGTTTTTCAGCGCTTTCACGAATTTCGGATCACTGCCTAGCGCTTTGAAATTATCTAAGCCAACCCATTCAATTCCTGCGAACCCTTTGAGATATTCCCAATCGACAAAGACGAGATAGAGACTGAATAGAATGGGCAGCAAGACGAAGATGAGATAGCCAGAGAAGTTAGGCAAAATAAAGAGATAGCCTGCAAGGTTTTCCCTGAATTTGGCGTTATGCCAGATTTTCTTCATAGTAGGACACCCTTTCGAAATCATGTGTTAACGTAACTGTACCAAGCACAAGCGTGAAATCACATAGCGTGAACGTGATCTTTTCTGTAGTTTGATTGAAAAAACCTCCGACAAGAAGCAGTCGGAGATTTTGGTGAAACGCATATGAAATGATCTTTATTTTTTGGCACCCTTAATCGTTGTATCTCCACGCGTTTTCATCGTTTCCAAAGCCTTGTCAAGCGGTTGAGCACCAAGCAAATATTTCTCCATCTCATCTTTAAAGATGGCTCTTAGTTCAGTAGGAACAGGAACATTGTAGGACGTTGGGAATGTATAGTTGCCAGCTAGGAGTGCTTTCAAGGATGCTTCATCAATGAGATCCTTCGCATCACCAATGAGGATAGAGGCGATTTTTGCTGGGTCTGCCTTTTTGCTAGTTGGGATACGTCCACCTGGCACCATAGCCATATTACCTTCTTGTAAATACCAGGAGATGAATTTGAAAGCTGTTTCTTTATTTTTACTGTTTTTATTAATCGTCATGTAGTCGCCCATGCCGCCACCTGGATTAATATTGCTGCCTGCCGTAAATTGCGGGTAAGGAGCAAAGGCAACTTTGAAATCATGCGGGAAGCTCTTGATGTCCTTGATATAGCGGATGATATAAATTTGAGAAGCCATCATAGCAGCTTTGCCAGTTAGAAGTTCATTTTGTACGGTGATTTTACCAGCTACAGCTTCGGAATATTTCATCATGACGCCCTTGTCTTCCAAGCTCTTCTGCATTTCCAAGCCTTTCTTCATGGCTGGGCTGTTGAAGTTGGATGTGCCATCTGCAGCGATCACCCAGTCTTGTGGTTTCGCTGTTTGGAGAACGGTATCACCGAACCAGCCAAGAGCTGGATCTAACATCGTCCCCTTCATTTCCCCTTTGTTAAGTTTGGTGGCCATAGCACTGAAATCATCCCATGTCCAGGCAGTTGGGAGTTTCTCGCCGGCAGCATCTAAAGCTTTCATATTGAAAAGTACAGCGCCCAAGTTCTTATTCGCAGGAAGATAATAATATTTACCGTCAGCGAATTTCTTAATGTTCGCCGCTCCGATAATACCCTCAACATCGAAGCCGGCTTTGGCGATTAGATCATCCAAAGGCTCTGCCATGCCAGCAGCTTGGCGTTTGGTCATATAGGCATCACCGTAGTTCATGTAAATATCAGGTGCATCTGTATTGGAGAGTAGGGCGGTTTCGAGTTTCAGGTTACCGGGATCATCATTCACATACCGTGTATATTCGACCTTAATGGTAGGATTCGCTTTATTCCATGCGTCAACCGCATCTTGAGGGCCGCTTTCTGGTGGAACCCCTCCCCAGAATTTAAGGGTAACTGGCTTCTGTGCTTCTGGTGTAGGTGTAGCCGCTGCTGTTGTGGCAGCAGGTGCAACGGATGCAGCTGCGGAAGGTGATGGTTCAGGTGCTTTGGAGCAACCGGTTACGAGAACGCTTACAGCAAGAGCGAGTGAAGCTCCCATGCCAAGTACTTTTTTCAATTTGTTCATCCCCTTTTCTTTTGGTAGTTAAATCGTAATGCAATTTTTCCCAAAAAGACACGGAGTATTCTTTACGAAGTAAGCATTATTCTACGATGTTCGATGCCCGAATAGGAGCTTTCGAAATTCGGTCGGGTACATGCCTTCCATTTGCTTGAAACTGCGGCTGAAATGATTGGGGTCGGCATAACCGATGAGTTCCGAAATTTCGAATATTTTGTAATCAGGATTCTTGAGCAGCTCGCGGGCATTTTTCATCCGAACATTTGTCATATAGTCTGTGATCGTTTTACCCGTTTCTTTCTTGAACAAGATACTCAAATAATTTTCGGTATAGCCGACAGTGCTCGCTAAATCAGCGACTTTGAGCGGTAAATTATACTTCTCCATAATTTGACGGATGACCATTTGAATCTCAGGACGAAGCTTCTCTTTCCCATGCTCACGCTTGTAAGCGAAGAAGATGGGCAGCCATCCGATGAACCAGTTAGACAAATGCTGCAAGGTTTCGGCATTCCGAATCACATGGTACGGATACTGTTGTTCGTGCAGCGTGACGGAGTAGATGTCGCCTCCATCGGTTTTCAAACAGCGCGCGAAAATATGAAGCAGACGAAGCCATTGCTCACGCAGTATGGAGGGGGGGATATTTTTATTGCGACAAAGTTCCTCTGTCCAGGCTGCTATCTTTTCTCTTAAGCTGACTTCGTCACCTTCCTCGATACGTTTCATCCATTCTTCTTCCTGCCATGGCTCAGATAGGACGGGATTCGTTACTTGTAAGTGATCATAGTATACGATGCACGAGCCCCCATAATAGAATCGGTAGCTTAAAGCATAATCTGCTTTGTCATAGGCGTGATGGAGAGCGAATGTGTCCTCGTAGGAAGGGGATACGCCAAAGGCCAATGAAATTTTCAGAAAAGATTGTACCGCGCTCTGCATTTCGACGAGCATATTCGGATTAATTTGACCCGATATCACGCAGAACTTACCCGAGGCAATTTCAACTAATTCCCCGTTCCCATACTTTTTGAGAATTTCATTGAGGACGTTTTTCACGGTATAGGTGAGAAGGCGATCGCTTTGGAACCTGTTTTGCTGAGTTAATTCCTCGTAGGCTTCAATTTGAATGACGGCTGCGGACAAGCGGGGTGCGAATAACTCAAGCTGGAATTCTCGCCACACCTGTTCAATTTCCCCGCGTGACACATGAGAGAGGAGGAGCTCACGCAACCGTTTCTCTTTCACCTCGTTGCTATATTGATTCACCTTCTGTTCAAGCTGGGTTTTCGCATTCTGCCCTTGCTTTTCAATGAGAAGTTGATCTTGAATAGCACGCAGTTTCTCCATCAGCTCGGAGGGGTTGATTTCTAATTTCGTAACATATTCAATCGCACCTAGCCTAAGTGCTTGCTGTACATAGTTGAAGTCGTGATGATTGGATAAAATGAGACATTTTATCGCTGGCCAGCGCTCACGGATCTGTTTCAGTAATTCTAGTCCGTCCATCTCAGGCATACGGATATCCGTGAGGACTACGTCACAGGGCTGCGCTTCTAATAATTTCAGTGCTTCCACGCCATTAGCAGCTTCGCCGATGACGATAAACTCCTCGTTATCTCGCGGGATAATCGTTTTCAAACCAATGCGCACAAGGATTTCATCATCTACGATCAGAATTCTCAGCATCCGTATTCCTCCTTTTCAAAGGCAGCACCAGTTGCAGCCGGACGCCTTCACCCTCCACACTCGAAATTTGCATGCCGTATTGCACGCCAAAATGGAGCTTGATGCGTTCGTTAACATTGCGTATACCAATGCCGCTAAACTTCGCGTGAGGCTGATTCAGGGAAGATTCGACCTGCTCAATCAGCGCCGTACTCATCCCAACACCATTATCTTGCATCACAATATGAAGATTGCCACCAACTTCTTCAGCTTGAAGATCGATGAGAAGCGGGAAGCGATTACCATGAATAATACTGTTTTCAACAGCGGGTTGCAGCGTGAATTTCAAAACTTCACAGTCGAGCAGCGCGTCAGGGATGCGATAGGTAAATAGGATCTGATCATGATAGCGTATTTCTTGGAGGGAGAGGTAGACCTGCAAATAGTCGAGTTCTTCTTGTAACGTGACGAACTCTTGTTCATTCCGCATCGTGAAATTTAGCAGTTTTCCAAGCTTAGTAATCATTTCACTAATATGATCTGCCCCTGAGAGCAGTGCCATCCATTTGATGGAATTGAGTGTATTGAGTAGAAAGTGCGGATTAATTTGTGCTTGCAGCGCTTGAAACTGCGCTTTCTGCTTGCGTCGCTGTTCATCGTATAAATCGGAAATGAGGTCTTGCAGATGCATGACCATGCGATTGAAGTTATTGCCTAACATCGCAATCTCGTCTTCACCTTTTACAGTGACTAGCGTATTAAATTCCCCTTTACCTACCTTTGTCATCGACTTGGCTAGCTGTTTGAAAGGACTTGTTACACGAAGCATAAGTACGATGAAAGCTATAGCAAACAGGAGGAACCAAGCAACAACCCAGGTAATTGATTTGTCTTTGGCCCGGCTGAGCTGTGTAACGAAATCCTTCTGATTCATGAATTGAATAAGTTTCCATCCAAGTTGAGGGACGTAAGCATCATTTATGAAATAGACCTGGTCATTGATCTTCACTTCTTGAATGCCGTTTGCGTTGGTGCGTACGTTCTGAAGAGCCCCATTCGTTAATAAATCTGCTGCTGCATGATCGCCGAGTAAGCGTTTTTGGTTTTGATCGACAAGTACAGCGAAGATACCTGAATCTTGTTGTTTACGAATTTCATCATTCGGATAGAAAAATAAGGGGATCGGCACACTGATAAAAAAAACACCATAATTACTTGTGTATTCGCCATTTATTTGTCTTGTCATTACAATGAGATCTTGATTAATCGAAGAGGGAAGCGAGTAGGGAACCGTCCAATATGGAAACCCATTACGTTCCAAGGTTGGTTTGTACCAACTTTCCTTGTAAAACTCTTGCACACTCGATGGAGTTACTGCCGACCAAGTCGTTTGGGTATAGCCTCTATTGTCGTATATTCCGATTTGCGTTGTGCTGTCGAGCAGGAGATCTTTGACGTTGGATAGTTTTTTGAGCAGGCTTGTGAGCTTAATGAAGGACGTGTAATTCGTAGACCAATCCGCAGGTTCTTTTAGAAATTTTTCCGTCTCCGGATCATTAATAATGAGACTTGAAGCCGTAATCATACGAACGGCCATATCGTTCATGGCAGTGGCTTTCTGGGAAACAGCTGCTTGATTCGATTGGTTGAGCTGAATTTGCACAATATTTTCAGAGGATTTATAGAATCGGTAAAGGATGATAACAACCGGGATAATAATCAGAAAAAATAAGGAGATCAGGATCTTTCCGCGTAATGTCTTTAGTGGACTGCGCAGTATTTTCATCGAATCACCATTATTCTCATTTACTAGGAATAGGAATCTCTTCTATCATACAACGATGCCTCTTATCCTGCTAGAGAGAGTGGAGGGTAGCTTCAATTTTCAAAGAATATGCCGTAAAAAACAAAGAATATGCAGGATATTCGGAAGGTGAATGCCTGGCAGAAAAAAAGGCGGTGAGATTCGCTCTCACCACCTCTACGTTCATTATTGATTCCCTGCGTTCGGATCCATCCAGAACAATTCCCATTGATGTCCGTCTAGATCTTGGAAGCTATGTTGATACATGAAACCGTGATCGTTAGGATCACTGTATAGTGTCCCACCAGCGGCTACAGCCTTCTCGATGAGTTCGCTCACTTCTTCTCGACTAGAGAAGCTCAAAGCAACGAGTACTTCTGTCGTTTTCGTAGCGTCGGATATGGCTTTCTTCGTAAAAGTTTGGAAATATTTCTCGACCAAAAGCATGACATAGATGTGCTCGCTGATCACCATGCAAGTAGCATTTTCATCTGTAAATTGGGGGTTGAAAGTGAACCCAATAGAGGTGAAAAAAGCGACAGACTTGTCCAAATCTTTGACGGGGAGATTCACAAAAATTTTATCCGATTGCACGGCCACGATAGGATCACCTCAATAAGTTATTTGTACTTCTCTATGATAATGGAAAGTAAATCTGCCAGTCAAATGCAAGGAGACTTAACTCTCATAGGCTCGCTTCAGCGCGGCAATATCGATCTTCTGCATGCCGAACATTGCATTCATGACATGTCTGGATTTCACAGGATCCTCAGAGTAGAGCAATTCACCCAATACTGTGGGAATGATTTGCCACGACAAGCCAAATTTATCCTGTATCCAACCGCAGCGTTGAGGTTCTCCGCCTTCAGATAGCTTCTCCCACAGGAAGTCGACCTCAGCTTGCGTATCACAATTGACGAACAAAGACAGAGCAGGTGTGAATTTGAATAATGGCCCGCCATTTAAAACCATAAACCGTTGCCCATTGAGCAGAAATGTACCTGAGATGACCTTTCCTTCGGGGCCAGAGCGTTGGACATTTTCAATCTTGGAATCGCTGAATATGGAGGTGTAGTAGTTCATCGCCTCTTCGGCATTGCCGTCGAACCATAAGAATGGATTGATCTTTTGCATGTCAGCAACTCCTTTTTTACATGATTGTACCACAAATGACGATGAGTTCTATCCAAACAACGGCGATGCCAAAACCGTCGCCCCAATAAAGACAACCTGCAACGCAACCCGAATAGCCAACCGAGGCACCGGTTTACCGCCAATCGTGAGTTTCTCGCGCGCGGCGTAGATGTTCGCTGGAAACATAGCAATCAGTAGGAGCGTTAGGCCAATGGAGGCAGCTAGGGATGTAATAGGTAATAGGATGCCTACTGCACCTGCAAGCTCGAGGTATCCGGTAATCGTAACAATTAGCGCAGGTTTTTGAAAGTAGGGAGGAACCATCCGAACGAGGTCAGGTCTTCTTTTTCCCCAATGCGCCGAGGCTGTTAAAAGTAACATGATGGCTAATGCGACTTGTAAAGCGGAATGCCACTCATTGAAATAAGTCCAACCGAGATAACCAAGTCCCCGGAACAAAATAAAGGATGAAACTAGCGCAATAAATGGCGCCATACGAATCCCTCCCGTTCGTTATTTTTTCAAAATCGCAGACATAAACGTCGAAACTTCACTTGAAAGACTCTCCGAAGGGGTTCCAAAAGAAGATCGCACACGCAGGCCAAGCGATAGGAGTACAAACATCTCAGCGGTTTGGTCCGCATGAACTGTCTCGACAATTACGCCATGCTGTTGACCTAGCAAGATCCACTGCTTCGCAAAGGAAACGGAACGCACATAGAAATGTTGAAGCACCTTGGCGATTGTAGGATCATCTTCTTTACCTAACAAATATTTGATGATTTTGTTCGTTATTTCGTTTGGATTTTCCAGAGCGGCAAAATTGTTGGTAATACTTTGCATAGGGCCTTCAAACGTTTTGGAGGCTTGCTCTGTCTCATGCAGAAACTTCGTATGGATGGCTTCTAGCCGTTCATGCAGCACCCAAGCGTAAATTTCATCTTTACTTTTGACGTAGTGAAAGATAGCTCCTTTAGAAAGGGAGGATAGCTCCATAATATCCTTCATGGTGATGGCATGGCAGCCTTTGACCAGCAGCAATTCTTTAGTTGCCTCGAGTAATTTGCGCGTGGTCAGTTCCCGGCGTTCTTCATTCTTCATCCGACGATTCCTCCGTATAGGAAAATTGTTCCTGTAGTCATTATATAAACAGACCGTCGGTTTGTAAATAGGTAAAACGACGCCTTTAGAATCAGTCTCAATCGAACGTCGTTTTTCTTTATAGATTAGCCCGATATTGCCCTGGCGTTACCCCTGTCCATTTTTTAAATGCGTTTTGGAATGCGCTTGGTTCAGAAAAATGCAGGACATAAGCGATTTCACCAACGGAATATTCCCATTTACGAAGATAGCCCATGGCTAATTCTTTGCGTAGTTGGGTTGAAATTTCATTGTAGGTCGTTCGCTCTTCTTTTAATTTGTGCTGGAGGGTTCGCGAGCTCATCTGAAAATAATCAGCGGTTTGCTGTACGGTGGGGAAGTAAGAAGGCTGGCAGGCGTGCATCCACTGCACAACTTGATCTGTGAAACGGCTTGTTTCGGTTAGTTTCTGCCTCGTTTCTTGCGCTATGTTTTCAAATACCGTTAATAATTTGGCATCGGAATACAGAACAGGATAAGAAAGAACGTCCTTTGGGAATCGCAACTTATTTTCACTAGCTCCAAATTGAGGAATCCTGCCCAATATGGACTCATAAGGTGTTACATCCGAGGGAGCATCGTGGCTAAACGACACGTGTAATAGTGGAATACGTTGATTACTTAGTCTGCTTATTAACCGATATAGGGAGCTTGCCATATCTTCGATACAATGTCGAGACATCGTTCCTTGTTCGGGATGCTGTAAAAACATAGCAATCTCCACATGATCATCATGCATGTTCCAGTCCAAATTAAACCCGCTGCAGAGCAGCACATTATATCTTTGATAAGCCGTTAGCGCCTCAAGGACGGAAGCGGAATGCATCATGACATAGCCAAGAATGCCCATATCGCTAAACTCCATCATTTGCCCTTGATGCAAGCCGAAATGCTCGTCTTGTGTGAATTGTGCCGCGGCGATCGTTATGCGCTCCAACTCTTCGCCTGAAATGCGCGTCTCAACATCTCGCAGAAGACTAGCGTCAAAGGCAGCGAATTGGCAAAATTGCTCCGTGTTATAGCCTTTATGAACGAGCGTTTTCATAATGGGGTACACCATGGAGATGGCAACTCCTTGACTTTTCAAGTTGAAAATCCCTCCTTTGCGCAAATAAGCAATTGGATTGCGTGCTTGATCATTCATTTCTCTCCACAGGTATTCTATGCTGATTATAGTCGCAAACAAGGAGGAAATCATCTTGAAATCCAATATTCTTATTATTAATGGGCACCCTGATCCCGAAAGCTATTGTGCAGCATTAACCGACGCTTATATCGCCGGAGTCTCGAATAGCAACTCGGTTATTCAGCGCATCGATATTCACGCATTGGCTTTTGATCCCAATCTACAGTTTGGCTATCGTCAGCGCACGGAGCTTGAAGATGATTTGTTAAAAGCGCAGGCATTAATTCGCTGGGCAGATCATCTTGTCTTTATCTATCCCACGTGGTGGGGCGCCATGCCTGCCATGATGAAGGGCTTTATTGATCGCAGCTTTTTACCCGGATTCGCCTTCAAATATCGGGAGAAATCCGCGTTCTGGGATAAGCTTCTGACCGGAAAATCTGCCCATCTCATTGTAACGACAGATACCCCTGCTTGGTACAGCCGTTGGGTTAACAAACATGCAGGGTACCGTGTGATGAAACACAATGTATTACAATTTTGTGGAATTACGCCTGTACGAATTACGGAGATTGGGCCCGTGAAGCCATCCTCCCCAGAGAAACGAACCAAATGGTTAGAGAAAGTGAAACAGCTTGGGATGAAATTAGCCTAGTTTTACAAACAAATAAGCGGCGCGTTTGATTTATGGTGTATCTGATGGAAGCTCGCCAAGAAGGGCTTTGAACCATTCTTTTGCAAAAGAGTGCGAACGAATCCCATAATCGAGCGTTTTGATCTGATAAGTAAGGATTTCTGCATAAGGGGCTGGAACTTGAATGTTCTGAAGCCCCTTGTCCATGTGCTGGAGTTCTGTCTCTACTTTTTCAATTTGGGTGATGATTTGAATAAGGATGGCTCGTCTATCTGCAAGGGATTCCACGAGTCCCAAGAAGAACACTTTAGCTAGGGCTGTGGATTCTAGCCTGCTTGTGGGTATTTCTGAGCCCATCCACGAATAGAAAGCCTCTTTGCCTTTATCGGATATGACATAAACTTTTTTATTCCGTCCCCGATCTACGTGCTCCTCAAAGTTAATATCACCTTGTTGCACTAATTTCTTTAATGCTGTTTGCAAACTGCCGTAGCTGGCGCTATAGAATAAGGCAACGCCTTGTTGAAATGCTTTATTAAGCTCATAAACCGTTTGATTCTTCAAAATTAATAAACCGAGAATGACAAATTCCATGTGGCGACTCCCCCTAGGTGTGTTGACGTAAGACTTGTCCATATATTACGCTAAGATATATTGCTAATAGTAGCATTGGGCGTCCGGGAACACAATGAGTCAGGGGAGGATTCATATGGCGATGTTTGTTCGAAAAGCATGGAGCAAGGAACGAGCTTCTCAGCATCTCGATGCGTACTTTTCACGATTACTTAAGAACAGCCGTCATCAAACCAGCTTACAAGTATGGATGGAAAGCAGCGGGTTTACCTATCGCTATGCTGCAGGGAGAATATCCGCCAATAAGGATGCAGCAGTCTCCCTTAATCAACCTTTTCATACAGCCAGTATTGGGAAGGTGTTTACAGCTGTCATCATCATGAAGCTCGTTGAGCGTGGTCATCTTTCACTAGGAGATCCCATTTGTAAGTACGTAACACCAACGGAGTTAACCCATCTCTTCGTGTATCGAGGAGTTGACTATGCGAGTCAAGTGACTATCCATCAGCTCTTAGGGCACACCTCGGGTGTGGCTGATTACTTTGAAGATCCTGTCCTGCACAAGCCTTCGTTCATCCAACGCATCATTGCCAATCCCGATGAAGTGTGGACACCGGATGCCTTACTAGATTTTACGAGGAACAATCAATTCAATCATGGTCCCCCTGAATCGTGCTTCCATTACTCCGATACGGGATATATTCTGCTTGGACGGATGATCGAGCGTATCACAGGCAGATCCTTTAGTGAGAACTTGCACCTCGACATATTCAGTCCCCTGCAAATGAATGATTCGTACTTGATGTTCTTTCCCCAGCCCCAACAGGAGAGAGCAGAACCCATTCAAGATATCTGGTTAAACACAGTTGAAATCAGCCGTTTTCCAAGCTTAAGCTGCGATTGGGCGGGTGGGGGCATCGTGACGACTCCCCAGGATCTCCTCATTTTTCAAAAAGCACTCCATCATGGAACATGCATCAGTCAAACATCGCTACAAGCCATGACGACCTTTAAGCATAAATTTCGAAGTGGCATTCATTATGGGTTAGGTATGATGGAACTTCATTTCGAGGAATTTTTCTTTTTGCTCAGAGGACTTCCAAGACTCCAAGGGCACAGTGGGATACTCGGAACCCATATGTTTAGCCATCCAGAATCGGAAACGCATATCGTCATGAATTTTGGTTCAACGAAGTCGATTGTTCGAAGTTACAAGGCGTTGATTGAAGTCATGATGACGTTAAAAAGAATGCAAATATGGGCTTAGTACTATTCGGAACAGCTTAGATTTTTGTTGAGGAGGCACATGCTGACACATGTTTAATGCTGAATTTAATGCAGAATTTGATCGACAAATCAGTAATTTGATCCATAGAGAATATCCCCAGGTAGTTGGTGTAACTGAAGAGGAATTCATGAAGGAATTGGCGCCGCTTAGGAATAAAGTCCTCGAATTAAATCCTGTCTCCATCGAAGTGCAAGGAGCGATCATTTCATTTGTCATTGTGATAAAAAGCTGTTGGGTACATGCTGAGCAAGCGATGCAGCTTGTGGAGCGCGAAGGGAAGAATGGGTTCAGTGTTATGGATGTGCATGATCTCAGTAGATTTGAGCCTGTTGAGGGGATACAGCTTCCAGAAGGTAGAGCCTATTTGATAACAGATATCGATACAGGAAAAAGCACGCTCAATGTGACACCGAATGCAGCATTTACCCTCATTGCGCAGGAAAACCGTCTCCCACTTACGCTAGAGGAGGGAATTAGCTTAATTACCCATTATCCAGATAGATTGCAGAAAAATAACGGCTTCTCTTTACTCGGCTCTCGTTGCGGTGATCGAAGAGTCACGGCTTTATGGATTAGCGAGAAGAGGCCGAAGCTTGGGTGGTGTTGGGCAGGTAACCCGCATACCTGGCTGGGTTCTGCTTCTTGCGGATCAAGAATAGGAGGGTAGCCGTAATACGGCCTCCCTCCATGATATCATCCGCTATACGATTTTCATGATTTTGCCATCCTGTGTGCATAAGTACAATTCACCAGCTGCATCCGTACCGAAGGAAGCGATATGCAGACCTGATGCTAGCAGGGTTTTATTTGTAACCTTGCCATCACTGGCTAGCGACATTGCCCATATATTTCCTGTGCCATAATCGGCATAGACATACCAGCCTTTAAGTTCTGGCACCTTTATGCCCCTGTATACATATCCTCCGGTGACGGAGACACCTTGATCACGGCCATAGGTAAACAGTGGTTGCTCTAAACCAGTTTTATTGCAGCCAGTTTTCGGTTCGTAGCACTCGAATCCTTCCTGAATGCGCCAACCGTAATTTTTACCTTTTTCCACGATATTAATTTCTTCAAATCTATTCTGACCAACATCTGCTGCCCAGAGCTTCCCTGTAACGGAATCGAAACTGAATCGCCAAGGATTCCGTAGTCCATACGCATAGATTTCTTTAGCTCCTTTGTTAATAAAAGGGTTGTCAGCAGGAATCGCATAGAGGAGCCCATTTGCTTGTTTATCTACGTCGATACGAAGTATTTTGCCAAGTAAAGATTGCAGGTTCTGGCTGTTATTTTGAGGATCCCCGCTGCTGCCGCCATCACCAGTTGCGATGTATAAATAGCCATCAGGACCGAATGCCAATTGTCCACCATTGTGATTAGGGTACGGCTGTTTGAAGGTAAGCAACACTTTCTCACTTTTTGGATCTAGAAGAGCAGGGTTAGCAGGATCAGCGTCATAACGTGCGATAATCGTATGCGTTTCGGTCGTGTAATTCACGTAAGCCTGAGTCGGATGTTTGGGATGGAAGGCTAATCCAAGTAATCCTTGTTCATTTCCACTATCGTTGACGCGAGCAGTAATATCTAGGACGAGAGATGGCTTTTCCTTCGGCTTATTGATATTCACACTCAAGATGCGACCAGGCTGCTCGACGATATACAACAGCTCCGGTTTGCCAACGCGATGCTCAATTCCGACGGGATGATCGAAAATCGTCGGTTCGAACATATTCGTTAACGAAATGCCGTTCGATGTCGTGGACGAAGGTTCCGTATTCTTTGACCCGAAGCAAGCGGTAAGTAGTAACAACAGGAATAGGCTCATTGAAGCAAGGACATAACGTTTCATCTAGAATAACCTCCTAATAAGATCAACTTATCGATATTCTGGCAGCTATCATTCGAGATTTTTCGTCAGCAGTGCTATACTAGAAAGAAAAAGGGGAGCTTTGTCATGAAAGATTCGCAGAAAGAAGTATGGCTAAAAAGAAAAAAATTAGGTCGCTCTCGATATTTAATCATGTTTGGGATCGTGCCTTGGGGAATCGGAGCAGCGTTACTCACGACAATCATTGAATTTATCAGCTTTCAATCCATTAATTCCGTTTGGATTCCTATTCGACTCCTCGTATTCGCTTTCATCGGCTTTTTCGTTGCTAATGGGCGTTGGATGACGATGGAAAACCGCTTTGAGCCACCTGCACCGAGACGACCATAGGGTCGTTTTTTTTTACCCCATTACGCATCTCGATAGGCCGATAGGAGTAGAGAACTGCAAAAATACATCTTTTTTAAGGAGAATCGACCGTTTATCGAAGAATTGCTGCGAAAATACATCCTTTTTTACCGATGTTCCATAAAAAGGAGCAATTTGGTGGAAAAAGATGCATATTCGCATCTTTCCTAATAGATCGCAACTTCTTTAGTGGAAAAAGATGTATATTCGCATTTTTTTATATTTTCAGACACTAGGCGTAAACCAGATCTCCCGGAAATCAATCCAGCCTAAATCATTAATCGTTACCCCTTTGATGGAGTCATGATAGGTTGTTTGTTGAGACCGATGAAGGACGAATAAGAACGATTTCTCCGCTTGAAGCTCGGCTATTAATTCATGTAAACATACAATACGCTCATCCAGACTAGGATTACTCAAAATCTCTTCCATTTGCACATCTACCCACGCCAATCGTTCTGTGTTCAAATGTGCCCGGACATAGCTGTTGCTTTGTTTCAATGTTTGAATAATATGAAGATCATAATTGCTTTCCATGCAGATGTGATAAAAAATAAGATCGGCTTCGTCAATGGTAGCCATTTGCGTCATATCCGATTCACTCCGGATCGTGATCTCAATGGGAATACCAATCTGTGCGCACTGCTGGCAAATCCACATTGCATCATCATTATTATTCCGATAGACATACATATGTAAGGTCTCACCGTTGTAACCCATTTCATCCAGTAAACGCTTCGCTTCAATCTTATCCGTTCTTGACTTCACTAACGGCTCCATCGTAGGGATAAAACTGTGAGCAGGTGCCTCTCTAAAGCCCCCTAACTCTTCAATCATACGCTCACGATCTATGACCAGATCAACCGCTTTACGAAAGTTGGGATGGGACTGCGGGCCACGCTTAGTACGGTTAAATGTTAATAAACTGCAGCCCATGATTGTTTGTTCAATTTGATGCCATTCTGAGTCTTTATCAATGACACCTACAGGTTTACTGGAATTTGACTGCCCACGGTACACTTGGATCTTATCCCAGCTTGGTGTTGCTTCTTGGAGATCCGAGGGCAACAGCCAAAATTCGATGAGATCCATGTGAGGCCTAACACCGAAATAGCTATCAAACGCACGCAATTTGCAAATGTAATCGTCGTTTCTCTCTAGCCGGAACGGTCCTGTTCCAATGGGCATGCGTCCGAATATGGATTCATTATCCTGGCAGATTTCTTCTGGAACAATAGCCATTGAGGTATGCGCCAGCTGTTGAAGAAACAGCACATTCGGTTGACTCAATTCAATGGCGACTGCACTTCGATTCAGGACTGTAATGGCCTCAATGCTCTCGGTAATCCAACCTTGCGTCGCCGACTCGCCTAACTTCTTTAATCGCGATAGCGTGTAGCTCACATCATGAGCTGTCATCTCTCTGCCGTGATGGAACAGCACACCTTTGCGTAAATAAAACGTATAATACAAGCCATCCTCGCTGATTTCCCAGTAATGAGCCAAGTGCGGCTCGATCACCTTTGTCTGCGGGTTATAGCGTATAAGGGTATCGAAAATTTGACTTACCAGATGAAAATCAAATGCAAAGAAAGAGTGCGCAGGGTCCAGTGTTACCAGCCATTTGTAAACAGGCACACGCAAGGTATCTTTAAATCGCTCCTCATGCTCAATGGCGCGATAGCCAAAAAAGCTGAACAACCACTCGATAAAGGAGTCCTGAAGTGCTTCTCCCTTGCCGAGTTGATGAATCAGCTCAATCGTACCTAAATAATCGCCTCGATTCGCAAGCGCCATCGCTTGTTTCGAGATCATGTCCTCGGAAGAAACCAAAAAGGTAAGCTCAGAAATATTCCCTCTACCACGACCTGGTTTCCATGAAATCCAATTCTGGTCGGTCATCTTTTTTAAAAGAATCTTCACATTCCGTGTTGAGCAATACAATCGCTCGGCTAATTCCTCTAATGTAATAGGCTGTGGCTCATGCTCAATCCCATGCTCAAAACCCGCGCGTAGCTCCAAAAAATGAGTAAGCAGCTGCATCTTCAACATCCTTTCTAAAAAGGGGAAATCATTGAAGTGAATTATACTCTTTTTGTTCCCCTTATTCCAGCGTAAACTAAGCGTATCAGGAAAAGAAAGGAAGTGATTCACATATGCAACCAACAGACCTCTATGTATCAGAGAAATTGATGGAGTGGCAGCAACACGACTTGGAAAGCCAATCCCGCGAACATTGGAAATGGAAAGCGGTTCGAAAAAGAAAAGTTTCCGTGCTACTGGCTAGCTTGTTCTTCTGGATTTAATTCGATTTCGTATGGCGACAATCACGACAATCAGAATGAGCCCACACACTATACCGACTCCATCGACGACGACGTCGATACCGTGCCCCGTTCGGTCTTTCACGAACGATTGATGCCATTCATCCGTCATTGCATACAGCAATGAAATGAGGAAGGAGCTGAACAAAGCTATGTTCATTCTGACAGGCTTCGCTAGTAAAGCTATCGACCAGAGCAGGGCAAGCAAAGCGTATTCGCTAACGTGCCCTGCTTTTCTTATGAGAAATTCAATTAAATCAATGGGATCTTGCGATGAAATCACCTGCTTATCATACGTGAATTTCACTTTGGGCAGATGCTCTTTCAACTTTTCGCTGGAAAATTTCGATTCCAAATAGGGCTTCATGCTTTGCTCTGAATACGGCTCGGCTGATTTCATATAAATGAAAGCCATCCAGAGGATAGCGGCTACTAGGAACACGTAGAATACCGTTTTTGATCCAGTTAACTTCGGCATAACGGCCCCTTCCTCTTACGAATTCATTTTTTTACGAATGCTGAACAAAGCGAAAAATTCAAGAACCATGACATTCACCGCGGAGACGCCATAAAAAGCCATACCGAACATCATTTGAAACTTGTCCGTTGTCACGGATTTCCACCAAAAAACGGCAAGCACAGTCAGCGCAATATTCAGAGCCGTCGTGATCCAAAACGAGAATCCGAGTCGGTTGGTTTTTCTCATCAAAAGAACTCCGATACCGAAAGGCAAAACAAAAGCGATACCTAAAAAAATCCAATACAACACCGCGTTTGACACTTCTTCGTCACTCCCAAACGATCTACTAGTTTATACTACTAGGTTAGCATGAAAATGAGCATGAAAACAATGTTCGCTCCCTTTTGCTACAGAATGGACATAGAGCATGATAGATGCATAACTACAAGATAAATCCTATTTTTCAGCTATTGCCTGTCACCGCATATTCATGTATAATACAAAAAGTCGACGTTTGTAAGCGACATCACGGGGCCTTAGCTCAGCTGGGAGAGCGCATCGCTGGCAGCGATGAGGTCAGGGGTTCGATCCCCCTAGGCTCCATACGATAAAAAACACGATCCTTCGGGATCGTGTTTTTTTGTATGAGCCCTTAGGGAGAGAACCCCTCAGGGTTCGCCCGCGCGGACGGAGCTGAAGGCGAAGGAGCACGGCGTCTGAATCCACCGCTAAAAGTCCTCGTAGAGTATGCTTCGTCAGCCAGTTAAATCAGGATTCGGACATCCCCCTAGGCTCCATACGATAAAAAACACGATCCTTCGGGATCGTGTTTTTTTGTATGAGCCCTTAGGGAGAGAACCCCTCAGGGTTCGCCCGCGCGGACGGAGCGGAGTGGCTTCGAAATTCGAATATTTTTATTATTAGAATTACACAAAATAAGGTTCAATGACCTTGAGTGTATATCGTTATTTTGATAAAATAACGATATATTGACCGGGAGGAGAATTAACATGCCCACTATTCGACCAAGCTCAGATCTAAGAAATCATTATAACGAGATATCAGAGTATTGCCATAAATATGATGAACCTGTATACATTACGAAGAATGGCCAAGGTGATTTGGCTGTAATGAGTATTGAAACGTACGAAAAAATAGTTGGAAAGTTCGAACTGTATAAGTTGCTGGATGAAGGCATGGATGCATTGAAGAAGCAGAAGGTTCGACCTTTTCGTGAGGCGCTAGCAGACATCGAACAAGGGATTCAAGAGTGAGTCTAAAATATCAATTAGTGATCACTGAACTGGCAGAAGCGGATTTGCGAGACATCGCTAACTATATCGCAAACGAATTATTGAATCCGACAACTGCAAGAAAATTAATTGGCAGAATCGCTGAGGCAACTTTTCAATTAGAACAAATGCCTTTTAGAAACGGATTAGTTCGTGATAAACGATTGGCAGCGAGTGGTATTCGACATTTACATGTGGACTCTTATATCGTTTTCTATATTGTCTCGGAACAAGAAGAAACCGTTACAATTATTCGGATTCTTTACGGAAAGAGGCACTGGAGCAGCTTACTCTAAGGCGAAGGAGCACGGCGTCTGAATCTACCGCTAAGAGTCCCCTTCGAGTAAGCATCGTCAACCATTTAAATCAGGATTCAGACATCCCTCTAGGCTCCATACGATAAAAACCACGATCCTTCGGGAGCGTGGTTTTTTGTATGAGCCCTTAGGGAGAGAACCCCTATAGTTTTACCTTAACATTTAATGCAATCACTTCGCTGGTGGAATACTTTGTGGATTGTTAAACACGTTATTAGGGTCATACTTAGCTTTTACTCTCCGCAGCCTTTCATAATTCTTACCATAGTATACTGGTCCAGAATGTTTTATACCTTGATCCGGAACGTTTATATAGGACCCTACGATATAAGGCTGTAACTTCTTCCTGGTATTCCGAGCTAGCGCAATATTTTTAGCTGCATGAGGTGGTTTAACCCACGAGGTGTTCCACTCTACATAGAATTTTGGATCACGCCAGTAGAACGCGGTAGCTTTAGGAGCGATGCGGCGTACAGCTCCACCCCAATTGAGGAAGAAGAATCCTGCCGGAGTACCCGCCTCTGCTTTTTCAAGGAATTCACGCATAGTCTTATAGGCTTTATCTGGGAATGGACATCTGCCGAAACCACTTGAGAATTGATTACTGAACTTCTGTGTAAGTATCGGATCGGGAGCTAACATAAACTTCGTGGCTTCCAAGTACGGCAAGAACTTGATGGTTTTTTTAGTCGGAGTTCCGACACTTAAAATAGGCTTTAGAAAGCGCACGGCTTCTTCTTTTGAACCGAGGTACAGCCCTAACATACTCACATTGCCGCCATTTTTAGGACCAACATTTAGCTCGCTGCCTAGTTTAGTGCTAGTTGAAGGAGCCCAAATCTGCCATTTCTTTACGACTGCCTCAAACTGTTTCCATGGCCACGTGATTTGGAAGACGGTTGCCTTGGCAGGAGCGCGAAGTACTTTAAATTTGTACTTCGTATATACGCCAAAGTTACCACCGCCACCACCGCGGGAAGCCCACAAGAGATCAGAGTTACGTTTGTTATTTGCAACGATTACTCTTCCCTTCGCATCAACCATTTCAATTTCGAGAAGGTTATCGCTTATGAGCCCGATCGTCCGTAGGAGTGGCCCGATTCCTCCACCGAGTGTGATTCCACCGATGCCAACAGTAGGGCTGTCACCAAAAGGTGCGATAAAACCTTTTCGGGCAAGCTTATCTACTATTCTTCCCACTCGATTACCTGATTCCACAACAACTGTTCCAAGTTTTCTGTTGAGTTGAATTTTCTTCATCTCACTTACATCAATAACAATGCCTCCATTGACTTGTGACAGGTTCGTTTCCAATGCATGTCTTCCACTTCTTGGGCGAATGGGGACATTATTTTTACGTGCCCATCTAATAGCGTTTGCTACATCAACAGTTCTTTGAGCAAAAACAAATACTTTCGGAAATCTATCCGTATGAGGATCCCAATTCTTTCGTGCCGCATTATACCCCGTATCTCCTTTGAAGATCACACGCCCCGTAAGTCCCGTTTTCGATATCACAACGCCATCTCCCTGTGAGTTATTGACTATTCTTGCGTACAAATACCGTGCATCATACAACGTATGAAGGATACTGGTCTTGGGTATAGGCTTAAGTTTATAGGGGGGATTTATTCTAAGAAAGATATACGATTGTACAATGAAGGCGAACTCTCGTTCCCTTACCTGTGTGTTGCTCAGTTTGTATCAAAAACAGAAACAAAACCCTTTCGACTTCCTATAAGGAAGTGAAAGGGCTGAATAGTTAGTCCTCGACGTCTACTCGAATCCTGTGTGTTAACTTATGGTTTTACTTGAATCAGATTAGCTTTTACAAGCATCCGTTGAACGATAACAGCTGTTTCTGCTCTAGTTATTTCGCTCGTTGGTTGTAGTCCGATATTGGAACCTTCAACCAACTGATATTTAACTGTTGCAGCCGTTGCTTGTTTAGCCCATTCACTAACTTCCATACTGTCGGAGAAGCCGGATAATAAACCTTCCGTTTCCGTTTGGCTGATTCTTGTTTCTAGGCCTGCAATTTTCATAGCTCTAGCGATCATTACCAACGCTTCTTCATGTGTGATTGTTTGTAGGGGACGGAACGTTCCATCCTCATATCCTTCAATCATTTTAAATTCTTGTGCTTTCGCTACAGCACCTAAGTACCAGTCACTGGATTTTACATCCGCAAAAGCTGCGGTTTTACCATTCTCGGCCAGCCCAAGCGCCCTTACTAGAATAGTGGCAAATTCTGCACGGTTGATTGCGGAATCCGGTTTAAAATGGCTGCCGTCAACACCATTTATGACCATTCTGGATGCCATATCGTTTACCGCATTTTTAGACCAATGTCCTTCCAGATCTGCAAATGTCGCGCTGTTCCAAATTAACGAGTATAAGCTGTTCGTCAAACTGTTCACAACCGCATAGTTTTTTCCGTCACGGGTAATGACATAGGTAGGTACGTGGCGGATGGCCCCATCTTCTTCCAAAACAACAGCCGTTGTAACTTTGCTCGGTTCTACATCTGATGGAAGAGGAATTTCACGTGTGACATAGGAACTAAACTGGTCTACAGCAACTGACTTTCCGTTGTATGTAGCCGTTACTGTAAACTCGACTGGCGAAACAACAACGGAAAAATGACCTTTTTCCGCCGAATTTTCCATCAATTGAGTCTTGGAACTGTCACTCTTGGCAATGTCTACATGGATCACAATGTCCGACAATTTGACTTGCTCTCCGAGCTGTGTAGATAAACTGTCGATTAGCAGTTGGGCTGCGGGCAGTTTGTAAGTACCGGTTCCTGTTTGGATTTCTAAAACGGATTGCTTGTTCTCCAATGTTTTAATGGTATCTCCAGTCAACAACACGCTGAATTTGTCCGCATCTTGCGTCACAGGAATGACAATAGTAGATTGCTGGTTCACCTGGTCCAATTGTTTTGCTAATTTGGCCGCATCCACGGACGTTGTAACTATGCTTTTACCATTCTCATTTGTAACCTTGACGGTCGCTATTTGACCTTGTACTTTACCGTCTACAATAATGTCTAAACCATTTGGCGTCTGCTGTGGTGCTGAATCCGATGAAGACGAACTTGAACTGTTCGCTCTTTGAACAACAATGGTATACACGTTCTTCGTTGTGTTGTCCTCTGCCGTTACCTCAATTTCGACGGTATTCTGTCCGACATTTAACGCTAGATCGTTGGTTAGGGGACCATAATCTCCTCCGTTGACACGTACCTGGAACGTTGAATCATTATTGTAAACAGCTGCACTTACCGTCAAACTGTACACGCTGTTAGCTACGGTAGCATTGTAATTCGTCGTACTAGAGGAAAATGCTGGGGATAACGTGCCTGAGCTTAATAAAAGGTTATCCAAATTTGCATTGTCGCTAGGCACGCGAGTGACGGAAATGGTGTACGTTTTCTTCGTGATACCGTCCAGTGCCGTTACCTGCACATTAATCGTATTTGCCCCCATATTCAAGTGGAGATTGCCGCTGGTGCTGCCTGTTATGTCCTGATAAACGGCGCCGTTCACACTCACTTTCATCGTGGAAGCATTCTGATAGGTTGCTGCGGTTACGGACACATTGGAGGTGCTAACCACACTTGAGGTGTAGCTGGTTGTGTCTGAATCGAAAGGCTCAGTCATCGTACCTTGGTTAAGTGACAAGCTGTTGAGATCCGCGCTAGGCGTAATTCTTTGAATCTCTCCAGGACCGTTAAATGCAAAAGTTAAAGAGCCTGAAGCTTCTTTATAATAAGATGTCAGAACTAAACTGTAGAAGGTATTTGCTTGCAGATATATGCCCGTCAATTTCGAGCGCTTGTTGCTACCGCTTATATCGTCATGTCCTGCAGTAAGATTTCTAAGAGCGTCTAATGGATTTAAGCTTGGATAAAAACTTCCCGTATATAAGAACAAAAAGGTATCATCTGTCGCATAGGTGTTGATCCCATTATAACTTGGCGGTTTTCCCATCAATGATGCGGCAGTCAGTTCAATATCGTAATTTCCGCTAACGGTAGGAGTGAATGGTAGAAAGTAATAATTGCGCGTGTCTGCACTTGCTGTGCCTGCAGAAAAATTGGATGTATAAACATCCGTATATGGCGCTGGCATCGTTGCTTTGATGTAAGTATTAGCCGTATTCAGTGTACCGTTAAAAGTTGTCGTGATCCCGGCAACTCCCGCCAATACTGCAGGTGTACCCGCGATTGTAGACAAAATCATAGCAACTATCAGCGAAAATGAGATAGCCACCTTCTTTTTCCTTACTATGTAAACGAACATTTCGGTCAAGCTTGTTTTCTTTTTCAAACAACATCTGCCTCCTTGCATTTTGTATGATTCCTTCTCAGATTTCACTGAAACTTTGGAGAGTAACTTCTACCTAGCATTCTTTTATTTCCACAGCGCTTATTTACATCAACCGCATTCCTCCGATGTCTAGTCTTATGTTGTCGCACATAACAAGTAGTTTATCACATAATAATCGACATTTCTCGACAAAATATTTAATACTTCAATATAAAATACTAGATTTTACTTTTATTAGTAAGAATTGTAGGTAAAAAGTCACAAAATTATCATTTGAATGTACGACTGATGATTTCGAGTAGGATATTGATAGAGTAAAAAGTACTGGTATCCTGAGATCGCCTTTTGGACTGCAGTACTAATCGGCGTTAAGATGCTAATCGTGTGTCTCTCGAAGGTAGGCTTGCTTTATGCCTAATTTTAATGTCATGCAAATATGTACAAACTCCCAAGCGAAGTTTCCCATATTCTACTAGGAAGAATAGCAAAGGAGGGGTTTCTGATTAGTCAAATTAAAGTCATTGCGACAATACCTGTAGGGAGAAGGCCATCAGATATCGCGTTAAACGAACGAACGAATTTGTTGTATGTCCCGAGTAATGGGAGTGATACGGTATCCGTAATTAGCGCCCGATCGAATCGAGTGATCGCGACGATCGCAGGAATTGAAGGGGCTATCTCTGTGGCTATCAATCCGCGAACGAATCAGATTTATGTGGCTGGTTTGTCAGGAAAATTGTTCATCATCAACGGCAACAAAAATAAGCTAACGCATACGTTCGATGTAGGAGGAGGCTTCGCTTCTCTTGCAGTGAATGTCAAGACGAATAAAGTGTACGCGGTGAATCTAGATCGAAATTCGATCACGGTATTGAATGGGAACAAGAAGAAAATCGTTGCGACTATAAGCGTAGGCATGCAGAGACCAAGCGTCGCATCCCCTCATACAATTGTAGCCAATCCATTCACGAATCGTATTTATGTGCTGAATCCGGGTGGAGACACGGCAACAGTCATCAAGGGCAGCACGGATCGCGTAATGGGCACGATTAAAGTGGGACAGGGGCCGTTTTCACTAATCATTAATTTGCGTACCAATCGATTGTATATCGCACTTGAAGAGAACCGCAGCGTTGCTGTTGTTAATGGGCAAACCAACAAAAGAATAGCAACCATTCCGAATGTTGGTGATATCGATTTGTTGGCTGTCAATCCTATAACAAATCGTGTATATGCGCCAGACGATACGACGAACAGCGTTAAGGTAACGGTTATCTCGGGAAAAACCAATACCATTATCGCCACAATCCAAAATGGCGAATCGCCGCGAATTCCTGTTGTTAACCCCAAGTTGAATCGCATTTACATCGCAACTTCGGGTGAAGATACGCCGACGAGCTTAGCAAGTGTCATTAACGGGAAGAATAACAAAATTATCAAATCAAACCTGCGAATCGGGCGAGGAGCATCGGCAGGTTGTTTCAACGAAAGGAACAATCGCGTTTATTTTACGAACGAAGAAGGAGATACCGTTACCGTGCTTTCAGGATAATGGTATGGGCGGACTATGACTGGCAACGTGCATGTTAATCCTTTCCATAAAATGCTTGTACTACATCCATATTTTAGTATAATGAAAACACATACATTAGCAGTCACAGGATGCATAAATCGTCATAAGCGCTAACGCAAAAGCATGGAACAACGTTTTCCGTAACAAGGAAATACCATGGACGACCAACCTCTTAGCTGCTAAGAGGTTTTTTGTTATGTCTAAGAGATTGTACATTTATGAACAGGAAGGAATTTGCTAGATGAATACCGTAAAAACGAAGATCATGATTGCCATTATTTTGTGTTCCGTAGCCGCTGTTCTTGTGGTTGGATTAATCGGGATCAATACGGCCAATCAAATGTTAAAGCAATCGTCTGACGAAACCGCGAAGTTGAACGTTGATACAAAGGCGAAGAGCTTGAATCTTACCATCGAGGCGATCGAACAGTCGGTCAATGGACTAGCGATATCTGCGATTTCCATGTTGGACGATGTAAAGAAGTTTAAGACAGATGCGAAGTACGTGAATGACTATCAAGAAAAAATCAGGCCTTTAGCCGAGCAGTTCTCGCAAAATACGAAAGGTGCTATGGCCTTTTATATGAGGTTCAATCCTGCTTTTACAGCCCCTACATCTGGATTATTCCATGCGGATTCAGACGGAGACGGGAAGATTGAGAAGTTGACGCCTACGGATTTTAGTCAGTTTGATCCGACAGATCTTGCGCATGTGGGATGGTATTATATCCCCGTTAACGCTGGCAAACCGGTCTGGCTAGATCCTTATATGAACGAAAATATTAATGTCAAAATGATTTCTTATGTCGTACCCATTTTCAAAAATGGAGAGTCCATAGGGATTGTAGGCATGGATATTAACTTCGCCATGTTTACCGATATCGTCAATAGCATCAAACCGTATGAAAATAGCTATGGCGCGTTACTGAACGCGAATCTCGATTTCCTTATTCATCCGCAAATGAAGCAAACCGATAATCTGGCGAATGTTCATGGCAGTCTGGCTGAAGAAATCAAGAAGCAAGAGCTTGGCGCAATGACGGTGAACGAAGATAACGAAGAGAAGATTATTTCGTTTGCGAAGCTGTCCAACGGACAAATACTGCTGATCGATTCTTCAAAGAGTGACATTTATAGCGATGTGAACACTTTGACAAAACGCATTATTATCGTATTAATCTGTGTGGCGATTGTCGCCGCGTTAGTTGCATTTTTCATGGGAAGTCGTATTTCAAAGCCGCTGAAGACGCTTATTCTCGATATGAGACGGGTGAAAGATGGCGACTTTATGGTTCGCACATCGATTCGTAACAGGGACGAGATTGGTGAGATTGGTTCGAATTTTAACAGTATGGTGGAAGAATTGGAGAACCTCACAAGAAACATGCGAGCGGTATCCACTCAAATTCATACGTCATCACGTGCTCTGGCATCTGTCGCTGAAGAGGTAACGGCTTCATCTGAAGAAGTATCAGCCTCCCTACACGAAATTGCGGAAGGCAACAGGATGCAATCCCAGTCGATCGAGAAAAGTTCAGAAATCTCTGCGAATTTATCTGACAAATTCAAGCAGCTGTATGACAACACAAACGTTATTCTTCAAGTTGTGGACGGCATGCAAGCTAACAATGAGAATGGCATGTCCTTAATGAAAGATTTGAACGACATTACGCAAGATAATGGACAAGCGATTAACAATATTGAACGTGAAATCTTTAATTTGAATGACAAAACACAGAACATCTCCACAATCGTAGAACAGTTAAGCCACATTGCCAGTCAGACCAATCTATTGGCATTGAACGCCTCCATCGAGTCGTCAAGAGCGGGTGAAGCTGGAAGAGGTTTTGCCGTTGTAGCGAGTGAAATTAGGAAGCTGGCCGAACAGTCGAGGCAATCAACGGAAAATATCAATGAAATCATCTTAAACGTACAAACCGATGCCAGCCATACGGTGGAAGCGATGAAGCAAGTGAAGAAGCGGGAGATGGAACAATCCGAAGCTGTTCATGAGTTAAGTCAAGCATTCGGACTACTATCCGGTACGATTCATCAAATTACAGAAATCCTCAAAACGAACGGGGCATTCATTATGGAAGTGTCTAGGGATTCAAGTCAACTAGCCAGTGAAGTGCACGAGATGTCTTCGGTCTCCGAAGAGAGTGCCGCGTCTTCCGAGCAAGTATCGGAAACGATGACAGAGCAGGTGAAAGGATTCGGGAAAGTCGTCGAAGAAGCCGATATGTTAAATCAATTGTGTGAGACGCTGGACGCACTAGTTAAGCGGTTTAACGTGAAGCAGTAGTATACGTACAAAGAAAGATGAGAGTGGCGGTTGAAGGAGTTTTCCTAAACGGTCACTCTTTCGTTTTGTGTATTTGGCAGCACTTCCCTTGAAAATAAGCAGTGAATAAGGTCTTGCAGATGAACAGTCGCCGCATAATATGGTAGTATAAGGAAGTTGGAAGGGGGAATACACATTGCTTATCAAAATATTAGTCTTTGGTTTACTATGGCGAATCGTAGGTAATCCATTTCTTGCGTTGCTTATTTTACTCGTGATTCTGTATGTATTGGATCGTAGATATGTAGGTATCCTGCCGAATATTTGGCGGCCATTTCAGTTAAGACGCAAAGCTTCACGCCTGCGATCCGATCTCTATGCGAACCCGCATAATACTTCAGCGAAGCTGGACTTGGCGCGCATTCTGATTGAACGCAAAAAATATCAAGACGCGCTGCCCTACCTAGAGCAAACACTACCTATTATGCAGGAATCTGCTGATGTTCATTACGAAATTGGACTTTGCATGCTAAAATTAGGCCGTATTGCCGAGGGTGAAACTTTCATGCTGAAAGCGATCGAGCTCAATCCACGCGTCAAATATGGCGAAGCCTACCTGCGCCTCGGAGAGGCACTGGCACCCCTTGAGCCGAAGCGGGCGGCGCAGTTTATTGAACACTTCCGCGACCTGCACTCTTCGTCGGTCGAGGCTTACTACCGACTCGGCCAGCTGTATCAGCAGCTAGGCCGCCAGGAAGACGCCAAGCGCGCGTATCGCGAAGCGCTGGACATTTACCGCGGCTTGCCACGCTACAGCCGCAGACAGCAGCGGCGCTGGGCATGGCTAGCGCGCTTCAAATAAAAAGGTTCCGCTCATCTGCGAGCGGAACCTTTTGTCATCATGCTCGCGTACGCGCGCGCGAGCAGCCAAGCGCCCAGCAGCCCGATAAAGACGGCTGCTATGGTGTGCAGATCATAGAGCCAGATGCGCCCTGGCGCTGGCTCTGGGGCAACGCGATCCCACAGGGTGAGCATCGCGGGATGCACGAGATAGATGCCGAAGGATGCGGCACCTAAGGCAGATACCATGGCGCTGAAGCGTGAGCCGCGCGCAAGCTGTTTGCGCGCCAACGGCACGCAAACAAGGGGGATGCTCATACAATAGGCGAGAAGCGCCAGCTCGAACCAGGTGTTGGCGAAGACAGCAAACTCGTATTGCTGCAACAGGAGCATGCCTACAAAAGCACCGCCAGCAAGCAATACGGCGCTCCAGATCCATCTTTTGTAACGAGTCGCCCATGTGATGATTGTTGGATAGTAGATACCCGCGAAAGCACCGAAACAGAAGGTAGCCGTATAGCTAAGGAACAAGGAGGTATATTCAGGCAACGGAAATACCCAATGATGAAAGGTATAGGAAGCCGCTTGAATGCCGATACCTAAAGGAATTAGAGCACGACGCATCCAGGTGTATCGCTTCACTGCTGTAACAAGCAAAGGGAATAATACATAGAACTGAACGATAATAACCATATAGTAGAGATGATAGCTGGCATTTCCGGATAAGAGCAGCTTAAATAAATGAAACGCATCTAACTGTATCGTGCCATGAAACATGAACTGGTTATACAGATAGTAGAAGATGGACCAAAGGAGATAGGGGATGACGATCTTTTGGAGTCTTTTTGTCCAAAAAATACGTGCCATGCCAGATCCCCAGCGATCATAATACGAATAAAACAAGACAAGACCACTGATCCAGATGAATAAGGGAACGGTAAAAAGACTGGCTTTGTTTAGGATGAAAAAAATAGCTTGTGAACCCGTCCCTATCGGTAGTTGTGTGGCACCGGAGGTACCATGTATAAGGACGACGGCAATGATCGCGATCGCGCGGACAATGTCGATTTCGGAAAGCTTCGGTTTAGATATCATGCTGCAATTTCTCCTCTTTCTCTCTCATTTCACTGTAACATGAACCTAAGAGTAGGACAATGGTGCTAGGAAGGAGCGGCCGATTAGCTTGACGCTCACATCTACCCGAGATAAACTGTTGATAGCGTGTATTAAGAGATCAATCAAGAGGGTGAATGAACGTGAGTTACGAATATTTGATGCAAGCGGTATTGCTCATATTTTTAGTTATTATCACTTTTTTTGCTATGTTGGCATGGACGAAATGGCGAAAAAGAGGACGGAGATAGATCATGTATTTTATTAACCATGAACAAATCGATGAGCGCATTCAATTTCTGAGCACTTTGGCTGAAGCCAGTCAGCAATTAGAAGCGCAATGGACACAAGGCAAGAGGGATCTTACTTGGCAGCTTGCTCAGGAACGAGTACTTCATTTGGCGATTGAAACGGTGACGGATGTTGGGAGCTTGCTCATTGATGCGTTTATTCTAAGAGATGCCAGCAGTTATGAGGATATTGTTGAGATTGTGCATGGCGAAGGGGCTTATTCAGAGTCTCTGACGGAGACATTGTTGCAACTCGTTAAGCTGCGGAAACCGCTTGTGCAGGATTTTGTAGAATGGAATCGTCAAACGTTGCATCCCTTAATCCCGAAACTCCCAGCGGCTTTTGAGGAATTCGCGGCATCTGTTCGAGCATTTATTAAGAGTGAATTGGCATAACATACATAGTTGTTTCATAATTTACTTATTGCCTGCGATGCTGTAAAATGAGACCTAAACGAGTTCCGAGGGCAGGTGAGAGCGTGAATCAAACACTAGAAACATCTACGCGTAAAGTGATTCTTTCTATGCTCAAAACGCAAGGAGCGTTAAGTGTTCAGGATCTTGCAAAGCAGCTCGGGATCACAGAGATGGCAGTAAGACGACATATCCATTCCATGGAGAAGGACGACTTGCTTGAGGCAAAGCTCGTAAGGCAAGCGATGGGCCGTCCAAGCAATGTGTATACCTTAGCGCCTCAGGCCGATGAATTATTTCCCAAGAAATATTCACAGTTAACGTTGGATTTATTAGATGAGTTATTAGAAGACGAGGGTCATGATAAAATTGAGCGGCTATTTGAAGGCAGACAAGGAAAGCTCGAAGCACGCTATCAATCAAGAATGCAAGCCAAAAGCTTAGAAGAGCGTGTGGCAGAATTAGCGCACATTCAGAATGAGAATGGCTATATGGTGGATTGGTCTGCACAAGGCGAGGACGCTTATATTTTTAATGAACACAACTGTCCTATTGCAATGGTTGCCAACACATTTCAGCAGGCATGCCAGTGTGAACTGTCCCTGTTCCGTAATTTGTTGGATGCCGATGTTGAACGTACGGAGTGTCTTGCCAAAGGTGCTAACAAATGTGTGTATATCATACGTCAAAATAAATAGCATTGAAGAAGGAAGTTAAGCAGATTGAGCTGCTTAACTTCTTTTTTTTTACGCCAGAATTCCCATTTAGCTTCTCGCTATGAGCAGAGAACTGCAATAATACATCTTTTTTAAGGAGAATAGACCGTTTATCGAAGAATTGCTGCGAAAATACATCCTTTTTTCTCGATATGCCATTAAAAAGGAAATTCCGGTGCAACAAGATGCACATTTGCATCTTTCCTAATGGAACGCGACTTCTCCAGTGGGAAAGGATGCATATTCGCATCTTTTTTAGATTCTGACTATCTGAGGCCTAGGAGCAGCCGTGTTTCCTTCAGCAGACTTTCAGCTAGCCTTCATACAGCTATCAGCCCAATTTAAGTCTTACTTCAGGTTGGCGTTCTATACTTGGTTTATCAACAAGAAGACAATTTGAGGGAAAACGAAAGGCGGTAATCATATGAATGAAAATATGAACATGAATGATGAAATGAACAATAACGTGCACGTAACAGATATCAAAGTTGTAAACAAATCAAATAGTTCCAGGATGAAGCCAATTTTTGCAGCTTTTATGGCAGGAGCAGTTGTCGTTGGTGGACTGATGTTCACTTCAGATAAGTTAAACCTTTTTGGTTATGATGCGCAATCTGTGCAATCAAGTGTCTCAGCAACTTCCACCGCTAACAGTGCGGGAGCTGGTGTCCAAACGGCATCACTGAACAGTAACGGCACGAACAGTATTCCCGCCATTACGAAGGCGGCGAGTCCAGCTATTGTCAAAATTGAAACGAAGGTTAAACAACCTACCCCGTCAGGCAATCGAAGGAATTCGCAGCAGCAAGGCACACAAAGTGGCGATACCGTTCAAAATGGGATCGGATCTGGCTTCATTTTTGATGAGAGTGGATATATTTTAACGAATGAGCATGTGATTGATGGAGCTGACGAGATTAATGTGTATGTTCAGGGCTATGATCAGCCATTTACGGCGAAGCTGCTTGGCAGCAGCTATGATTTAGATTTGGCTGTGCTCAAAATTCAAGGAGATCAAGCATTTCCTGCCTTGAAGCTTGGCAACTCGGATACAGCAGAAGTAGGCGAGTGGGTCGTAGCCATTGGTAACCCCTATGATTTCGATTACTCTGTAACGACAGGTGTATTAAGTGCGAAGGAACGTGAAATCAGCATTGATGATGAGCAGGGGACACGGAACTACAAGCACTTGCTTCAAACGGATACCGCAATTAATCCAGGTAACTCAGGCGGTCCGCTGTTAAATTTGAACGGTGAAGTAATTGGTATCAATACAGCTGTCAATGCGGAAGCGCAAGGAATGGGCTTTGCGATTCCTGCAAGCACAATTAATGCTGTCGTAGATAAGCTCAAAAATAACGAAGAGATTCCTAAAGATCCAGCACCTTATATTGGTGTATCTCTACAAAATATCTCGCAAGACATGCTCGAAGATTTGAAAATTACGAGCACTAACGGGGCAGTAGTCGCTGAAGTTCAGCAAGGATCCCCAGCCTTCGCTGCCGGCATTCGTCAGTATGATGTCATACTTGATGTGAATGGGAAGGCCATCGCCAACACGGAGGAACTTACGAAAGCTGTCCAAGCCGCGGCAGTAGGAGATGCTTTGAAAGTGAAAATCTCACGTGACGGTCAAACGAAGGAAGTAACGGTTAACGTCGGGGATAAAAATACAGTGCCTGATTATCAAGGCTAAACCTGTAATAAGAGAAAAACGGAGTTCGCGATTGTTCGCGAGCTCCGTTTACTTTTTATGCGCGGGACGCGGCCAGCAATTGAGCAGCCTTGTCCGTAATCCAGCCGAAGTTACCAGCTTCAATTTCCTTCAAGTTGATGAGTGAGCCGCCAATGCCTAGACCATAGCAGCCAATACTCAGAAATTGTTTAATATTTGCTTCTGTTACGCCACCAACTGCCATCATCGGAATTTTGTCCAATGGTCCCATCAATTCCTTGATATAGGGCAATCCTAAGCTTGCGCTTGGGAATATTTTAACGGCTGTAGCCCCGGCTTTCCATGCCTTAACAACCTCAGTTGGCGTCATAGCACCTGGGAAGATCGGAACTCCCTGCTGCTGTGACCAGCGGATGACGTCCTCATCAAGGTTCGGTGTGACGAGGAATGACGCTCCTGCGAGTACAGCTTGTTTGGCGTCTTCCAGATCCAGCACGGTGCCAGCACCGATGAACATCTGGTCTCCCCATTGCTCCTGCAGCTGAGTAATCATGGACAGCGCGCCAGGTGTGTTTAACGTGACTTCCATAACGGTGACGCCACCATTGAGCAGTGCTTCAGCAACAGCAAGGATGTGCCCTTCTTGCACGCCGCGGACGATGGCAATAATACGTGTACGCTCAATTTCTTGTAGCCCTTGTTCTCGGTTCATATCGGATTCCCCCAACTCGAATAACCATGCATTTGTCATTTATTATGACAGGTTCCAGAAATTTTTCCAATTAGTTTGTGTCAAAACAAGCCCTGCCTACCTATACTGTAGTAATTCATAGGCATTCGTCTAGAAGCCTCATCAATCCTCACAGCTTTCAGCTCACAGGAGGTGACCTACATGACATGGACTGAGATCAGTATCGTCAGCTTGGCTGTTGCTTGTATCGTGCTCATTGTGTTTACCGTTCGTATGTTCATCACGGCTACACGAACGCTTCGCTTGTTAGGGGATGCTGTTGTTGAAGTGAAACAACAAGTTGTCCATACAACAGAACATGCGGAGAATCTAATGAAGCAAATAGGGCAGCTTACGGAAGAGGTACATTTGCAAATCCTTGCGCTAGAGCCAAGTATTCAAGCGGTAGAAAAGACAGGGGTGGCAGTAGGGGAAGTAGCATCCACACTGCGCAAGGCCTCACGTATGATGAATGATTCCTTACTTGGTGCGGAAAAGGTCGTACATACGCATCAGAAGCGTATCCACGACGTCATGGAATGGGCAACGACAGGGTTTGAACTATGGCAGCGATGGCAGGCGCATCGGAATGCGAAATCAGATCATTAAGGAGTGGATAACACATGTCCAATGGAAAAAAAGGGAAAGATCTACTTATCGGTGCTGTCGTCGGCGGTTTAGTTGGGGCGGCAGCAGCGCTGCTATTCGCACCGAAATCCGGTCGTGAGTTGCGCAGTGACATCGCAGAAGGCGCGACTGTAGTTAGCGACAAAACGGTTCAATTGGCAAGTACAGTAAGTCAAAAAACACAAGCAGCAGCCAAAACAGTAAGCACTACGACGACAGATCTCGTTGGCAAAGCCAAAGATACGGCTGCAAGTGTAGTTGAGACAGTTCGTTCCTGGAAGGATTCATCCACAGGCGATGAGCTCCTCGATGATATCGAAGCATCGGAAGCTGCAGAAGATCTAGTCATCGTTGGCCGCTAAGCGTGCAAACAAAAAAGCAGAGTACTCATTAGAATGAGCGCTCTGCTTTATTATTTTACCACTTGGAAGGGTCGATTTTAGTAATATCCAGACCTTCCCACACATTCTTAATATCGGCAGTCTCAGGATGTTCGAAGAGCAGCCATGCCGTAGGGAGATAACGTTCTCCGTATTCACTGGAAGGTTTATTGATAATAGCATTATTATGGACAAGCACGGTTGAAGCGCCCCCATCCAGGTTCGCCGCGGTGATTGCGCCATGGGCTAAGAATATTTCCTGTACATCATAGAGTGTTGCACCGATACTGTGTGTTTGTCTGCCATCGATAATCGCGAAAAGTATCGAGCCATCCTTCGTTTGCGCCATGCAAGTGCGAGGTGCGATGCCCCAGCCGTCTGCTTGACCTTTGATTTGGCCAACACCGTTCACAATGAATCGAGGGCTGAAGGATACAGCTTCCTGGACGCCCATTTCGAGCAGTTCAGATACTTTGTATTTGCCAGAAATCATTCGGCCTTGCTTGTCGATCCCAACAATCTGTACGGAACCGTTCATCCCTTTGTCATTGTAAAAAATTTTGCCCCCGGAGATTACAACGCCTTCTGGTTGAAAGCCATTTCCTTCCCAGTTCGGGTCAATAAATCCGCCGCCATTAACGCCCAGAATCGCTCCCGTACGTTTGACCATGGAGGATACCTTTTCCCCCTTACCTGCTTTCGCTGGCACGGCTATACGAAGCTTGGTGGGGTCTGAGATGGTAACAAGCTTACCTTTGAAATTGGGACCGGAAATGTTCTCAATCGTTACAAGCTCTTTCTTAACAGGAACTTCTGCAACAGCAGGCACATGTGATGGCTGGGGAGCAATCTCAACAAGTCCCAAATCCTTCTCTGTACCCATCTCGTCAAAACTTTTTGAATACGCAGCTACACGTTTTTGTAACTCGGCACTGCCTATTAAATATTTGGCCCAATCCCGATGTTGTGTCGTGATGATGGTGTCGGCCATCATGAAGCGCAGACTTGAACCCGAGGAGGTCAAGAAGAACCAGCCTAAACCTAAAGTTGATAGAATTGTAATACTAATAATCACATACAACATAAAGCGTATCCCTGCTGAACGTTGGCTCTTTACGCGGGCTTGCATGGTGGCCTGTCTGGTGGTTGTTTGTTGAACAGCCATGGTAAGGCATCTATCCTCTCTAACACGAATTAAGCCATACTGTCATCTGTATAAGACGAAAAGAAAGGAGAATAAGTTTCAGATTTCCTGAAAATTTTCTCCTTTTTTTGTAAATGTTTAATTTTGTCGTTGGAGCGGTTGGAGAAGAGACTCTTTTAGCAGGCCCTTTTCATAGTTAAATTCAATCTCGTTACCAGCGTGACGGGCAACACTGCGAAGAATAAGCTCGTGATACTTCTTTTGACGTAAAGCCGCAATTGTTACACATAGACTAACGCCAAGCGGGTCGAAATAAAGTTTACCCTCTTGGGCATCATACTTCTTAACGTGAGTCAAATTAACGAAAAGATCGGTGTCCATTTTCTTGAACCCATGATCCTCTAATTGATCTAGAAATAGACTGAAATCGAGTAGAGACTGCATATGGATTCTGCGACTGCCAATTCGCGTATGATAAGTCATTTCAGTTGGACCAATCTCTATGAAAAGAATGTCTAGCAATGGTAGAGTCAATGGCGTCGCTTGCGCATCTTGATCTTCTTTTTCAAGATATCCTGCTTTCTCCATAAGATCGGTATATGAGAACTTATATGCGTCAGATAGTTTCTTTAGAGTGACAGGGGACGGTTTGATCTTCTCATTCGTTGAACGGTTTCTTTCTAATTCTAAATCGCGAATATAGGCATGGGACAGGCCACTTTTGTTGGCGGCTTCACGCAAGGACATTTTCCCGCGCAGGCTTTCCAAAAATTTACCGAATCCTTCAAATTGTTTCATCATAGGAATCCCTCCATATGTTAATTGTAAATGAATTGGCGCTAAATAGAAACATTTATAGTACTTAATGGTGCTAATTACCACAGCTAGCAACGTATATCTTATACGATTCGTAAGCAATATGCGAATTTAGTAGGTCGAGAGAATCAAGCCCGTGACTTCTTTCTGCTATTTTTTTATAATAGGAGAAGTAGAAAGGGGACGATTTCGTCATGTCAAAAAAATGGATAAGAGACAACGGAATGCATATATCATGGCTAGTTGCCTTAGTAGCGACGCTAGGAAGCTTGTACTTCTCTGAAATTATGCATTTTGCTCCATGCAAACTATGTTGGTATCAGCGAATTCTTATGTATCCATTGGTTATTATTTTGGGTATCGCAGCAGTCCGCAGAGATTACAAATTAACCATCTATGTGCTGCCATTAACGATTTGGGGAGCCTGTATCTCCATCTATCACGTTTTATTACAAATGGGTGTTTTCAAGGAAACGGGGACAGGCTGCGGTCCAATTGCATGTGATACCGATTACTTAAACTGGCTCGGTTTTATTACGATTCCGATGCTTGCAGGAACAGCCTTCATCCTAATTACTGTTCTACAATATTTGGTCTATCGAGCTACAAAATAACCCCCGAAATTGAAGTTAGGCAGGTAATTTGTCAATCACTGTCGAATAGGAATGGTAGAAGAATCCATTCCTAGCGAGGTGTAACTCATGACAAACCATACCCATAAAGCTGCACTGCTGATCTTACTGAGCGTTACGTTGGTCGGTTGTGCAGATATAAGCCTAACGGCTCCTGTAGGCAATGAATCGGCTTCCACATCCAATCCTGCGACCTCCTCTCCAATATCACCAACTCCTATTCCTACAAAAGCTGCTGCGCCATCACCGACTGCGACGCCTAAGGCAACACCACATACAACGACAGTGCCAAGTGCGACGCCGAGTGCGTCACCCGCTATACAGACGCCAACTGCCACCCCAAAAGTTGCAGTTTCGACAGAACCTTCTAAAACAAAACCTTTGCCAACGGATCGAACGCCTTATTCTTGGTATTATATGAAGAAAAAAACGGGTCAGGTTCCTGATTTCCCACATGAAACCAAATCGTTTAGCAGTGACCAGAAGGCAGTGTGGGTGGGGACAGGGAAAAAGGTCTATCTGACCATTGACGCAGGCGGTCCATTAATTGAAGTCGATCTCATGCTGAAGTCGCTCAAAGAGAACAATGTCAAAGCTAATTTCTTTATTACAGGAAACAACATTAAGAAGAATCCAGACTATTTGAAAAGAATTGTCGCAGACGGTCATTATGTTGCTAATCACACGATGACACATACGGATTTTAATGAATTGACGGATGATCAGATTCGTAAGGAAATTAAGGATTTTGAAGTCGTCTATAAGCAAATAACCGGCAAAGAGGTCGGTAACTACTTCCGTTTCCCTTACGGTCACTACAATCCGCATAATTTAAGCTTGGTTTCGGATATGGGCTATACCTCTGTTTTCTGGTCTACGGCAATGAGAGACTGGGAGCCTAGAGCGAATGGCGCGGAGGATCCGTACAACGATATTATGAATAACCTGCATGATGGGAATGTGATTTTGATGCATCAGGGGTCCATTGAGAACATGCAGGCGCTTGATCGTATTTGTAAAGAAATTAAAAAGCGGGGCTACGAATTCGGCCTGGTGACGGAGCTTCAGCCTAAAAAGTAAAGAAGATTTGGTCGAAATCTGTGTAGTACTCTTGGTACCTTTAAGCTTGGCCGCACATATCCTAACCATGTGGTTCCTATAAATTTACTAACCGGCAAAGGAAGCGGATATGTGTGCAGCAAGCGATAGCCGTACTGGACTCCGGAGTCGGAGGATTAACTGTTGTAAAAGAAGTTATGAGACAGCTGCCGCATGAAAAAGTCATTTATTTTGGAGATACGGGCAGGAGCCCTTACGGTCCCCGACCTGCGATTGAAGTTCGACATTTTACTCGTCAAATCGTAGACTACTTACTTCAATTTGATCCCAAAATGATTGTGATTGCCTGTAATACGGCGACCGCGGTCGCGATAGAAGACATACGTGCGCGTGTCTCGATTCCTGTCGTAGGAGTGATTTCCCCAGGAGCAAGAGCAGCGATCAAAATGACACGAAGCGGAATGATTGGTGTTATTGGCACAGATGGGACGATACGTAGTCAAGCATATGAGACGGCGTTGAGGCAGATTTCGCCAGATATTCAAGTCTATAGTGAGGCGTGTCCGTTACTAGCTCCATTTGTTGAAAGAGGTCTTTTTAGTACGGAAAGTGCGCATACAATCGTGGAGCAATCCCTGAACCCTTTGAAAGGAAAGCCGATCGATTGCTTAATTCTTGGCTGTACCCATTACCCCTTTCTTATGGATTCCATCTCTCGTGTTATGGGTCCTGAAGTGAATTTAATTTCTTCTGCGGAAGAGACGGCCAGAGATATAAGTACGATTCTTTCTCAGAGAGGTATGCAATCCAAATCCTATGAAATGCCAATTCATCAGTTTTTCTGCAGTGGCGCGCCACCCGTTTTTCGGCAGATTGCAGAGAGCTGGCTCAAGGAATATATTCCGTTCATGCCTGTCGTGTGGCAGGTGCCCACTATTATTTGAGCAATGCTAATAGACCCCTTGGGGTCTATTTTTATTTCGCTCCCCATAACTGAGATACCGCATGATTCCTGCAACTGAGGCATAAGCATAGCCATACGAAAGTAGTAGAAGGCTGTGAGGTGGTCGTGTGTTAGGTTACGGGTATGAGACATTGAATGAGGAACTGAATCGTTTAGGCAAAATATATCCTTTTGTACAGATGGCGTGTATAGGCCAAAGTGTGATGGGCAGGGATATTCCTACGCTTCGTATCGGACACGGTTCGAAGGAAATTCATTTCAATGCCGCTATGCACGCGAATGAATGGATAACGGCGCCTTTGCTGATGCAATTTGTTGAAGACCTTGCCTGCGCCTACGCAAGAGGGACGGCATGGCAGGGCCGCAATGTGAGACGTATTTTGTCGGAGTATTCTTTGTGGGTCGTACCGATGGTCAATCCAGATGGTGTTGATCTTGTCTTATATGGATTGCCTGAGGAGCATCCGCATCGAGAAGCGTTGCTGGCATGGAACCAAGGGTCCTTGTCGTTCTTGAATTGGAAGTCGAATATACGTGGTGTAGATCTCAACGATCAATTCCCTGCTCACTGGGAAGAAGAAAAGCTGAGAAGAGAACACGAAGGGCCAGGGGAACGTGACTATGGGGGAGAAGCGCCATTATCTGAACCTGAAGCGGCTGCATTAGCACATTTTACGGAGTGCCATGACTTTGAGCTTGTGATTGCTTTACATACACAGGGGAGAGAGATTTATTGGAATTACCGTGACTACGAGCCTGCCGAGTCGGAAGCTCTTGCGGAGCGTTTGGCTCTGGCTAGCCAGTATGAGGCTGTTAAGCTGACAGGCAGCGATGCAGGGTATAAGGATTGGTTCATCCAACAATATCGGCGCCCCGGTTTCACAGTCGAGGTTGGGTTCGGCGTTAATCCATTGCCAGTGGAAACGTTCGCGTTACTATATGAGGAAGTGGTTCCTATACTTTTGACAGCGTTGGAGTTATGAGGACTGAGACAAGTTAGGTCAACTTGTGCGCTTATGTCACGAACCGTTCAGCCCAGACTTCATATACTGAAGGAGGAAGCTGTAGGGAGGCGTGAACATGGCACCACCTAAAGGTAAAGGTAAGGTTGTTAAGAAGAAAAAAGACCCATCATCTCGTGCTCAGTACACGATGAGGATGGTTGAATCGGCTACGTGTTCGGTGTGCAAAACACCTTGCGCAAGAGGCATGCGTTACTTGGAAATGATGTCGCAGCCTGGCGCTGTCGGCCGAGGTGTGCCGTGTATTTTAACGCGTAGGAAAATCAATTAGGCTGGATCCGCCCTTTTGGAGGGGCGGATTTTTTCGTATGATAGCTAGCAAAGTGGCAAAAGAGCACCGTAACTCGAAAAAATCGAGTTGCGAGTCGAGAAATAGTCAAAAGGAGTCCCGTAACTCGAAAAAGTCGAGTTACGGGCCGAGAAATAGGCCAAAGGAGTCCCGTAACTCGAAAAAATCGAGTTACGGGCCGAGAAATAGTCAAAAGGAGTCCCGTAACTCGAAAAAGTCGAGTTACGGGCCGAGAAAGAGTCAAAAGGAGTCCCGTAACTCGAAAAAGTCGAGTTACGGGCCGAGAAATAGTCAAAAGAAGAGCCGTAACTCGAAAAAATCGAGTTACACATCATGAAAGAGGCATGGCGCCCCGGCACAATAAGCGCGTCATCCAGTCCAAAATAAAAAGCCCCGCGAGCTGTCTCGCGAGGCCACTATGTGTATGGATTAATGGTTAGGTGTGAGTAATTTATCTGCGATAGATTGTTTGAGCTTCTTGATTGCATCTGTTTCTACTTTTTGGTTTAGGGCAAATTTGGTACCAGTAAGTGCAAGCGCTTCCTTAACTGTCATTTCAACGCGAATAATTTCTTCACCATGCGGAATTTGTAACATTTTTCATCACTCCTATGTCAGCTTTTAAAAGCGGAAACCTTGATTCTACGCACTTTTAATATAACACATCATGTTAGGTTAATCAAGGGCAATCCGTGCCTATTTTTAATTATTTAGGAGGTGCTTGTCCGAGTAAATTCATTTGCACGATAGCCTCAATTTGCCCAAACACAGCAACATTTTAACCTGCCTAATGCAACACAAAAAAGACCGATATGTACCACTACACATAGTGGTCATACCGGTCCTTTCCTAACACGCGAGCTGCTATTCTAACGGTAGCAACGCAATTCCACGATTTCTGCACGCTCACAACCATTCGTTGATGCGACGACAACACGTAGACGATTTGTTGAGACTGCTTCTTTTAACTGATGAACATGGTGACGAGTGTGATTGTTCGTTTGTTCAACAACAGTCGTCCATGCTTCCCCATCCCAAGCTTGGATCGTATAATCTTTAACTAATTCAGGAAGAATTTCGAATTCGGTACGATGATGATGCAAATTAATTAAATCCTCATTCACGTCATCATTGAACGTCACATGCACTTCCCCAATGCTATGCGTCTCCGTCCAGCTAGCTTCGAGCCATTCCTCGGCACCGCTGATTCCAGCGGAAGACCACAGATGCGGACTGCCGTAAGGCCGTTTGTGGCCGTCAGCTGCTTTGGCAGCGGCATAAGCGGAAGTTGGTGCGAGCAGTCGGAAACAGAAAGGTTTCCGGTTGAAGTTTTTCGGACTCCAATCGATGACAGGTTGATTAGGTTTCATATCCCCGAAGTCAGCCGTACTTGTCGTAACGGCATTGTTTTTGAAGGATAGAACGCCAGATTGCGGTCGATCGGATAGATGTACGGCAAGAGCAGGGTTGCTCTTGAGTACGATGAACGCGTTCTGAGCGTGTGCAGGCTCCCAGTTTAATGCAGCTGTAACCCACTGCTTAGTTCCCTCAGCTACTGACACCACAACGGACGCTATGAGCGTATGAGGGACATAATTTTGCGGCTTGCCTGTGTCCCACAGTTCGACAGTAAGCTCTGTTGCAGCAGTGGCATCAACTAATAGCTCGATGCCATTGATAAACGGATCTACAGGCACTAGAAGCGCCGCAGGCGTCTCCAATGGATAAACACCAGCCGATTGCTCCAAAGCCAGCTCTGTCAGCGTGCTGGAGGCCGTGAGCGTCGCGCTGCGAACAAGATCAGCCTCGTCGTTATTCACTACGCCAAGAATCGACGCATCTTGCCGCAACAGCGTCTGCTGCAGCTCGTTCAAGTGCTCGCCGTGCAACTCACGCGGCGAGATGCCTTTCTCCGCGCATAGGGCTGCACCCGTACCCGCTGCTTCGCCAATGACAGCACATGTCGCCATGACACGTGTAGTTCCGAAAGCGACGTGGGACGCGCTGATATTGCGTCCAGCCATGAGCATATTCGACACATTGCTCGAATAAAGGGAACGGAACGGGATATGATAGGAACCATCCATATGCATATGTTTCGAGCCGCTTTCCGTCGAATACATGCCTTGCGGCGGATGCAAATCAATCGACCAGCCGCCGAAGGCAACGCGGTCCTCGAATTGCTCTTGCGCAATCACATCATTTTGATTGAGAACATAATCACCGACGAACCGGCGGTATTCCCTTTTACCTGGAATCGATCCAATCCATTCTAGCGTTAAATTCTCGCTGTCAAATTTCCCTGAGTTTTTGATGTAATTCCAAATCCCATAGATAACCGAGGAGAGCTCATCGCGAATACGCTCATTATCATGAACCGTATCATGTTCGCCGCCCCATTCAATCCACCAGTAAGCGCACCCATTATCGCCGCTGCGAATGACTCGCTTCATGGGAATCGACGTTTGTGTAATATCTTTTGCGAAGCTTGGTGCTATATATTTGACTGGACGGCCAGCATCTTTGGTGTAAAAGAGAAGCGTGCTTCCAAGTGTGATATCATCCGGTACAAGCGGTGCCCATTCCTCGTTAAATTCATGTTGAGCTTCGCGCCCGATACGGAATTTAGCGCCAGCTAGGAAACCAACGAGGCCGTCTCCTGTACAATCGAGAAACACACGACTCTCGAAACGAATTCTGCGTTCAGAACCCATCATCCAACCTGTGACAGCTTGAATAGTACGAGAATTATCGTCACCTGAGGCATCGACCTCGTGCACATCTGTATTTAAGAATAAAGTAATATTTGGCTCCGCTTTCACCTTTTCAAGGACAATTAAATCCCAGATGTAAGGGTTACCATCGATATTGCGATATTGGTTCTCTACAAAAAGTTCACCCATGATGCCAGTTTCGCGAGCGTTGCGGTGGACACCATGTGAAGTGGCACCACACACCCATACACGTACTTCGCTGCTGGCATTACCGCCAAGCACCGGACGATTTTGAACTAGAGAAACAGTTTGACCTAATCGTGCTGCAGCCACTGCTGCACAAACGCCTGCCAAGCCACCGCCTACGACTGTGATATCAGATGTAACGATTTCATGCTTCATTATGAGCACCTCACTAGTATTTAGAATATCCATGCTTTCATTGTAAAATAGGTGATATCCTTTTAACATACAGTGAGTTACAATTGGCATATACTTTATTTCACTTGATTGGAGAGTGTGATATGGCCTATCGGGATCCAGCCTTGAAACTCTTATCTCATGTGTACTGGCATCAGAAAAAAGAGTTTATGTTTGAGCGTGATGACTACCCTTGCTGGACGTTGTTTGCGGTGGAGGAGGGGAGTTTTTTCTATGAAATTCGTGCGGAGCAGGGGGAGGCTAGACTAGGAGATCTTGTGCTTTGTCCACCTCGTACCGTGTTCCGGAGAAAAACATTGGAGCCGCTGACTTTTCACTTTTTACAATTTATAGGTGAGCCTCATATGGAACAGGAAGCAACCTGGCAGGGTAAGCTGTCCGTACAAGATCTACCGCGCCTGACATCCAGTTATCGTTACTTGCGAACGTTACAAGGCTGGGATGAAGAGAGTACAGCGCACAAGCTTTACCTTGTGAATGATCTCATGCGCATGGTGCATATGGACCAACTTGTCGAGGAGAGTCCTCCAGTCACCGTTATGGATGAACAGATGGACGAAGCGCGGAGCTTTCTGACGGATCATGCGTTTGGAAATCTGTCCATGTTGGAGTTAGCCACTTCATTGGGGCTGACGCCTGTTCAATTTACCCGTAGATTTCGAAAAGCATTTGGCCAAACACCGACCGAATTTATTAACGATTTGCGACTTACGCGTGCGAAACATCTTTTAGAGAATACGACATTCACCATGGACATGATTGCTACCCAATGTGGATATGAAAATGGCTTCTACTTAAGCCGTGTGTTTACACAAAAAATCGGCAAAGCACCATCCCTATATCGCAGCATGCATCGGGTATAGCATAAAAAGAGGCCGTCTCAAGTCAATTCGACTTGAAACAGCCTCTTTTCATAATGAACGTTAACTACCGGTATACGGCAGTTTTCCTTCTGTGTATTCGTTCTCTGGCTTGCGAATCCAGCGCTGTAAATATCCTTGCGTATGTAAGGCCTTAATCAGAATGATGAGTACGGGCGAGAGAATAACGCCTGCCACACCGAAGAGGGATAGCGATACAATCATGAAGGCTAAGGTTGTAAATGCGGATACGCCTAAGGATTCCCCTGTGATTTTGGGCTCCATAATCTGTCTCACGAGAATAACGACAAGAAGCAAGGCACTAAGCCAAATGGCTAATGTGGTATTCCCTACGATGAACAGATAGATGATCCAAGGTATGAACAAGGTTGATACGCCGAGTAAGGGCAAGACATCGAATACCGCGGAAAGCAGCGCGATAGAGAAGGCGTTATTCACATTGAGCACAAGCAAAGCAATGAAAACAACGATAAACGTCAATGTGATAAGCTTGGCTTGTGCTTTTACATAAGAAACAATTCCTTTAACTACGTTCTCTTTTAGAAAAAAGAAGGCGGATTTAAACGTATTTGGTGTTTGTTCATTGGCAATCCGTTTCCAAGATTCAATTTCGATGCTTAAGAAGTATGCGAGAATGATGCCGACGATGAAATTGAACATGAACGTGGAGAAGGAAGTCAGGGAAGCAACCAGTCCAGATAAAAAGGCAACAAGGAAAGTGGAAGCTTTTCCTGCAAATTGCCCTGCATAATCTTTAGCTTTGCCCGTCACATCATCAGGCATGGCTTGGAAGCGATCGTTTAATTCGGCAATCCGATGGATGATCTGGTCATTAAAAATCGCTGCATAGTCATCAATTTTATCAACAAGACTCATGATCTGACTGGTGAAAATGACGATAGCTCCTGCTAATGCCCCCAGAATGATAAGGACGAACACCAACGTTGAAATCGCGGAAGCTAAAGATTTGCTCATCCCTTTACGATTCAAGAAACGAGCAAGCGGCTCGATCATCATGAAAATGATTAAAGCCAGAAAAATTGGCGTGGCGATGGCGTACAAATAACTGAATAGCAGCATGAATAAGTAGACGGTTAATGCGATGAGCCCAATGTCAAATACCGTTCGCCAATATTTCTTGTAAAAAGACAGCATCCCTGTTCCTCCAGATCATTATTGTTCAGTTAGAATAATCGGTCCATTGCTTGTAATCGCAATCGTATGCTCGTACTGTGCAGATAAGCTGCCGTCGTACGTTCTAGCTGTCCAACCATCTTGGTCTACTTTGGAATGAAATTTACCGACATTTAGCATCGGTTCGATGGTGAAAACCATGCCTTCTTTAATGCGCGGCCCTTTGCCAGCAGGTCCATAGTGAGGCACTTGAGGTTCTTCATGCATCTCGGAACCAATACCGTGACCGATGAAATCCCTAACAACAGAGAAACCTTGTGACTCCGCATAGACTTGAATAGCGTGGGAGACATCCCCGATGCGGTTGCCGACCACAGCTTTTTCAATCCCTTTGTAGAGAGATTCCTTCGTAACTTGCAGCAGTTTTTCAGCAACAGGCGAAATGTTGCCAACCGCGTAGGACCAAGCGGAATCTGCTAACCAACCATCGATGCGCACTACCATATCTATGGTGACGATGTCGCCATCATTTAATGGTTCTTTCTTCGGAAAGCCATGACAAATCACATCATTTACGGATGCACAGGTTGCATACGGATAGCCATGATAGCCTTTTTGCTCAGGAGTTGCACCATGTTTCGCTAGAAAGCCTTCAACGAATTGATCGATTTCCCAAGAAGTAATTCCTGGTCGAATCATTTTCGCGATTTCTTTATGGCAATCGGCCAGGATGCGGCCTGCTTTTCCCATGGCTTCAATTTGTTCTTTTGATTTAATTGTAATCATCAAGTACCTCTCCTCTTCGTAGTCCCTAATTGTTCATTATGTCCATTTTGCTGACCAAAGCTTCATCTCTTTAATAATTTGATGCAGATCCTGCCCTTTTGGTGTCAACGTGTACTCGACAGTAACAGGAACCGTAGGGAACGCCATACGCTCCAGAACCCCATGTTCTTCAAGGTGGCGCAAAATATCCGTGAGGGATTTGGGACTGATGCCCGTAATTTGACGCTGCAGCTCTCCGAAACGCTTCGTGCCGCAAAACAATTCTCGAAGCACAAGAAATGCCCATTTCCCGCCAATAACTTCTAGTGTTCGTTCAACGGAACATTCGATTTCTTTCGGGATTTTAGGAATATAATTGCTAGTTGAGGCGACTTTTTCATTCTCTAGCGTTGACATGAGATCGCTTCCTTTCATGAAAGTCGTGTAGGTTACTTACGTCAAGGTTAGTAAGTTAACATTTTGTAATAAGGGATGAATACTCATACTACTATGTATTTTAAAGTTCCTTATGTAATTTGGCAATAGAAGGGCAGAATAGGACAAGGTTGATTTCATGCTCTAGATTCTTTACAATAGAGTTAAAATTTATTGTTTCAGGAGATGTGTACATATGAAAGTCAAAATTTCTCGTAATGCAGCAAAGGTACTTCAATTGGAGCTTAATAAAGAAGAAAACAAAGGTTTGTTGGTTCGCGTACAAGTGACGCATAAGCATGGTGATCATGCTCACTATGGTTTGGGTCTTGATGATAAAACAGCAAATGATGTTGTAGTAAACACGGATAAAGGCATTGATGTTTTGCTTGATCAAACAGAACCGCTTCTAGACGGTATTCGTATTGACTACTTCTACACACCAGAAGAAGGCTTCATGATCACGAACCCAAGCAAGGGGAACCACGGAGACCACTAATGCCGAATGATATTCGCATTTGTGATAAATGCAAACACATGAAGGTGAAATCAGCACTTGCCAAAATAAGTGCGATTGCACCGGATACAGAAGTCAAGGTTGCGTGCAAGTCGTATTGCGGTCCATGTTCGCGGTTCGCATTTATATTTATTAATGGCCGCTACATTACAGGCGCAACGGAAGACGAAGCGATCGAGAAAGCAAAGAAATACGTTAAATAGTAGTAAAAAAGCATCCGTCCAATTGGACAGGATGCTTTTTTACTATTTTTTGAAAGTAGGCTTAAGCATGAACGGGGGACTTCTCAAGGAGCTTCTGAATTTGCTTTTCAATTTTGCGCGGCGTCGTGGTTGGGGAAAAGCGTTTGATCACATTTCCGTCCTGATCTACGAGGAATTTGGTGAAATTCCATTTGATCCCCGAGCCGAATAGCCCCGATGCTTTACTTTTCAGATAACGGTATAACGGATGAGTTCCCGCACCATTGACCTCGATTTTGGAGAAAAGGGGGAAATTAACACCGAAATTAATCTGACAGGCCTGCTCAACCTGCGCATCATCGCCTGGCTCTTGATCCTTGAATTGGTTACAAGGGAAGCCTAGAACGCTAAATCCTTGGTCTTTGTACGTATCATGGAGCTCTTGAAGCCCTTTGAATTGAGGAGCAAATCCGCATTTCGTTGCTGTATTGACAATGAGCAGGACTTGATTCTTATACGTGGAGAGGGATTTCTCTTCACCGCGGATCGTCTTCACTTGAAATTGATGTACGCTCATTAGGTCACAACCTTCCGTCACTATTATTTCACGCAAATTAATTGTACACAAATTTAATTTGAATGAAAAGCTATTTTTTTACCAGATCTCTTAGCGCACCAGCTACCTCTGGAAAACGCCATTCGAATCCATTCTCCTGCAAAACCCGCGGAATCACCTTCTGACCTTCCAATAGCAGCACAGACAGTTCACCGAAAATCAACCTCATCAAGAAAGCCGGAACTGGAAACAGATTCGGTCTTCGCATAGCTTTCGCCATCTCGCGTCCGAAATCTTTATTGGTAACAGGCTGCGCAGTTGTAGCATTTACTGGACCTTCTATAGATGTGTTCCGAATACAGAAATCGATCAGTCGAACCATATCTTCAATGTGAATCCACGATACCCATTGCCTGCCACTTCCGACAGTACCCCCGACGCCCATCTTGTAGGGCAGAGCCATTTTGGGGAAAGCCCCTTCCTTATTATCCAAAACAAGGCCAACCCGAACCTTCACGAGGCGTGTTCCTTGAATAAGATCAGCGGCAGCCTCCCATTGCTTGACGACATCAGATAAGAAATCTGTACGTCGATGAGGACTTCGCTCGTCAAAGGTAGCTGTCTCCGAAATGCCGTAATAAGACATCCCGGATGCATTCACTACGACCTTAGGCTTTGGGTTCATATTGGCGACTAGCTTAGCTACATGTGCTGCAGCTTCCAAACGAGACTGAACAATACGAGTCTTAGCCGCAGCTGTCCAACGTTGACTGATGGATTCTCCAGCCAAATTGACAATGGCATCGAGTCCTTGAAGCAGACTCGTATTTTTGTCTAACTCCTGCCAGGTTATCGTTCTGACACCAGGAATCTGTTTCGATGATGAGCGTGATATATTAATAAGTTCGTGACCTTGTTCTAACCAGTAAGTTATTAAGCGTTTTCCAATAAAACCGCTGCCACCTGTAATCGCTATTTTCATCGCTAACACCTCCATATCGCCATTATAAAACGTACACCCAATAAATACCATCTGTCAGCATATGCTTTGAAAAAGTGGAAATTCCCAGTGCGAAATTACGACACAATCTGCGCTTTTCGTGTATAATTGAAATTCGGCGTCAATTAATTAACCCTTGGGTAATTCGTATGTCAGCGAGAGGAGTCATCGTCTATGAATCGTATACGTTATTTTCTGCAATCCTATCATCCTATCGTACATACGTTACTCTTAGGTACGGTCATGGCCCGGGCTGCGTCCTCCATGAGTTTACCTTTCCTAGCCATTTATTTGGCCAAGCATTCAGATATGAGCCCAGGGCTCATTGGAATTGTCATTGGTATGGGCGCTTTAGCTGGTACATTCGGCGGGTTTGTCGGTGGCACCTTGTCTGACCGTTTTGGACGACGGGTGATCATGCTCGCGGCACTCTTTGGTTGGGGAGTCGTATTCCTGGGGTTCGGCGTTGTGAAATTACCAGTCCTATTTATGCTGCTTAATATGTTAAATGGTCTTTGCCGCTCGTTCTATGAGCCTGTGTCGCAAGCCTTAATGGCAGATCTTACAGAGCTATCTAAGAGGCGGCAGGTGTTTTCACTTCGGTACATGGCCATTAACATCGGTGTGGCCGTAGGTCCATTGCTGGGAGCCTTCTTTGCAACAATGAATGGTGCTTTGCCTTTCTTGCTAACGGGTATTATCTATTTAATTTATGGCATCACATTGTACGCTCTACTTATCAAGTTCGGCATTAAGAAAATTGAAGGCGAGAAGAAAGCGATTGTGACTTTCAGTTCTGCATGGGGAGTCATTCGTAAGGATGTGACCTTCCGTCTGTACATTGTCGGGGGCATTATTGGGGCAATTGGCTACTCTCAAGTGATGGTCACGTTGTCGCAGTACCTGCAGAGGGACTTTGCTGATGGTGTCAAAATGTTTGCCATTCTCATGAGCGCCAATGCCATTGTCGTTATTGTTATGCAGATACCGCTTGGGAAATGGGCGGAGAAGTATTCGCCATTAACAGCGATTGTCGTAGGGAATCTAATGTTCGCTTTAGGGGATATCGGTTTTGCTTTCTCACACACACTCATTTGGCTCATTATTTCAATGGCTATATTCACATTTGGTGAAATTCTCAATTATCCAGCAGCGAACATGTTAATCGATAAGCTTGCGCCGGAAAATATGCGAGGAACTTACTACGGTGCTCAAACGTTAACGAACCTCGGTCATTTTATGGGGCCATGGATTGGCGGCTTTTTATTGGTGTCCTATGGAGGTCAATCGCTCTTTCTTGCAATCGCAATTTTGTCTTTGGTGGGGTCGATTTTCTATTGGAAAGGCACAAAACGTCAAAATCCGGTAAAAATATCGTCGAAAATGCAAACATTTTGATGGATTTCGTAAAAATAGTTCCTCCGAACTATTCGAATTGGAATCGTCATCCCTTATCCTTGAGAGTATAGGATGTCTAGTGTTATCGCTTCATCTAATCAGTTTCAGTACGTCATCTCGATAAAGGCAAAGCTGGCGAAAGCCAGCGACGCAAAGCTACAGGGGCTTTACTTCTCCTGAAAAGGACAAGCAGCCAGCCAGCCGCCGAACGATTGGGAATTCACATTAGAACCCCTCTAGTCGGTTCACTACGGTGGGGTTTTTTCTCTGTCATAGCGAAGCAAATGAAAACCAATGGAACAAGTTGAACAAAGGAGGCCCTCGCGGCATGAAATCGGAAGAGCAATTGCAGGAGGAACAAAAAGTAACATCATTATGCGGTAACCATGTTGCACGTTTGGTGCCATCCACGGATGGACCTAAGCTCATGATTAACCGAGAAGAATACGCATTGAACGAAGCCTGTTGGGATGTCGAAATGTTTCATGGAAGAAACAATAGCATTCTCATTTTCTACTGGAAAGGCGAAGTTAAGCTGTCCGTGAAAATACCCCCAATGGCTCAAATCGAAGGTTTTTTAACTAGACTATTTCAATGCATGTCCTCCAAATTGAGAGCGGTTCAACCTATCTAGGTGAATCGTTCTTTTTTTATTGAAAAAAGAAAGCAGCTCAATGAAGCGGCGAGTGATTTTCTCATTGTCACATATCGACACTAGCTGATATAATATGATCATCATAATTCGTAGTTCTTAAGAACTATCTCAAAAGGGGATGCATGGCATGAGATTGATCACACGTTCCGATTTCGATGGTTTAGTATGCGCGATGCTCTTCAAACAATTAAACATGGTGGATGAAATGAAGTTCGTCCATCCCAAAGATATGCAGGACGGTCTTATTGAAGTGAATGAGCACGATATTTTGGCCAATGTGCCGTATGTCCCAGGCTGCGGATTATGGTTTGATCATCATACAAGTGAGCTGACACGCTTGGGTGAATCGGTAACGTTTAAAGGGGAAACTCGGATTGCGCCAAGCGCTGCGCGGGTGGTCTATGATTATTATGGTGGTAAAGAAACCTTCGGAGATATCGACGATATTATGCAAGGTGTGGACAAAGCAGACTCTGCACAGTTCAGTAAAGAGGATATTTTGAACCCGAGCGGTTGGGATTTACTTTCTTTTATCATGGATGCTCGTACAGGGCTTGGCCGTTATCGGGATTATCGAATCAGTAATTATCAGTTGATGGAGGACTTAGTTGCGCATTGTGCAACGAAAACCATTAGCGAGATTATGGAGCTGCCAGATGTTCAGGAACGTGTAGCACGTTACCATGAGTTGGATGCTTTGTATAGGGACATGCTGCAGACTTACACACGGGTAGAAGGTAACGTGATCATTACGGACCTTCGTGATGTTGAGACAATCTATCCAGGCAATCGTTTTATGGTTTATGCGCTCTATCCCGAGCAAAACACATCCATTTGGATTGTAGATGGCCGAAACAAACAAAACTGCGTATTCGCTTGTGGTCACAGTATTGTGAATCGCACAGCCCAAACGAATATTGGTGAGTTGATGCTTCACAATGGCGGCGGCGGACATCACGCTGCAGGAACTTGCCAAGTGGCCTATGCGGAAGCAAATGAGGTCTTACATAAAATTGTTGAAACCATGCAAGCAGCAGGGTAGAATAAGTGAACAAGCCGCAGGATGGGTGCAGCCCAGCATGCGGCTTTTCTTCTTTATAGGGAGCATTCAGCGCTGCTCTCAACGCAAAAAAGAGACAGCTAAGACTTATATGCTAAGTCTTAGCTGCCTCTTTTTCATTATGGCGTGCTATCTATCCGATCTACGTGGAGGAAAGGGGCCAAGATATTGGAACAAATTACATTCGATCCGTCCGTTGAACAGCTTGCGCTTCTTATCGGCGCGGCGGTTCATATAATGCTCAAGTTGTGTACTTGGGCTTAGGATAAACAAGCTCCACGACGGCATCGGTCGCGTTAATGCACCGAGCTCACGCAGCGCCAGCTCGACATCCGGTGCTTCACCAAGCCGCTCGCCGTACGGCGGATTGGTGATCAAGCAGCCATAATCGCCACGCGGGCGCGCTTTGGCGATAGGCTCAACCTTCAGCTGGAACTGCTTCGTCAGTCCAGCTGCCTTGGCGGCCGCCTCTGCCACTTCGATGGCAGCAGGATCCATATCGCTGCCGACGATGTGCAGCGGCACGTTGTCTTTCACCGCGTCGAAGGCTTCGTCGCGGGCTTTGTCCCACAGCTTGCGGGGAATGTTCCCCCAAGCTTCACTAGGGAAGCTGCGCCGCAGGCCTGGCGCAATGTTCCAGCCGATCATCGCGGCCTCGATCGGAATCGTACCCGACCCGCAGAACGGGTCGTAGAGCGGCCGCTCTACGCTCCAGCGGCTCAGCAAGATCATAGCTGCCGCCATGGTTTCCTTGAGCGGCGCTTCGGTTACGAGCTTGCGATAGCCGCGCTTGTGCAAGCTAGGTCCGGTCGTGTCAATCGTGAGTGTCGCGATATCGTTCAAAAGCGCGACTTCGATCACGTAGCGTGCCCCGTTCTCAGGGAACCACTCCGTGCCGTATTTAAGCTTCATTTTCTCGACGACAGCTTTCTTGGCGATTCCTTGGCAAGCAGGAACGCTGGACAGCTGTGACTTATGGGAACGACCCTCAACAGGGAACTCGGCATCGTTCGGAATCCAATCTGGCCAAGCAAGAGCTTTGGTGCCTTCGAATAGCTCATCGAAGGTAGTTGCTTTGAATTGTCCCATAAGTACAAGGACGCGATCTGCGGTACGCAGCCAAAGGTTGGTGCGGCAGATGGCTAATTCGTCACCAAAGAAACGGACGCGTCCATTCTCGACGGTCAATTCCTCATAGCCGAGATCTCGGATTTCGCGGGCGACGATGGCCTCAAGTCCCATCGGGCAAGTGGCGATTAGTTCAATTTTTTGTGGCATAGGTATAGTCCTTCCATCCGGGTTGTACAACGCTCAGAAAACTCATACAATTAACAAGTATAGGACAAATAGGTTACACTTACAAACGGGTATTGGAAAGATGAGTCGAATGATGCGAATTTAGGAGGACAAATACATGGAAAACATCACAGCTGAAAGCTATATGGAAGGTTTATACGAGGAAGATGCCGTTCTAACCAAGGTGAAAGAAGTCATTGTTGCTCACAATATGCCTGAGATCTCAATCGCGCCAGGATATGGCAGATTATTAACGATGATGGTAACGATGATCGGTGCGAAGCGAGTGTTAGAAATAGGGGCATTAGGCGGATACAGCGGAATCTGTTTGGCACGTGGGTTAAAAAAGGGCGGTAAGCTCATTTCACTCGAGCTCAAACAGGATTTCGCCGATGTGGCGAAGCGCAACGTGACAGACGCAGGACTCGGTGAATTCGTAGAGTACCGAATTGGCGAAGCCCTCACTCACTTGAACGAACTGCTGGAGCAGGGGGAACGTTTTGATTTCTTCTTTATTGATGCAGATAAAGTGAATTATCCGAACTATTTGGAGCTCGCGATCAAGTTGGCGAATCCTGGTGCCATTATTGCAGGAGATAACACACTTATGCGCGGTAAAGTTGTTGATGAGAAGCAAACGAAAGCATCAGTTCAAGCAATGCGAACGTTTAATCAACGGATTGCAACAGATGAAAGGCTCGAAAGCACAATTCTTCCAGCGTATGACGGTTTAGCCTTAGCACGGGTGAAATAGCTTAGATGACAAAAAAAAGCGATAGGCTGCCACGGCAGTCTGTCGCTTTTTTTGGGTTGTTAGGAGGCCTTTTCCTTCGTATGTAAATCGGAATCGATTCTTGGGTTGTTTGGAATGTGTGTTAATGGTGCCTTCGGCTGATTAGTAGGGCCGAGTTGGGTCGTTTGTTGTTTCTTAAAGCTCATTGTACTAAGGCTGTTCCAGTAAATGAACAAACACTCCGCACAAACGATAACAAGGATGATTCTACGCCAGTTAAGTTGCATTCATTACCATGCCTCACTTTCCATCATACCCCTATATTAGCATGTGGTGGAATTAATTTCCATAAGTTTTCATCCAAAGGTAAAATCTCTCTGGATTCGCATATCATGTCGAATAAATGGAAAAGCTCCATCTAATTTTGGTGGTGGGGAGATAAGTGAGGACGCAAGGATGCTTAACCATTTAAATGAACCAACCCCGTCGTAATCTCCAACTCATATCGTTGGCTGTCCGGCATCTGAACCTCATAAGCCATCTGTACAGCTCGTTTGATATCATAAGGAACACGTACGAACTGGAGCGCAAAACCTGCGTGAACCGTGGGGTCATTATCCCCCTCAATTATGCAGTAGCACGCTTGAGGTATGCCGTCATAGGGAACGCCTACACTACCTACGTTGAACAGCAGCAACCCACTAGGTTCCCCAGCATTAGCACTTGCAGATACCACAGAATCGCCTTCACCCAGCAGACAAATCCGCTCCTCCACACTTACGCCATCACTCTCCCTCTTCTCCGAGGGATTGCTCAACGTCAACATATAGGGGATATGGATATCCCCATAACCGACAATATCCGGCGTTATGCCTCCATCGAGAGAGCCGGTCATCGCTGTATTTTCAAACATCGCCAATCGCTCGTTCTTAGTAGCTTCGCGCTTCAAACGATGAAAGACGCTTTGCGCGGATGCGTGGAACAATCGTATGTGCTTCCCGCTAAGGTTCACATGAATCGCATAGGGCAGCCCCTTCAAATAGGCGAGTCGCTCATCGCCTAGTGACAGCTGTTGCCACAAGCCAGCCGGCAGTTCCTGCGGAAGTGTAATGCCTAGATCCCAGTTGCCTTGCACGACGGCTTCACAAGTTTGCTGAATGAGATCCACGACTTCGGCAGAGCTGGGACCTTTGCCCACGAGGTCGCCTAAGCAAAAAATACGTGTGATGCCTCTGCGCGCAATATCATTAAGTACGGCTTCAAGAGCAGGCAGGTTGCCATGAATATCTGAAATAACAGCGATTCTCTCCATGTCATTCGTTCCCTTTCTTCCTAAAACCATGAATAGTCATGCTTCTGTTATAACACACGGCAGACGATCTGAAAATGTGAGCCGCCCTATTACCCAACGATGTCGACATCTGTTATAATTTGTAGGGGGAAAGGGGAATGTTTTCATTGGAATCCAGACAAGAACGTCACGGTAAATCGAAAAAAGATTCAAACCCAAGCAAAAAGCCTTCGCTTAAAGTTTTGGGTGGCTTCACAGTTGCAGCGATTGCTTGTTTCGCGGTTGGAATCGGGGCTTCCTATTGGACCTCCACTTATCATAATGGGGAAGAAGACGGAACGGTTTCAACACCGATGGCGGTTATTTCTCCCAAACCATCGTCCTCCACGTCGAGTGGCAGTTCGACGGCTACAGCTAGTCCCAAAGCTTCTGCTGTCGTTACCCCATCTTCAACACCTACTAGTACGAACGCACCCGCTGTACAACCAGTAGGAACAGGCTCACAAGTGAAGTTAACGTTTGTGGGTGATGTGATCATGGCCTCCAAAGTGGAAGATATTTTGAAGCAAAAAGGTTTTGACTATCCGTATACGAATGTGAAAGACTACTTGACCAAAGCTGATTTTACGATTGCAAATTTGGAATCACCGATAACGACTAGAGGCAGTGTTCAAAGCAAGGAATACGTGTATCGCTCTTCACCCGAGGCGTTGCCTCCGCTTAAACAAGCAGGTGTGGATATTGTTAATTTAGCGAATAACCATGTGATGGATTATGGCACAGAAGGTTTGCTAGATACGTTGAAGGCTCTGGATCAACAGGGCATCAAACGCGTAGGTGCGGGTAAGGATAACACAGAAGCTTATCAACCCGTGATTGTGGAAAAGGATGGCATGAAGATTGCTGTTTTTGGTTTCAGCCGCGTCGTGCCTGAAGCTTCATGGAAAGCTGCTCCTGGACATCCGGGTGTTGCCGAAACGTATAGCTATAAGGTGCCAGTTGAAGCGATCGAAAAAGCGAAAGCATCCGCTGATCTGGTCGTTGTTGTGGCACACTGGGGTGTTGAACGCGATGACAATCCGGACAAAAACCAAAAAGAACTCGCGCATCGTTACATTGATGCAGGGGCAGATCTTATCATTGGCGGACATCCGCACGTCCTGCAAGGATTTGAGCAATATAAGGGCAAATGGATTGCGTATAGCTTAGGGAACTTCATTTTTACGACAAATGACACGCCGAAAACATGGGAAACGGTCATCTTGGAAGCTGCCTGCTCGAAGGATAAGTCTTGCAATATTCATCTGGTACCTATTTTGACCAAATCAGCATTGCCAACTCCGATGAATACGGAAGATGGGGAAAAGCTATTTCAACGACTAAGCAAGATTTCTATAGGGGCTGGGGTAGATGCCCAAGGAAATGTGATTAAGAAATAAGAGGAGTTCAACTACCATGACAATAACGGTCCGAAACATATATTGCGTTGGACGTAACTACCGCGCACATGCGGCAGAACTTGGAAATGATGTTCCTGATCAACCGATGATTTTCACGAAGCCCACACATGCCTTAGTACATATGGATGGCAGCGAGCTGACACTTCCTAATACTCAAGGTGAGATTCATTATGAGGCTGAACTGGTTGTACATATTGCCAAACCTTACACGGAAGGGATAAAAGTTGATGAGATCGTAGATCAATATGCGCTTGGCATTGATTTTACACTTCGTGATGTCCAGAATGTGATTAAGAAAAAGGGCCAACCATGGCTGCCTGCCAAAGGGTTTCTAAAGTCGGCGCCCGTTACCGATTTCCGTCCATTCCCAGGGGCTTCTGAGTTGACGAAGTCGAACTTCCAGCTCCTTCAGAATGAGCAGGTAGTTCAGGATGGCAACATCTCGCATATGATTTTCGATCTTCAAACGATTATCGATTATGTTGCGAAGCACTATGGATTGGGTCCAGGGGACATCATTTTCACAGGGACTCCTGAAGGCGTAGGTCCTGTCAAGGATGGCGACCGTTTAGAGCTTCTCTGGGGAGAAGAACAATTCGGAGCTTCTAGTATTCGTATGTAATCTAAAAGGGCAGTCTCAAGGTCATATCGACCCGTGAGACTGCCCTTTTTCTATGTATTAGGATTCTATCGAATTGGCTAAGGCTGTATCCGAGTATTGCTCTCTTACGCGGAGTATGGCCGGTAACTGCTTGAAAAAGGCATCAACCACATCGGGATCAAAATGCTCGCCACGTTCTTCTTGGAACAGCTGAAGGATGCGATCGAGCTCCCAGGCTTTTTTGTACACACGATCACTGCCGAGTGCATCGAAAACATCGGCTATGGCCGTTATACGTCCATTAATATGAATGTCAGTCCCTTGTATGCCACGTGGGTATCCGCGACCATTCCATTTCTCATGATGCTCATAAGCAACGATAGCTGCCGTTTTGAGAATATGACGGGTTGAATTTCGAAGTAGGTTGTAACCAATGAGCGTATGGTTCTGCATAAGCTTGAACTCTTCTTCAGTCAACTTACCAGGCTTATTCAAAATGGCATCGGGAATCGCTACTTTGCCAATATCGTGCATGGGGGATGCAATTTTGAGTAGTTCCGCTTCTTCCTGACTCATGCCTAGCTCTAAGGCTAGCAAATAAGAATACTCGGCAACACGCTTTACGTGATTGCCTGTCTCTTTGGAACGACTTTCACCAATTTCCCCCATTCGGAAAATAATTTCTTTCTGCGTCTCTTCAATTTCCATCGTAAGCAGCGCAGATTCCAAGGATTTGCCTGCATAGGAAGAGGCCAACGTTAAATACTCCATATCCTTGTCGGAGAATTGTTCACTGACAGTCAGTTTATTAATCGCTTGATAAGCACCCATAATCTCACCGTTGCTATTTCGGAAGGGGATCACCATGAGGGCCTTCGTTCGATAACCTGTTTGCTGATCAGTATAGATGGCACCATTTTGCAAATAAGATTTATATTCCTCATTGGTATAAGCATCATGGATGAAGACTGCTTGATCATTCGTTACGGCATAACCGACTAGACCAGCAGTGCTTGGGATTCGAATTTCATCAAGACCATGAGCAACTTTGGACCAAAGCTCATTATTCTGTGTATCTAACAGCCAGACGGTACAACGATCGGAGACAATCATCTCACGACCCATATCCGCCATTAGCATGAGTACATGATCAAGTATACGTTCATTCGCAATTTTGGCAGCATAGTCGAAAATGACACGCAGCATTTCCTCGGGCGCCAGGTCTCTTTTAAATCGGGAATTGGTAGTGGATTGATCTTGCTCCATGTCAGCCTCCTTACGCTTTTCCCTCTCATAGTATCATAGATTTGGCTGTTATTGGTTAAGAATCTGCAGAAAATCATGAAAATTGTCGAATTTATCATACGAATTACCACAGTAAAGAGAGTTGGGTGAACTATGATACAATATGGATTATCAGGTACAGCTAATAAGAATTTGAATGTGAAGGAGAGAATTCTACACATGCCAGTCATCTATGGAATCGCAGGTAGTCTGATCATAGCTGGGGCAGCCTATTGGAAACGTTCCTTATCTCTATCCGGATTAATTGCAGCAGTGCTGCTAGGAACGACGATGTATGCGTTGGGGAGTCTTGCGTGGTTTGGTACACTTATCGCATTTTTTATCTCATCTAGCTTGTTATCGAAGCTTAAGCATCAGCGTAAGGCAGCAGCTGAAAGCGGCTATGCCAAAGGTGGTAGACGTGATGCAGGGCAAGTTGCTGCGAATGGTGGCTTAGGGTTGTTGCTATGTATTGGAAATGCCATCTGGCCGAGTCCACTCTGGTGGCTGTTATTTATTGGCGTTATGGCAACCGTTACCGCGGATACATGGGCGACGGAAATCGGAGGGATGAGCAAGTCGATTCCACGCTCTATTGTAACGGGAAAACGGGTGACAGCAGGGACCTCAGGAGGCATTACTGGCCTTGGACTACTTGCGTCGATTCTTGGCGGGGCTTTTATCGGCCTCATCGGAGGGCTTCTAAACCAACTCGGGGAGCCGCAAGCGGTGAGTAGTTCGATGGTGCTCCTAATCTTGCTGGGATCACTTGCAGGATTAGGAGGTTCTCTCGTTGATTCTTGGCTTGGGGCTACGCTGCAGGTGATGTTTCATTGTGAGGTCTGTGGTAAAACGATTGAGAAGCAGGAGCATTGTAATCAGAAAGCAAGACAAATACGTGGTCTCCAAGGAATGAGCAATGATGCAGTTAATGCAAGCTCATCTTTCATTGGAGGAGGAATATGCCTCGTTTTATACATGGTGTTCACTTTGCTCTAGCTTAGCATCAGTTGGTGCTTCAGGTGTCGGATTTAGCGCTTCGTGAAGTTGTTTCTCTACTTGTTTCACTTTACGCTGGAGCTTATATTGACGAACCATGCCGAAGAGACCAACAATCAAACCACCTAATAAGGTTGAAGTTAAAATGACAAGAATCAGAGGCGTGGACGTCGTTGTGAATAGGAAGTTCACTTGTACGGGATCCACATTGACAACAGCAAAAACCGCAGTAAGTAGAGCAAATAATAAAGCACTGATGAGAATCCATTGTATTTTCAAGTATCCATCATCCTCTCGATTTTAAGAAAAAGGTTGAAAGCAGAGGCTTTCAACCTTTTTGGTCTTGCAATCCGACTCTCAACGAGGAGAGTGGCTTGTATCGTGCATGCAGTTACTTCGTAAGCTCTTCCATCTGATCTAACAGGGAGCTGAATACGCTCATCGCTTGTTTGATCGGCTCAGGCGTAGACATATCCACACCGGCCTTCTTAAGGATGTTCAACGAGTAGTCGCTGCCGCCGCTTTTGAGGAAGCCGAGGTAGCGGTCAACCGCTGGCTGGCCTTCATCCAAAATCTGCTTCGCAAAGGAAGTAGCAGCAGAGAAGCCTGTCGCATATTTATAAACATAGAAACTGTTATAGAAGTGAGGAATCCGAGCCCATTCCATCTCGATATCTTGATCCACAACCATGTCATTGCCATGGTAGAGCTTATTCAATCCATAGTAGATTTCACTGAACTCTTGTGGTGTTAAAGACTCGCCTTCTTCGGCCTTCTCATGCGTGATCATTTCGAATTCAGCGAACATCGTTTGACGGAATACCGTTGTACGGAATTGGTCCGCATAGTACGTAAGCAAATACATTTTTTCCTTAGGATCTGTTACACGCTTCAACAGGTAATCCATGAGTAGAGCTTCATTCAGCGTGGAAGCAACTTCTGCTAAGAAAATGGTGTATTGCGCATACCGATACTCTTGATTCTCATCGGACAAATAGGAATGAATCGCATGACCCATCTCATGTGTCAACGTAAACATGCTATTCAAATTGTCTTTATGGTTCAACAATACGTAAGGATGTGTGCCGTAAGCGCCCCAGCTGTAAGCGCCGTTGCGTTTATTTTTGTTCTCATACACATCGATCCAGTGGTTGTCGAAGCCGTCTTGTAGAATTTTCAAGTAATTTTCACCTAGCGGAGCCAAGCTTTTCTTGATTTCTTCTTTAGCTTGCTGATAAGTAATGTCCATCTTGAATTCTTCAACGAGCGGTGCAAACAGGTCATACATATGTAACTCATCGACCTTGAGCAGCTTTTTACGGAGTTTGAGATACCGCTGCAACTGAGGCAAGGACTCATGAATGGTGGAAATTAAGTTCGTGTACACTTCTTTTTTGATATTATCGCCAAATAGTGTGGATTCAAGAACAGAAGGGTAATGACGCGCTTTGGCATAGAAAATGTTCTTGTTAATGTTCGCGCTTAGCGTCGCACCAATGGTATTCCGATTATTGCGATAGGTGTCATAGACCGCTTTGAACGCATTTTTTCGAACTTCAGGATCACGGCTTTCTAGGAATTGAATATAGCTGCCATGCGTAAGCTCGACTTCTTCACCTTTTTCATTCTTCACTTTCGGGAACTTCAAATCAGCATTGTTCAGCATGCCGAAGATCGTACTAGGTGCGCCAGCCATATTACCTGCTTGAGCAAGAAGTGCTTCTTGTTCTTTGCTCAACGTATGAGGCTTCTGACGAATCATTTCTTCAAGCGTATCTTTATAAAAAGATAAGGAAGGATCATTCACAAGCTGCTGAAGCTTTTCGTCCGAAAGGCTGAGAATTTCAGGAGAAATAAAGGAAGAAGCTTCACCAAATTCAACACTAAGTTTTTTAGCTTTTTCGGATAAGGCCTGATAAACAGGTTCAGCTGTATCTTCATGATGCTTCATGTTGGAATAAACATATAATCTTTCCATCTTAACTGAGAGCTCATCTTCTAACTGGAAGATTTGCTTCACAGCTGCGGCGTCGTTGATTTTCCCTTGGAAGGCGCTGATTTTGCTAAGCGAGCCCTTCACTTCTTGAAATTCTTGATCCCAAGCCTTCTGATCGGCAAATAAATCCTCCAACTGCCAACGGTGCTCGGCTGGTACTTGCTTGCGATCCAATAATTGAGTCATCGGAGCCCTCCTGTCCTTGTTTTGAGATTGGGGTAAGCTGGTATCCTTTGCGTGTAAATCAGCTAATGGGACTGAGCTAAGCAGAATTCCCATGACAGCCGTTACATAAAGAAGGCGCATTGCGGTCATCGCTCCCGGCATATTCCCATGAGGGATGCACGAACTGAAATCCCATTTCATGGTTTTCACCTAGTATGACCGTTTGCTTAATCAATTATTATTATACAAAACAAACGACGCTGCCGTCCATGATGGACGAGCAAGTATGGAAGTATTTTCAAGTTCCAGCTCGGAAGAAGCTAAGTACGATCAGAACGAAGGATATGGAAACCATAACAATCGCTAGTAAAGCAAGGTAACGTTTCATCTGTGCCGGAAGGCTGTCTTTTTTCATAATTAAAATGATCGCCAGGCAAAAGGATACAATTACAAATGTGAGAATAGATCCAGAATCAGTCATCGAAAATCATCCTTTTTGCTGTAGAGTATGATACTTGTTTCGTATCATACTAATTTTCGCTATGCAGGGTCAAACTCCTTTTTCATCCGGCATGCTGCATCGTATCACGGTTCGACTCTTCATCGTCTTCCTCTTTAACAAGAATGAACTTGCCACGAGAATCCATTTTGACAGTGTAGCGGTCCTCAGGGGAGATTTGCGCTTCTTCGCTAAGTTCTTTTGGAAGAGTGAGTTGTCCGCTATCCCCGACACTTACTTGGTAGCCAATCATTTTCGCCCATTTGCCTGCGCCCAGCACGAGGATGACGAGTAAACCAATGAATAACCATTTTCCTAACGGGTTGGATTCGAAGAAAGGGGCTAGGAATTTTTCGCCTGTAATCATCTTTCCTGCGGTAAGTGCAAGTACGCCAGCTCCGATATAAATGATCGACGGGTACTTTTCAATCCATTTAATGAATAAAGTGCTTCCCCAGACCACGATAGGCACACTGACAAGTAGACCAATAATGACGAGCAAGAAGTTACCATGTGCAGCACCAGCGACTGCGATGACATTATCTAATCCCATGACCGCATCAGCGATAATGATCGTTCGAATAGCAGCCCACATGGTGTCTTTCACTTTCATATCTTCATGACTTTTCTTTTCGCTAAGTAGCTTATACGAAATCCAGAGAAGCAAGATACCGCCGACTAACAGCAACCCAGGGATTTTGAGCAACGTAACGACAACAAGCGTGGCCAAAGCTCGAATCACAATCGCGCCAACCGTGCCCCAGAGAATGACTTTCTTTTGTGTTTCCTTTTTCAAATTACGTGCAGCCATCCCAATCACAATCGCGTTATCACCTGCCAAAACCAAGTCAATCAAGATAATACTGAGCAGTGAGACGAAAAAGCCCGTTGACAACCAATCCATACGCGAACACACTCCTTCAAGGTTATTTTGAAGCAAAAAGAGCCTAGCACCGCTTGACCGGTGAAGGCTCTAATTCATCAAAAAAGACCTTCACCAATGAACATGGCAAAGGTCTTGCTAACAACGTTGTCGTTGCCAATAAAGCCGGGATCTGATGAGGATCCGAATTGACGACTTTACTGTATCAGCTACTCCCCTTTGGAGTGTTACTATGAGATTATACGTTAATATATGCGATGCGTTTCAAAATAGAATCATTTTTTTTTATACGTTTTTAAAAGCGTCCATAATGGCTTGCCATTCTTCTTCGGTACCGTCGAATTTATCTTTGGCAAAGCGTTCGCTAGCCCAGTGCAGCATAGCAGGTCGTCCAATAAAAGTGTGGCACTCTTCGCCCCATTGGTCGGAAATCTCGGTTAAGACGATTTTGGTGCCTTGCACCTCGACATTGAGCATGTTCCATTTATCTTTTTTATAAATCGTATGTCTTTTGAAGGGTTGATGCGACATGGCTATTTTCCTCGTTTCTGTAATAAGCTTATAGATGAAAACAATCGTATCATAAAATGCGACTATTTCCAAACAAGAGGCTCGTTTTTTTCGTTATTTTGTTATTGCGCACGGGCATCTCCCATGTTAGAATTCTCCTAATCCTTTCCATAGGGAAGGGGTTATGAGCCGAGCCAAGGAGAGATGAGCATGGAACAGAAGCAAGTTTATGAGCAAATTGGGGTTGCTATGACCTCGAGATCGTACGTGGAATATGAGAAAATGTTTATGTTGCAGACAACGGAACTGATTGGCAAAAGAGTGTTGGATGTCTCTGGAGGCGCCTCTTCGTTTACAGCAGAAGCAAGGCAGCTTGGGATCGAGGCAGAAGCAGTTGATCCATTATACGAGAAGTCGCCAGACGCAATTGCTGAGCATGGCAGGCAAGAAATTGAGCGTAGTACAGCCAAGTTGTCTAAACTAACGGATGTGTACGACTGGACGTTTTACGGGTCTGTCGAGCAGCATCGGGCAGGACGTATTCAAGCGCTTCAGCGTTTTGTAGAGGATTTCTCCAGCGCAGAAGGATCAGCCAGATATCATAAAGCTGCTTTACCATCATTACCATTCGAAGCGGAGAGCTTTGATCTCGTTATGTGCAGTCACTTTCTTTTTCTATATGAAGAGCAGTTTGATTATTCGTTTCATACTGGGGCTGTTCGTGAGCTGCTTCGTGTTTGCAAGCCAGGTGGCGAGGTTAGGATATACCCGTTGATGAATTTCCGAACAGAGGAATATTCTCGCCTTCACGATTTAATCCTCGAGTTCGAGTTAGCTGGATTTACCGTTCAAAAGAGAGAAGCTAGTCTACCTTTTTTACCAAATTCTCAGCAATATTTAAGCATAAAAAAAGAGCCCTCTGCATAGTGGAAAACCTTGGTACATCAACAAATTTCAGCTTATCCACCTCGGAATTTCCGTTGATTTTTCACCACTCAAATGGTATAATTTCCTTATTCGTCATAGATGGCGATATTTTTAGGAGGTTGTTCATTTGAAGGGTACAGTGAAATGGTTCAACGCAGAAAAAGGGTACGGTTTTATTTCTGTTGATGGAGGCGACGATGTATTCGTTCACTTCTCCGCAATTCAGGGCGAAGGATTCAAAACATTAGAAGAAGGCCAATCCGTTGAGTTTGATATTACTCAAGGTAACCGTGGTCCTCAAGCAGCTAACGTCACCAAATTATAAGATTCTGGGACTCCCTACTTATAAATAGTGTCATAGCACAAGCAATAAAGACAGTTCTCGAGAACACTCGAGGCTGTCTTTTTTGTTTGCTTCGTTTTCAATTGGTCACTGGGGCGGGTATAAGCCATGCCAGAGTATGTCGATAATTTGAGTGGCGGCTTTACCTTCATCTGGGAACATATGATCCCCGTTCCCATCACGCGCATGACCCATCATGAGGAGCGAAGTGTAGGCGCGTGCGATCACGCGGGGATCTACGGGACCAATTTCGCCAGAGTCAATCGAGTTCTGGAATTCGGTTTCGAGCGCATCCAATATACCTTGCTCGGACTTGCGCATAGCTTTCATTTGCTCCTCGGAAAGTGTGGCTTCCATCTTGCGCATGAACGAATGCAAGTCGAAATCGACCGCTTTTAGATGCCCCTCTGTAATGCTGAGAAGTCTTTCACGAAGCGGAGTAGGTTCGCTTAAACGTTTAAGCGTGACACGTCTGACATTGTCCATGAGCTGAATCATAGAGGCTGTAAGCAAGTCGGATTTGGAGGGGAAATAGTAATAAACCGATGCTTTCGTGACCTGGCACTCTTTGGCAATATCATCCATAGACACAGATTCGAAGCCGCGAGATAAGAATAAAGGGATAGCGGTCATTAAGATTTTCTGATTAAGAGGCAATTCTCCCTGTGAGACACGGGGTCTGCCAAGAGGTTTTGACTTTTTTTCCATAAGTTTGTGTCACTCCTGAGACGATTCTAAATAACGCTTGATTAATTAACTATCTAGTATATATAATTAATCCTGTACTAATATTTATTATAACACTATTTTCTATGTATAGGAGAGAAGCAACGTTATGCACGAAAATCCTTTCTTCAGTAAAATTGGTGGAATGGTTGCAGGTCGCCGAAGCAAATGGGTGACACTTGCCGTTTGGATTTTACTTACAGGCCTATTATCTGTCTTACTGCCTAATGTCAATTCACAAGAAAATAATGCTGCTAGGCAATTGCCAACAGATTCTTGGTCGCTTGAAGCAGCAGCCCTTATGAAAGAGCAGTTTCCAAGTAATGAAGGCGTTCCTGCTCTCGTTGTTTGGTATCGTGATTCGGGATTAACGGATCAAGATTTGGCTGCTGTTCAAAAGGTTACGAAACAGCTCACGGATTCACCGTTAGCTGCTCAGAAGGGATTGCCTCCCTTGCATCAGATGCCTGCTCCTGCACTAAAAAGCATGGTATCCAAGGATGGCAAAATACTCGTGCTGCCGATTTCGTTTAATGAGGGAACGGAAACAGAAGTCCTCCAGGAAGGCATGAAGAAGCTGGAAGAGATAACGGTAAGTCAATTAGGCAGTGACCCTTTTGAAGCTAACATAGACGAAGAAGGTCTGCATGCCCGAATTACAGGTCCTGTCGGCATTCAAACGGATGCGACGGCGCTATTCAAAGGAGCAGACTTTACGCTGCTGTTAGCAACGGTGCTGCTTGTACTCGTTCTGCTTATTCTCTTGTATCGCTCACCAATTCTAGCTATTATTCCACTGATTGGCGTAGGATTTGCCTACGGTGTCATTTCTCCTATTCTTGGATTCATGGCACAAGAAGGATGGATCACCATCGACGCGCAGTCGATCTCCATTATGACAGTGCTGTTGTTTGGTGCAGGAACGGATTATTGCCTCTTTTTCGTTGCTCGGTACCGACAAGCGCTTTTGGAGGAGAAAGACAAGTATAGCGCACTTCGTGTTTCGTTTGGGGGCTCAACAGGTGCGATCGGGATGAGTGGACTTACAGTTATTGTGTCCTTGTTGGGCTTGTTATTCGCTCATTATGGCTCCAATCATCGGTTCGCAATTCCGTTCAGTGTCGCGATCTTCATCATGGCACTGGCTAGTCTGACTTTAGTTCCAGCATTACTTGCTATTATTGGTCGTGTGTCCTTCTTCCCGTTCATTCCGCTGACGGCCGAGATGCGTGCAGAGAAAGAAGCGCGCAAAGGGAAGCGCATGAAAGAACAAAAGCCTGTCGGTGCATTAAACGCTGCACTAGGGCGTGTTGTAACTGAAAAGCCGAAAAGCGTGCTGGCTATCTCCTTAATCATTCTTATCGCGCTTGCTGCTTTTGCCCCGCAGATTAAGTTCACATACAACATTCTGGAATCGTTCCCTTCCACAATGGCGTCTCGAGAAGGCTTTTCACTATTAGCTGATCATGTTTCACCAGGCTCATTGGCTCCAGTAAAAGTGGTGGTGAATACAGAAGGCAAGAACGCGGATGTTCAAGGAGCACTTGCCAAGCTCTCGTATGTTGAATCCGTGAGTAAACCAGAGGATAGTAAGAAGGACGCTAATTATAAAGCGTATGAGTTGATTTTTAAGCAGGATCCCTATGATTTAGAAGTTATTAATCGGATTCCTGAGATTCGGAACATGGCGGAGCAAAAGCTTGTAGAAGCTGGTGTAGCTTCACCGCAAGTCTGGGTAGGTGGTGAAACCGCTACACAATATGACACGAAGACTGTTGTGGAACGCGATACCAAGATTGTTATCCCGGTCGTTATTACCGTAATTGCGATACTGTTACTTGTGTATTTACGTTCGATTGTCGCAACCGTCTACTTGATTGCAACCGTCCTGCTTTCTTATTACTCAGCGTTAGGCGCAGGCTGGCTTATTTTGCACTATTTCATGGATACGGCTGCGATTCAAGGCTTAATTCCGCTATATGCCTTCGTGTTCCTTGTTGCGCTAGGAGAGGACTATAACATCTTCATGATTTCGAGTATTTGGCAGGAGCGCAACCGTTTAAAACTAAAGGATGCGATTCGATTAGGGGTAAGCTCAACAAGTAGTGTGATCACATCAGCAGGTTTGATTCTAGCAGGGACATTTGCTGTACTAGCTTCATTGCCAATTCAAGTACTTGTGCAGTTTGGTGTGATCTGTGCTGTCGGGGTCATTTTGGATACGTTCATCGTAAGACCATTCCTTGTTCCTTCGATTACAATGCTGTTAGGAGATGCTGTTTTCTGGCCTAGCAAAGTGAAGAGAAAGGCACAAGCACCAGCTTCGGATAACTAAATGGTTGTAAAAAAGGAGCTGTCCGCATTCTGCGGTCAGCTCCTACTTGTTAGTCGATAATTTGAAGAATATCGTCTACTTCTTTACGGGCCATTTTACCTGGTTTGTCCTTCGGATAACCAAGGGAAATAACCATGTTAATCTGATATTCGGCTGGAATGTCCAGATATGCGCGGATTTGATCTTGTGCAAGCAACACTGGCCCCGTCATTGGACACGTTGCTAAACCTCTCGCATGAGCGGCAAGCATCAAGTTCTGGGAGGCAAGGCAAGAGCTCTTAATGCCTTCTTCCGCCCATACATGATCATCGACTAATTGAATCGGATCGAAGATGCGATCACGGAACTTGGATTCATACGGTGTAGCCAAGCAAATGATAAGAACAGGTGCATCGGAGAAAGCCGTCGCGTAAGGTCCGAAAGATCTTACGAGCATGCGTGCTTCGCGAGACAGCCCTTTCTCCTCAGCAGCCGCGGCGCGCAAGTGGAGTTGATCCCAAGTTAATTGCTCGATATGTTTGATCTTTTCTGTATTTCGAATGGCGATAAATTTCCAAGTTTGTGAATTCGTATCACTAGGAGCGTACCGTGCGCAGTCGATGATTTCACGAATATCTTCAAGTGCGACTTCTTGCTCTGTAAAGTTACGAATGCTGCGTCTTTCTAACACGATGGTTTTGAAATCTTCATACTTCATAATAAATGTGTACCTACCTTTGCTGCTCATATTATCGATGTGATGTTATTACTTGGTACTAAGACTATATCCGTATTATAGGGGAGATGGGCTTGGAGTACAACTGCTGCGAGCGTTAAATTGTCAAAGCAACCAGCCAATGACACACTCTTGTATCATCGACTAGGAAGTGCATCTTCATTCTTCTGAAAAAGGTGAGTGCATAGAAAACCAATCGCGGATGCCGTTGATAGACAAGCGGCTAGGATATAAACGGTACTGCCACTTGTTGCATTGTAGATCCAACCACCTGCAGTACCACTTATTAAACCAGCGATACTTGACCAGGCAACCGCGAAAATGGCCTGCCCAGAGGAACGATATTCATCTGGAATAATTTGGCTCAAATAACGATTCGCTGTAAATAAGAAGACACCGAAAGTTAAGCTGTGGAGAAGCTGGATGCCAATGACCCAAGTTGGATCTTGGATAATGCTCATCATGATGAAGCGGAAGGCATAGATCACGCCTGCAAAAGCAAGTAAGGGCAATTCCTTAAAGCGGTGACCGTGCTTGCTCAAATAGAAGAACACGGGAATTTCACTTAGCGCCGATGTCATCCAGGCATACCCGATCAGCGAGTCAGAAGCGCCTAGTTGACGCATATAGAGGGCTAAGAAGCCATCGTTAAAGCGATGTGAGACCGACATGATGATAACGAGTACAAGAAACCAGATGAACTTCTTGGATCGGATGATGTTCACCATGCCGCCGAAGGCCATCTTTTTGCCGCCTTGGCGTGTATCTTTTAGCAAAAGAAGAATGAGTAATGTCATGCTGATCGTTATAAAAAGTAGGACAGGTGTTAGTCCAGTTCCATATGCTTTCAATAATAGACCGAAGCCTCCCGCAGAAAGCGCGAACCCAATGGAGCCATACGCACGGAAAGAGGCATAGCTTTTCCCGCTAGAGCGAATGTGCAGCATGACTTGACTATCATTCAAGGAGTTAACCGGTTGCTGGAAGAAGAAAAATGCGGCTAAACAAACATAAAGCAGGGAGAACCACCCTGCCGTAAACACGAAGATGGCTGTTAGCAGTTGACCGAGAATCAGAATGATCATGATTTTTTTTACGGTTTGAAAGCGATCACTTAAGAAGCCCCAGAGCAAGTTGGTTGCAATACCGATCAGCGGACCAATGGCATAAAGTAAGCCGATTTGGATTTTCGAATACCCTTTATAATCGAAATACAAGGGGAAAAAGGTAACAACAATCCCCATCGTCATAAAAAAAGCGAGTGTAAACATTTTAAGCAATCGGTCATTTCGATCAATCGCATTAGAATTGGACAAGGTAATCATCACCATTTCATTACTTATTTTCGAGAGACAATCCAGGTTGTTGTACATCGGCTGTTCGTTTGAGCACATAAATGACCACAAGCAGTTCAGCCAGCATACCGAACGATTGCGCAAGAGCACCAATCATACCATTCCATCCCGGAACAGTTGCAATGGCAACGAATAAAGTGAGTACCGTTATAGTAGCATTCGCAGATTGCGAGAAAACCATGATTTTTGTTTGGCCGCGCAGCATAATAATGCCATTCATATAATCAAGCCATGGGAATACAATCGTCATGATCATGAAAATACGCATGGCACTCAAGCTAGCCTGTTTCAGCTCAGCATTCACACCCATGACATGGGTCATAAACCACGGGCCAATCGGTGTATAGGACAGGATGGCAATAAGTGTACCTGGAATGAAGCTCAGCATAAGAATGAATTTTTTCACTCGTACAGCATCTTTACGATAAAAATTCAAGACAATTTGATGTATGTAAGAGAAGAAACTCATTACTAATTGTGTTAAAGATCCAGCAATTGCAAAGGCTGAGATGGCAAGATGAATCTGTGTTGTTTTGCCTAGCATCGCATTAATGGAAGGCCCAATAATCACGGCAATAACAGATGAATATAAGAGCGGTTTATAAAAGGCAAAGATTTGCTGCTTCGTTTCAATCGGATGCTCAGGTGCTTTTTCAGGAATGACGCGCTTCAGCAAGCTTGTACCTTCCCAAATGGCAATCGTAGCCTCAATAATCATCCCGACTAGGAAAATAATGGCGCCGACTTTACCGCTGGACACGTTATCCGTTGTAATGAAATACAATGATAAGAAGTACATGGCTATGATCCGAACACCCATCCCGATCGTAAGCCATTTTGTCCGCATATTGAATATGATTATTCCGTGAAATAAACAACGGAGGCCAGAGAAAATGCTAACGTACATGAGAATGCGGTATACACTTAAGGTTGCGGCTAGTATTTCGCGTTCTACACCAAAAAAATAAAGAAACACCCATTCGCCAACCGGTGTGTAGCAGAGTATGAGACCCAACAGAATAATACAAGCAAACACATAAGAGCTGACAACAGCCATCGCACGGAACGAAACCCGATCCCTCACGAGTGCAGAGCATGCTTGTCGTAGCAATACAACGGGTCTTTCCGTCAATCCTAGTAAACTCAAGGGGATAGCATAGGTGGCAATGACGAGCTCAGGATTATCAGCCCTAGCCAGCGTGCTATTAATAATAACATGAGAGAGGGTTACGAGCGTTGCAGAAAGTCCGAGGGGGAGGAAAAAGGAGATGAGCTGTTTCCAAGTGATGGCATCCTTTACTGTCTTAGCATTCATCCAAATCGCACTCCTTCGCGTTTTGCAAAACATTTCTTAAGTATATCAGAAAATGAAATGGGGATGACATACAATTTTAACTGGAAACCCAAGGTTTGAAGTGATACATTTAAAGGTAGAATGTTTCTTGAATAAGACAGACAGTTTTGCCTGCAAGGAGGGTTATAGGAATGAATAGCTATTTTCAGTATGATGAGAGGCTAGGTATTGCGATTCCCGTTTTGGAATTGGAATGGGAAATGTATGAAGCTGCCGTTCGCATAGATCTCCTACTTCAGTGGGAACAAATTCGAGGTGTCATCCCCGATCGAATTATCAAATTAGAAGCACAAATCATAGAAAAGCAAAATAAACTCGATAAAGAAGACGACTTTGTAACCTCCTGCCGTTTGAATTCCGATATTGCTGACTTAGCTTCAATCATAAATGATCTTCATCTCTGGTTCCGTACAAATCAGGATTTAGAATCCAAAACCCACCATTAATGGTTGTCAACGAAGGGAGAATGACTGCATGCATAGCAATAAGGATGGGAATAACTGGCTTGGAACGATAGCGAAACCACTTCTAGAGCATCTCCCAGCGCTTTATCCAATTGAAGAGTGGGATGCAGCAATGGATGCACGGATTGAAGCGCTCTCGACTTCGTTGATTACAGAAGGCAGCCCTGAGCAGCAACCCTATGGTTTAGCTATCAAAGCAGGACTCTTTCTTCTAAATGAAAGTTTAGATAAATCACATGATATCTCGCAGGAGATTACGAATGCTACGGGAAGCTACTGGCATGCGCTCATGCATCGCATGGAAGGCGACTATAGTAATGCGAAATACTGGTTTAATGATGTTGGTCATCATCCTATTTTTTCTCAATTAATCCAATTTGTCAGAGATAATTTATCGACTAAGGACTTCATGGAATTGGACAATGAAGCTCTTCGCCATAAGCTTGAAGTGCTCGTAACATCGCCAGTTTGGAATCCATATGTATTTATTGATGTGATTGAAATTCAGGTTTCACTTGTGCAGAATCCGACCGTAGATAGTTGGCTGCGCCAGATACAACGATCTGAAATGCTATTATTACTTCAATACTGCTATGAACAAAGTTGTGGAGGAAGTTTACTTGAAGCCATTGGCCAGAAGTAGGATAAAGAGCCATGTGAAAGTCCCGCAAGGCCCGATCCGATTAATGATCAGTGTATATCGCTATATTTTGCCAGCTGTTAATGAGCAATTGAGCGTCTGGAGAACCAAAGCAGCGAATATTCCTGATGAAGAGCTGCGTACTCAGGCACTCGCTAGTATTGCGACGAAGCAATTCCATTGCCAAGGAGGAGCTGTGTATGCAGCTGCTCATTTATCGATGCGTCATGTACTTATCCCGCTAATTGTCGCATTCCAGTCGATTAGCGATTATTTAGATAATTTATGTGATCGCAGCACATCGTTAGATCCGTTGGATTTTCGGCAATTGCATCAATCGATGCTGGATGCAGTCGATCCTGCGAAGCCTCTGAATGATTACTATGCGTTCAGAGCTGAGAAGGAGGATGGCGGGTATTTATCTGATCTTGTTCGACAATGTCAGACGTCGATCAGTCAGATGCCCTCGTATTTAAAAGTAGCGGATCAAGTCAAAGAATTCGTTGGCTTATACTGTGATTTGCAGGTGTACAAGCATATCCGCAAAGATTTGCGTGAGCCTCAGCTGCATCAATGGTGGGATAACCATCACCATAAGTATCGCCAGATCGATTGGAATGAATTTGCAGCGGCAACTGGCTCAACACTAAGCATGTTCATGTTATTCTTGGCTGCATGTGATCCCGTTCTGACGGACAAGCAGGTGGAAGCCATTCGTGAGGCCTATTTCCCTTATGTGTGTGGACTTCATATTCTGCTTGATTATTTGATAGATCAGGAAGAAGATAGTGAAGGCGGAGACCTGAATTTTTGTACCTACTATGATTCTATGGATACAACCGTAGAGCGAATCGCTTTCATTGTCCAAGAAGCAAGATCTAAAATTTTGTTCTTGGAACATCCGAGATTTCATCGTATGATAATCGAAGGTTTGCTTGCTCTCTATTTATCTGACCCTAAGGTCAACAGTCAACACCAAGTGAAGAAAATTTCGAAGCGTCTGATGAAAAATAGTCCTCTTACAAGGCTCTTTTTCTGGATAAATAGCATGTACATCCGTACGACATCATGAATGTCATTCACAAGAATTATGAAGGAGGAAATTAAAATGTCAGCAGTAAAATCAATTGCGGTTTTAACCAGTGGAGGAGATTCTCAGGGGATGAATGCAGCTGTTCGAGCAGTTGTTCGAAGTGCATTGTACCATGGGCTCGAAGTGTTTGCAGTTCAACGTGGGTATCAAGGTTTGATTAACGATGATATTCGTAAAATGGATTTGCGCAGCGTAGGTGACATCATTCAACGTGGGGGAACGATCCTTCAAACGGCTCGCTGCAAAGAGTTTATGACGCCTGAAGGTCAACAAATCGGCGCTGATAACTTGCGTAAACGCGGGATTGATGGCTTGGTAGTTATTGGTGGAGATGGTTCTTACCAAGGTGCGAACAAGCTTAGTAAACTAGGTATCAAAACGATGGGACTTCCAGGGACGATCGATAATGACATCCCGTTCACGGACTTTACAATCGGTTTTGATACAGCGGTTAGCATTGTTGTGGACGCAATTAATAAATTGCGTGATACGATGACATCTCACGAACGTTCTTCCGTGGTTGAGGTTATGGGACGTCATTGTGGTGAAATCGCCCTATATGCAGGTCTTGCAAGCGGCGCTGAAACTATTATTGTACCTGAAGTGGATGTTGATATTACGGAAGTCGCTAACCGCATGAAGGATAACTTCGACCATGGTAAGCGTCATAGTATTATCCTTGTAGCTGAAGGAGCAGGAACTGGCGAAGGTATTGCTAAGAAGATCACAGAAACTAACGGGATTGAGCCTCGTGTTACCGTGCTTGGTCATATTCAACGCGGCGGAGCACCAACGCATAATGACCGTATTCTGGCAAGTCGCCTTGGCGATTTCGCTGTGCGTAAACTTATGGAGGGTGATTCTTCCAAAGCTTGCGGTATCATCAAAGGTGAACTTGTAGCAACAGATATCGATCTTGTTGTGAACACGAAGCGCTCCTTTAACATGGAACTTTATGAATTAGCTAGTCGTTTATCGCAATAAGCCTATTTTCATTCATGCGTATTGATCTTCATTCGTATTTCGACTATAATAACGTTCAATATATACATCAACATCATGTCTATGAAGAGCATCCAACTCGGAGACACTTATGACGATCGGAAGGATGTTTCCTTTCTTACTAAATAAGTCGGCACCGCCCGTTATCGCGGAACCAAGCGGATGAATGACAGCTTATGTCTTCATCAAGTTGGGTGGCACCGCGAGCAGAACGCTCCTCGTCCCAATCGGACAGAGGGCGTTCTTTGTCTTTTTCACACAAACGAAGAGGAAGCGGTGACGGGAAATGCTGGATATCAAATGGATTCGAAACAATCAAGCGCTAGTGCAAACAGCGGCAGCTCGCAAAGGAGTAACATGCCATGTTGAGGAACTGCTAGTAGTCGATGAGAAGAAAAGAGAACTATCGGGGCAAGTGGATCAGCTTCGAGCAGAGCGCAATCGTGCGTCGGAGCAGATCGCGACTTATATGTCGCAAAAGAAATCGCAAGAAGCAGAGCTCATGAAGGAGCAGGTTCGTGGCTGGAATGCGAGCTTGGCGGTTCTTGAAGCAGAATTGAACACACATGAAGCAAGGTTCAAAGATCTCATGCTCAACATACCAAATCTAGCCTCGCCAGATACGCCGATAGGTGCAAGTGATCATGATAACGTAGAATTGAAGGTCGTTGGGGAGAAGCCAACTTTTGAATTTGAGATGAAAGATCATCTGCAGCTTGGTGAAACACTGGACATGATTGATGTCGCTCGTGGCGTCAAGGTTGCTGGCAGCCGAAATTACTATCTCAAAGGGATGGGGCTCTATTTGCATAGGGCTGTTCAGCAGCTCGCCATAGACCTGTTAACAGATCGCGGGTTTACTGTGATGGATGTACCGCTCATGGTGCGGGAGGAAACCTTGCTGAACGCTGCCTTCTTCCCAGCAGGCAAAGATCAGACTTATGAGCTACAGGATGACCATGCCTGGTTAGTTGGCACTTCGGAAGGACCCTTGATTTCGTATTATGCTGGTGAGATTGTTGATTTGTCGGAGGGGCCGATTCAGTTAGCGGCTGTATCGAATTGTTTTCGGAAAGAAGCGGGCTCGGCAGGAAGAGATGTAAGAGGGCTATATCGTGTTCATCAATTTGCGAAAGTGGAACAAGTGATCCTCTGCGAGAATCGTGAAGAGGAAGCGGAACGCATGATGGGGCAGATTACACAAAATGCCGAAGATTTACTTGCTCTTCTAGAACTGCCTTATCGTGTCGTTGCCGTATGTTCGGGGGACATGGGGGCCAAAAATTATAAGCAATTCGACATTGAAACTTGGATGCCAAGCCGCGGAGCTTATGGTGAAACCCATTCGTCGTCGAGCCTTCTTGACTTCCAAGCCAGAAGAAGCAATTTACGGTACCGGGATAAAGAGGGTGTATTACGATATTGCTATACGCTTAATAATACAGCCGTTGCATCGCCGCGCATTCTAATTCCTTTGCTAGAAAATCATCAGCAAGCGGACGGCTCGATTTATCTGCCTCCTGCGCTTCGACCCTATATGCGCGGGCTGGAAGCCATTCCTGCCCCATAAGAAAAACACCTTATCCTCCGTATCAAAAAGGATAAGGTGTTTTTATTCATTCGGTTAATAACCTTCCGCTAAATCCACGATATTGATCATATCTCCACCATTGAGCATGACGCGCAAATTGTGATAGAAGATGGAGGACACGCGATCGGTGTAATGTTCAGATGATCCTGCAATATGAGGGGTGAGGATGACATTTTTCATGTTCCAGAGTGGAGAAGTTGCAGGCAAGGGCTCTTGAGCAAATACATCTAACGCTGCACCAGCAAGTTTACCTTCTACCAAAGCTTGGATCAAGGCTTCTTCATCAAGGACATCTCCGCGAGCTAGATTAATGAAAAAGGCGTTCGGCTTCATAAGCGATAGGTGCTCTTTTTGTAAGAAGCCCCGTGTTTTATCCGTGCTTGGAAGGAGCACGACGATGAAATCACTTTGTGAAAGCAGCAAGTGAAGACCATCTTCTCCGTGCACGGTTCTATCGAAAGCAGCTAGTGGTGTTCCAGAACGATTCAGGCCGATGACCGTCATATCAAACGCTTTGGCTTTACGAGCAACCGCTTCTCCGATGGCTCCTGCGCCAATAATTCCGATCGTTTTACCGTGCAATTCTCCAAAACGAACTTGGTTGTCCCATACTTGCTGCTGCTGATTATCATGTAGGACATTTGCTTTCCGAACCCATTGCAGCATGAGACTCAGCGCGAATTCACTCATTTGTATGGTGTGAACACCTCTGGCATTCGTGACAATGATTTGACGTTGTTCCAGCTCTGCTAGTGGCAGTTTATCGACGCCAGCGGATAAGGTTTGCACCCATTTCAACTTCTTGGCGCGACCGACGATATCAGGGTGCAAGCGACCTGCTGAGATAATGACATCAGCATCAGGAATCACATTGCCAGCCTCCTTCGAAGAAGAAAACCAATGAAACTCGGAGCGTTCCTTCAAATCTTGTGGCATTTGCTCTTGCATCGAGGTTAAATTCATACCTGTTATGGCTACTATTTTCAGCATGTCATCACATCCTTTTGGAGTTTTGAAATGAATACCTACTATGATAAATGAAATGGAATGCGAAAGTAAACTCCGACGAAACGTCAAAATACCCTGAGCGCTTTGCAGCGCGCAGGGTATTCGCAGTTGTGGTGATTAATAACTTACGTTAGCTGTATAGTTATTGTTGGCATTCCAGAGCAGATACTCGTTAATACCGTTGTCCTTCAAAGCGCGAATTTGTTCGTCTAGCTCATGTTTACCGTATTTGATATAGCCTGGCACCCAAGAGGCCGTGAAGTCTTGTATCCATGGTCGAATAACCGGCTTCCAACCCTTCTTATCAATCGCTTCTAGCTTCTTAATTGTATCTTTAGAAGCCCCATTAATGGTGGCATAAGGAGCAGCGTCCGGAACTTTGGAGCCGAACCAACCTGTACTGTAATGACTTGGATAGATCATCGGAGCAATAACGTCCACGTTCTGCGAGATTTTCTCGAAATCCTGACCAATCCCTTCAGCTGCAGGGACCGAAGCCGCATAGCCGAAGATATCGACAGAAACACGAACACCTAAAGGTGATAATTGTTCGCGTGCGTATTTTACGAAAGAAGAGACAGCATCGATGCGTGAACGCTCATCTTTCGTATATTTCAAGATATCTGCCCTTTTCTCGAAGCCTTCAGGGAAACGCACATAATCAAACTGGATTTCTTTAAAGCCAGCTTTGACGGCTTCTTTCGCAACCTCAATGTTGTAGTCCCATACTTCCTTGTTATACGGATTGACGAAGCTATCAGGAGGGTTCTTACCGTTACCCCACAGAGTACCATCTGGATTAATGAAGGATAATTCCGGTTTCTTCTTGGCAAGAATAGTGTCTTTAAACACAACAATACGTGCAATTGGATAAATGTTATGTTCTTGTAATGTTGTCATTAAGCCTGGCATATTGCCAATAATTTTCTGAGTCGTTCCCATCGCATCGAGCGTTGGATTTCCTGTTTCCCACGTGATATAGCCCCAATCATCTTTCACATCGATAACCATGGCATTCAAATCGGTATCATCAAGCAGCTTTACGAGCGTATTGAGTCGCGAGCCGCCTGCGCTATGAGCAGTGGAGTAGATGCCTTTCACAACTGGAGCATCCTTCTGCGGATCTAGTTTGTTGACAGGTGCAAGTGGATCCGTTACATCAGTTGGTGTAGTTGGTGTTGCTGGTTGTACGATAGCTACTGCGTTCTTCGCATCGAGCGATGCCTGCACAAGCTGTTCAAAGCTAGCATCAGGGTTTGCGGCCGTAACATTACCCAATATAAGGGCAAGTGAGGCAAGTAATATTTCCATGATGTATAAGTCCACTCCAATCCTTGTTTCTAGCTTTCATTATAAGGCAAGCGGGAAACTACGCACAGAGGAAATTTGTAGGCTTTTGTAGAAGCTTGTATGAGTAATTTGGCATAGGAGAGACTCGGTCTTTTGTAGGGGAAAAAGAAAAGCACCCAGAAGCTAGGCCTCCAGATGCTTGAACTTACTTATTGACTTGTCCTGATTCACTTTTGGATACTTCAGGGTTAATTTCTTTCCGCGCAATCGTAGGTTGATCATCCGTGGATGAGTTATTGCCATTACCGTTCGTTGCATCTTTAAATTCGCGGAACATTTTGCCAAATCCACGACCAAGTTCAGGCAGTTTATTAGGCCCAAACAAAAGAAGGGCAACAATCGCAATTAGAATGATGTGCCAAGGAGATAAAGCTCCCATTCCAGACACCTCCAGTAAAATTTAAGTTAGCACTATTATATCATGGACTTATCATAACCTATATAGCCTATTTATTACAATTTTAATAATATTGATACCGTGTTGCATGCAAAAAAAGACACCCTCAGTGGTACAGGGTGTCCTTATGATGTTCCGAAATGCTGAATTGAATAATTTCCATGACATCTTCCGCTGCGAGTGCCTCTATACCGAACCGGAGTACGATCTCGGATTCCAACTCATTGCTGGTTAAAGAGGGATACAACTCGGGCGTTAATTTCATTACAATCCTGGATAATTTGACTGTCTCCACAAGCATCACCCTTCCAATCAGAAGATTAGAATAAGAACTACGCCTGAACCTACCATCGATGAAACCAGAACTATATGAAATTACATTCATTATAACACAATTCAAACTGGAATAAAGGGGCAGTTGGCTGATTTATCACTTGGGCTTTCGAAATTCCCCTACTACACCAACGGTTTCCACAATATTCACGAACGCTTTCGGATCAATCTCTTTAATAATTCGTTTTAGCTCTACGAGCTCATACCGCGTCGTTACAGTCATTAGCATATCATGTTGTTGTTTTGTATAAGCGCCTTCCGTTTTAATTAAAGTAACGCCTCTTGGTATCATGAGCAGTTTATTAATTATGGCATCCTTGTGCTTGGTAACAATGAACGCGGTTACTTTAATATGGCGGATATGTATCATATCGACCGTTTTTCCACTTATGAAAATGGCTAACATTGAAAATAAGGCGAGGTCCCAATTGTCTTTGAAATAGCCAAGTGCGACGATGACGATTCCATTCATTGAGGAAAGGATGGTTCCGAGTGGGAAGTCGTATTTGCGGGTCAATATCAAGCCGACGATATCAAATCCCCCGCTGGAACCGCCGATACGAAGTGTAATTCCACTTCCGATACCAATGAGTACACCACCAAAAACAGCACCTAACATCGAGTCCTTCGCTACGAAGTTCATTGGAATAATTTGCATCATCCAAGTCGTTAGAACGACGGAGGCAACGCTGATCATGATAAACCGCTTGCCAATGGAAATAAGACCCCAAATCATTAATGGCATGTTAAATAATAAATAAAGAAACCCAATATTGTAATCCGTAAAATAACCAATAATCATGGCAATTCCCGACACACCACCACTAAGCAGCTGATGGGGAATAAGGAACATATTGAAGCCAACTGCGACAAGCAGTGCGCCAACTAGAATGATAAGAACATCTAGCGCCTTTTTCAAAACATATCACCTCTAAAATAGTATGCAGCATATTGCAAGTATAATTCATTCTTATAAAACTGCAATCATTATTTAACCATTGGATAATTAAAGGTGAGCATATAAAAAAGCTGTGTCCGTATGAGGGACAACAGCTTTTTATGGAATGATCTATCGGCGTTTAAAGGATCCGGTTTTTTTGGTGGTACTTGGCTTGCTTGTTGAAGGCTTGGTTACTTTATTCGTTGTTGATCCATCATTCTTACGCGTCGTAGAGGAACTTCCTGAACTTGGATTGGCTGCACCGCTTGTGAAACCTCCCGTTCGATCTGAGGTCGTGGGCTTCGTCTCCTTGGAGGTGCCTGTCGATGGTGTAGTTGTTCCCGTTCCGGCCTTATATGTTGGCGTTTTGGTATAGCCGCGGTAGTCGTATGATGAACCTTTATTGGAATTCCAACCGCCACCAAATAGGGATTGTAATAGCGTGGCTGTTAAATAGCCTTGTAGGAATGAGGAATCATAATGACTCTTGGCATATTCAATACTGTCGAGTTGAACCAATGAATTTTTGCTATCGCTTGGATCCTTCTGGATATTGATAACCTTGTCCTTATAAACAAGGAACATCTGATCCTCGGATTCCTTACTCTTCTCTTTAGGTGTCTCTTTGGCAGCAAGCTCGTTCGCCACTGTTGGCACATTCTTGCCCTCAACAGCGTATACCTTGGACATATTGCTTCCCTTGCCGTCCACGCTTACTAACGGATATTCATCCTTGATGTAACGTCCGGCGTCAGCACCACATGCAGTAAGAAGAGCGATAATGAGTACGAAGGAAAGCCATGAAGTCCATCTCTTCATTGTCAGGTAGTCCTCCTTTCCGATACTTCTGAAACCTGCTTCAATGATAACATATCTTTATTTATGGCGTCGATTTCAAAAATTTAATTTGATTGCCTGGTGTACGCTCTCCTTCTAAAGCAACGAATTTACCATCCTGCCACTGAAGGAAAAAGAATCGTTGGTCAGGTCCGAAATATCGCCAGAAGAGAATATCATCTCCGCTGCGGAAATCTGTGTTGCCTTCGGTTCGGGAAACGTCGTTGCGATGATGCTCCAAATCGAAAGTGACATCTCCATCCAACTCTAATCGCGTTGGGACATCATTCGGATCATCTAAAGCTCCTTCAATAAAGCTGCAAAGGAAGCAGTCATAGGTTCTGCCTTTTTCCACAATCAAACACTGAATATTTTTACCGCTTTGTAGATAATAAGCGTAGCGATGTGGCGCAAAGCCGCGGTCAAAATAAGTGACTTTACCGGAGATGACATATTCCTCTAAGTCTACATTGACAATATCGCCAACACGCGCGACTTCTAGCGGATTGCCAAGGGATGCCGGTGTAGTTGGTTGTTCCTTATTACTGCGAAGAATGTTGCTGACACGTTTAAATATGGACATAGAAACTCTCCTCTGTACGATTCCGTTTTATTGTTCTCCCTATAATACGAGTTGCTTATTCATTCGGTTTCGTTCGATTGGGTAAAAGTAGCCACTGGCAATGTATGTATCACCTGTGCTATAATATTTTAGATGTTCTTAAGGGCGGCCAGTTGGATCATGGAAGATGACGAATCGAAAGTGTATTCCACCAAGAAACTATAGAGACGGATAGGAAGTCGTACTTAAGGGTAAAAAAGATACAAGGCATTAGCCTGCCCTGTACAAAAGGAGATTGAATTTATTTGAAAACATTTCAGGAGTTTGGTTTAGACGCATCGGTACTACGTGCGATTACAGAAATGGGCTTTGAAGAGTCCACACCAATCCAAGAGAAAACAATACCATTGGCCATGGAAGGCCGTGATTTGATCGGGCAAGCACAAACGGGAACTGGTAAAACCGCTGCGTTCGGTATTCCACTAGTGAACAAAATCAATATAAAAGAAGAGCGCATTTCGGCTTTGATCATGTGTCCAACACGGGAACTTGCCATTCAGGTTGCGGAAGAGATTGAAAAACTCGGTCGTTTCAAAGGCATTCGTTCCCTGCCAATTTACGGTGGACAGGATATTGTGAAACAAATCCGTGCGTTGAAAAAGAAACCACAAATTATTATCGGAACGCCTGGACGTCTTCTTGACCATATTAACCGCAAAACAATTAAACTAGATGATGTTCAAACGGTTATTTTGGATGAAGCGGATGAAATGCTTGACATGGGCTTCATGGATGATATCCAATCTATTCTTAAACTAGTTCCATCAGAACGTCACACGATGTTGTTCTCTGCAACAATGCCAACGAACATTCAAAAATTGGCTCAACAATTCCTTACAAACCCAGAACACGTTTCGGTTATCCCGAAACAAGTTAGTGCTCCTTTGATCGAGCAAGCATACATCGAATTACATGAGAAACAAAAGTTTGAAGCGCTTAGCCGTTTGATTGACATGGAAGCACCAGACCTAGCGATTATCTTTGGACGCACAAAGCGTCGCGTAGATGAACTAGCAGAAGCTCTTCAAAAAAGAGGGTATGCAGCTGAGGGACTTCACGGTGACTTGTCCCAAAATCAACGTGATAACGTAATGAGAAAATTCCGTGATGGCAGTATTGATGTTCTAGTAGCGACTGACGTTGCTGCTCGTGGACTAGATGTATCTGGTGTAACTCACGTTATCAACTTTGACCTTCCACAAGATCCAGAAAGCTACGTTCACCGTATCGGCCGTACAGGTCGTGCAGGTAAAGAAGGTACAGCTTGGACTTTCGTAACACCACGTGAGATCGATCACCTTCACTTCATTGAGAAGGTTACACGCCACAAAATTAACAAAAAACCTTTGCCAAGCGTTGCAGAAGCGGTAGAAGGCAAGCAAAAAATGACAGCTGAGCGTATCTTAGATATGCTTCAAAAAGAAGAGCATGGCGAATTCAAAGGTCTTGCAATTCAAATGCTTGAGCAATACGATTCCGTTAACTTGCTTGCAGCAGCGATGAAACTTCTTACAGGTGATAAGAAAGATCTAAATATCGAACTTACACCAGAAGATCCAATTCGCGCAAGAAAGAAAAAATTCGACGTTCGCAGCTCAGGTAGACGTGTTGGCGGCGGATACGGTTCAGGATCAGGTTCAGGCGATCGTCGTCAAGGCGGCAGCTACGGTGGATCAGGTTCAGGCGGTTCCTCCAGCGGCGGTTCGCGTTACCCGCGTAAGGACAGCAGAGACTACGGTTCAAACAGAGAAGGCGGAAGCAGCTCCTCTTCGAGAAACCGTGACTACGGAAGCAACAACTCCGGAAACCGTGATCGCTCCAGAGCGCCACGTAAAAGTGAAGATACACTAGTTAATAAATAAGATTACACGAAAAAAGGCGAAGATCCTGAGGATCTTCGCCTTTTTTTTAACTTGTATATGGATTAAAGTACAAATGAGCTAGTGATGATAACTAACAAGATAAAAAGAACCAAAATTGCACCTGCAGAATTTCCACCTGGATAAGACATTGTATCAACCTCCTGAATAATGATTTGGGGGTGGTGCGACTAGACATTACTATATTATGTAAAAGTACCTATAACGACTAGACGGCTACCTATATGATGAAAAATAGGCTATAATTAAGTACATATACAAATAAGACAAGCTTGTTGTCTTGCCCAGTAATAATCAACGTAGAAAGTTTCCAGAAGGAAACGCTAAGGAGGAAGCAGTTTTGGAGTTTAAGGGAGTTATGGGAGGACTGTACAGAATATCGGAGTGGATTATGCGGTTATCCGTCATTAATTTACTTTGGATGCTTTGCTCAATTCCGGTATTCTTTTTCCTCTTTATGGGGTTAGTGAGTCAAACGCCGGATGCATTGAAAGCTACGTTGCCGATTCTTGCAATTTTGGCACCGTTTACTTTATTTCCCGCGACAACCGCAATGTTTGCTGTAGCGCGAAAATGGGTGACCGGAGAAGAAGATGTTCCTTTATTGAAAACCTTTTTTCGTGGTTACAAAGACAACTATCTGCAAAGTATGCTTGGGGGTATTTTCTTTGTATTAATTTTTGTCATTATTGCGGTGAACTATTTCTTCTATCTAAAGCAAGGGAGTTCGTTAAGGGTATTAGCTGTTCTCTTTATTGCCTTCACCGTCATCATGATCATTGCTTTGTTTAATTTCTTCTCCATTATCGTTCATTTGCATATGAAAATTTTTCAAATTGTCAAAAACTCAATTTTACTTACAATTGGTAATCCGATCAATTCCATAGTGCTGCTTATCTGTAATGGTGTTATTGTTTATATCTGCTTAACGAAGTTCAATTTCTTCTTAGTAGTGTTCTTCATGGGATCCATTGTTGCAACATTCTCGTTCTGGCAGTTTAATAGAAGCTTTACAAAGCTTCAAACGAAACAACAGGAGTTGGAAGAGAAAGAACAGCAGAAACTTGCTGAAGCAGAAGCTGCTGAAGCGGAAAAAGCTGAGGCAAATGAGCTTGAAGGAAACCAATCTCCAATTAGTCTGCATAAAAAAGATGAGAATGACAAGACTAGAGACTAATCCTACCAGTTGATTATCAGCGAGGTTGGATCTATAATAAGAAAACAGAAGAAATCTGCGATGCTCGTAACGGTTTTAAGTTGTTTTAAACCAATGACTGTTTCTAGGGAGACCTATATTGAAGTGTGGCTGACATGCCCTCGAAAGGGGACCTCAAATACACCTCTGCGGACACCCACCTGCGAGAGCGGGTTTGAAGCACGGAAACCGGACGGCATAGGCGGGTTTCTTCGAATAAAAAAGAGGTTGAACAGGTACAACACCTGCTCAACCTTTTTTTTTATTTACGTTGAAATTCGTATCTCCGACCAAGGTCGCTCAACTTGGAACGGCCTGGCCGAAGGTTATGCTTTAATTGTGTTCAGCGAGATCGGTTAGTTGGTGGAAAGTGCTTTGAAGTGCCGGATATAGACTGCGATAAACCTGGTAGTAAGCCTCATATTTCTGTTGGTTTACCACGTTAGGTTCGACGCGATCTGTGACTTGGATCCAATCCTCGCAAAGCTTAGGGATGTCCACTTGTAGGACACCAGATGCAGCCATGATAGCAGCGCCGTAAGCAGGTCCGTCCGTTGAGTTAACAGTAACAACCGCGATTCCGAAAATGTCGGCAATCATCTGACGCCAGAATGGACTTCTAGCGCCACCGCCGTTTACTCGTAGCTCAGTCACCTCGATACCGGACTCACGAATTAATTCCATAGAATCACGAAGTCCGAAGGTAATGCCTTCTAGTACAGCTCGGGTCATATGAGATTTCGTATGTCTTAAGTTAAGACCAATAAAAGCGCCGCGTGCCTTGGGATCTGGGTGTGGCGTACGCTCACCGGATAAGTATGGAAGGAACAATAACCCTTCGCTGCCAAGTGGGGCTGTAGCGGCATCGGCTGTCAAAATCTCATACACGTCTTTGCCTTCTTGTTGTGCACGTTGGAGCTCCTCGCTAGCGAAGTGATTACGCCACCACTGAAAAGAGCCGCCTGCGGCCAGCATGACGCCCATACGGTGCCATTTGCCTGGCACGCCGTGACAGAAGGAATGAAGGCGGTATGCTTCATCTGCCTGATAGGTGTCGTCATGGACGAAGACGACACCTGAGGTGCCGAGGGCCACCGAGGCGATGCCTTGGCGGACGACGCCAACACCCACGGCGCCACAGGCTTGGTCGCCGCCGCCGACAACAATCGGCGTGCCTGGGGCTAAGCCGGTCAGCGCCGCTGCCTCCGGCAGCAGGTGCCCGGCAATGTCGCCGGACTCATAGAGCGGCGGCAGCCACTCGAGCGGGATCTCCAACCGTTCCGCGACGGTTTGGGACCAGCTGCGGTTGGCTACATCAAGCAGCAGCGTGCCGCTTGCGTCGGCCATGTCCATGCCGAACGCACCCGTCAGGCGCAGCCTGACATAATCCTTCGGCAGCAGCAGATGCCGAACGCGGGCGTAGTGCTCCGGCTCATGCTGCCGGAGCCAGAGGAGCTTAGGCGCGGTGAAGCCGGTCAGCGCCTGATTGCCTGTGAGGCGGCCGAGCTCGGCTTCGCCGACGGTCGCCTTGATGTAGGCGCACTGCTCCGCGGTGCGCTGATCGCACCAGAGCAGCGCAGGCCGGATAACCTGCTGCGCCTCGTCAAGGAAGACCGACCCGTGCATCTGGCCCGAGAAGCCAACACCTGCGACACTAGTGGCTTCGACGCCAGTGGTAGCTAGAAGTCCTTGTATACCTGTAATAGTGGCTTGCCACCAGTCTTCAGGTTGCTGCTCAGCCCAACCTGGATGTGGTTGGTACAGCGGATATTCAACGGAATGCGAGCCGATGACGGTACCGGCTTCATCCACTAGAATGCACTTAATAGCAGAAGTACCTAGATCTAAACCCATAAAATAAGTCATGAGGATCACCCTTTGTCAATGATTATGGTTATTATTTCGTTATTCTTTGTTTGTTTATTGAATATACAAAGATAACTAAACATTGTATTCGCGCCTAGGCTTCAATATCCTTCTTTTATTAATTATTTTTCTTATTAATATCAAATAATAAGTAATGGCGACTTACCTGAACAATATAACTTGTCTCAAAACTTTCCCTAGGGAAAAATAATTTCAGTGGAACATAAATGTTTACCTGTAGCATAGTATGGGGTTATGTAGTATACTACATATAAAAGTTTCCCTAGAACAACATTATTGGTCTTGTGAAAGAAGGGTTGAGTTATGGGTATTGCAAAAAAAGAACCACTTCGGGAGACGCTCGGATGGCGTAAAGAAGCCTCCAGTCCAAGTCTGCCCGAAGTTCATAATAGTATGAAAGTACCTAAGAAAGCAGGTTTTTTTAGAAAATTATTAGCTTTCGTGGGGCCAGGATATCTGGTAGCTGTTGGTTATATGGATCCAGGAAACTGGGCGACAGATTTAGCTGGGGGTTCACAATTTGGATATACGCTGCTTTCCGTTATTTTAATTTCTAATCTTATGGCGATTCTCTTGCAAGCTTTATCTGGTCGTCTCGGCATTGTGACAGGTAGGGATTTGGCGCAAGCATGTCGTGATCATTATAGTAAGCCCGTTTCTTATGTGCTATGGTTTCTGTGCGAGCTTGCAATTGCGGCTTGTGATTTAGCCGAAGTTATCGGTGCCGCGATCGCTTTGCAATTGCTATTTGGCTTACCGCTCATCTATGGTGTGATTCTGACGGCATTAGATGTGATCCTGGTGCTTATGCTCCAGAAAAAAGGCTTTCGCTATATTGAAGCGATGGTTATCAGTTTAATGGCGCTTATTGTGGTTTGTTTTATAATGGAGTTAATTTTCTCACAACCTGAATTTGCTGCTGTAGCTGCTGGTTTCATCCCTACAACTGAAATTGTTACGAATCCGGCAATGTTATATATCGCCTTAGGTATATTGGGTGCAACTGTCATGCCGCATAATTTATATTTGCACTCATCCATTGTTCAGACTCGTCAAATTGAACCGACAATCGAAGGAAAACGCGAAGCGATCAAATTCTCAACGATTGATACAACGGTTGCCTTGATGCTAGCCTTATTCGTTAACGCGGCGATTCTCATTCTTTCGGCGGCAGCTTTTCATTCAGCGGGGAAAGAGGTAGCAGAAATTCAAGATGCCTATCATCTTTTGGGGCCAATGCTAGGTACGGGAGCGGCAAGTATATTATTTGCAGTCGCACTCCTGGCTTCGGGTCAAAACTCAACACTGACAGGAACGCTTGCCGGACAGATTGTCATGGAAGGGTTCCTCAACATTCGACTCACACCTTGGCTTCGTCGATTGATTACGAGATTGATTGCCATCATTCCTGCAGTTATCGTTATTGGCATCTATGGGGAAAGTGGAGCAACTGATCTTCTCATACTCAGTCAAGTGATTTTGTCTTTACAGCTATCTTTTGCCGTGATCCCGCTAGTCACTTTTACATCTGATCGTAAAAAAATGGGCGTGCTCGTGATCCCTAAATGGATGGCTATTTTGAGTTGGTTTGTTGCTATTTTGATCGCAGGTTTGAATGCTTATCTACTGTATACTACTTTTTTTGGATAAAAAGGAATAGATAGGAATAGAATGAGCTGAATCGGGGGAGAGATCCCTCGATTTTTCATTTACCTCTTTTTCTAAAGCCTAATCAATGGTATTATAGAGAATAGTGTTGAAATGGCAAGTGGTCTACATGCACTTCATTGAAGGGGGAAAGGGCTTTTGCTAAAGAGAACTTTAATCGGATTAGTACGTAGTCATGAAACGACAGGGGAAAAAGCTAGAGATCCTTTACTTAAAACTAGATATTTTAAGCTGCCGAAGGAGCAAGTTTGGGAAGAAGTAACGGCTGTATTGAAGAAAACACCAGGTTACAAGCTTTTACATGAGGTTCCCAATGTAGGCGAAATTCTTGCTGAGCGCAAGACGGTGACAGGGAGAACGCAAGACGTGACTTTAACTTTGTTTGCGATTAATCCAGTGAAAACAGCTGTTGATATCTATTCGGCTTCACGTGGTTCGATGGGGGATCTTGGATCCAATTATCGTACAATCTTAGATATTTATAAACAATTAGACCGTAAGCTTGCTTCATATAAAATTGATGGATAACAAAAACAGCAGGGAAGCTTGGCCTCCTTGCTGTTTTATTTATGTTACGGATTAAACTAATTTTTTAACAGCTTCAACAGCTGCTTCATAGTTCGGGTGAGCTGTCATTTCGCCAAGGTATTCAACGTATTGAACAGTGTCATTAGCGTCGATTACGAAAATAGCACGCATATCCAATTGGATTTCTTTGATAAGTACGCCATAAGCTTCGCCAAAGGATTTTGTCTTGTAATCGGACAATGTGATCACTTTGTCAATGCCTGCAGCGCCACACCAGCGAGCTTGTGCGAAAGGAAGATCAACGCTGATTGTAAGAACAGCAACATTCTCACCTAGGCTTGCTGCTTCTTCGTTGAAACGACGTGTTTGTGCATCACAAACGCCTGTATCCAAAGAAGGAACTACGGAGATCAATTTCACTTTACCTGCATAGTCAGCAAGTGTAACTTGTGTCATCAAATCTTTGTTAACTGTGAAGTTAGGCGCTTTGTCACCTACTTTAATTTCGGGACCTACCAAAGTGATAGGATTGCTTTTCAGGGTAGCAACACCAGTACGTTCTTGTGCCATTGAATGTTTTCCTCCTTTATTATCCATGTTAAATAACAACTCACTTATTATAAGCTTTTTGCTGATAAGTTGTCCAATCGTTACTATAGAGCTATAATCGGAGTCAATATAGGCGTATCGTTTCTTCATCAAGTAGTGAATTCGGGGGAATTACTCACGTGGAATTAAGACAATTGCAATATTTTGTGAAAGTAGCTAGGAAACAGCATGTGACCCAAGCGGCGGAGGAGCTGCATGTAGCGCAATCTGCCGTTAGCAGACAAATTCATTTGCTGGAAGAAGAGCTGGGTGTCGAGTTATTTGTTCAAAAGGGGCGCAATTTACATTTGACCTCTGTCGGGCATTTGTTTCTAAGCCGGGTAGAGGGAATTCTTACTGACTTAGAGCGTGCTGTAGGTGAAATTCATGAGTTTCTCGATCCGGAAGCAGGTGAGATTCGCATTGGATTTCCACACAGCCTAGTCATTAATTTGCTGCCTGCTGTCGTCGCGGCTTTTAAGAAAAATCATCCGAATGTGAAGTTTCGATTGCGCCAAGGTACATACACATCTTTGATTCGTGATGTATCGAAAGGTGAGATCGATCTCGCCTTTATTTCACCATTCCCAGAATCGCATGAGCATGTGACGGGTGAGATTTTATTAACGGAAGAACTGTACGCGATTATCCCTTCCAATCATATTCTTGCTGACTACACGTCGATTCGACTTGAGCAATTGAAGAATGAGCCATTTGTTATGTTCAGTGAAGAATATACGCTGCGAACGATTGTGATGGAAGCTTGTCAGAAGGCGGGCTTCGTTCCTAAGATTGAGTTTGAGGGTGAAGAGACGGATACAATTCGTGGTCTTGTTGCTGCGGGTATGGGTGTCAGCTTGCTTCCGGCCATGGCTTTGTTGGAAAGTGGCCAAACACAGCCAGTTAAGATTCGTGTGACCGATCCGCATGTTACAAGAACAGTTGGATTGATTTGTCGTAAGGATGTGAAGCTGCCATTGGTGGCTGAAGTGTTTCGCCGTTTTCTATATGAATATTTTAAATAAAAGAAGCTCTCCCGTCAGGTGCCTTAGCACCCGATCGGGAGAGCTTTTATTTTAGTCGTCGTTATTGCGACCATTGAAAATCATGAGGTATTTCAGGAGCTCAAGCACAGAGATTAAGGCTGCGGCTACGTAGGTTAAGGCTGCTGCATTCAACACCTTGGCTACGCCGCGCTCTTCTTCATTGGAAATGAAGCCTTGTGCCACCATTTCATCGCGTGCTCTGGAGCTGGCGTTAAATTCGACAGGTAACGTGACCAGTTGAAAAGCTACCGCTGCCGCGAAGAAGATGATACCCACACCCAAGAGCCATGGGATCTGCTGAAAGAAGAAGCCCGCTAGGATTAAGATGGGAGCCACACCGGATGCGAAATTAACAACAGGAAACATCTTGTGTCTCGCGACGAGCATAGGGTAATGAACTTGATGTTGAATCGCATGACCCACTTCGTGACAAGCGACTGACACGGCTGAGATGGAGCTCTGGAAGTAGACAGGTTCCGATAACCGTACGGTGCGAGCCATCGGATCGTAATGGTCTGTCAGTGTTCCTGGGACTGCTTCAACAGGTACATCATATAGACCGTTAGCGTCTAGCATTCGTCTTGCGGCCTCTGCACCAGTCATGCCCGAGTAGACGGGAACATTCGACCATTTGTTGAAGGTTCCTCGTACTCGGAATGAAGCCCACATGGAAAGGGCGAAGGCAATAATAATTAGAAAATCCATTGGATGAAAAAACATAGGGCACTCCTCCGTAATTCATTATGAGAACGGATTTTTACCTAGAAGGACAATAAGTGCTTCAATGCAAGCGGCGGTAGGTTGTGTAAGGATGTGATACAGCTTTTTCAGTTGTTTGGGCTTCAATTGTTGAACAAGTGGGCTCAGTTCTTTGGCTTCCTTCATTAATTGTTCAAGATGCAATTGAAGTGATGTAAGCTTATCTGTCACCGTATCATCGGAGGTCACTTTACTCCATTGTTGTAATTGAGCTTTGATTTCCTCTAAGGTATATTTCTCGTTCTTCATCGATTCAATACGTTTAAGTCGATGCAAGGTTTCACCACTGTAAAGACGATAGTTCGTATCGGATCTTTTCTCCGGTTCGATTAAGCTCAGCTTGGTGTAGTAATCAATGGTTCGAGGGCTTACATCAGCAAGCTTTGCGAGTTCTCCAATTTTATAAAGCTTCTCATTCCCCATGCTAAATTCACCTCTACTCCAATGGTTTTAAATTTCTTTCTTCTATATAAACATGATAACTGATAATAAACCGTACAGTCAAACGTGATGCTTCGTAAACCTGACATTGGATAATGGTGTAAAAAGGGTGTTTTTAGATTGGATATGTGCGAAAACACGAATTATGCCTGTTTCATGTCAGGTTATTTTTCGCTTTTTTCAATTTTTTAACGAAAATCCTATTGTCAAACCCAAATAACATGTATATAATGACATTAAGAGTTTCATTACATGTTACTTAATCTAACATTAAAGGAAGTGGTCGTATGGTTAAGAAATTGTTGTTAGCTTTTGGTCTTATGTCATTATTGTTCCCTACACTCGCATTTGCAGCGGATGAGGCAACCGCACCACAATTACAGAGTGCAATCGATGCAGTGTGGGTAATGTTAGCAGCAATCTTAGTCATTTTCATGCAAGCTGGTTTTGCACTTTTAGAAGCGGGGTCAACTAGAATGAAAAATGCCGGTCACGTAGCCGGTAAAACGATTTTAACTTTCGGATTATGTGCCATTGCTTTCTGGGCTGTAGGATTTGGTTTTGCCTTCGGCGATGGAAATGCCTTCTTCGGAGAAACAGGATTCTTCGTTACTGGGTTAGAAGATCAAGCTGCAGCAGCATTCGGATCTCTCTCCTTCTCCGATGTGCCTATCGGTATTAAATTCTTATTTCAACTAGCATTCGCTGGAGTATCCCTAGCTATTGCTTTTGGAGGATTCGCAGAAAGAGCAAAGCTTCCGGTTTATTTCATCTTCGGAATTTTGTACACAGTCATTATCTATCCAATTGTAGCGCACTGGGTATGGGGCGGCGGTTGGTTGAGCAAATTGGGTATGCAAGATTTCGCGGGTTCAACGGTTGTTCATTTGCAAGGTGCAACAGCGGCATTAGTAGCAACAATCTTGCTTAAACCACGTATTGGCAAATATAATAAAGATAAAACGCCAAACTTGATTCCAGGTCACAACCAAGTATTATCTGTTCTAGGTGTTATCATTCTTTGGATCGGTTGGTTCGGTTTCAACCCAGGTAGTACGCTTAGTGCAATGGGTGATGGGTTCTTTGGTTATATCGCATTGACAACGAATATGGCTGCTGCGGCAGGTGCTGTAGCTGCATTGATTATTTCTTGGATGTACTTCGGTAAAGCAGATATTCCTAGCATGTTGAATGGTGTTCTGGCAGCGCTTGTTGCTATTACTGCTGCATGTGCGTTCGTAGATACTTGGGCTGCTATTGTTATCGGTGCTGTAGCTGGTATCATCACGTTCTTCACAGCACAATGGTTTGAAAAAGCGGGAATTGACGATCCGATCTATGCTTTCTCTGTACATGGTATCGCTGGTATCTGGGGTACGCTTTCCACTGGTTTGTTCGCAACGCCGGAGCTATCCGCGAAGGTTGGTATCGGTGGTGCAGGTTTATTCTACGGCGGCGGCTTCCACCAACTAGGTGTTCAAGCGCTTGGTCTTGCTGGAGCTCTAGCATTCGTACTTGTTCTTTCCTTCATTATTCTTGGTATTCTTAAAGCAACAATCGGTCTTCGTGTTACAGAAGAAGAAGAAATCATTGGTCTGGATCTGTCTGAGCATGGTTCATACGGTTATCCTGAGCAAATGAAAAAAGCAGCTCAAAACGGAGTTTCCGTTTAATAACACTTATACTTTCTACTAGAGCAAAGGGGATGCAACATGAATCATCTCTCAATGGAACGGATCCTGGAACGCATTCATCAGTCGGAGCAATTCGAAGAGATGCGAATTACCAGAGATCAGGTGCATGAGATGTTTCGGGAGCATCTCCTTTTTTCCTATACACCCGAGACAGGTCAGCAAATTAATCAATTTCATGATACGTTGATTCAACGAACTGCGCAGATTGCTGAATATTTGTTGGAGGATGAAGGTTACGGAAAGCCGCCCGTTTCCTATGCTTTTATTCTATTGGGTAGTGGTGGAAGAAGGGAGCAAACGCTCTGGAGCGATCAGGACAACGGACTTATTTATGGTGATAGTGAAACACATTCGCAAGAAGAATTGGCTGTTTACTTTGAGAAACTAACAACCTATATTCTTCACGGATTGAATGTACTAGGATACCCGCCTTGTGAAGGAAATGTAATTTCGAGTAATCCGCAGTGGCGCAAGTCGCTGCAAGGATATACAGAAATGATGCTAGGCTGGTGTATGGAACCCGATTGGGAAAATGTGCGGTATTTGCTTATTTTGGCTGATGTGCGTTGTATCTATGGTTCTGAGGCATTAGTGGTGGAGCTGAAACAGACATTTCTTGCCTATGTTCAGGAACATCCTAGTCTCTTGAAATATTTATTGTCGAACACGCTGCATCACAAAATTTCGTTAGGTGTATTAGGGCATTTGATTACCGAGCGATATGGTGAAGATGCGGGTGGATTTGATATTAAATACGGCGCTTATATTCCGATCGTCAATGGGATTCGGCTGCTTGCTATCCAAGCGGGAATTCTGGCAACTTCAACGATGGAACGAATCAAGCAACTCAAGGTGAATGGGATATCCGAACAGCTGGCATATCAGTGGGAAATGGCATTTTCTATCGCCTTACAGTTAAGGGACAGTACGCCTTTCCTGTTAGAAGAGGAGAGGTATACGACAAGGGGGAAACTTTCATCTCATCAGTTGAATAAAGAGGTTCGCATACAATTGAAACGGTGTCTTCGTACAGGGATTGCCTTGCAGAAGTATGTTAGTAAATCGATAGAGTCACATAGAGAGAGAGAAAAAGGTTAGTTATATCGGATTCGGAAATCGCGTTCTAAGGAGAGGTGAATCGCGTGAAGGATATGCGTCCAGCAGGTCGTATGTGGCATTTATATAAAATGGGTGGTTTAACACCAGCCCTAACCTCGATGTTTGATGTACAAAGTGCGCAACAAATGGCCTTCATTCGGTCCATGCTGAAAGAGCAACGAAAGGATTCATTGTTTGAAATTCCTCTACATTCGATGGAAATTGTGGTGTTTGATCTGGAAACGACAGGCTTCTCTCCTTATAACGGTGATGAAATTATTTCATTCGGGGCCGTCTCTGTTATTGGCAGTGAAGTGCAGACGCAAGAGACCTTTTATAAAATGGTGAACCCTAAACGGAAGATTCCGGATGAGATTGTGAAATTAACGGGCATTACGAACGAAATGGCAAGTGAAGCACCTGATTTAATCGGTGTGTTGAGTGATTTCTTAGAATTTGTTCAACAGAAAATCCTTGTAGCGCATGCCATTGGACATGATAAAAACTTTTTGAACTCAGCCTTATGGCGTACATCGAAAGTAAGCTTATCCCATCGTGTTTTAGACATTATGATGATTGCCAAGTGGTTGATGCCTAAAAGGAAGAACTTGAGCTTAGACTCGCTGCTGCATGCGTATGATGTCCCTGTGACTGTAAGGCATCATGCACTTGAGGATGCTATGATGACCGCGCAGCTATGGTCCCGATTAATGGGGGAAGTCAGAGCGAGAGATGTAGATACATTAGGCGATTTATATGCTTTATTAAGCCATCATTGACCGATGACAAACGAAAGTTTGTGATATGCGGTAGTGGTGGTTTTTTTTAGAGAATAGACCTGAAGGTTGGGATTTGCTTCGTCTTGTAAGGATAGGATCCAATAGCTTGGAACGGTATGCCAAAGTGTGGAGAGATCTTCAGCAGAAGGCACTGGCGCGGCGGTGGGGTGTGAATGGAAGATGCCAACCATAGAAAGGTTTTTATCTGATAGAAAAGGAAGCATTTCGATTGGTTGTATGAGGAATTGCCTTGTTGGATGCTCGGCATGATTGTGAAGGGGTATAAACGTATGTACGTGAATTTCGCTTGAAGACTGGAAAGAGGAATCCCCGAGCAGGATACCGCATGCTTCATTAGGGAGTGAACGCATACTATAGGAGACTAATTCGTCATAGATTTTTTTAGTCAAATGTACGCTCACTTGCGCTCGCCCCCCTCATCATGCGTGACATGAGGTTAGTATATCACGTTTGTTCTTTCAATTCTGCCTTCGGTTTAATGAAGAAGAATACGAGTGCTAGCATAAGTAATGACAACGAGGCGACTGTAAGGAATAGCGTTTTGTGAGAAATGCTCATGAGCCAACCGAAAAGTGGAGGCCCGAAGGCAACGCCAATAAAGCGTAAACTATTGTAGAAGGAAGTAATCATACCGCGCTGCTCACGCTCAACCGATCCGGTTATGAGTGTGTTTAAGCATGGCAGAAGAAGTCCTGTGCCTATCCCACTGAGCGATAATAAGCCAATGAATACATACAAGTTCCCATTCAAGAATGTGGCCAATGTAAGTGAAATAACCATGGTTATAAGCCCGATATTCATGAGCCATCGCATGAGTTTGCCGTTTTGTTTGATTTTAGCCCCCGTGGTATAGGAAGTAATGACGAGACAGAGCAGCGGGATTGCGAGAATAAGTCCTTTGCGTACACCCTCAATGCTGTAAGGCTTCTCTTCAAGGATTTGGGAGAGGTAAAAAAGGACGCCGAATAAAATAAATAAAGTAATCGAGCCAGCAACAAAAGCCGGAAGAAGCCAATGGCCTTTACTCTTCAAGATGGTTGTGATCTGTTTCAGATATTGACGAAGCGGTTCGGCTTCTTTCTCTTTGGGAGGTTCTTTGATCATGAATATAACAGCAAGTAAGGCGAGTAAACAAAACAGTGGAAATGCAAAAAAAGGTGCAAACCAGATGATTAACGCTAACAGAGAGCCAAGGATGGGGCTCACTACTTTGCCGATGCCATTGGAAGCTTCAATAAGACCAAGAGCTTTACTAGCTTTGGGGCCTTTATAGATATCACCGACTAAAGCCATTGCTATTGGGGCTGTCCCTGCCGCTCCAAGCCCTTGTATAGCTCGGGAGGCTATCAGGATTGGATAGGAGTGCCATACCGCGCCTAGCCCGGCGAGAATTCCGGCGCCCCCGTACACGATAAGTGAAGGGATGATAACGGATTTGCGAGTAAAACGATCGGATAAATAACCGGATACCGGAATGATGATGCCTGCTGTCAGTGAAAATAAGGTGATGATAAGCGAGCTTTGGAAGCGAGAGATGTTCATTTTCTCTTGCAAGTCAGGCAGGATAGGAACTAACATGGAATTGCCAAGGACAAGTACTAAAGGGATAGAGGCAAGTGCAAAATACTGCCAAACGCTTCCCTTTGCACCCGCATCTTTTTTATTGGAGGCCCCATTGTTGTGTTCATGAATTCTCATTTTACTTTGTGCATGCTTACCTTTTTGAGGAAGTGCTGCTTGTTTCATGTTAACCTATCCTTTCCTTGCAAAGAGTAGGTTTACTTTTCCCTAATGGCATGAAAGCATACTTCTGTCTGGTGATGTTGGAATTTTCGCTAATTTGGAGATAATATAGAGGGAGTGGAGGTTGATACTGTGAAGAAGAATCTCATCGTGATTGCTTTCGTCTTGTTACTGGCGGGCATTGCGATTTATCAAAATGTTCGAAATGAAAATAAAGAAACATTGATGCCAAGTGAGCAAGCGGCAAAAGTGAATTTCTTAGCTCCTTCTTTTACCTTGCAAGGGTTGGATGGGAAGGATTATTCTGTCGGCGGACCGCGTGAGAAGCCGATGTTTGTAAATTTTTGGGCTTCTTGGTGTGGTCCGTGTGAGGAAGAAGCGCCTGATCTAGTGAATTTGTACAAGAAATACGAGGGGCAATTTGATCTTTATGCAGTGAATGTGACACCTGGGGATAAAATGGAGAATATCAAAAAATTCGTTGACACGTATCAATATCCATTCCCTGTGCTGTTAGATAAACAAGGGACGAATGCGGATACCTATCAGGTTATCGCCATTCCAACCAGTTTTCTGATTGATAAAAATGGTGTGATCCGCGAAATTATCCATGTGCTTTCCCCGAAAGAACTTGATAAGAAGATGGCTAATCTGCTTAAGGAAGAATGAACGAACGCAAAAAGGCTGCAAAGAGGCATGATGCTCTTGCAGCTTTTTCGTATAGGATTAATGATTCACTAAACCTAATCGTTCTTGTTGTTCTTTGTTCGCTGGTTCTACACGTTTGCGGCTGATGAGGGCGTACCGCAAGCTATCGACCAGCGCATACCAGCTAGCTTCAATGATGTTACTGGATACACCTAGTGTGTTCCATGTGGTGTTGAAGTCAGTCGTTTCCATTAAGACGCGAACCTTACCGGCTGTGGCGCCTTTCTCGTCCAATACGCGGACTTTGTAGTCAGAAAGATGAATATTCTTGATATCGGGATAATACTGGATGAGCGCTTTACGCAAGGCGTTATCGAGTGCATTGACAGGTCCATTGCCTTCAGCTGCCGTGTAGATCGATTCGCCATGTACTTTGACCTTGACGATCGCTTCTGAAACGACCGCTTGATTAGCAGTCTTCTCAACAAGCATCTTGAACGATTCAAGGGTGAAAATCTCTTCAAGACCTTCGAACGCTTCGCGCAGCAAAAGCTCGAGCGTTGCATCCGCGCCTTCGAATTGATAGCCTTGGTGTTCCATTTCCTTGATTTTCTCGATGATTTCTTTCGTTTTCTGGTGCTCCCGATTGAAATCCAAGTTCAGTTCTTGTGCCTTAACCAGCACGTTGCTTTGACCAGCAAGCTCAGAAACAAGAACGCGCTGTTTATTTCCTACGAGTTCAGGCTTCGTATGTTCATACGTACTGGCGTCCTTGAGAATAGCCGAGACGTGAATGCCGCCTTTGTGAGCAAATGCTGCATTGCCAACGTAGGGTTGGTTAACAGGCATATGCATGTTGGCGATTTCGCTGATATATCTTGAAACGGATGTTAATGACTTTAATTGATCTGGGGAGATGACCTCATAACCCAGTTTCAATTGTAAGTTAGGGATGATTGAGCTTAGGTTAGCGTTACCGCAACGCTCGCCATAACCATTAATGGTCCCTTGAACTTGTCTTGCGCCAGCTTGTACGGCTGCTAAGGAGTTCGCTACACCTAGTTCACAATCATTATGAGCGTGAATACCAATTGGTGTAGAAACGTGCTGTGTAACGGTGGTTACGATGGCAGTGATTTCGTTTGGCAAAGATCCGCCATTCGTATCACATAACGTAATCCAATCGGCACCAGCATCTTGCGCTTTTTTGATAGTCTGGAGTGCATAATCTGGATTGTTCTTGTAGCCATCGAAGAAATGCTCGGCATCATAAATGACTTCCATTCCGCTGGTTTTCAAATAGAGAACGGAATCATAAATCATGTTCAAATTTTCTTCGAGTGTTGTTTGGATCGCTGTCGTTACATGAAAGTCCCATGACTTTCCGAAAATTGTGGCAACCTGAGCACCTGACTCAACTAGTCTGTTGAGGTTAATATCATCCGCGGCGATTGAATCTTTGCGTCGTGTGCTCCCGAACGCGGTAATTTTGGCATTCGTAAATTTCATCGTACGGGCACGCTCAAAGAATTCAATGTCTTTGCTGTTGCTGCCCGGCCATCCGCCTTCAATATAATGAACCCCAAGCTCATCGAGCTTACGGGCAATTTTGATTTTATCCTCGACGGACAGAGAGATGCCTTCTCCTTGCGTACCGTCTCGTAGGGTGGTGTCGAAGATTTTGACTGATGTTGGCATGGGTTCCTCCTTCAAAAGCTAGCAAAGTGACTTCGTTGTATGAGATGTGTGTAGTTTCGCTTGCTTTAAAGCGCTAATGTATAATTTACGATTATAACATAAATGTACAGCTAAAGACATCATAACGTAAAATTGCGTTGGCTTGAATGATTATTTTTTTGACTTCTCAACTTGGATGTGTTTCACTCGAATGAGAAGGCTCTGAATTCTGTTTCACTATAACTGGGAGGTTGTGAATATGGTGTCGGTAGAGCATCATTATCCCAAGCAAGGCAGAGTCATTTTACATATTGATATGAATGCTTTCTATTGCTCGGTACATGAGGCGGTAGAGCCTGACTTATATAAAGGAAAGCCTCTTGCTGTTGCTGGAAGTGTAGAGCTACGCAGGGGAATAATCGTTACTTCATCATATGCAGCACGGAAGCTAGGGATCAAGACAGGCATGCAAGTTAGGCAAGCGCTGAAAATTTGTCCGGATCTCATCTTGATTAGACCTGATTTTGATCTCTATCGTAATTTCTCTAGACGGTTTATGCAGATAGTCTATGGATATTCACCATTGGTAGAATCTATGTCTATCGATGAATGTTTTGTGGATATCACTGGTTCCAAACAATTTGGAACGCCACTAGAAATCGCGAATAGTATTCAAAAAAGAATTATGAAAGAATTGCAGCTACCATGCTCCATTGGCGTTGCGCCCAATAAGTTGCTGGCGAAGATGGGTTCAGATATGAAAAAGCCGAATGGCATTACTGTATTGCGGCTTCGTGATGTGCCAACTGTGTTTTGGGATAAGCCGTGTAATTATTTGTACGGAATCGGCAAAAAAACAGCGGAGAAGCTTACGCGGCTTGGCATCCATACTTTAGGTCAGTTGGCTGTCGGGGATGATGCCTTACTGAGTAAGCATTTCGGCGTGTTGGGAGCGCATTTGAAGCGCTCTGCGAATGGGATTGATACTTCGCCAGTGAATCCAGAACAGGAGCAGAGTAAGTCGATCGGACATACAACGACATTGCCGCGAGATTACACGGATCGTGTTGAAATTCATCGCGTCTTACTGAATTTAGCAGATCAAGTAGCGAGAAGGCTGCGCAGGCAGGAACTCATGACTTCGACGATTCAAATTACAATCCGTGATCCCGAGATGAGGACGATAACAAGATCGCTTACACTGCCCACCCCTACCGAACATATGGATGATATTTATCGAACCTCCTGTCAGCTATATGATCATCAATGGGAAGATGGCAACCCAGTTCGGCTCTTGGGTATTACCCTGCAGAGTTTGGTTGCCAAAGAAGAATCCTACGTACAATTGGATTTATTCGATTATGAGAAACAGCCGCGCAGGGAGAATTTGAATAAAGTGATGGATGGTCTGCGGGATAAATTCGGCGAAGGAGTCATTCTAACAGCAGGTATGATGAGTGATGATCCCTCTTCCTTGATACGGAACCACAAAGTAAGAGGGACATCCCTGCAAATGGACCATCTGCGTAATAATCCGTTACATAAGAATCAGGAGAGTGAATGACATGGCTTATTGTGTGGGCTTCGCGGGATTTTCCAACAGTGGAAAAACGACGTTGGTCGCAAAGCTTACAATTGAAATGAAGCTTCGCGGCCATCGGATTGCGGTTATGAAACATGATGCGCATGGACATTATAAAGAAGCGAAAGGAACCGACTCGACGATTTATGCGGAGTCAGGCGCAGATGTTGTTGTGACGCTCTCTCCAGATGCCTTGCACGTTTATGAGAAGAAAGAAGCTCCAACCTTAGAAGAACAATTACTAGCTTATGCCCATCTTGATTATATTTTTATTGAAGGTTTTAAGAGGGAAAAGCATCCAAAGATTGCGGTCTATCGTACAATAGAACAAAGAGAAATGATTAGGGAAGTCGTACCATCACCAATAGCGGTTGTAACCGATCTCTCTAATCTAGAAGATGACCTCGCATATCCACGCTTCAATTTGAATGATATCCGTGGAATTGCGGACTTTATTGAGCAAAATTTTGTGGATTGTCAATTTTAAGGTTTGAACTTTGTCCGTATTTATATTATATTTTACAATGAGGATAATTTGAGGAGGAGTAGAAAACATGGCAAAGTATACATTTGTTGATAAAGATACTTGCATCGCTTGCGGCGCTTGCGGAGCTACAGCTCCAGATATCTATGATTACGATGATGAAGGTTTGGCGGAAGTGATTTTTGATGGTGATGGAAACAAAGGGGTTACAGAAATTCCTGAAGATCTTTTTGATGATCTACAAGATGCTCAAGATGGCTGCCCAACAGACTCCATTAAAGTTGCGGATTCACCTTTTAGCTAATCATAATTTAAATCATTTTGTGAAAACTCACGAAATGTCGAAAGAGCTCGTTTCCTGAAAGGGAACGAGCTCTTTTTTTGATGAAATATTGTGAAATTTGTAACAATTTATTGCCAATTCTTACATAGCATCTTACAATGAAACTAGTAAACACAGGGAGGATTATATGGGTAAGAAGAAATGGATTAAGACTTTAGTAGTAGGACTTCTATTAATGGTATTTTCGACATATTTCTACACTGTGAACTCGAGCGGATTGTTTTACTTTGTTGAAGGTCCTCTCCAAGATACTTTGCGTGGCGCGAAATCAATTGAAGAGCGTCAGCCGGACGATCGCATCAAAATTGTGAAGATTGATGATAAATCGCTTGCCGCGATTGGAAAGTTTCCGTGGGATCGAAGTACATATGCACAAGTTATTGAAAAGCTTGAACAATCAGGTGTAGCTGCCATTGGTATCGACGTTGTGCTTGCAGAGCCTTCGAAGAATCCTGGGGATGATAAAGCGTTAGCTGATGTGCTCGCGAAGTACAATAATATTATTTTGCCCGTACAAATAAATTACCCCTCCAAACAACAGTCTGCAGGCGATCTAGTTCCTGAGAGAATTGATTATCCCTCCTCGACACTAACAACCAAGAGAAATCAAATGGCTCATATCAATGTATTCGTTGATAAGGATGGCAAAGCGCGCAAGCTGCCCGTCGGTTTACCTGATGAGAAAGGTGCCTACATACCAGCATTCAGCGTGGCGCTAGCGAATTTAGTTCTGGATGATAGTGAGAAAGTAAAGCGTGATCCTGCAACTGGAGAATGGTTGCGAGGGAATGAAGTCGTACCTACTAACGAAAGAAATCAAGTAACGACTGAGTTTTTCACACTGCCGAGACAGAAGGTAGACGCGACAACCGGTTATGAATTGCTCTCATTCGTAGATGTGCTAAATAGTACAAAGCCATTGCCTCTAAAGGGGAGTATTGTGCTTGTAGGTCCGTTTGTAACGGCCATGCAGGATGAATATCCGACACCAATCTCTTCAGTGAAGATGTTCGGGATTGAAATTCATGCGAATATGATTCAAACCTTGCTAGAGAGTGCTTTCTATCATGATGCTTCGAAATCAGCAGGAATTGCTATCATTCTACTGATTTCATTGCTTGCTATGTTTCTGTTCGAGAAGTTCAATGGAAAGACCGCTTTATTTATTTTTTTAGGCATGTTCGTGATCTATGGCCTAGTATGGCTAGGGTTCTATAGTATTGGTTCTTTGTTCTTACCGCTGGTATATCCGCAATTTGCACTCGTGACGATCTATGTATGGTCTTTGGTTAGCCACTACTTAGAAGAGCGAAAAGAAAGAAACCGGGTTACGGGTATTTTCGGCCGCTTCGTCTCCAAAACCGTTGTGGATGAGCTTCTTCAGTCGGGTGAAGATGTGAAGCTTGGTGGAAGCCGCAAAGATATTTCTTTAATATTTGTTGATATTCGCGGATTCACACCGATGTCGGAACGATTAGAGCCTGAGCAAGTCATTCAGGTATTAAATGAATATTTGGACGTATGTACGAAGGCGATTTTCAAGTTTAACGGCACGTTGGATAAGTTTATCGGTGATGGTGTAATGGCGATGTTCGGCGCCCCTATTGAGTATGAGAACCATCCTGAAATGGCCGTGCGTGCAGCGATCGAGATGAAGTCGCAAGCGGATATTCTTGAGCAGAAGTTGATTAAGAATTATGGCATTGGCGTTAAATTTGGATTGGGGATTAATAGTGGTCCTGCGGTTGTTGGGAACATTGGTTCTGAGGATCTGCGACTGGATTACACAGCGATCGGAGATACCGTTAACTTGTCAGCACGGCTTGAATCCAATGCCAAACCAGGGCAGATTTTAATTAGTGAGCAGACGTATGAACGTGTCAAGGACCTGTTTGTGATCGAATCCATCGGTGAGATGAAAGTAAAAGGAAAAGAAAAACCGGTTGCTGTCTATGAAGTAATCGGACATAAATAAGTTGCTGGGAGGCATGCAGAGTGGGAATGACAAAGAAATCATATCTTTCAATCTTATTAAGCTTTAGTTTGATATTCAGTTTAGTGTCTGTGCTAATGGTTAAGCCAGTGGATGCCAAAACTGTTCGTGTTGCCATTATTTCAGCATTATCAGGCGAAGTGACGATTAAAAAGGGCGGCGGCTCCAAGACATATGATGCCTATGAGAATATGAGTTTAAACCAAGGGGATACCGTTTATACCGGTGATAGCTCCTCTGTCACGCTGAATTTAGCAAGTGGCGACGCAGATGTTACGTTAGGTGACAATGCGGAATTAAATGTGTCAGATCTCAATTCTTCGAATGGCAATAAGAAATCCAAGCTTAAAGTTTGGGCAGGCTCGATGTGGGTCAAAGTGAAATCATTAGCGGGTGCAGATGATGAATTTGAGGTTGAAACGCCAACGGCTGTCATGGGTGTTCGCGGAACGCAATTCTTCGTTTCGGTTGATCCTGTCTCTGGTAAAACGAAAATGGCTGTAGGATCAGGAAGAGTATCGGCATCAACTGTAACACCGAGCTCGGATGATACTCAAACAACAACGATTACCTACTTAAATCCGACGCAAGAAATCTCGTTGGATAATCGTGAAGAAACATCGGATCTGGATTTGAAAGTGGAATTCTTTGATTTAGAGGATTTTATTAAACAAGCCTCTCCAGAAATCATCAAAGAATTGTTGTTAAATAAAGCAGATATTGATAAAGAAAATGAAGCGTTTATTGCTAAAAAGAAAGCTGAAATTGAAGCTGGTTTACTTAGTAGTGATCAGACGACTTTAAGTATAAAGGATCTAGCAGATTTAGATAAAGTGAAGAAAAATCTAGAGAACTTGATTGGTAATATTGCTAAAGAAGCATTGGCTGAGAAGAAATTTGATCAAAAGGCTTTAGATAAAATTATTGAAGATTCGAATAAAAAGATCACAAATGAGGACAAGAAGCTAGATTTATCTAAAGTCAAGCCATTGGATAAAACGGCAGGTGTGAATCCTGATTTAGAGAAAAAGAAACAAGAAGAATTGAAAAAGCTAGAAGAAGCGAAGTTGAAAGCGAAGTTGGAAAAAGATAAAAAAGCTGAGGAAGCTAAGCAGAAGCTGGCTGCTGCGTTAAAAAAGCTTGAGGAAGAAAAGAAGAAGATTGAGGCTGAAAAGAAGCTTGCTGAAGAGAAAGCAAAAGCTGATGCCGAAGCGAAGTTGAAGGCTGGTTTAACGGAGCAAGAGAAAAAGGCCTTTGAGGATGCGAAGGCTGCGGAAGCGAATAAAGGAAATACTACGACCCCTCCTCCAGTTAACTCAGGTGGTGGTTCAGGAGACTCTGATTCTGGTGGAGTAACGCCCCCGGTAGAAAAGCCTAAAGTTAGTTTAACTGCAACACCAATTAACCCTGAAGATGTCGTGATGCCAGTATCGGTTGGCACGGAGGGCGGAGCTCAAGTGGGGCCTCCTAACAGTTTTTATTACCTGAATATTGACATCGCAGGCATTACAAATATTTACGCTGTAGAAGTTCATTTGCTATACTCGCGTGCAAATTATATTCCATTTATACCTTTAACAAATAAAGATATTTTTTACAAAACGAATGCTTCAACGAGTGCTGACTATATCAAAGAGTACAAGCCTTTCTCTGCAAATGGAGCAACTAGTGAACTCGTTTATGCGGTAACCAAATTTGGCGGAGGCGCTCCAACTTCTGCTTCCGTGAAGACTCCGCTAGTTAGTATTCCTATGAGTTCCATTTTTGAAGATGAAATCAGTGTAGGTAAAATTGTGATCGTGAAGAAAAATGGTGAGACTTTCGAGAAATTAACGGTAGCTGATCTTCAACAGATTGCGCCGTTACCGATTGAAGGATCTTATCTTCCATAAGCGTAAAGTTCACTAGATAAAAAGGAGAACCTATGAAACCATTACAACACATATTTGTTTCAAGCGTTATTGCTGCTACGCTGCTAGGAGGATCATCTGCAATAGCCGCTGGCTTAGATGCTGATGCGTTGAAGTCTAGCAACGGTCAGTTCCTATCTGATATTTCTACGCTAGCGGGAATTGGCGATTTTGAAGATCGTGATGGGGATGCTTCAAAAGCGGCATTTCGCGCCCCAAGCAGTGTACTTCAACTTGCAGACGGGAGTATTCTCATTGCCGATACAAGAAATCATGTCATTCGTAAAATGAAAGATGGTCTAGTCACGACATTTGCTGGACCTGAGATTGCTGTTGTAAAAAACAGTCAAGGTTTCCCGACAGGAGGACTCCTTGATGGGAAAGCAGCTGAAGCGTTTTTTAATGAACCAGCGGGGCTTGCTTCAGACACCAAAGGGAATGTCTATGTAGCGGATGCTGGTAATCATGCAATTCGGAAGATTGACGTGAATGGGAACGTCACAACCGTTGCTGGTAATGGCGTGCCCGGGAACAAAGACGGTAAAGGTGCAGCGGCAAGTTTTAATCACCCAAGCGATATTGCAGTTAGTCCGGATGGCACTGTGTATGTAGCAGATTCCCTCAATCATACTATTCGCAAAATCACAGTGGATGGAGTGGTTACAACACTTACAGCGCCTGTTACTCGAGCTATTCAAGTGCGTCCAGGTGAGGCTTCATTCGCAGGGGAATATCACGATGGGAGCCTTTCAACGGCTACATTTAATGAACCTTCGGGACTCGCGCTAGACAGCAAGGGGAATCTCTATGTAAGCGACACGGGAAATCAACGTATTCGTTATATTGATTTTGCATCCGGAAGTGTTACGACGATCGCAGGATCAACGGCTACGGGCAGTTCTGCGGCACTTTATGGGAAAAACGAACTGTATGCACAAGGTGACTTTGCAGATGGTGATGCATTGCAAGCAAAGTTCGACTTCCCAAAAGGTCTAGCTGTGACATCTGAAGGTGGCCTTCTCATCGCGGATAGCTTGAATCATTCAATTCGCTATCTGTTGAATGGACAAGTATCGACGATCTCAGGAACGCTTCAAACGGGAGAGACTGACGGGGTGGAACAATCCGCTCAATTCTACAATCCTTCAGATGTGCTTGCTACTATGCAAGGGAATCTGGTTGTTGCTGATGCGTCCAATAACAAGATCCGCAAAATAACTCCTTATCAGTTACCTGGGGAAGTATCCAAAGATGGCCAAGTGAAAGTGGTAAGTGGCAATAAGTTGATTGCATTTGATGCGCAGCCTGAAATTCAAGATGGTCGTACGATGGTACCTGTTCGTGCGATCAGTGAAACGTTTGGCTATCAGGTTACTTACGTAGAGAAGGCTGGCAAGTCTGTTGTGCAGCTCGCTAAAGGCGATCTAACGGTAGAAGTAACGATTGGCGAAACGGGGATCGTACGAAAGCAAGTAGGCGTTTCAGATCTTAAGCTAGAGACGGATGCAGCCCCTTATGTGAAACAAGATCGTACGTATGTGCCGATCCGCTTCTTCGCCGAACAGATCGGTTTGGATGTACAATGGGATGCTTCGCATCAAACAGCTATTTTACGTGTGAAGTCTTACACGAATTAGGCATGAGTTAATGAAAGGCTTGGCAGAGGTAATCCTCTGACCAAGTCTTTTTTTCATTCAGACTTCAACTTTGTGTCCTAATTGCCGATAAAACGGAGAGTGGAGTATGTGGATTGGGGGGATGAAAGAAAGCATGAAGTCGAATAATCGAAACGATCAATTGGATCGATTCTTTCAACATAATCCGATCGAGGATCCTCTCTATCTCAAAAAATATGTCAAAGAGCATCCTGATCATAAAATGGCCTGGTATCTGTTAGGCAGAGAATATACAGCACAAGGTAAAGCGGGGAAAGCGGCGTATTGTTTTGCACAAGCGGGTGAAATATATGAAGCTTTTGAGCAGCAAAAAATCGTATTAGATGGGCCTATACCAACCACCTCGACAGCGGTGATGGCAAGCAAAGTCGATGTGCCAGTAGAACGTAGATCCGCATCTAGAAACGGGCGGATAGGGGTGTTTTTTCTGATCCTATTTCTTCTGTTAGCAATTCCGGCAGGCATGGATCTAGCTCAATCAGAGGGGATTGAAGAAATCGTGGTGGCTGAGCAACCAGAGGGAGCCACAGCAGTTACGGCATTCACTAGTATTCAGAGTGATAATCCTGGAATAAAGCTTTATGTCACTGATGGTAATTGGGGCAAAAAGCTGCAGCAAATTTTAGAACCTCCTACTAAAGCAACAGGAGAGTCTGTGATTATGGACGTTCCTCCTAGTAAAGATGGGCAATGGCGGGAATGGTATCGCGCTGTTCGTCCTCTTCTCAGTGTGGAACATCCAGGTACAGGCGCGAATGAAGCGGTATTAAAGTATTATCAAGCACAAATCTGTGCTTGTCAGGTAGCGGATAGCTCGAAGCTTGTTCCCATAATTTCGGCTTGGATGCATGATCGTGAAGAAGCTATTATTCTCAAAAGTGCGATTCAAGCGTATCAAATCAAAACAGGGGCTTTACCGGATAATCCACAACAATTGACCAAGCCTTATCCGGATAATTTGCTGCCAGGACTTACTCCACAAATGAAGGCGGCTTTTCCCGCAGCGTTGCAGAAAGTGGCTGAACTTGCCGGAGGGAAAGGGGCTCAAGTTCCCAACCTAACAGGTGGGGATACGGGGGGACAACCAACGCAATCAAACGAAGAGAAAGCAGTAGCGGCAGGGACTGCGCAAGCCCTAGCTTCGTCAGAGCCGTTTCAAGAACCGTTAAGGATCATTATTGATACAGATCAGCACCAGTTGGCTGTTGCGAGTGGAGATATTATTCTGAGGCGTTATGAAGTGGGTTTAGGGGGCAATAAGACGCCGCAGGGTGATTTTGTGATCAGTGAAAAAGTGCGTAATCCCAATGGCAGATCGAACGGTGAGTTTGGAAGCCGCGGAATGACGCTGTCCAATACACTTTATGCGATTCATGGGACGAATAAGCCCAAGAGCATCGGCAAAGATGAATCGCACGGCTGTATACGGATGCTTCAGCAAGATGTAGAGGAATTATACAATATGGTTCCTGGACAAACGAAAGTGACGATTGGTAAAGGTGTCTTGCCTTCAGGTGAACCGGGGGATGGGATTGGCGCGGGGGGCGGTAAACCTCAACAAGCGATCAGTTTGCCTTTGGAGACGAAGGATCATAATCCAGGTAAGATTTACAGATGGTTGAATTAGAAAGAGGAAAGGCAAGCATGACGCTTGCCTTTCCTTTTTTTTGCTTTATACTTGAAAGTCATCCGTATGTAAAAACTAAATAAGAGCGTTTTCAGTTTGTTGAAGTCATTGCAAGTTTTTTGCTTGACAAGAAATCAGAAAGCGATTACAATTCGAAATGTGAAGTTTTCAATCACTTTGAAAGAAATCAATTGTTCAAAATAAGCAGTAAAGCCATGATTATGATAACAACTAAGAAAATCGATCCTGTCCAGTAAATGGCTTTCATGTTAACTTCATTTTTCTGTCTGCGTGAAGCGCTTACTGGTTTGCGTTTGGCCATAAGAATCACCTTTTCCATTAGGATTAAACGAGATGATTCTATCATATCATAAGAGTGTGCATCAACGAATAAGAAAAATAGCGAGTTAAAAAAGAGTATTGACGTCCATGTCATTATATTGTAAGATTTAATCACACGAACCGCACATAACAACTGAATATGTCAGTTTTAATAACATGTTACCGTAAGGGCATTAGTTATTAGAAGGAATGCAAGTTTTCTTCTATAACTATGCCCTTTTTATTTTTCCCAAAAAATGAATTTTGAAAGGGGTTGGTAGTGCAAACTTAAGTCTAAGGTTGCTATCGGGTACAACGTTTTACAAATAAATAACTAGATGATGTAAAAAAAGGGAGAAGATGATCACATGAACATGAAGAAATGGTCAACAATTGGTCTAGCAACATCTATGGCACTCGTAGCTGCAGGTTGCGGTAAATCCACACCCGCTGAAACGACAAAACCAGCTGCATCTGTAGCACCTACTACGGCAGCTTCCACAGCTCCAACTGCAGCAGCTTCAACTAAACTTACAGGTGATTTTGAAATCCAATACTTTGTTGGCGGATACGGCGACAAATGGTGGAAAAAAGTCATTGCTGATTTCCAAGCGAAAAACCCTGATTTGAAAATTAAAGAAAGTGCGGGACCGAAAATCAACGAGCAAATGAAACCCCGTTGGATCGCTGGTAACCCACCTGATTTCGTATACATCGATGGACCTGAGTTGTTCGACCGCCAAATGGTGACAGACGGACAACTGGAAGATTTGACAGATTGGATTAAAGACGCGAAAAACGTTGATGGCGAGAAAATCATTGATTTGCTTGCTCAAAAGCCGCAACAATTTGACGGTAAAACGTACAACATTCCTTTCGTAATGAGCTCATGGGGTATTTTCTATGACAAAGCTCTTTTCAAAGACAAAGGTTGGGCTGAGCCGAAAGACTTCGAAGAGTTCTTGGCTGTAAGTGAGAAAATCAAAGGTGCTGGCATTAATCCATTCATCCACACTGGTAAATATCCATACTACATCAACGGCGGCGTATTGCTTCCAGCGATCGTATCTGCGAACAACAATGATTACAAATTGCTGCAAGACATGTCCACAAACAATCTTGAAGCTTGGAAAAACCCTGCCATCATTAAAGGTCTAAACAAGATCGTTCAAATGCGTGATAAAGGCTACATCGACAAAGCATCCGTACAAATCAACCACACGGATTCCCAATCCTTGTTCCTACAGCACAAAGATGCATTCATCCCGAACGGACTATGGTTACCAAACGAAATGGCAAAAGACGTTCCTGGTGGCTTTGACTTCGGATTCATTCCATCCATCACACAAGATAAAGGTGGAAAAGTCGTAGCTAACACGTCCACAGCTACTTTCGGTATCGCAAAAAAAGCGAAAAACAAAGATGCTGCCAAAGCGTTCATGCAGTTCGTATTCTCCAAAACACAAGCTTCCCAATGGGCTGAGCTAAGTGGTGCTCCTTCCAACGTGAAAGGTGATATCTCGTCTTCCAAAGCTCCTAACTTCGTTAAGGATGCTGCGAAATTCTTGTCTTCCCCTGATACAATTGTAGTTCCTACAGTGTCCTTCGCTGCTGACGTTGATAAAGCGATGCAAGATGCTACAGTTGCTTTGACAATTGGCACAATTACGCCTGAACAATGGGTAACTCGTGTTTCTGATGTTGTGGCCAAACAAAAGAAATAGGAACTGAATGAAGCAGTGCGGAGAACTTTCAAAGGCAAAGTTGCCTATGGCGTTCTCCGCCATTTTAATGATAGGACGGTGACGATAGAATGAAGACCAACGCGAAAAAGTTGAAACGGAATTTGTTCATCGCTTCATTCATCATTCCGACTTTTATATTCTTCTGCGTATTTACGATATATCCCGTTATACAAGCGTTACAGAAGTCATTTTATGATTGGTCAGGAATGTCAGAAAATAGCGAGTTTATTGGGTTTGATAATTTCGTTGAGCTTTTCAAAGATCCGATTGTACTTAGAGCAATAGGGAATGACTACTTCCTTGTCGTTGGTAAAGTGATTGGGATTATGATTCTGGCGACTTTCTTCGCCGTAGCGTTAACCAGATTTAACTTGAAGGGTTCTGGGTTCTTCCGAGCCATCTTCTTTATCCCGAATGTCATTTCGGTCGTTGTTATCGGCGTACTTTGGAATTTCATTTACAACCCACAAATCGGTTTCTTGAATGCATTCTTGTCTCTCTTTACTGAGAAAAAAGTAGATATTACTTGGTTAGGTTTTCCTCAACACACGATCTGGATGCTTCTACCCCCTACGATTTGGGCTGGTATCGGCTTCTACATGATCCTGATGATTGCTGCAATCGTGAATATTCCTGCTTCTTATTATGAGGCAGCTAATATAGACGGAGCTGGTCAATGGTCGCAATTCCGCCATATCACCATGCCGCTCATTTGGGAGCAGATTAAGGTTTCCATCGTTAACATCGTTATTACGACACTCAACGGATCGTTCGTCATTGTTCAGTTAATGACCAATGGCGGACAACCCGACAATACGACGCAAGTTATGGGTTCTTATCTGTATCGGATGGCTTTTCAACAGTATCATTTCGGTTATGGAGCAGCCATTGGTGTCATGATTCTGATCGTGTCACTTATCACAACACTGATCTTGCAGCGCATTATGCGCCAAGAAACTATCGAAATGCACTAAAGTCATCATAGACAAAGATACTGAGGGAGGGAAACCATCGTATGGCTATCAAAAATCCATTAGCGAAAATGTTAGTTTGGATCATTCTGATCATATGGAGTGTAGCCGTGCTTTATCCACTTGTGTGGACATTGCTTGATGCGCTCAAAAATAATGAACAATTTTTCTTAAATGCCCCTTGGGCATTGCCTAAATTCCCGTTACTTTGGTCCAATTTCTCTTATGTGTGGAGTAAATATAACTTCAGTACCTACTTCCTGAACTCCATTGTGATAACGGTAGGAAGTACGCTGTTGGGGATGATTCTTGCAGCGATGACGGCTTATATTTTGGCGAGATATGATTTTAAAGGGAATAAAGTTCTCCTAACGATCTATATCTCTTCCATGATGATTCCGTTCGCGCTTGCTTTGATCCCGTTGTTCTTCTTGTTAAATGATTTGCACCTTATCAATACGTGGCTGGGGCTAATCCTCGTCTACGCGGCGCTTAACTTGCCATTCGGGATCTTCCTGCTTGTCGGGTTCTACAAATCATTACCGAAAGAAATTGAAGAAGCTGCGATTATTGATGGCACTTCTCACTATGGCACGTTCTTCCGGGTTATGTTACCATTGTCACAGCCAGGTCTTATCACGGTAATGATCACGAATATGCTGAATAACTGGAACGAATACTTCCTAGGGGTTGTTCTAACAAACGAGCCTACCAAGTATACACTTCCAATTGGTTTGGCTGTGATGCAAGCTGAGATGCAATACCGCGTAGAATGGGGGCCATTATTCGCAGGATTGCTGATCACAACATTGCCAACATTGATCGTATATATGATATATCAACGCCAGATTGCAAGTGGGATTACAGCAGGTGCTGTGAAATAACTGGATATGGCAATGCATAGAAAAAACACCTTAACCTAGAGGAATTTATCCTTTCGGGGGGGTGTTCTTTCTACTATAATGGGGATAGGTAAAAGCATGCAAGGAACGGCCAAACTTGTGGGCTATAGGTGAATCTGATGAGTGTAATGTATGCATTTCAGAAGATGGGGAGATCGTTGATGATCCCTATTGCGGTGCTGCCGGCAGCATCCATTCTTCTTCGTATTGGTAAAATGTCATTTCATGATCCTTTCCTTGTTCATGTCGCTCAAATTTTTGAGCTAGGCGGAAGTGCGATTTTTGATAATCTGCCGCTTATTTTCGCAATAGGGATAGCTATTGGATTAACTTCAGGAGAGGGCATAGCTGCATTAGCGGCTGCCGTTGGATATTTGGTTTTTGATAACGTTCTTAAACATTTCCAAATGGTTTCAGGAAGCTCTGAGCCACTAGATACAGGTGTACTTGGAGGCATGCTGGTAGGGATGCTTTCGGCCACATTCTTCAATCGATTTAGTCATATTCAATTACCTAAATCGCTCGGTTTTTTTGGCGGCAAACGCTTTGTTCCCCTTGTAACCTCCCTGGTGATGGTATTCCTAGGCGTAGCGGTTGGGCTAATCTGGCCTCCGGTACAGCGAGGCATAAGTGAAATTGGATTATGGATTGTAGATAACGGAAACATAGGAGTTTTCATTTATGGCGTCATGAATCGACTCCTCATTCCTACAGGTCTTCATCATGTCATTAATAATATAGCTTGGTTTCAAATCGGTGATTTCGTTACACCAGCAGGCAAGGTGGTACATGGGGATATTTCACGCTTTTTCGCGGGGGATCCCACGGCAGGGATGTTTATGACAGGATTCTACCCGGTTATCATGTTCGGATTGCCAGCAGCAGCGCTTGCTGTCGTGCACAGTACGTCTGCTACTTCGAGGAAGTTTGTAGCACCTGTGATGCTAACAGCGGCTCTGACAAGTTTTCTAACAGGTATTACAGAACCTATTGAGTTTGCGTTTATGTTTGTAGCTCCTGGACTATATGTGATTCATGCCGTTCTTACGGGCTTCTCGATGCTCATTATGAATATACTTCAAGTGAAAATGGGATTTGGCTTCTCGGCAGGCTTTATTGATTTTGTGCTGAACTGGCACTTAGCGACGAATCCCTACTGGATTTTACTACTAGGCGCTGTGTACTTCATTCTTTATTATATAACTTTTAGAGCCTATCTACATTTCTTTCCGATGAAAGTATCGAGTAAGGATGACGTTGAGCAAAATATTAAAATCGAACCTGCTGTTGAGATAACAGCTAAGGAAGACCGGCCATCAAGGATTCTGACCTACATTGGCGGTGCTTCAAATATTATATCCATTGATGCTTGTATTACACGATTACGCCTTCTTGTGAAAGAAGAAGTGCTTGTGAACGATAGTGAGCTTAAGGAATTAGGAGCAATTGGTGTCATTCGGCTAGGAAAAGGCAACGTTCATGTTGTTTTTGGGACAGAGTCGGAACAAATTCGTGAAAGCATTAAGCCTTTGCTGGTAATAAATGAGAAATAATCAGGACAAGCCTAAGAACGCGGAGGTGTCTTATGATTGAACGGACGATCATACATGTTCTATCCCATAACGTCGTGATGGCGCACTTAAGCACTGGGAAAAATTCCATCGCTTTTGGTAAGGGAATAGGCTTCAAGAAAACACCGGGTATGCTGATTGGGGAAGGTGAAATCACTCAGGAATTCCTCTTACATACATCGGAAGTACTGAAGAACTATGAACAAATTTTAAATGCCGTAGATGTCAAGATTATCGGGATCACGGAAGAAGTCATTGCCTACGCACAGAGCATGCTGGAAGGCGATTTCTCAGAAACAATCCATGCATCGCTTGTTGATCATATTAATTTTGCAGTAGAGCGGCAGAAACGCGGAATATTCATTACGAACCCATTTGCCTATGAAATTGGTTACATGTATCCCGAAGAATATAAGGTAGCTAAGAAAGCTGTGGAGTTCTTGAACGAGCATCTGGATGTTAAATTACCCGAAGATGAGGTTGCATTCTTGACAATGCACTTCAACAGTGCGCGTAAGAAAGAGCAAGCATCTGATTCTCTAGCGGTGGTCAGAGTGGTGTCTCAAACGATTGAATCCGCAAAGGAGCTTGGTTTTAATTTTGATGATTCATTCTCAACACTTCGTTTTATCTCCCATCTAAAAGGTGTGATTGAGAGAGTAAAGCAAAAGAAAACACTTCAAAATTCACTCCTTTCCAAAATTAAAGAAGAATACGGCGATACGTATGTCAAAGCGAAGGTTCTATCGTTAATGTTAAGTGACTCCTTGCAATTAGAAGTACCTGACGATGAGACGGGATACTTAACAATGCATTTGGAACGCTTGCTGCAACGTACCGAAGTGTAACAAGCATATATAAGCATGAGAGCATTCCCTTGCAACCTTCGTGGCGCAGGGATTTTTTGTGTGAATACAAGGTTAAAGACCTGGAGTGGATTGCATATTTCTACATTGTCAGCTAAACTGACTGTTAGAGTACTTAGAGAACGGAGTGCATAGGACATGCTGTATAAGAAGTTAGCCAAGCCCGTTTTGTTCCGAATGGATCCGGAAAAAGCGCATCATTTGACAATTGACGGCCTCAGTGTTGTAGGTAATATGCCAGGAGGTAAGCAGCTGCTTAAATCCATGTATGGGGTTCCAGAATCACCGCAATTATCACAGGAATTATGGGGATTACATTTCGGTAATCCAGTGGGCCTTGCTGCAGGTCTGGATAAAAACGCGAAAGCGGTAAAAGGATTTTCACAATTAGGCTTTGGATTTATGGAAGTGGGGACAATTACACCTAAACCACAACCTGGTAATGAGTTGCCGCGATTGTTCCGTCTACCTGAGGACAAAGCGCTTATTAATCGCATGGGCTTTAACAATGTAGGTACTGCTGAGATGGCACATAACCTGGAGAAGACAGGGAAACGCGCAATTCCAGTAGCAGTAAACATAGGAAAAAATAAATCGACGCCAAATGAGCAGGCCGAGGAAGATTATCGCGCTTGTATTGGAGCGTTATATACATATGGTGATTTCTTTGTTGTAAACATAAGCTCACCAAATACACCTGATTTGCGTAATTTACAACATGGCGATGATTTGAAGCGCTTGTTGTCGACCGTTCGTGATGAGATGCAGGTGCAACATAAGAAGCATGGTTGTACGACGAAGCCAGTGCTTGTCAAAATTGCGCCAGATCTAACGGATGAAGAGCTTGTTCTTACGGTACAGATCATTCAAGAAAGCGGAATATCTGGGATTATCGCAACGAATACAACGCTCAGCAGACAAGGTTTACGACATGCCAATCGCGAACAAGCAGGCGGGTTAAGTGGTTTGCCGCTTACACAACGTTCAACAGATGTCATTCGACGTGTATACCAATTAACGAATGGCAAGCTGCCGATTATTGGGGCTGGCGGGATTTTTACCGCGCAAGATGTATATGACAAAATCCGTGCTGGGGCTAGCCTTGTTGAAGTATATACGGCATTAATTTACGAAGGACCTGGTCTGTTAGGCCGCATAAATAATGGGCTTCAAGAATTATTGAAGAAAGATGGCTTCACACATATTTCCCAGGCAATAGGGATAGATTCGCACTAACTTCATTCAGGATGGAGGCTACATGGATGGATGGACGAGACTGGAAGAAATTTCTACTGCCTTATGAGCAAGCGGTAGAAGAGTTGAAAGTAAAGTTCAAAACATTACGTGGCGAACTTAAAAGTCGTGAAGAGTACGCACCCATCGAATTTGTAACGGGTCGTGTTAAGAAAATTTCAAGTGTGTTGGAGAAGGCGAAGCGATTAAGTGTGCCGATGGACCAGCTAGAGTCAGGAATTGAAGATATCGCAGGCATTCGTATTATGTGCCAATTCGTAGAAGATACGGAAAGTCTGGCTGAGCTTATCCGCAGCAGACAAGATATGAGTGTCGTATATGAAAAGGACTATATTACAAATAAAAAGCCAAGTGGGTATCGAAGCTTTCATATAATTATTGAATACCCTGTACAAACCGCACTTGGTATGAAGAAAATCTTAGCGGAAGTGCAAATTCGAACCCTAGCCATGAACTTCTGGGCAACGATTGAGCACTCTTTGAATTATAAATATAAAGAGCAATTGCCAGTTGAGGTGCGGGCTCGTTTAAGTAAAGCCGCAGAAGCTGCTTATCAATTAGATCAGGAAATGTCGAGTATTCGCGGAGAGATTGTGGCCTCCCAACGGATGTTCGAAGATAATTCCAATCTGATCAATCGTGTTCTGAGTAACATACAAGAATTGTATTTCTATCATCGTGTACGAGAAGCAGCTCAGTTCCAGTTGCGATTCAATGAGATTTGGGAAACAGAAGAAGGACTTAGTGATTTATCTGCCGATATCGAGGCTGCTATTTCAAGAGCCAAAAAAGGAGATAATAACTAAGCCATGAGCGAATATGACCGGTTATATGTCGCTTTTCTGTATTATTTTAACGATCAGCGGGATTATTTCGAATGTCATGAAGTGATGGAAGAGCTTTGGCTCGAGGAAGGCCGAAATCTGTTATATCAAGGTCTGCTGCAGATTGCAGTAGGCCTTTATCATCATGGGAATGGCAATCCGAACGGTTCTATTAAACTGTTTAGTGCAGGCTTAGAGAAGCTGACGCCATATCCTGATCATACGTTAGGCATTGATCTTGGTCTTTTAGTAAAAGATAGTGAGATTTATCTGGGGAAGCTTCTGAAATTGAAAGAGGAGCCGTTCCTTCCGTATGACTTGAACATTGTGATTCTTGATGATGAACTCTTGGTGCTTGTGGAAGAATTAAGGTTGAATCCTCCAGCGAGTACAGAGCATGATTGAAAAGAGAAAGGACTTCTCACCATGAGGTGAAGAGGTCCTTTTGTAGGTTGTTACTATTAGTTAATGGCATTAACCTTTATACTTTTGGAAAAAGGATTTGAATACTTCAGGCGTATTACCAACTGTGGAACCAGCTTCAGGAACACCGCCGACAATTCGATCTACTTCAACACCGTTTTTGTAATAGACAAGTGTAGGTGTGGATTCAATCTTGTATTTATTCCATCCATCTTTGAATTCTTCCAAATTGAATTGTTTTACATCAAGACCCAGTTCTTTCTGAATAGGAACTAGAACAGGTGTCGTCACTTTGCAATGAGGGCAAGTTGACGCATAATAGTATTGGAAGAATGTTTCTTTGTTCTTCAATCTTTCATCCAAATCTTTTGGTAAAATCAAGTTCTGATAGTTCGGATCATTCAGCTGCTTCACAGTCTCAGGATTTAACTTGGATGCAGCAACACCGTAAGGATTGCCAGCATTCGCCTTGTCCGAAGATTTGGTAGATTGCTGATTAACGAAATAGAGACCACCGAATAAAACAACTACAATGCCTAAATAAATAAGCAGCTTCTTCATGCATGCACCTCTTTATAATGTCTACTTTCTATTACCTTCTATAAAAAGTATAGCATATCCTGTAGGATTTCGTAAAAAGATTGGCTGTTTCGTGACAACTCAGCTATAATACCGTTACAACGTTACATGAAATTAGAAATGTGCCTAATGATAAGGGATTTTATATAGAAAGCGAAGATGTCGAATGGCGAAGCAGTTACCTCCTCTTTTTAGAGAGAAAATGATTGATTTACTGGGTGAAGAGGAATTTGAGCAGTTTCTTGCTTCCTACGACGAACCACGCGTGTTTGGATTAAGAGTAAACTCTGGTAAGATAGCGCGTGCGGAGTTTTTAGAGAGGAGTCCATTTCATCTAACGGCGATACCTTGGGTACCAGAGGGATTTTACTATGAAGAAGGTGAACGTCCAGGCAAGCATCCTTATTACCATGCGGGTCTTTATTACATTCAAGAACCGAGTGCGATGGCGCCAGTGGAGCTACTAGAGGTAAAACCGGGGGAGCGGGTTCTTGATTTATGTGCAGCACCTGGCGGAAAATCGACGCAGATCGCTGCGAAGCTGCAGGGTGAAGGCGTGCTTGTTGTCAACGATATTCATTCGGATCGGGTTAAAGCTTTAGTTAAAAATCTTGAACTTCTCGGTGTGCGAAATGCCGTTGTGTTGAATGAAAAACCAGAACGGATGTTGACTGCTTTTGAAGGGTACTTTGATAAAATTTTGATTGATGCCCCTTGTTCAGGGGAAGGCATGTTTCGCAAAGAAGAAGAAATGATGGGTCAATGGGAGCGCCATTCTGTTCAGGAATTTGCTGCCATGCAGCGAGAATTGTTGGAGCAAGCCGCGGTGATGTTGGCACCTGGAGGAAGAATCGTGTATTCGACCTGTACGTTCTCACCGGAGGAGAATGAGGCGCAGATTGCCGAGTTTCTAGACAAGCATCCAGCGTTTGATGTCGTTCCGATTGAAGGATTTAGTCCTGGGCGACCGGATTGGTTGAGAGAACCGTGGTGTGAGGCGGACGGATATAGTTCAAAGGCCAAAGCTGCTGTAGCAGGGACGGCAAGGTTGTGGCCTCATAAGTTGAAGGGTGAGGGGCATTTTTTGGCGGTTTTGGGTAGTGGGATTGGGGAGAGTTTGGGTGCGGGGGCTACCGACTTTGTGGCGGCAGCTGGGAAGCGTAGCGGGCGTCCCGCGCTACGCGGGAAGGGCCGTGCTGAGGCACCGCCTAGCACGGGGGTGAGCTTGGAGCCGCTGGAGGCGTTCTCCGGTGAGCTGCTGCGCAGCGAGCCCTTCGCCCTGAGGCGGCTTGTCTGTTACGGCGAGCACGCGTACGCGTCGCCGGTGGGCTTGCCCGAGCTGCACGGACTGAAAGTCGTGCGGCCGGGCTGGTACATCGGCGCGCTGCACCGTGGCCGATTTGAACCGTCCCATGCGCTAGCCATGGGACTTCGTTTGCGCGAAGCCAAGCGAGCGCTGAGCTTGGCTTCGAGCGACGAGCGAGCCCTTCGGTACCTGAAGGGCGAGACGCTCGAAGTCGCGGAGAGCGAGATTCTCCGCGATCCGGAAGAGACCAAGGCAGCCAAAGGCTACTGCCTGGTATGCATTGACGACCATCCCGTCGGCTGGGGCAAGTGGCTCGACGGGATGCTGAAGAACGAATACCCGCCTGGTTGGAGGTGGACCTAAACGGTCATGAAGCAAACACAACGGCTCGATAAAATACTCGCCCATGTAGGCGTAGGCACACGCTCTGAGCTTAAACGCCTTACCAAGGAAGGCGCTATCTACGTGAATGGTGTAAAAGTCAAAGACAGTGGGATGCAAGTGAATCCCGATAAAGACAACATTACCGTTAATGGTGAGGTTGTCACTTATCGCGAGTTTGTTTATCTAATGATGAACAAACCGCAGGGGGTTGTCTCGGCAACCGAAGATAATCGGGATCGCACGGTTGTTGATCTTTTGGACGAGGCTTATGCGCCGTTCGAAGTATTCCCCGTGGGGCGTCTAGACAAGGATACGGAAGGCTTTCTTTTGCTGACAAATGACGGCAAACTCGCCCACAACCTACTCTCACCGCGCAAGCACGTTCCAAAAACGTACTTTGCAAAAGTAGAGTGGGGAGTGAATGAGTCGGACCGTGAAGCATTCGCCCAAGGTGTTACCTTAGATGATGGATATGAGACGCTGCCAGGTCAGCTTAATATTTTAAAATCTGGCAATGAATCTGAGGGAATCCCTTCTGAGATTGAATTAACCATTATGGAAGGCAAATTCCATCAGGTGAAACGAATGTTCCAAGCTGTAGGCAAGCAAGTTGTCTATCTAAAAAGACTTTCAATGGGGCCATTGACGTTAGATGCTGATCTAGCCTTAGGTGAAGTCAGAGAACTGCATGCAGAGGAACTTCTGGCTTTGCAGCATGCACATGAGACACAAAAATAACGATATACAAAAATACTAAAATATGGTATTTTCAGAATAAGAAATTTGATGTGTGCGGAAGAACCGCCTAATTCTCGCTTTCATTAGCGATCGTTGGGTGGTTTTTTGCTGTTCATGGAAGAATTAGGTAGACATTAACAGTTATGTAATGAGATACTACCAATTATTGGAATGGAAATTATTATCAAGGAGTGAATTTTTTGAAAAAGAGTTTAGTGGCGTTATCTTCAGTTTTAGCTTTTTCTTTGTTAGGCGCGTTCCCCATCTTGGCAGATCAAACAAACCAGTTTCCCGATTTGAAGAATCATTGGGCTAAAGAAACGGTTACAACCGCGGTAAATCACAAATATGTTGACGGTTATAGCGACGGTACATTCCGTCCAGAAAATTATGTAACAGGTGCGGAGTTTATCAAGATGGTTGTAACCGCAAGTGGTTTAAAAGTTGAAGGCATGACTGAGGGTAGTCAATGGTTTGTGCCCTATGTGAAGGCTGCTGTTGAAAAAGGGCTGGTTCGTGAAGAGGGGATAACAAATGAGTTCTTGCAAAATCCTCTAACTCGTCTCGAAATGGCTAAAGTATCCGTGCGAGCGACAGATCCTTTGTTGCAACAAAAGCACGTAAGTATCAACGATCAAGGCGCAATGTTCACTGCATCCAGCAAGGGTTTGATTCAAGGTTTGTCTGGCGGTGAACTAGCGCCTGATGGTTCAACGACTCGTGCGCAATCCGTTACAATCATAGAGCGTATTCTTACTTTGAATGCTGGCGGAAAACTTACTGTTGATAGGGCAGCTGTTGGACAAGCTGAGTTGCAACTCAAACGTACTAATATCTTTTCTATGATTCCGGCTTTTGGTGGTAAGATTAATACTGGCAAGGAGTGGACTCCCGACAAGTTAGCCTACGCGTCCGCTGATGGTAAGTACAAAGGAGAAATCGACCAGGTTATAGCTATCGATATGGAAGACCCAAATGATCCTCACCGTCACCTTTTGGGGGACATCGACACACTTCACTGGTTTGATCAAACTGAACGCTCCGGTAAGTTGATGCCACTTCTTAAAGACTACCCAAAAACTTATGTCATTTTAATTCAGTCTCATACAGTGTTCAACAACGATCCTGAGTCGTACCCTGCTCGTTACGGGTTGGGTATGTCATTTAGTGGTTTTGAATCACCAGACCTAAAGGCTCTTCAATCTGGTGAATTAAATACACTTAGCTGGTTATTTAAAGATAAATTCGGAGATACTTCTGCTTTCATTTTACCAAAGGATGTAGTTGCCCCCCAAGGAGTAGACATAGATGTCTACTTCCCATCTAAACCTCCAGTTAGTCCCGCATACAAAGTAATAGTGTCCACTCAACGGGCGGCAGAGTAATTTCTGATGCTTATGGGAGGGGTGACTTTAATTTGCGATTAGGTTTGGTAAGAAAACGCGTGAAGATATTGAGTATCTCACTTCTAACCATAATGGCTTTAGAATCAAGCGTTACACAGTATTTGGGCGAGGAGCTAATAGCATTAGCTGCCCCGCCTAACACAGTAACTTCCGGTATCGCCTTTCCGTATGGAGGGGCAGAGAAGGTCTCTTCGAAATACTACGCACCTAGCAGTTACTTGTCGGGTGGGCTAGTTAGCATCACAAACGTTCCAACTGGTAATGTCATCAAGAAGATCATCCACAATGGAGAAGATATAACCCCGCCTGCAGCTATAGGTGTGAAGGATTACTTCGGCACTGTTAATGATACTCATAGTGGAACACAGCTAACTGTTACCTCGATAGGCAACAAGTCTGCTCAAGGTTATTACGCTTGGTACAGGTACATTCCAGGAGGTTCGCAAGGCTCTAACTGGTACGCGGATGTTTTCGACCAAAACGGTGATGCTAAAAAGATAAGTTGTGGTCCCGACAATTTCGGACCAGCTACCTATCATAAAGACGCACGAGCAGTCACACCTAAGGATACTATAAACGGATATCAAATGACCCGATATCCGGGATGTCATTCAGCAGATTTCAGTGTAGAAATAGGGTCACTTAGTATGGGAGCTGTTCGAGATGCTGATAGGGCTTACAAAACCGCAGGTGGTGTGGAGGTACTGGATTCTGTTGTTACAGGTGTAACAGCAACTAGAGCTGAAGTAAATACTTCTCTTACTGGTGATATAAATGGTCCTAATGGCAAAACTGGCAGACCAAGGTCATCTGCCATTAGCAATGTAAGTATTGCTGCAAATGCCAATAATGCAGGCGAATACCGCGTTAACTTCCATCAAGATTTCACAGCCTTCATCGACGGCTTCGACTCAATGTACGAAATCCCACCAACAAACATCGCAAGAGTTGCAACATACTACTCAGCTTTCCTCGTCGACCTCCAAGGCTCCACCTACGAATACGACAGCGAAGTTACCGTCGAATACGAACCACCACCAAACGCACCCAATCTTAGCAGCGTTGCAATCACATCACCTTCATGTATTGAGGCAGGGAAGCCAACCGCATTCACCTTCAGTTTCTCAAACACGGGAGGCTCAGCAATAACCACAGCGTTTACTGCCAAGGTTATGGTTGACGGTTCTTTACTTCAAACGTATAACTACACAGGCTTAGGCGCAACAACTTCCAAGACCGAAACATTCACTAAGACCTTTGTGGGAACTTCCATGTATAGTGTTGGGGTTTTCATTGACACCGTTCCGGGTGAAAGCAATACGGGAGATAACAGTAAACTCATAACCGTAACGCCACTAGCCAACTGTGCTGCTGCACCTACACCCGAGGCCATTACTGGAACTTTTACACTGGATAAAACGACAATGCCGTATGGTGACGATAACTGGGCTACGCCTGTTAACGTAGCTGTCACTGGAACTGATGGCAGTGGTAATGCTTGTAAGATCTCCCGTTTCGGATTCATATTCGAGCAAGATGGTCTCATTGCTGATGGTGTCGTAAACACATCTAGCCCCTCACCTGGTAGCTTTGCTGGACCACCATATCCGAGAGGAATGGGTGAAGGAACTGTAAATGTTACCATGAAGATATTCTCTAGTTGTGGAGGTTCTAAGATAGTCGGCCCTCAGCCCTTTACTATTACTCTCGCGGCAGGTAACAATAACCCTCCATTTTTCCAACCGGGTTTCTTCGCTAATCACAACACCAACAACTTCCCCGCAATTGATGAAGTCGTAGTCGGTAGCATGATTGATCTTGGTATCATTAAAGACAAAACGCGCACACCTAACGAACCATATGATCCAGAAGGTGATGGCTTCTATTTCAACTGGGATTTCAAAGGGAGTTCCGATCCTTGGATTAGGAACCTTGCTGATACCTCAGTAGGTTATGGGTTCAGCGAGCTAGCTTACGATGGGGATACCTACCGTAACATCAGAGCGGACGTATTAGGCATGCACACTGTTTCAGTTACTGCCTCGGACACCCGTGGTGCTAAATCCGGAAGACGATCAGCAACGATAAACATTGTGAAGCCAAACCCAATTCCTATGTGCTCTGCACCCTCGGAAGTCAAAGCAAATCATCCCTTAGCTCCTAATGCTATCAACGCTGATAAAAGTCGTAGCCCAATGGGCAGAACAATCGACCACTCAAAGGATGTTTGGACCAATAAATGGTCTTCTTACGAAAATAATAGTTTGGCGGATATTACGGTGTCGGTTACATTAGAAAAAGTGTATGATTCTGCTGGACTGGCATCTGAAGATAACAGTACTTGTAACATCATTGTACACCCCGATTATCCCCCCATTGCAAAAATAAACGCACCTGCTTTAGGTATTCGTGGCGAAGGTTACGATATTTTAAATGAATCCTACAGTACGGATGGTGACACGATCACACAAGTTCTTTGGCAAATGAAGTATGACAAAGACAATGATGGTGATTTGAACGAAGAGGCTTGGGAATCTATCTCAGGCGACCTCAATAAGTTTACATTTAACCCAACAAAAATCGGTAAGTATCAATTCAAATTACGTGCTGTCGAGGAATTTGGCGCATATGCCGAAGCCGAGTCCACTATTATGGATGTTACCAACCAAGCACCTGAAGTGTCATTCGATCTCACGGGTAACGGACCCAATCCAGATCCTAACCCACCAACCATCTACAAGTCTGGGGACATCATGGCTAATTGGCCACTGGTTGCCACCAACACCAATAACGCGTTAAGTAAGCTTCCAACATACAATTGGCAAGATGATAACGGAACTTTAGCAACTGGTGCGGGTAAGGGAAAAGAGTCACAAATAGCTGGCGTAAATATCGTAAGCACTCCTGCAGGCATCGGAACTGTAACAGCTTACACCACACAGTTCAATGATAACGGATTAGGCAGGAATGGTTTGTCGATCTACAAAGCCATGACGGCACCTACCCCAGGATATTCTCAACCTTTATTTTATCCAAAAGCTGATGGGACACCTGGAAATTGGGTTAGTGGTGCAACTCCTATCTCGTCTGATAAAACTCACCTGTACTTCACGGGTTCAGTCTCATACGACAACCCTACCCAAATATTTTATGCCTTGAATAAAAATAAGATCGGCAGATATTCACAGGATTATGTCATGGACGGTACTCCTTGTTCAGGTTGTTATGCAACTTTCAAGCTCCAGCATTCATGGTTGGATGGCAGTCCTTACGACTACATGCTAAGTAGAGATAGTCTCCCGATGAGTCAACTAACTGCACAGCGGGACGTTCCTGTTTACACCAATTCGACCAACACGGGGACTACCATAAAGATGTCAGATACAATTGGCGGCGCGCAACCGTACCTCGCCGAAAAGACAGTCTACTTGGTATTCACTAAATCAACGCCCGTGAAGTACACGCGGGACACTACCGGAGACGAAGGTGACCAATACTACACGCAAATGTCTCAGGGGTCGGGAGCCTGTACCTACAAAGCTCTAACGGGTGCATTAATCACGTGCTTTGATATTCCTGGTTCCACTGGACAATACAACAGTGCTGTCGTGAGAGCAACACTAACTAAGGGCGATCATTTGCTTCTTATAATGGATAGTGGTGGTTACTACAGTGCGAATGGTTATTTTGGCGACAGCTTCTACGAGATCGATCTTTACGGTAACATCGTAAAAGCTGGTGCAACGCCGAATAACAATCCGACCACGTATGTGCAGTATGAGAAGAAGTGGGTTCAATGGCCTCAAACCGAAACGCCTAAACCTTTTGTCCCCGCTCAGTATGACACTGCTAGTTGTAGCTTCGGTCAAATGAATCAACCGTACCGGGACAACTACGGCAACACTTATTTTTACGAGACCAAGGGTTGTAAGGATAGTACGGGCAATACGATGAATCCCACCGATCGTAACCTAAGGTTTTTTCCTGAGTTAGCTCTTGGTGTCTATGTCGCAAAGTACGACAAGGATTTTAAGCTTGTCTGGCGCACAAGAACTGGCGGTAACAGTCTATCCTTTAATGCCGCTTGGACTTACGACTGGCAAGAAAACATCAACACCATGATCATCAATTCGGCAAATAACACCATCTTAACCAAAACCTTGTACACTGTTGCTGGGTCATGGGGCGACAGCCGTAGCACTGTCAATAACGTTATAGATATGACAACAGGCGGTGTGTGGGCTTGGGGTGGTGTACCTTTTAATGGTATGTCTAAAAACATGCACGTTGACGCTTGGGGTAACTATCAATATGGTTGGTGTGCTGCAACTATTTACAATCAATGTAGTGACATACAAACCGGTGGTAACAACTTTAAATTGGCGGCGCAGTTAGGTTTTGTGTCCAGCGCAACAGAGACCATCGGTACACGAGGTATGACTGAGTACGTAGGTGATGGATTGCTCTTGTCCTCGTACATGTATCACACTTGGGTGACAGGCTACAACAGTCCTCCTTACGGGGACACAGTGTACTGGATCGACAAAGGTCCCGTGGAAGATGCACCAGCGGTTAACATTCAACGTTATCAGTATGGGCAGTTCATCTCTCCTCATGTTCTAAATGACGCTGAGCTCTCCTACAACTTTAAAACCGAACAAAATAAGATTGACACTAATTTGTTTGGTTATTCTTTTCGTATACAAGACGGTACGAATCGCTATGCTTTGGAGTTTGATGGCGTAACTATGTATCTATCCAAATATGTTAATGGTGTGCGTACAGTAATTTCTTCATCACCATACAATATTCAAGATAGTAAAAATTACAATGTCAAAATCAGAACTGCCGGTAACCTGATAAACGTATGGGTCAACAAGGTAAATTATTTCAGCGACATCGTGGATGATAGTTTCCCTGTTAGTGGTAAGTTTGGTGCATTTTCTGACAAATCATTTGTTCAGTACAGCATAATGACTACTAAGCCTTACGCCGAAGCTGATCTCTGGTCTGCGGACTACGCTATTCTGGACGAGAAGACCAATCTCGCAGAACTCAAGTACGATAACATTAAATTTGATGATCCCGAGCTGGATCCTATCGCAGGATCATTCGCATGGACTTACACACATACACCAATGTTCTTAAACAACGGTGGCTTATCACCATTAAGTGGACAAAGTTTTACGACAGGTCAGCCAACTTTCGATCGCGTCGGTAAGTGGGATATTTCTTTGAAAGCTAAGGATGATCCATTTCCAGCTTTGATTTACAAATTTCCTAACATGGTGTTTGATTCATACCGAAAAAACTCTAATACGTTTAGAAAAACGATAACCGTTCATCGTCGACCAATTGCAGCCTTTACAGCTGTCATGCAGCCTAGCGGGGGAATTACGTATACCACAGACAACTATGATCCTGATAGGTTTGATTATGCAACATCAACTCCAGATGCGGGATACGAGGTAATTCGAGGGATTTTCGAAGAGCGTTGGTTTCACATTACACCTGATGGAAATGTTGTGAATACCAAGTTAGATCGTGCAACCGACTCAGGGACGTACACTATTGTTTTACAGGTAAAAGACGAATACGGTGCTTGGTCTTGGCCAGTCTCAGAGACTATAGATGTTGGTGCGCGTCCGAACAATCCACCTACTGTGTCTTTGATTTACCCTGGTGGTTCTTTGGATAAACCCGACTACTTTTGTGTTGGTTGTAATGCAACACTAAATTGGAGTCAAACCGATGTTGATCCTGATACGACATTCACAGCTTATGATGTTTACATTGGACGTATCTACAAGGATCCGTGGGGAAACACCTCAGAACAAGATGCCAGCCCGGGTATAAGGTCTTTTACTTCGAAAGCTTCCGTATACAGTTATTTGGAAAATATCATAACGGGAAATCTTAATTACACATATCGAGTTAGGGTGCGAGTCAAAGACGAAGTTGCTTGGTCGCAATGGAGCAGTGACGGCTTTTTGGGCAGTGTAATACCGCCTACTGTGCAGTTAACCTATCCAATTGGAACTTTTACTAACCCTTCCAGTATGATGTCTAGAAAGCCGACCATAACTTGGAACCAGTCCGACCCGCAGTTCAATCAGATAGCCCTCCAGATTATTTATATCAGTGATGAGGCTGGTAATGTTATCGATAGTGGATACATCAATGTTCCTGTTGCAGATCGAACCAAACCTACAGGATCTTGGAACATGACAATTGACGCTCCTTTAGGGGCTAAGTTACAGGTCAAGGTTCAAGTGATGTCCTCCAGTGGAATTTATTCCGCTTGGTCAGACATCGGTTGGATGACTTCCAATAGTCCCCCGACGGCAGTTATGTCCAATCCGTCTGGCACACAAACAACACCGACGATTGTTAGCACAACTCGACCAACTCTGGAATGGAATCAGACCGACCCTGACATTGGCACGTTATTTTCACATTTTCAAATAGAGGTCACGAATGAAGCTAATGATGTTATGGTGGTGGATAGCGGCATACGTGAACAAAACTCAACTTTAAATACAGGGAGTTGGGAAGTAGCAACTGATTTGCCTGCGGGACAAAAGCTACGAGTGCGAGTGCGCGTGTTTGATGGTTTTGTGTGGTCTAGCTATTCACCGCAGACTTGGCTTTATATTAATAGAGCGCCGATTGCTGATTTTGAATGGGCGCCAAAGCCTGTCTGGGAAGGGGATATGATGAGCAGCATAAATAGTTCTTTTGACCCTGACGGTGATGCACTCACCTACTTATGGACCGTTCAGGAGCCAACTGGTGTTGTCAAAACATATACATCCATCAACTTCTTGCAGAAGGTTACTGAACCTGGTAATTACGAAGTGACCTTGACTGTTACAGATGGTTTATTGTCTTCAACTGCGATTAAAACAATTATAGTCTTACTTCTTACAATTCAATCGGAAGTCACTTATACGGCGCAATGGTTGATTTTGCATAATGAAATGGGGCACCAAACAGAAGTAATTCCGAAATCCTTTTATTCCGGGGAGATATTTGTAGTAAGCAGCCACAGTGCACCCGCCCCAGTTGAGGAAGTGATTGCATGGATTGATACGATAGGATTAGACGGTCAAGCTTTGTATGTACTGGAAAAGTTAGTACCCGAATCAGGTGATAGCACCATGTTTAGGGGAGAGCTTTTTGATAGCCGATTCCTATCTTTCTCGGAGGGATTGCCACGAGGGCTGCAAACGATTCATTTTCAGATTACATACAAAAATGGGGTTATCAAAAAGGAAGATATTCCAGTCGAAATCATTGGGAATGTGCAGCAATCTGTTGGTGTGCATCGGGTTCAATAAAGTGGGAGGCAGTTATCGAAAGATAACTGTCTTTTTAATTAAGTGCCTCGCTGATATGAGCAGAAAACTGCAAAAATACATCTTTTTTAAGGAGAATGGACCGTTTATCGAAGTATTGCTGCAAAAATACATCCTTTTTTACCGATATCCTATAATAAGGGTGAAAAGTGTGAAAAAAGATGCATAATCGCATCTTTCCTTATAGACGGTGTTTCTCCAGAGGAAAAAGATGCAAATTCGCATCTTTACTTATCCTCGAAGGACTTCAATAGAAGTTTTTTTTAAAACTGTAAATTCGGTGAACTGTAATTGCGCTTATGGTACAATAATTTGATAAAAAGCGAGCGAGGGAGAGAATACCTTGAACTATCGATTAATCGCACTAGATGTTGATGGAACCCTTTTGAATGATGATCACGAATTAACAGACCAAACCATTGAAACTATTCAAGAAGTTCATGATCAAGGCTGCCACATTGTACTATGCACAGGGAGAGCGCCTGCTAGTACGTTGCCTATTCTTGAGCAATTAGGCCTAGAAGGAACGATGATCACACATAATGGGGCAGTAACCGTTCATGCAGATGAGCGAGGGCAGTCGTTAGTAAACGAGTTTTCTTTTGAAATCAGCGAAATTGAATCAATGTTAGCTTATGCGCGGCGAGAAGGGATTCATTTTGATGTATGTACGGCTTTTAATATGTATATCGAGCGTGTCGGTGAGTACGAGAAGCAAATGTATAAAAAATTTCTAATTAGTTCTAAACTTGTGACTTCGGTCTCAGAGCTTGGCGTTCCGATTGTAAAATTCACTCTTTTTGCTCAATCTGAGGTTTTGGATCGTGTCCAGCGGGATTGGGAGGAGCAGAAGTTGTATGGACATTTGCGGATGATTCGCAGTGGCGAATTGTTCATTGATGTCATGAGTCCAGAGGCGAACAAGGGGAATGCATTGAAGGCTTTGGCTGCTTCATTAGAAGTTGATCCACAGGCAATTATGGCTATTGGAAATTACTATAATGACCTCGAAATGATGGCTTTTGCAGGACTTGGTGTCGCAGTCGAGAACTCCCCCAATGGTGTGAAAGAGGCTGCAGACGCAGTTACAGCTTCTAATAATGATGAAGGCGTACATCAAGCAATTCGAAAGTACTGTTTGTAATATCAAATTCGGATAAAATACCTCGGTTTTTGAGGTTTTTTGTCGTTTTAGGGGTTTTTAGTACTTATTTCCTATGATAGAATAAATGAAAGACTAATAGACGATGGATGTGATATGTAGTGGGGAAAGATGTGAAGTCATATTCTAAGAAAGAAAAAGCAGCTGCGCTTATGCTTAGCACGGCTTTAATTACTGCACCATTTGTATTTGATACGGCAAAGGTTAATGCCAATGTTATACCCGACCAACCGGCACCGACAGCACCAGAACCAACGTTTTATGACCCTTATGATCAACTGGGAGATACATTCGTTCCATTATCAGGAGTTACGGATGTACTTGATTTGAGAGCGATTTATGGAAATAGTTCTTTCTCCTCATCCTCAAATTTGCGTATTGAGAGCAGCAATGAGAATATTGCCTATGCTGAGGGAGAGTATTGGTCCAATGGGCTTCTCAAAATTCATCCTGTTGGTGTGGGTCATGCTACATTTACAGTGTATTTTGGTTATGGAGAAACAGCCCCCAGGGATACATTTCAGGTAACCGTAGACAATACGATTACTTCCGAACGAAAATATGATATTACGGATACTGTAAACAAAATGATAACAAACCCGTCAGAATATGCTTCTGCAGAGGCTGTTAAAATCCTACTAGGTAAGATTGGTCGAGCATTGCCACCGGGGACAAAATTAGTCAATCATGTACCAACGTTAAAATCAAATAATCCTTTCTTTAATAGAGCACTACCTGCTGAAACAACTTCTCCTTTAGGTACACATGAATTATCCTCATTTTTCCAAGATAGCGACGGGGACGAGGTTGAAGTAAGTTTTATTAGCAATTCAAAGAATCCTGTTGCAAAGGTGATTTATGACAGTACTGACGGTTGGGTAATTGCCGCACTACAACCAGGAACGGGTTCATTGACTCCTGTTGCGCGTGATGGTCACGGTGGTGTACTAGTGTCAGCGCCATTTACAGTTACAGTTGTTAGTCCGCCAACTTCACCAGGAAATCAAATGCCAATATTTAATTCAGAGTATCATCCAAGTATGCTAGCTGAGTTTTTATCTGAAACAGACCATGTTCTAAACTTATCACCTCATTCGCAGTTGGATTTAGATGAACTTTTTTACGATCCTGAAAATGAAGTTCTGACATATGGATTAGATATTAATTATAAAGTTTATTTTAGTGGTGATATGACTGAACCTAGAACCAGCCATTTTTCGTTGCCGGGTAGTCATATTGTAACACTAGAAAGTATTGAAGAATTGATTTCAGATGAGAACTTAGCAGGTTCTGTTAGTATTTCAAAAATAAAAGCTACAGATAAAGGCGGTCTCTTCAAAGAGCAGTCTGTCAATATTCAATTTAATAATGAGAATAGTCTAGGAGTTCCTAATGAATTTGATATGTACCAATCGAATACTGAAGGGAATAGTGTGTTTACAATCGATACTTCTCAATATTGGCTATATGAGAATAGTCTAGTTGGAATTCAACCGCTACAAGAAGAACAAGCTGTAACGATGAGCGAAGTTGAAGGGTTGATTACCTTCAGATCCGTAAATGATTTTGCAGATACGAAAGCGAAATTTCGTTTGTTTTCCGCGGAAAATACGAATACATGGTTTCAAAATGATATTGTAGTATATCTCACACCAAGTCCAAACACGATTAATCTTACTTCCTTATATCCATACGAGGAGCTGAATTGGGCGGACATTAAAGAGCATTTCTTTAATTATTTCTCATTTACTTCGCAAAGTGGGGTTACCGTTTCCGACATCACTTACGGACTTGAATATGAAAATGATAAGTTGAAGGGATTAACTGTATCTTTGAATTCAAATCTTCAACCAGGTAAGGGTATTCAATTTACTTTTGATCCGTTTGTTGGTTCCGAAAGAATGGGTTCTCGCAAATTTACGATTCCAGTTGTTAGACGAGTAGATTGACTCAGATGTTCGAATATAAACACATTATTAACTTAATCCAATCCCATAAGCTTCTAGACGCCGAAAACGAACTCTTCCAAGCTATTCGAAAGAAACCTCTCGAAGCGCAGTTATGGGTCATGCTAGGCGAAACATTGCTCCTGCAGCAACAAGCAGGCGCAGCGAAGAGAGTCTTCGACCGGGCTTGGCTGCTGGACCCGCAGGCAAAGTGGGTTAATCACATCTACAAGGCGATGGAGAAAATACCAGTTGGCGAGCCGCGCCAAGATATAGAAGATCTTTTGTATGTTCCAAAGGTGACAGTGACCGCGGCGATCTTATCGCGCAATGAGGCAGCAGATATTGCCAAATGTATCGTTGCCCTGCAAGGCGCAGTTGATGAAATCCTGCTTGTGGATTCATCAACGGATGATACACGACGGATCGCCATGCAATATCCGAAGGTAAAGGTTGTCCCCATAGTATGGGAAGACAACTTTGGTGCAGCACGCAACATCGGGCTACAACATGTACATACGGATTGGGTGATCTGGATCGACGCTGACGAGGTGTTGATTCCGGAGGACGTCCAAGCTATTCGCGAGGTTGCCAGTGTTTTCAACCATTTAGACATCATTCCAGCCCTACATATCTGGCATCTAAATCGAATAAACGGTACGATTCAACACGATTTCTCTCAGGTGCGAATGTTCCCGGCACAACGGGGACTTCGCTACTACGGACGCATTCATGAACAAATCGGTACGGAGCAAGGCATATATCAGCCTGATACGTATCGAAGAGCAGTCAAAATCCGCCTGGATCATATCGGCTATGATCCAGCAGTCCTTCAAAGCAAAGGCAAGCTAGAACGCAATCTTCGTCTGCTTAAACTCATGATCGAAGAAGAACCTGAGAATCCTGGTCATTGGTTGTATTACGGGCGGGAGTCATTAGGTCTCGGCCAAGAGGAGCAAGCACTAACAGCGCTACTTGAGGCCGAGCGCCTCGGCCTACAAACAAAACTCTTTGGCCGTATGTCTGAGATTTACCGACTCCTCATCCAAATCATGATGCAGCGCAAAAACTATTCCGAGGCAGAAGCCTACTGCCACAAGGCGCTTGCGCAGTCACCTGATTTCCCAGACGCGCATTATTTACTAGCGCAGGTGCGCATGAGGCAAGCTGATGAGCTTCTTAAATCAGCGGAAGTGAGTATTAAGCAGTCACTCCAAACTCTCCCGAATTACCGCGGCAGCGTTAGTGCTGATTATCTCATTGGCGAGTGGAAGGCTCCTGCTGCTCTTGGAGAGCTGGCAATGCTATCTGGTAAGCTGTCTAGGGCGGAAGAGATTTTCAACAAGCTGCAGGATAAACCAGGCGCTAAAGAAATGATCGGTGCTAAGCTCCAAGCGATTGAAACAGAGCGACAAAAGCTTAATCAACCGAAATAATAATGCCCCAACAAATAGAAAGACGATCACCATGCCTCAATAGGCTGGTAATCGTCTTTTTGTTGTTACATTAAGATTAGATAACGAATGCACTAGTGATGATCACAAGCAGGATAAAAAGAACTAAAATCGCAGCTGCTGAGTTACCTCCTACTACTGACATGGACATTCCCTCCTTTCGTGATGATTGTTATAAGATAAGATATGTAAGTGGGGGCAGAAGTGTATAGACGAATATCCTGATTACTCATATTTTGGTCGATAATGGGCATGATACAGAAGAATGACACAAGATCTGTAGAGGAGGCGAGTAAGTCGTGGCCGATATTATGCTAAGACCCGACCTGAAAACAGCAGGCGGCGAAGTCTGCGATATTATGTACAATGGGGAGTTTGTCGGTACGTTAACGCTAGTCTACAGGGAATCGGATCGTCTCAAAGGCGCGATTCATCTGGAGCAGCAATCCATTACGATTGTGAATAAGCAGGCTGTATATGATTTTGCACAATCCTATATTCAGGATGTGATTGATGCACTTGGAATCGCCGAGTGTGAGGTAACCGTCAGCTATAGTGATTATGATTTCGTGATTGTGACGGACCATGCGGTTCAACCATCACCATTTCAGGAGGATTTTATAAACAGTGTAGATCTCCTACATGATGATGAACTGGATTACTCCTGGTTAAGGGAAGATCTCAGCTTGAACGATGAGGAGTCTGAATTGTCCCCCGAGCAGCTGGATATGCTAGAGGAACGCAAGAAAGAACAGGGCTATGAACTTGTTATCGTGAACGAAAACAGGAGCAGTGTAGAGTATCATGTGTATGATAAGGACGCAGAGCTGATTGCTGAAGCGGTCCTACACATATATGGGTCAGAGGTAATCGGAGATATTTCATGGAAGTTTGATCCATTTGATGAAGAGATGGACATTGTCACGGAGTTGATGGTGGATGATTTCAATGAAGAGCAAACGGATTCGTTCGTGTTCCATATGATTTATCATGGAGAAACGGTGGATACGGTGGAATTAACACATATTGATATGCTGGATTTGGTCGATGATATCCAATCAGAAGATGATATGTGGATTCCAATGCGTGATGACTATTCCATTGTTCTGGTTAGAGACGATTTGGATACGTTATCGTATGAAATCTATCAAACATCGCATGGTGATTTACCGATTGGAACTGCAACCGTGGATATTAGCTCGCGGCAACTTACCGGATTTATTGATTTCCGTGAGCCCGGAGATTCCGATGATCGAGAATTAATAGCGACTTTGCTGTTAGACGAGCTTGATAAAGAGAAAGAATACGAAACCTTCAATTTATCAATGCTGTATCGGAATAAATTGATCGATGAAATATTGTTTGAAACCGAACAATATCACTAGTACACAAAAAAGGCATGATCTCTCATCCTAACATGAGAGTCATGCCTTTTCATTGATTTTATAAGATTAGAACGTGTTAGAAACTGTGATTTGATCAAGGGAGAAACGGCCTGCAGAACGTGCTGGAGTAGCAGCTAGACCAACAGAGATCAACATAACAGGTACATAACGTGCTGGAACATTGAAGGCTTCAACGAATTTAGCAGCATCATAACCACCCATTGGGCAAGTGTCATAGCCAAGCGCTTTAGCAGCAAGCATCAAGTTCATAGCAGCCAAGGAGCCGTTACGAATAGCTTCATCACGAGCAACTTGTGGGTATTGGTAGGCACCTTCAATTTGTGCAACGAGTGTATCCATCACAGCTTGTGGAAGGAAGCCTCCAGCTACAGCAGGACCGAAAACAGCTTGCGCGTTTTTGTTCGCTTCAAGATCACCAAGAACAGCGATAACAACGGAGCTTTCCACGATTTGCTTTTGACCATAAGCGATTGGAAGTAATTTCTCTTTTTGAGCTTGGTCGTCGATGACAAGAAGTTTCCAATGTTGAAGATTCCAAGCAGAAGGTGCTAGGGATGCGGAAGTTAGAATTTGCTCAAGATCAGCTTGTGGCATTGTGTGCCCAGCTTGGTATTGTTTAACGGAATGACGATCTTCAATAACTTTTAAAACTTCATTTTGTACTTGTGTGCTCATTAAGGATCCCTCCAAGGATATGAATGATTTCTATATATAGTTGATCAGCTGCCAAAATCGTATGCGTTAGTGTTTGGAAGTCAAACTGCTAACTGTATACAACACGGTAACAATTTACTGTAATCTTAAATGTTATAGTTCGTATTGTCAAGAGAGTCTTTCCCGTTGTCGTAAAATGTTGGATAATGGAAAAAGAAAGGGGCAGTCCTCTTGAAATTAACGCAAAAAGAGTTGAATCACCTTGTTTTTTTGAGCGAAGTCGTGTTGACAGGGAAAAAGAAGAGTCTAATGGACGAAACTCTGCAATGCTTACTCTATATTGTAAAATCACTCGAAGAAGTCGAGCTTCCTGATTCTGTAGTTGGACAAATTGAGCGGTTAACTGCTTTAATTGAAGCAGACTTGCGTGATGAGAATGAACGGATGCAAGAAATCCGCGGACACCTAGACTGGATGCAAAAGAAAGAGCGAAATTCTTCCATGCCATCCTAGTAAGGTGACAAACTGTCTATTTATGATATAATGTAGAGTACTGTTTTTTTTGAATAGATGAGGTGATAATAATGAGCTATGAAATCCCAAGAAATGTGCAAGAGTTGGGGCGTGACATCCAAGAGAACCAATTGAAATATCACCATAAATCCGTTTTGATTTCCAAAGAGTTTACGTTTGATAGTGCGCATCATCTGCATTGTTATGAGGGAAAATGTAAAAGTCTACATGGCCATACTTATAAGCTGCAAGTGATTATGCGGGGAAAAGTAGATAGCCGAGGAATCGCAATTGATTTTGGAGATATTAAACGTATAGCGAAAGAACGTGTGATTGATCGCTTGGATCACCGGTATTTGAACGATGTGCTGCCGCCGATGAATACCACGGCTGAGAATATGGTGGTTTGGATCTATGAAGAAATTCACCAGGCACTGCTGGATGAGAAGCTGTATCCAGCTATTTCATTGGACGAGATTCGCCTCTGGGAAACGCCGACTAGCTATGCAGCCATCACTCGCTCGATGATGGAGGAGGATCTGTAATGCGTGATATCCGCATTCCCATGGTCGAGATCTTCGAGACGGTTGAAGGGGAGGGAACCCGTGCAGGGTTCCCGACGATCTTCGTCCGTCTTTTTGGTTGCAACCTGCGCTGCACATGGTGTGATACCACGTACAGCTACCCTCCGGCGGAAGCGGAGAACGTTATGACCATTGCTGAGATTATCAGCAAAGTTCAGACGTTCCGCTCCCGGCATATTTGCCTAACAGGCGGCGAGCCGCTTCTGTACGGCAACAAATCGCTTGCACTGATCGAAGCGCTCGCCGAACTCGAGCAGGTCGATGACCTGCACATCGAAACGAACGGCGCGATTGACTTAGCGCCATTCGTAGCCCAAGTCACATCACCAAAGGTTCGTTACGTGATGGACTTCAAGCTGCCTGATTCAGGTGAAATGGATCAGATGATCTACAGCAACTTCGAGCTGCTGCGCGAGCAGGATGAATTGAAGTTCGTGATCGGCAGCGATCTCGATTTCCAGACGGCAGTCGATGTACTACAGAAGTATCCGACCAAGGCGCTGCCTATGTTCAGTCCCGTGTGGGAAACGATGCCGCCGCGTAAGCTGGTTGACTTGATGCTAGCTGAAGGACTATCGAAGGTGAAGTTGAATATGCAGCTTCACAAAATTATTTGGGACCCAGCGATGCGAGGCGTCTAGCCTTGAAGGCATTGTACGCCATGTGTACAATGCCATTTTCTAATTTTATAAATGAGGTGCGAAGTATGAGTGAAAATAACAAAAGAGCCGTTATTATTCTTAGCGGCGGTTTAGATAGTACGACATGTATGGGATTAGCGAAGGAGGCAGGCTATGACTTGTTTCCGATTTCTTTTGACTATGGACAGCGTCATAAGATTGAAATTGAGAATGCCAAGCTAGTTGCTGAGCATTACGGTGTTGCAGCGCGTCATAAAATCATCAAGCTGGATTTCCTGCGTGATTTCGGCGGCAGTGCATTGACAGACGATGCGATTGAAGTTCCCAATGTGACGAGTGCTCCTGAGACTGAAGAAATTCCAGTGACTTACGTACCGGGACGGAATCTCTTATTTCTCTCTATTGCCACGTCGTATGCAGAAGTGACAGGCTCTCAGGCCATTTATATTGGTGTTAATGCTTTAGATTACAGCGGATACCCGGATTGTCGTCCTGAATTTATCCATAAGGTAGAAGAGGTAATCGCATTGGCTACCAAGGTTGGAGTGGAAGGAAAGGGCATTACAATTGAAACGCCTTTGATTTCTTGGACGAAAGCGAAGATCGTGGAAGAAGGATTGAAAATCGGCGTACCTTATGAACTGACAACGTCTTGCTACAATGGAAAAGCAGAAGCTTGCGGCGAATGCGACAGCTGCCGATTGCGGTTGAAAGGTTTTGAAGAAGCGGGCTCTAAGGATCCTATCGTTTATCTGACCTAACTGTAGGGTGTAAGAAAGGCGGAACAAGCATGACTCGTATTATGGTTGTTGATGATGACGCAGATATTCGAGAGCTCATTCGCGTTTATTTGGCAGGGGAAGGCCTAACGGTTGTGCAAGCTAGCAATGGCCAAGAGGCGCTAAGCCTCATGGATACGTTGCCTGCTGACTTAGTCGTATTGGATGTTATGATGCCTCTGATGGACGGCTGGGAGCTGTGCCGCGAACTGAGGTCTCATTACCCAGAGCTGCCCTTACTGATGGTGACGGCGAAGAGTGAGTCTGTTCATAAGGTGAAGGGCTTCCAGCTCGGCACCGACGATTACTTAGTAAAGCCTTTTGATCCCGTAGAGTTAGTGATGAGAGTCAAAGCACTGTTGAAGCGATATCGCATTCATTCTTCTCAAGTCATTCTCATTGGCGGGATGACCATTGATCGTACAACCTATGAGGTTCGCTACCAGGATCAGCGCATTACACTGCCATTGAAGGAATTTGAGCTTCTCTATAAGTTTGCAAGTCATACAGGGCAAATTTTCACGCGTACGCAGCTGATTGAGCAAATTTGGGGGATGGATTACGAAGGCGACGATCGCACGGTTGATGTCCACATCAAACGTTTGCGTGAACGCTTTGAGCCCTACTCGGATGGTTTTCAAATTACAACGATACGCGGCTTAGGGTACAGGCTTGAGGTGAAGGCATGATCAAATCGTTATATTTGCGCGTGGTTGTAACCTTTTTAGCAATTGTAGTCCTCAGTGTTCTAGTCGCTTTTCCGTTGGCCATGTATTTTTTTACGAATATGATTTCGACGCAATTTCAATCCGAGATGTTAGCCGTTGGACGACAAATTGTCACGTTAAGCAATGAAGTGCAGCCGAAGAACCTGTATTCTTTTGTAACGGGGAGCAATCGATTAAACGAAAATTATTTGTTCACGCTATTTGACGCCAAGGGTGACTCGTTTGGGGATATTCCTACTGTCAATGGGAAGCCGCGCATTCAATCTTCTGAGGTTGCTGACGTTTTAAAAGGACATATATATAAAAGCTTGGATTTCTCTGCACCATTACGCGGGATTAACGGCATTAAAGTTGGCGTGCCGCTGATCGTAGGCGATCAGAGTTACGCGTTATTCATACATACGAACATCACAGATGCTGCACGCAGACAACTCCAGACCTTGATCGTATCTGTTCTTACCATTGTTTTGGCTGTTGGGAGCCTTCTCATACTCATTGCTTCGCGTTATTTAGTTAATCCCTTGAAAAAACTGACTATAGCCACAGAGAAGCTGGCTCGAGGCAATTTTAATGTCAATGTCAACGTAAATAACAAAGACGAATTGGGTATGCTCGCGGAAAGCTTCAATCATATGGCTGGAGAGCTCAAGCAGCTGGAGCAGATGCGGCAAGATTTCGTTTCGAATGTATCCCATGAGATTCAATCGCCGTTAACATCGATTCGCGGCTTTTCTAAAGCATTACGGGAGTCTGATATCGCTGATCATGATCGGATCAAATACTTGGAGATCATTGAACGTGAGAGTGAACGACTGTCTCGACTAAGTGAAAATTTACTGAAGCTCGCCTCCTTAGAGTCGGAGCATCATCCCTTCCATCCCTCCATTTATGATCTGGATGAGCAGCTTCGGAGGATTGTTGTTTTCTATGAACCGCAATGGTCTGCAAAAGAACTAGATATGGATCTAGCCTTACCGCGTGTGAAAATATTTGCGGATGCGGATCAATTAAGCCAAGTATGGATGAATGTGATAGGCAATGCGATCAAATTCACGCCTACAGGTGGACATATTTATATCAAGCTGGTTCCCTTGCGAGACAGGGTTCAGATCTGGATTCAGGATAACGGAATGGGCATTCCGGAAGAGGAACAGGGGCGGATTTTCGACCGGTTCTATAAGGTGGATCAGGCAAGGCAGCGTGATAGTGGCAGCGGTCTGGGGCTTGCCATTGTTCGTAAAATCATTGATATGCATGATGGAACGATTGAGGTTCAAAGCGAGGAAGGCAAAAGCACATTATTTCTTATTGTTTTACCGACGACTCATTCACCAACTAAAAAGAGTTAACTGTGAAAACTTGGTAATGTTCACCAAGTTTTTTTACTTTGTTCATATTGAGTTCATATTGAACCTGTATCTTTAATTTCACAATCATTAGTTGAGGGGAGTACAGGAATGAATCGACTCACACATTTTTCGATGAAAAACGTTTCCGCGTTATTCATCATCATGATCATGCTTTTTGTAGGCGGCTTGTATTCAGCAACACAGCTGAAGGAAGAGAACATGCCTAACGTTTCCTTCCCTGTTGTGGCCGTTACAACGACCTACACGGGCGCTCCAAAGGACGTAATGGATGAAATTACCGTCCCCATTGAGAAGAAGCTGGCGAATCTAGAAGATTTAGATTCCATGCAATCGACTTCAAGTGATAATTTCTCGATGGTTATTGTATTCTTCAAACAAAATGTCGATATCGACAAAAAGAAGCAAGCTGTACAGGACGCTTTGTCAACAGTCTCCTTGCCAGCTACCGCTGGTGCGCCAAAGGCATCTACCTTCGGTGCAGCATCCTTCCCTTCGAATTATTTAGTCGCCTATGCGAACGAGGGTGTCAGCCAAACGGAGCTTGATAAAACGTTCAAAGATACGATTAAACCAGGTCTTGAAGGTATTAAAGGGATCGACCATATGGACATTATCGGTGCCAGAGACACCTCGCTCGATATTGAGCTGGATGCATCAGCACTAGACGTATATGGTTTATCACCAGGTATGGTGAGCAATGCCATTAATACCGCCGCGACGAAAACTCCGATCGGTGCTGTTGAAATCGATGGAAATAGCAAAATGACCCGTGTTACGGGCAATTTGTCCAGTTTGTTTGACCTCCAAAAGGTGGAGATTACAACTCCAACGGGTACTATTGTTACCTTGGATCAAGTCTCCAAAGTTAAATCCATTACGGAATCAGATTTCAATGGACGTCTCGATGGCAAACCAGCGATTGGTATGATTTTATATAAAGCTGGCAGTGCCAACGCGGTTGAATTCTCCGATGAAATTGAGAAGAACATTACGGAATGGAAAACAACGATACCGAACATTGCGTTTAAAAGTACCTTCGACAGTGCTGATCAAATCAAAGAGTCGATCTCTGGACTTGTCCGTGAAGGAATTGTAGGAGCAGTCCTTGCTTCCTTAATGATTCTAGTATTCTTACGGAATGTACGTATGACACTCATCGTACTTGTCTCGATTCCGCTGTCCATTTTGATCACATTATTATTAATGTCGACGTTAGATCTTACACTCAATACGATGACGCTTGGCGGTATATTTATCGCGGTCGGACGGGTTGTCGATGACTCGATTGTCGTTATTGAGAACATTTATGCTTCCTTGGAAAAAGCGCAGGAACGCAAAGAGTCCGTTATTGCTTTAGCAACCAAACAAGTATCGATGGCGATTACGTCATCTACCTTGGCTACTGTAGGGGTATTCGCTCCACTTGCTTTGGTAACAGGGGTTGTAGGTGGATTCTTCCGACCTTTCGCTCTAACAATCGCTTGTGCACTTCTTTCATCCTTAATTGTAGCTTTAACCGTTATTCCGATGCTTTCGAAATTACTTGTGTTGCGCAGTAAACCGGGCAAGGTTCAGCATGATGAATCTGCGCCAACGAAGTTAACGATGTTTTATGAAAAAGTGCTCACGTGGAGCTTGAAAAATAAAATTAAAACGTTATTAGTTGCCTTAGTCATGCTTATTGGGACGATGGCTGGAACGATACCGTTCTTATCGGTAGCATTTTTACCTGCTTCAGCGGCATCACATATCATGTACTTCCAATTAAAAATGCCTTATTCCACATCATTTGATGCAACAGATAGCAAAACAAAAGAAATTGAAACTACCTTGTTAGACCTGAAGGATTCCAAAGGCGAGCCCGTATTTAAATTTGTAGAAGCTCTAGTAGGATACGCAGGCAGTGATGATGACCGTGTCCCTTACGCGTCTCAGATTTTCCTTGAAGTTAATGAAAATGTGGATCCCGTAAAAGTACAGGAACAAATGAAAGCTTATATTTTGTCAGAGTTACCGGCTGGTTCTGAAGTTGAACCTAAGTCCATGGAAGGTGATTTCGGGGTATCAAGTACAGACTTCGCTTACACACTCCAAGGGGATGATCAGCTTCAACTAGAAAAAGCGGCTAGCATGGTGAAGGAGAAATTGAACACTTTCCCTGAGCTTGCTGAAGTTGAAGATAATTTGAGTGATGCCAAAACAGAAATTGAAATTGCCGTTGATCAGAAAAAAGCTAGAGCCTATGGCTTAAGCGCAGCATCCGTTCGAGATGCGGCACGCACATGGATTTCAAAGCAGAATCTGGGCGATATGAAGTTCGATAATATTGTTTATACAACAACAGTTTCATTGGAAAAAACGGACAGAGATTCCCTGGAGAAACTGGGCAATATTCCGTTAACGGCTCAGAATGGCTCAACCATTCTTTTGAAAGAAGTCGCGAAAATCAATGAAACGAAAGGCGCTGCCTCCTTGGCTAGGGAAAATCAGTCGCAGCTCGTGAAAGTTTCAGCCAAAATTAATTCAGACAATAAAACAGCAGTAAGTGCGAAGTTAGGTACAGCTCTGAAGGAGCTTGAGCTGCCAGAGGGTGTTATACCGCACGTTACAGGTGTATCTGAAGATGTTAACGAAAGCTTTACTCAGTTGTTCGTAGCGATGGCTGCAGCTATTTTCGTAGTTTACTTAATCATGGTGTTAGCGTTCGGGAATGCAAGTGCACCATTTGCGATTCTGTTCTCACTTCCTCTAGCTGTTATTGGCGGACTCTTAGGTCTCGTCATTGCACGAGAGCCATTGACGGTAACGTCGATGATCGGGTTCCTCATGTTGATCGGTATCGTCGTTACGAATGCGATCGTATTGATCGACCGTGCACAACAGCTGCGCGAAGAAGGTTATACCGTACGTCATGCCTTGATTGAAGCAGGGAAAGTCAGACTTCGACCTATTATTATGACCGCCGGTGCAACTATTATGGCGTTAGTGCCGTTGGCACTTGGAATTTCAGCAGAAGGCGGATTGATCGGTAAAGGTCTAGGGGTTGTTGTTATCGGTGGATTGATTACTTCGACACTCCTGACGCTAGTCGTTGTACCTATTATTTACGAGTTGATTGAAAGTATGAAAAACCGCATCAGCAACATGTTTAATCGGAAAAAAGGTAAAGAAAAAATGACAACGAGTTCGTTAGAGGTATAAGGAGGCACATCGATGATTAACGAAGGTTCACGAAAAGGGCATAGCAAATATCGCTGGATGGGGGTCATCACGCTGTTAACCGCAGCGACAGTGTTGGCGACAGCCTGCTCTGTACCAGGAGGTAAGGATGCGGCAACCGTACAATTAACGCCTAAACCAGTCAAAACAGAAGCGATCAAGCTTCAAAAGATCAGTAATCCGATTGAACAGGTGGCAGATGTTGTTGCCGGAACGACGCTCGATGTGATGGCGAAAGCGAATGGTGAAGTTACCGAGGTTTTGAAGAAACGCGGTGAATATGTGACGAAAGGCGATGTCCTGTTCGTTATTGATAATAAAGATGCGTTATCTAATAAGCGCAAAAGTGAGCTTCAAGTGAAGAGTGCACAGGATTCGTTACAGCAAGCAAGAGACAACAAAGTGAACACTCGCAAGGATCTTGCTGATAATGTTGAGCGTACCGAAACTGCGCTGAAGAATGCGCAGCAGGATTACAACAAAATTAGAAATGATTTTGATGCAGGTAGTGCTGTGCAACGCCAAGTAGATCAAGTCAAACAAGCGCTGGACAATGCTCAAATGAGCTTAGATGCTGCACAAAGCAAGCTATCTGCTTTCGATCATACCGATTCTATCTCTTCGATCCAGACGCAAGCAGAATCCGCGACTCTGAACTTGGAGGATGCGACTCGCTCTTTAGAAAATTATGAAGTGAAGGCGCCAGGCGACGGTATTCTGACGGATTTCAATATCGTTGTTGGTCAAACGGCATCCGCACAAGCAGGAAAGGTTGGTCAAATTCAGCAGGTCGATCCAATCAAAATAAAAACAGAGCTAGCTGAAACGAACTACCAGCTTGTGAAAAACAAGAAGGAGCTCGTGTACTACAACCCGAATACGCCTGATAAGAAAGGCACTGCTAAGATTAGCTACTTAGCACCAATCATGAGCGCTGCCTCCAAAACATATACACTGGAATTGGAAGTACCGAATCCTGATCGTACGATTCAACCAGGCGTTCGTTATCAAGTCCAATTGACCACTGAGACGGAAGAGAAAGTGGCTGTCGTGCCTACACTTAGCATCATTCGTGAAGAATCCGATACCTTCGTATTCGTTCAGCAGGGTGACCAATTTATGAAACGGAAAGTGAAGCTTGGACGTATCAATGGTGAATTCCAAGAAGTACTGGAAGGCGTGAAAGAAGGCGACCAACTGGTTATCAGTGGACAGAACACGTTGAAAGACGGTCAAAAGGTGAACGCTCCGGCCGCATCAACTCAACCAACAACAACACCAGCAGCAAAGTAACATCACTGAAATTCATAATGAAGGAGATTGTATAGATGAAAAAGAGACCATGGAAGACCAGCATAACCGCTATTATGCTCGGAGCAATGATCGTTCAAGGAGGTACCGCCGCATGGGCAGCGGAGCCTCCTGCCGCAGTAGTAGCCGCACCTTCTGTGAATTATGGTTTGACGAATGATATTCGTGCCGCTGTCAAAAGCGTAGCAGAAACACCGACAGCGACCGGTTCACAGGTTGCGGTGACTGTCCGCTTGTACAACGGTGGTACAACCTTGAATCGTGTACCGGAGCATGAGCTTCGCGTGCAAACGGCGAGCGGGATTTCCTACACGCTGAAACCGAGCGCAAGCAATAAAGCTTCCTTGCAACCAAAAGAAATTGCAGAACTTGTTTATTTTGCATCTATTGATTCCAAGGAAATTGGCAAGATTGAAGGGATTTCCTTCGTGAATGTTGATTTATATGCCTATCCAAAGGTAGAGACTACGCTTCTTTCAATGCCAACCAACCAAGTATGGTATGGCGGTATTGGCAGCGCGGCGCTTGAAAGCATCACGAACACACAATGGGGCGGAGCTTTCATTATTCCTGGTGTGAATTCAGGGCTTACGTATGCGCCTGTTGAAGCATCGATTCAGAACACGCAAACAGGCCGCGTAGCGGTGGTTACAGTGCTTGTGAACAATTCTGGAGCGGGTCGTGAAACCGTTCCTGCTTTCAGAATCGATGCGCAGTCTGAAACGAAGAATTACGAGGGCAAACGTACGGAAACAGCTCCAGTTGATGTGAGCCCAGGTGAGAATACGTTAATCCATTATGCGATCCCTGTTGAGAATGGTGTGACACTTACGAATTTGGTCGTGCTTTCGACAGATACATTTGTCCCGAAAGAGGGAGGACAACCTACGGAGCTAGCAACAGCTAAAGTGGGTATCAATTGGCCAGTGGATGGAAGTCCGGCGGCAGCAACGTATTCGATCGGTCAACCCATTCCTTTCAATGCTGCTGCGAAATCAATTAGTAAGTTTATGCAAGCGTCTTTGATGGAGCTTCATCTACATGAGAATCCAGGTGAGGGGTATAAGACAGCCGTAGCGAAGTTCAAATTAACGAACACGAGCACATCGCCAGTCGTTACGCCACCGTTCCTATCGGAATTAACGAATAAGCAAGGTGTTACGTATCAAGGTACACGTCAAACAAACGTGACAAACTTAATGAATCCTGGCTTAAGTTATGTTGTCAGCTATTCTTATATAATTCCTCAGTCTGAGGATGGTGAAAGTTTCACTTTGAAAATATTAGATGGTCAGACTGCAGCACCGTATACACAAACGATTGCCGCTTTGACAACGGAACCTCAAAAGGAAACTACGGATGCTCCTATTTCCATGTATCCGTTTGACTTGAAAATTAACGATATCTCAACGAGTATGCAAACGACGGCACAATTGACTTACACGTATAAACTGAGAATGGATTTGAGCATTACACAGCAGGAAGATGTCGTTGTTGACAACAACTTCTCCAAACTAAGATTTGAAATTGTCGATCCAGCAGGACGAGTCGTTGGTGCCAAGGATGCTTCCTTCGCAGGGCCTAACAAATTAGTGAGTGGCGTACAAACCATGGATGTATCGAATTTCTCATCTGAGCAATTCAGCTATCCATTCACCATCAATGTGTACGAAACCATTGAAACGCAGAACGGTACAGCGAAACGCTTGCTCAAAACAATCAAATAATTGTTTCATGACGAAGGGCAGTCTCTCTAGTAGAATTCATCTACGGAGGGACTGCCCTTTATTCTTTCTATTGATGAACCCTAGCCTTTACTGATTTCGCATAATCGGTAGGTGACATACCGAGAGTCTTTTTAAAGTCTCGCGAAAAATAATGAATGCTCGTATAGCCAAGCAAGCTTGCAATTTCGGTGATATTGTAAGTACCTTCGCGCATATAGGTTTTGGCTTGTTCGATCTTGAGCGATTTGAACGCTTCCATGACGCCCATCCCCTTCTGGGATTGGAAAAGCTCCTTCATGCGGCTTTTACCAAGATGGAAGGCTTGGCACAGGTCATCTAACGTAAAGGAATCGGCAAGATGATCCCTGAAATAATCGAGTATTTGCCCGACGAGCCTTTGCTCATCTTTTTCCTTGTGCAGCGAGGATTGCTTTAATTTCTGAGCTTCTTTCAGGCTTGCCCCTGCGTCATGCTTACGAATGAGGGTGATGAGCAGCACTTCGAGATAAGCTTTGATCAGCTGTTCACTTGCGAAGGGCGCGCCAGTATTTCTCTCAAGCAGATGAACAGATGGAGAGTCGAATGGAGGAAGAAAGGCATGAAATCCTTCTTGTGTGATGATCGAAAGCATATTGCGCTCACGATCTCCTAGGGATACGACTTTATTTGCCAGCTTATACATGGCCTCTGAAGGGCAAGCAAAAGCGATAACAATGAGATTAGGCGGCTTATGTTCATGCCTGACATGAACAGTATGAAACTCCTCTGGCTTATGGAAAATCATGTTGCCCTGCACGAGGGTATGGATGACATCATCCGCACGCACCTCGACTTCACCTTTGTCCACGTAGAGAATTTCCCAGAAGTCATGTTGCTCACCATCGAATACAAACCCTTTGGCATATTCAAAATAGTGGAAGGAAATAAGTGCTTCAATCGAAAGTGATTCCTGTAAGTAGATCCGTGGGAAATCCATGCTGTCCGTCCTCTCTAGGCGATTTTCTTCCCGATTACAGCCTATTTTACCACATTCATTTTAGCTAAAGTGCAAATATTTCGGCTTAAATGATAAATCAAATGTGACAGCCCTCTTTTATAATAAAGAAAAGAAGCGGAGGGGATTTCATAATGAAAAAAGGGATTAATATTTGGTCATTTCCAGGCTCCATGAGCGTAAAAGATTGCATTACGACTGCGAAAAAAGCCGGTTTTGACGGCATTGAGTTAGCTTTGAACGAAACAGGTGAACTTAGCTTGGAAAGCACAGAAAGTGAAGTTCGTGCGTACCGCCAGCATGCCAACGAAACAGGTATTGAGATAAGCAGCTTAGCTACAGGCCTATTCTGGTCGTATTCGTTGACAAGCAGTGCGCCTCAAACGCGTCAAAAAGCGAAAGACATCGTGAAGAAGCAACTTGAACATGCCGCGGTACTTGGTGTAGACACGATCCTCGTTGTCCCAGGTGCGGTAGGCGTTGATTTTATCCCTGATTCTGAAGTGGTCCCTTATGATCAAGCTTATGACTACTCCCTGGAAGCGTTTCAAGAGCTTTCGCAGGTTGCTGAGTCCTTGAAGATTTCGATTGGGATTGAGAATGTATGGAACAAATTTTTACTATCTCCGCTGGAAATGCGTGATTTCATTGATAAAGTAAATTCTCCTTATGTAGGCGCTTATTTTGATGTGGGGAATGTCATCTTCTCCGGTTACCCGGAGCATTGGATTTCAATTTTGAGCCATCGTATTAAAAAAGTGCATTTCAAAGATTATCGCCGCGCAGCTGGCGGTTTGCATGGTTTTGTAGATTTACTTGCTGGTGATGTGAATTATCCAGAAGTTATGAAAACCCTTCAAACCATTGGATATGAAGATTATGTTATTGCTGAGATGATTCCAGGCTATACGCACTTCGGCGAGCAAATTGTCTACAACACATCCGGTGCCATGGATGCTATTCTGGGGAGGAAGTAATCATGTTAAGAATTGGACTAGTTGGATTAGGGTTCATGGGAAGAACACATTTGGAGAATTACGTACGACTCGAAGCAGAAGGTCTTGCGATTAAAGTTGTAGCATTATGCGATATCGATCCCGTGAAGCTTGAAGGCAACGCAGTTGCAGGAAATATTGCGACAGGTGATTCCGCGATCGATTTCAATCTCTATGCGAAATACACAAGTGTGTCCGAGATGATCGAGAAGGAACAATTGGATTTCGTAGATTTGGCGCTTCCGACGTATTTGCACCGAGATATTACAATTGAATGTCTGAATAAAGGTCTTCATGTGCTGTGCGAGAAGCCGATGGCATCCAATCCGCAAGAGTGTGCAGAGATGATCGCAGCCGCTGAAGCGAATGGTAAGCAATTGATGATTGGACAATGTTTACGCTTCTGGCCAGCTTATGTGTATTTGAAAGAAGCTGTTGAGAACGGGACATACGGTAAAGTGACGAGCGGATATTTCTACCGTGGCGGCGCAACACCGACTTGGGGACCGTGGCTAATCGATAAAGAGAAGAGCGGCGGAGCTTTGCTCGATATGCATGTTCATGATATCGATATGGTCAACTGGTTGTTTGGCAAACCGGAATCCGTTTCCTGTTTGGCACGTAATGTGGTTCCTGGCAGCGGCTACGATGTCGTGTCTACGAATTATTTGTACGGGGATGGTAAAGTTATCAATGCGCAAGCTGATTGGACGTTAGAAGGCGAGTACGGTTTCGAAATGGTGTACCGCGTCAACTTCGAGAAAGCTAATCTTATTTTCAATGCGAGCGGCTTGAAAGTGAATTTGAATGATGGACCTGGATTCACACCGGAGCTCTCCCCCGAGATGGGGTACTATTTGGAGCTGAAATATTTCGCGGAGACGCTTCTTGCTGGAGAGTCGGTCACAACGGCAACGCCTGGAAGTACACGTGAAACGATCGAAATTGCTGTCGCTGAGATGGCATCGGCAGATAAGCAAGGGGCTTGGGTCGAAGTTAAGTAAATGGTAGGGTAGTAAGAACTTTGAAAATATAACGATTGAGATTTATTTTGCAATGAAGTCATAATTTTGATATCGTTAAAATATCATTTTTCACGCGTGAAGCACACGCCGTTAGCTCTTTTTTTGGAGCTAGCGGCGTTTTTATTTTTTAAGGAGGCGATTACATGTTTGAGAAGGAATATTCAATCTTTTGGAAGGAACAAGTGCAACGTGCAAGTGGGCAACGGCTTGAGATGTTGGGTAGGGACTTGACCGGAACAAAGAAACTATTGGAGGGTGTGCTGTTACCCGTATTGGGGACTCTCGATGGTTTGGTGCTTGAATTTGAAATGTTGAGTTTGACAGGGGCGAAAATATTTGGTGACGTATTTCACCCCTTGCTGCGGATCGTGTTCGAGGATGAGAGCTTCGTCACTCACGCCGAGTAAATCACGAGAGACCGATTTTCTTTTGAGAGGGCGCGAGCACGTTCAGTTGCGACACTTGGGTACACTTACTTTCCATATAGTCGAGATGAGCTAGAGAAAAAACCGAGTTTCTGCCAAAGAAACTTATACGAATTGATAGGCCGTATCGGAAATATAGAAGGTGCAAGATTGAACCAGCTTCCTGTATATGAGCGGGAAGTTTTGAGATTCGCTTTGCTCACTAATAAACCTTTTCTATTGACGGATGTTTGTAGGTGGCTTCAACTAAAGAGAGAAGCTTGCCGCAAAGTTATGCGAGAGTTGGAATCCAAACAACTGGTCTATGCAATTGGCGGAGGTTCTATGAGATGTCATAAATTTATGATTACTGAAAAGGCTGTTGCTTTGCTGCATCGTAAGTAATCGTTTAGAGGGAAGTTAGTCGGATAAATCGACTAACTCTCGCAAGAAAGCGCCCCGCGTGAAAGAGTTAGTCAGAGTGTAAATAATTATCATTTGACTGCAATCGCTTTCGTATTCTATGCTAATTGCATTTGCGATTACTTGAGGTGAATACGAATGAAAGACATAGATTCAACGGCATCATGGCAAAAACTTCGTCTATTCGCAGTCACTTGGCCGATTTTTATTGATTCTGTATTACGAATGATGTTAGGTACTGCGGATGTCTTCATGTTAAGCCGAATATCGGATGAAGTAACGGGAGCCGTAGGTTTGGCGAATGAAATCATCGTTTTCTGTATTTTGATGTTCGGTTTTGTGGGCATTGGGACGAGTGTAGCTGTTGCACAGCATCTGGGCGCAGGGAAAGTGAAGGAAGCTAGCCGGATTTCCGCTTTGGCCATTACCATTAATTTGATTTTTGGTATTATCGTGAGCATTGCGTTAGTGGTGTTTGGCGAACCTTTGATGCATGTGATGAATTTGGAGCCTACACAAATCGCGATTGCGAAAAAGTATTTGACTATCATCTCGGCTTTTATTTGGATTGAAGCCTTGTCATATGCGATTTCTTCTGTTCTTCGCTCTAATGGTCAGACGAGAGATGTTATGTTCGTGACGTTAGGCGTTAATGTGATTCACATTGTGGGTAACAGTCTCTTGATATTCGGTAATCTGGGCTTCCCTGAATGGGGAGTAACGGGTGCTGCAGTATCTACGGTAGTAAGTCGACTTCTGGGACTCATTGTACTTGTGGTGATCTTGTACCGTCGCTTGCAGGTGCCGATTCTACTAAAGCATTACGTGACTTTCAAGTCTAAAATTGTCAAACAAATACTTAGTATTGGTTTACCTTCGGCAGGGGAACATATTTCTTGGCAGTCCCAGTATTTGATGATTTTCAGCTTTATTAATATTATTGGGGCAACGGCGTTAAGTGCGCATGTGTACGTCATGAATGTGACCAATTATTTCATGGCCCTGGGCATGGCGATTGGCATGGGAACGGAGATTATTATAGGGCACATGGTAGGTGCAGGTGCATTTCAAGCTGCGTATCATAAATTGCTCCGAAGTCTGAAGTTTACCTTTGTCCTAACATTCGTTATTGTGGGCATTACGTCGATTTTCCGTAAAGAACTGCTCGGACTATTTACCGATAATCCCGATATTATTGCTATGGGTTCAACGATTCTACTTCTTTCAATTATTTTGGAACCTGGTAGAACTTTTAACTTGGTTGTTATTAATTCCTTGCGCGCGGCTGGTGATGCTAGATTCCCTGTGATGATGGGTGTTGTCTCCATGTGGGGGATTGCCGTTCCTTTAGCCTACTACCTCGGGATTCATCAAGAAATGGGTCTTCTCGGCGTATGGATTGCCTTTACAGTTGATGAGTGGGTGAGAGGCTTGCTGATGTATCTACGTTGGCGTAGCCGCGTATGGCAAACGAAATCACTTGTTAGACCAAGCGGCGAAGTATTAGCGGTTAAATCGATTTGATATACAAAAGAAGCCTTAAACTCTTATGGAGAGAGTCTAGGGCTTCTTTTTGCATTATGAGAATGGTGACACAAAGGTTGTGGCTGGCGGCTGGTAATTATACTATATTCAGTTTCTTGTAAAAGAATTGGATGTTTGCACGAAATCATAGAAAACGTGCTAGTGTCCCCCTGTATAGATGTGGATCGCATCTCGAAGAAACTCAGCAGTGCCCGGTTGCTTCACATCATAGTAAGCCTTGAAGCGCTCATCATCCACGTACATTTGGGCAAGTCCTGCATGTGCTTCTTTACTATATTCACTCCAATAGAACATAAGCCATTGTTTGTGCAGATCGGCTGCTTTTTGTGCTAGCGCGCTAGCTGGATCACCTAGCTTGAAGGCTTCAGCTAATGTTTCGGCTACTTCTTCTGCCAGACGAGTAACCTCGTCATGCTGTTCTTGCGTCATATTCTTTAATTTTTGATTGCTTCTATTCACTTGCTCATCGCCATATTTCTCGCGAATTTCTTTTCCGTATTGTTTCTCATTATTATCAATTAGCTTTTGTTTGAAGCCTTCGAATTTCTGATCATTTGACATGGTTATTCTCCCTTCTTTCGAAGCAATAGTGTGTTCCACATTCGCAATAAGAATGTCTAATTGCTTTCGTTTGTCGAGAAGCTGCTCCCGATGGTCTTTCAGTGCACGGGTTCCGTCAAAGCTAGGCGATGTTATGATTTCTTTGATCTGCTCAAGAGGAACGCCTAACTCTCGATAAAATAAAATCTGCTGCAGTCGATCTACTTCTGCTTGCCCATAAATGCGATATCCCGATGAGTTGATTCTTGCCGGCATAAGAAGTTCAATCTCATCATAATAGCGCAGTGTACGGGTGCTGATGCCAGCCAACTTTCCCAAGTGCTGCACCGTATATTCCATCTGCTCACCTCCTGACACCTTAACTGTAAAGCTTTACGTAGCGTTAATGTCAATACCTTTTTTTCGCGAGTTTCGGCCATGTAAAATGTACAGCATACGTGATGGCAGCGATTATGAAGATGAAAATCAAGCTAACGAAGAAGCCTGGACGTGTTGTCGGGTGAAAAGCGGCTCCCGTAATGGCACTTAGAATGAGCAGTATGCCTGCCCAACGTTTAATTACATTTGAAGTCGTACGTGTTAGCAAACGTCCAGAGGAAAGTAAGATCATCAACCAGATGAAGAGTAAGGTAAGACCAGCTGCGGTGGACATCACCGTGTACAACTCCTCTGGTAGAAGCAGCGAAAGAACAACTGCAGCAGCCATACCACCTGAAGTAAAGCCAAGAGCAGGATAAGGAATTTGCCTTTTTCCCGTGGTACGGGTGAATAGGAATGGGGCGTCATGATCTTTGGCAAGGGCAACGAGGATGGATGTAACGGCGAACAAGGAAGCCACCATCGTTGAGAAGGCAGCGATAATGAGAATAGCATTGAACACATGCGGTACATAGGGCAGCGGGTAGCTTTCCAAGCTAACCTGAAAGGGACTTTTTTTGTCATGGAGAGCGTGTAAGGGCAGCAGGGTTAAAACGAAGAAGAGGGAGACGATATAGAGGATAGCTAAAAGAAGGATCATAATGGAGCCCGCTTTATGAGCTTCACTCGATTTGCCCAGACGCAGCGCGAAAAGCCCCATCATTTCCGTGCCACCGAATGCGTAGAAGGCATAGATGAAGCAGGACCAAGTACCTTTGAGCCCTGATGGTACAAAGGTGTCCCTGTTTATCGGAAAGGAGAGGGGATGAAGTCCGCCTGAAATCCATCCCAGAACCGCAGCTCCTGCAAGGAGCAGAAACATGAGAAGCGCAGATACTTTAATGAGTGCAAAGATGTGCTCGGATCGTTCAAAAGCTTCGGCCCCAAGCAGGATGACACCTACACCAAGACTCGCATAGATCAATGCAAACAGCCACATCGGAATAGTAGGAAACCAGAATCGTGTAAACAGGGATAGCGCGGCTAATTGACTTCCCATAATCATTAACTGTGAGCCCCAGTAAATCCAGCCGCAGCTAAACCCGGCCCAACGGCCGAATGCTAACTTGGCATATGTCCGAAAGGAGCCTTGTTGTGGATTGTTGCCTGTCATTTGAATCAAAGCATCGAGCACGAAATAAGTACCTGCCGCAGCCAAAATGAACATAAAAAGCATTGAAGCGCCGCCCATGGTTAGGCCGATTCCAGCTCCGAGAAAATAGCCAGTTCCTAGCGTACAGGCGACGCCGAGCAGCGAAAGCTGCCACCAGGTCATCGTGCTGCGATTTTTTGATGGATTTGTTGCATTTGTGGACATGCCGCCTCCTAAGCTGTTCAAGAGAAATGGATAATAACAGCCCATAGTATAGCTTGCCCATTGGTAAACTATACAGCTAGGATATGTCCATCAGAGCGAATAAATTGCCTTCTTTTTCGATGACCTCATAGGGTTGAAGTCTTGCATTAGGGACATTATGGCATCGGCCTGTATGCACTTCAAAGGTCCAGCCATGTAAAGGACATTCGAGCTCGCCAAACTCAAGCTCTACGGCATAGCCGGCGTGGGGGCAACGACTGGATAGCAGTGTGTAAACACCATCCGCTTCTGTAAGGAAGAATCGCTTCCCATTGACTTTCACTTCGGACGGGATTGCAGTAAACTGATCTTTAGAACCAATTAGGATTTCATTCATGGGAATGCTCCTTCACAAAGGGATTTCATCACAACTTTATTATAATTCAAATGACATCAAGATCTCTATGCCTAGGGCAAAAACAAAGGAGTACGATCAATTGAGCACAGTAACCCCCTTAGTTGCAGCGTTTCGCCAAGCCTCCTATCCAGTGGGTGGGCACGGCCGCAAGAACATTCAAGTTTTGAAAGAGGCTTTAAATGAGTTCGATGACAAGCTCGAAAGTGACATTTATGGAACTGGCGAAAGTATAGAGAGCTTTCAAGCGGAAATGGCCGCATATCTGGGCAAAGAGAAAGCTGTCTTCTTTCCTAGCGGAACCATGGCACAGCAAATTGCCTTGCGCATTTGGTGTGACGAGAAGGGGAAACGCAAGGTCGCGTATCATCCGTTAAGTCATTTGGAAATCCATGAAGAAGATGGCTTAAAGGAGCTGCATCAGATTGAATCGCTGTTACTTGGCGAGAAAGATCGACTGATTCGCTTGGAAGAGATTTTGGCGCTGAACAGTGAGATCGCGTGTCTCTTAATTGAGCTGCCACAGCGAGAAATAGGTGGTGTGCTGCCACTTTATGAAGAACTTGAGGCCATTTCGGCGCATTGCCGAGCTAACAGAATTAAGCTGCACCTGGATGGTGCTAGATTATACGAGGTGCTTCCGTATTATCAGAAGTCAGCGGCAGAACTGTGTGCGCTTTTTGATAGTGTGTACATCTCGTTCTACAAAGGAATTGGCGGTGTTGCAGGTGCGATTCTGGCAGGTGATGAGGTATTTACGGCGAGATCGAAGGTATGGAAAAGGCGTCATGGCGGCGATTTGATTAGTCTCTATCCGTATTATCTCAGTGCGAGTTACTATTTCAAGCAACGTGAGCCCAAAATGGGTCAATACTACAAGGAAGCGGTAGAGCTTGCTTCGCTGTACAATAGCTGTGAGCACGTGGCTACCTTGCCACTGGTGCCGGTTACGAATATGTTCCACGTTCACATCTCGGTGCCGAAAGAGAAGCTAGAGCCCATCCTGGTCGCGTTATACGCGGAGACAGATGTGGGGTTGATCCATTATCTGCGAGAGTCGAGCGAAGGGGGCTGTTCGTTCGAGGTGAGTATTGGCGATGCTTTTGCACAGATTCCGAAGGAGCTGCTAAAGCGGACGTTTGAGCAATTGGCGAATATGCTGCAGTGAGTGCCTATAGCGTAAAAAGATCCTCGTGCCTTTATGGCGATGAGGATCTTTTGCATTAAGCATCTCGCTATAAGCAGAGAGCTGTGAAAATACATCCTTTTTTAGGAGAATAGACCGTTTATCGAAGAAATGCTGCTAGGAGAAAATACAACCTTTTTTACTGATACTCCATAAAAAGGCTAAATGTGGTGGAAAAAGATGCAGAATTGCATCTTTCCTTATAAACCGTGACCTCTCTAGTGGAAAAAGATGCATATTCGCAGCTTTCTGACATTCTGACTTTCCGAGGGACAGGACGCTAAGCCTTAATTGGGAACCAAATCCTTAAGCTCCTGTACAACATAAGCCTTACCACCATTCAGTGCTTCGATGAGATTCTTAGCCGCAAGCTCAGCCATATCATTACGAGTTCTTGCTGTCGCCGAGCCAATATGAGGTAAAGTAACCACATTCGGCATACTGAGCAATGGATTATCCACAGGAGTTGGCTCGATATCGAAGACATCCAGACCTGCTCCGCGTATTTTTCCTTGTTGAAGTGCCTTAATCAGCGCCTGTTCGTCTACAGTTGCTCCGCGGGAGGCATTAATGAAGATCGCTGATGACTTCATCCGATTAAATTGCTCCTCGCCAATCAGATGTTTCGTCTCTGGCGTAAGTGGCGTCATCACAACGATGTAGTCGGATTCACTAAGTAACTCATCCAATTCGCAGAAGCGGGCATTGAAGCGCTCGTCTACTTCTTTTTTTGGACTGCGGCTGTGATACAGCAGGTTCATATCGAAGCCAAACACAGCACGCTGGGCAATAGCTTCGCCAATCCGTCCCATCCCGATGATTCCGAGTGTCGAATGATGAACATCCACACCGAATAATTCGGTACTGCTTGTTCCCTTTTGCCAATTTCCCTGTTTCACATAAGCATCCAATTCTGCAATTCTTCTCCCTGCACTGAGCATCAAGGCGAGTACGAGATCGGCCACGGTGCCGTCCAGCACGTAGGGTGTGTGTGTACCAATTACGCCATGGGATCTCATCGCAGCTATATCAAAATGATTGTACCCGACGGAAGAGGTGCTCGCCACACGAAGCTTTGGTGCACAACTTAACAGTTCCTCGTCAATTGTTCCTCCCAGGATTCCCTCCACATCTGAGACCCTATCTAAGATGACATTACGAGGCATACTGCCTTCCTGATTCCAGAACGTACAATCTCCGTGGAGATTTAAATAATCTTGAACAGCTTCCGGCAATTGTTGGGTAACGAGTATTTTGGGCTTGGTCGACATGGGTATTCCTCCTTGAGTTTCTTATCTGAGAAAAAGTGCAGGGATAACGTGGCGGCTATTACGAATGGCGGCTGGTAATCCCCGCTAGGCACATTCTGACAAGACAAGCTAGTCTTTATGTAGTCTGTTACATTATAGCTAAACTTTTCAAAATATTATATTTAAATCTACTAGACCACTAGAGATTCATAATACATTGCTCCATAAACGGACATTGCCGTTGAGTTAGATAGGATTAGTTAGAGTTAATGTTGGGGATGAGTTAAGCTGATGTGTGGTGTAGAGAGTTGCAAAGTGGGGAGTAGGTAGAGAGTGTGTAGAGTAGAGTTGATAGGGGGAGGGAGTAGGGGATGTGGAGAGTAGTGAGGATCAGTAATAGCTAAATGTAGTGCAAGTGGCGAAATGGTGAAAAGTAGAATTTGTTAAAGTTAGTTAACCCAACCTTACGTAAGATTCACCCCTCCAATCGTAACATCGTCACCTTGTAGTCTAACGGAGCCTGATGATTTCTTACGTTTGTTCCCCAAAGTTGACGGTTTTATCGGTTTAGACGCGGAGCGATTCCTTGTAAAGTTAGAACCAAGGAAAGCCCTTACATCCGAATGAAAGGGCTTTCGCAACGAACATAAACCGAATGAGAGAGGGTTGTTTATCCCAATGAAAAAGAAACTAACGAGTTTATTTACCGCAAGTATTGCACTTGCTATGGTAGCGACTGGCTGCTCGAGCACAAAAGAAAGCGATACCAAAATAGCTGCTGCGACAACTGCTTCAGCAACGACGAAAGCCGCAGAGACAACCAAATCAGCGAGTCCCGTAGAGATTACGTTCTGGAATATGTTCGGTGGTGGCGAAGGTGATTTCGTAGATCAAATTGTCAAAGGATATAACGATTCCCAAAAGGAAGTCATCGTGAAACAGCTGCGCTTAGAATCCAATGAGTACTATGCGAAGCTTAGTACGGCACTTTCCTCATCCAAAGGTCCAGATGTTGCAGTAGCCCACGTGGATCGAATATCTCCCTTCGTCAAGGCGAAGCAGATTCTACCTCTGGATGGGCTAGCCAGCAAGGTTGGTTTTGATCTGAAACAAGTCTCAGATTCCAATATCAAAAGCGTCTCCTACGACGGAAAGCCTTACGCTGTTCCTTTAGATACACACTTCCATATGTTCTATTACAACAAGGACCTGCTTAAGAAAGCCGAGCTGCTGAACGACGATGGCACACCGAAGCTGGGTGATTTAACGCCAGATGGCTTTAAGAAAACACTAGCACAAATTCAAGCGAAAGTACCTGGTGTGCAGGCGTTAGCCGTGAATACACCCTATTTCCAAGAACCATTCCTGAATTTGTACTATGAAGCAGGCGGCGATATTTTGAATGGTGATATGACGAAATCTGCGATCAACAACGAGAAAGCCTTGAATGTCCTTAAGTTTTACATGGATTTGTACAAAAACAAATACAGTGATCTCAATGATAAAACGCCTTGGGATTCGTTCCACAGCGGGAAAGCTGCCCTATGGTTCGGTGGTGTGTGGGAAGCGGGACTCCTGCTTAACGATAAAGCATTGAACATTGGTGCGATGCCGCTGCCTGCGATCTTTGGTAGCCAAACGCACTGGGGAAGCTCCCACTTGCTCGTCGTGCCGTCCTATGTAACAGCAGAGAAACAAGAAGCATCAGCGAAATTCATGAAGTATTTCTCTGAAGTTGGTGGCAAAACATGGGGGCAAGCCGGACACGTCCCATCCAACAGCGCAGTAACGACAAGCGATGAGTACAAAAAGCTGCCATACCGTAATTTCTTCATCGAAGCTCAGAAAACGGTGAAATTTGCACCGAAAACAGATAAATACACCACGATTATCACGACAGTTTCAGAGTCCTTACAGAACATCCTATTCGGTAAGCAAACACCAGAAGAAGGCTTGAAAACGATGGATAAGCAAATCAATGATATTTTAACGAATTAATCGTCCGTTTGAATCGGGTGAAGCTCTCGAGAAAGCTATCAGGGCTCCACCCGACCTTATATAGAAAGTAACAAGGAGAAGAGACAATGGAGACTAAAATGAGTGAGCTTAATCAGACAGGGGTGCTCCGCAAACGTAAGTCGTTTGGTATCGTTTTGGAGATGAAGGCAATGTTGTATCTGGTCCCGTTTCTGATCCCTTTTGCCATCTTCTATCTGTGGCCAGTAGGGCGAGGAGCTTGGATGAGCTTGCACGTTTGGGGCATTCAGGGGATGCAGCGGTATGTTGGCTTTGCGAATTATAAAAAGATTTTCACGGATAGCAACTTTTATCTGTATGTGTGGCACTCGATTTACTTTGTTATCATCTGTACACCGACAATTATCGTGCTTGGTCTTATTTTAGCGCTAATCATTAATCAGAAACTCCGCTTCCGAACACTCATCCGTTCCATGTTTTTCCTTCCCTATGTACTTTCGGTCTCAGTCATCAGTTTCATCTGGCTCCGACTTTTCGATTCGAAGTATGGCCCAATTAACGCTTTCTTGAAACTCATTGGTTTACCTGGTGACATAAACTGGCTGACGGACAAACACTTCGCTTGGTGGGCCATTACGCTAACAACCGATTGGTGGTCAGTAGGTTTCGTTATGGTACTGTTCCTAGCTGGCTTGCAAGAAATTCCTACGGAACATTATGAAGCTGCGAAAATAGATGGCGCTGGCGCTTGGAAGCAATTCATTCATATTACGCTTCCCGGACTGTCGAGAGTCATGCAAATACAAGTTTTCTACCAAATTATCTCGTGCTTAAAATTGTTTGGGCAAGTACAAATCATGACAGGCGGAGGTCCAGGGGACTCCACAAATACAATGATTCGCTACATTTATGTCACGGGGTTCAAAAAGGATATGTTCGGGCTTGCTTCGGCTCAGTCTATCGTATTCTGCGCCATCATGCTGCTTATTGCAGTGGCACAGTTCAAATTAACAGACAGAAAAGATTGACGGAGGTAGAACATGAAAGGTATCGCAATTAACATCATCGCGGTGATGCTGGCCCTCTTATTTATGTTTCCACTGATATGGATGCTGATTGTCTCGCTGAAACCAGATGGCGTCAATGTGTCCGCGCTAAGTGACTGGGTAAATTTCTCGGATTTACATGTGTATCACTACAAGAAGGTGATCAAAGATTCTCAAATCCTGAGATGGACGTGGAATAGTGCAGTGATCGGTGTACTGACAACTGTTATTTCACTCATCCTCAGTTCTTTGGCGGCCTTTTCCTTTTCAAAGCTGCCTTTCAAGTCCAGAGGCGTGTTCTATATGATCATCGTATCTGGCTTGTTAATTCCCACGGAAGCGATTCTCATTCCACTTTACGAAACGACACTTCATCTGAAGCTAATCGATAACATATGGGCCATCATTCTACCAGGACTCACGAATCCAATCGGGATCCTGCTTCTGAAACAGTTCATGGACGGCGTTCCGAAGGATTATATTGAAGCAGCACAAATCGACGGTTGTAGAAATTTTGGATTATGGTATCGGATATGTCTCCCGCTTACGAGATCCGCCATGTTTTCTGTCGGGATTTTCTACTTCATTTTGTCGTGGAACAATTTCTTGTGGCCGTATCTTTCCATTACCTCGCAAGAGAACATGATCTTATCAGCAGGACTACCGACATTTTTGTCGAATAATACGATGTCCTTAAATCTGATTATGGCTGCAAGTGCAATCGCTGCTATACCGACCATTCTGGTGTTTGCAGTCCTGCAGCGTCAAATCGTGCAAGGGGTGGCCATGTCCGGGATTAAAGGTTAATAGGCTACTATCTACCAGTCAGATTCTCTTCACAGAAAGGGTTGTTCAACGATGACCCAGGCATCAGAGGTTGCAACGCGACAGCGCCACAAACGAATTCCTTCTTGGATGTATTCATGGACGAACAGCATTCGCTATAAGTGGATGCTGTTGCTGTTCCTTTTTTCGCTCACGCCCCTGCTTGCCTTGGGGTTTATTTCGTATTCGATATCGAAGTCTACGATTAACAATAAAGTAACGGAATACTCAGAACAGCTCTTGAAGCAGACGGCAGAGAATATCGACACGAGACTTGGCATTTACAAAGATATGATGATGCAGGTCGTGAACAACAACGAAATTGTTACGATGCTGCGGACGTTGGATCGCACAGATCCAGCGCAGTATGATCTAGATAGTCTATCTCTGACCACGAAACTATCGACCATTATTGCGATTAATCAGGATATACAGTCGATTTCGTTTCTTTCACCTCAGCATTTTATCAAAGGTATTTATAGATGGAACGATCGCTCTATCGAGAAGGTATCTCCCTTCCTGCAGACCTTGGAGGATGGGAGCAACTTTCGGTGGTTTTCCACGCGGTTGGGAACTTATGTCGATAGCCTAAATACGCAAAACGTTCACGTCTTCTCACTGGCCAAGCAAATTTACAAAATGTCGGACGATAGTCCCGTTGGGATCATTGCCGTACTGGACATCCGCGAGGATGTGCTGAAAGAAATCGGTGCTCGGACGACCAAGAGTAATATGGACATTGAAAGCTTAGTTATTGATGGTTCTGGACATATCATCTCTTATCCAGACAGTCGTGTATTGGGGAAAAGTGTGAAAGAAGTACTGGGCGAAGATGGCTACACAGCCATGTTTCGTGGGGCAGCAGACGAATCCGTGTTTCCACTGAAATATCAAGGCCAAAGATTGATTGTGAATTACAAAAAGCTGCACACGAACGACTGGATCGTCGTTAATGTTATTTCAGAGGCTTCGCTGTACAAGGATTCGAATCGGTTGCTGCAGATTATTTTGGTGATCGCTTTCATTTGTATTTTATTCTCTATCTTGACGGCAATCTTGCTGGCAAATTCGATCTCCAAGCCGATTCTGAAAATGATTCGACTGATGCGGCAAGTCATGTCAGGTGACCTGACGGTACGATTCAAAGCCAAGCGTCGCAATGATGAATTTGATATTTTGGGCGAAAATTTTAACTACATGGTTACACGGATTGATGGTCTATTAGAAACCGTGTATGAGGAACAGAATCATAAGCGCGTAGCAGAATTGAAAGCGTTACAAGCGCAGATCAATCCGCATTTCCTGTATAATACTTTAGATATTATTAAATGGACGGCACTCCTGCAGAAAGCGAATCATGCGGCTGAAATGGTCAGTCTCCTCTCCCGCTTGTTGCGGATTAGCTTAGGAAAAGGCGAAGAGACCGTTACCATTGAAGAAGAAATCGAGCATGTGCAGTGTTATCTAGGTATTCAAAAATTCCGATTTAACTTCAATATCGAGACGTTTGTTCATCTGGATGAGGAGGTTCGTACGTATCGTACACCGAAGCTGATTTTACAACCTATTGTAGAGAATGCCATTCTTCATGCTTTTACAGATCGAGAAATAGGTGAAATTCATATTCGGTGCAGCATCCATCCGGAAGGTGGGATACGCTTCGAGGTCGTGGATAATGGGCGAGGCATGGACGCAAGTCTTGTTCAAAGCCTGAATCGGCATGAGACTCCCTCCGTTGATAAAGTTAGCGGGATTGGCTTAGCCAATGTAGATGAACGAATTAAACTCATTTGTGGGAAGTCCTATGGCCTAGACATTCAAAGTGAACCTGGAGCAGGTACACACATTCGTATCAGACTTCCAGAAATGAAGTAGGTGAAGAGCATGTTTCGAGTTGTGATAGTGGAAGATGAATATATCGTGAGGTTCGGTATTCGCTCCATGATTGATTGGGATAAGCTGGGTTTGTCGGTGAGCGGTGAAGCAGCAAATGGGCAGGAGGCGTTGGCTTTAATCAGCGCAACCCCACCTGACATTCTCCTCACAGACATTAAAATGCCCGTTATGGATGGCATCACGTTAATTACAGAAGTACGTAAAAGTTACCCTCATATGAAAATAGTCATTCTTAGCAATTTGGAAGATTTCCAATATGCGAAGGAGGCGATTCGCAATGGGGTTTCCGAATATATGATCAAATCAGATATGATGCCTCGTGATCTGGAGGAAACATTGCTGCGGGTGAAGGAATCAATCCTAGCGGCGCCACCAACAAGTGAGCAGAAGCACTCGGTGAGTGAGGTAGCGCCTCTCGTTAAAGAAAAACGGATGCTAGAGCTCCTTGAAGAAATGGAGCCTGATCGCTGTAACCAAATCGTAGAAAGCTTGAAGCTGCCCGATGATAAGCTACCTTTGTATGTGCTTCATATCGTAAAGAATGAATGGACGCAGAGTGTTGAGGAGGCGCAAGCTTTGATACGCAAGGCGTTTGCAGCAGTGATGCCCGCCTCCACAGAGAATGCCTATGAAGCTTTTCCCGATCGGCAAGGGGAAATGAATGTACTTCTTTTTACAGGGGAAATGACGGCTGCGGGCTTGGCAGAGATGAAGACATTAGTGCTAGCTATCCTTCACTATCTCAAGAACCATTGCGCAATTTCTTGTACGATAGGTGTTAGTATGAGCACGATGCGTTGGGCTGATCTTCACGAAGCTTACGAGCAGGCGAAAGCCGCAGCGAAATATAAAATGTTTATAGGATCTGAACGAGTCATTCTGTATGGCGTTGATTATGTGCCTTTGCAAAGTCAGCTGGCGGACAATATTAAAGTGAGCACAACGCATATTCATTCCATGGTATATGCTTTTCAAACGAGGGAGCTGCAGGCCTATTTGGAGGATATTTTCGAACAGCTGACAGCTCGCAAAGATTACGATCTCGTGGAAATTATTTCGCTGGAGTTGTTAATCCTACTCACGACGCTTTGGTCAGAGGTGGCAAGCGATCAGATGAGCATCCTTCAATTAAAGAAACAGTACTATGAACAATTGTCCAAATTAGAGACGATTCAAATGAGTAAAGCTTGGTTCCTGCAAGCATTTGAGGAACTCGTCCGGCATATGATCGGTGTGTATAATAGTGATCGAAACGGCATTATTAAAGCAGCGCAATATATCGGGCAGTACTATCAACAAGAGATTTCGCTGCAATCGATCAGCAATTTGGTGCATTTAAGTAAGAACTATTTTGCCAACTTGTTCAAAAAAGAAATGGGTGAAAGTTTCCTCGAATATTTGACACGAATTCGCATAGAGAAAGCGATGAACTTATTAACAAGTGAACTTAAGACAGCGGATATCGGTCATTTGGTAGGCATTCCAGACCCGAAATATTTCTCGAAAGTGTTTAAAAAGATAACGGGGCTATCCCCATCGGAATACCGTATTCGCGCAAGGGAAGACAGAATTTAGAAGTCTTCTTATATAGAAATGCAAACGCTTTCCGTTGAGCTGTTCGTTTTCAGGCATTGGGAAAGGGGGGGATCTGGTTGTTAAAGAGAGATAGGATCAAACGTAACGTTGGCATCGGATGTCTGTTGTCGCTCGCCTTCATGCTGACAGGATGCACGTTATTGTCCGATGCGCCTAAGCAAGCAGCTGAGAATAAGAGAATCGTGACGGGGGCAGAAGCACCGGTGGAAATTTCATTTTGGAATCCATTCGGCGGTGGTGAAGGGGAGTTCGTGGAACGCATTGTTCAAAACTTCAATACATCGCAGAAAGCCGTGTACGTGAAGCAGCTTCGCTTAGAATCAAACGAATATTACGTGAAATTGAGCACAGCTCTTTCTTCAGGGAAAGGTCCGGATGTAGCGGTTGCTCACGTAGACCGGATGTCACCGTTCGTTAAAGCGAAGCAAATTATGCCATTGAACGATTTGGCTGCGGAGATCGGATTTGATTTCAAAGACTTGGAAGAGAGCAATGTCCAAAGCGTTAGCTTCAAGAGCCAGCCCTACGCGCTGCCACTGGATACCCATTTTCACATGTTATATTACAATAGGGCTATTCTGAAAAAAGCGGGCTTACTGAATGAAGATGAAACGCCTAAGCTGGCCATTTCTACCCCAGAGGCATTTATTCAGATGCTCCAACAGATTCAAGCTAAAGTACCGAATGTGGAGCCATTTGCTGTGAACACGCCATATTTCCAAGAACCATTTCTCAATATGTATTATCAAGCGGGTGGTGAATTATTGGATGATAGCAAGCTGAAGATTAGCATCCATAATGATAAATCCATTCGTGTATTGAAGTTTTATCAACAACTCTACGCAAATAAACTCTCAGATGTAAACGATAAGACTCCATGGGACACCTTTCATAATGGTAAAGCTGCTTTTTGGATGGGCGGTGTTTGGGAGGCGGGCTATCATTTAAGTGAATCTTCCCTTCCCGCGGGGATCATGCCGCTTCCAGCCCTATTTGGCAGTTCAATGCAGTGGGGAAGTTCGCATACACTCGTCATTCCTACCTACGTAACAAAGGAGAAACAACGTGCTGCTATGACATTCATGTCCTATTTCTCAAAGGTAGGTTCCATGCTATGGGGCCAAGCTGGACATGTGCCTGCCAATCGTGCTGTTCTTCAAAGCCAAGAATACCGGCAATTGCCATATCGTCAGCTTTTCATCGAGGCGCAGCATCAAGTCAAATTTGCCCCGCAAACGGATCAATATGCGACGTTGTTTACCACATTGTCGGAAGAGCTTCAAAGTATCATATTGGGAAGGCTTGATCCAGAGGAAGGGCTTATACAACTTGAGAGAAAAATGAACAATGTCTTAGCCAATTAGGCTATAGTGATGCCCCCTTACGAAACTTTCGGAAGGGGATTTGCATTCTTTAGGAGCATTTTAATTCGCAGAGACAAGTATGCTAAAATGATCTTATAAACGCTAAGGAGCTGAAATAAGTGAACATTATATTCCATGGTCAAAGCTGCGTGGAGATCCAATTGAAGGAACACAACCTCATTATTGACCCTTTCCTCACAGGTAACCCGCAAGCCGTTGCCAAAGCGGAGGACATTAAGGTCGATTACATCCTTGTTACGCATGGACATGGAGATCACGTCGGGGACACCGTTGCCATTGCGGAGCGAAATAATGCAACAGTTATTGCTCCTAATGATTTAGCTAGATATCTAGGCTTTCAAGGGGTTAAAACGCATGGAATGGGCATCGGCGGGGCATTTGAATTCCCTTTTGGCAAAGTGAAACTGACGTTGGCTTTACACGATTCTTCCTATAATCCGCCAGGTACGGAAGAAAGCATCTATGCAGGGATGGCGAGTGGCTTCTTGCTCATGGTAGAGGGAAAAACGATCTATCACGCTGGAGACACGGGGCTGTTTAAAGATATGAAGCTGATTGGCAAAATGAATTCTATCGATCTGGCTTTTCTGCCTATCGGTGATAACTACACCATGGGACCGGAAGATGCGGTCATCGCGGCGGAATATTTGAAGGCAGAAGCCGTTGTTCCAATGCATTACAATACGTTCCCGGTCATTGAACAAGATCCTCACAAGTTTGTGAAAAGCCTAGAAAAAGAAGGCATTAAAGGCAAAGTGATGACGCCAGGTGAAGCAATTACACTATAAGCGGGAATGCCGCTTAATCAGGAGGATTAGCTTTCGCTTTCCCTATTCGATTGACGATCCTTCCAGAATAGAACGGTAAGCATACGCTCCACCCATTCCTTATCTTCAGGTGTTAAAATAAAACCATCGAACATGAGTTCATTTTCACGGAGAAAACGCCGCAGATTAACAGGATTGCTTTCAAACTGTTGATTTACTTGTGAAGACTCAAGGTAACCCGCAATATCCATCAGTTCTGAGTATGAGGTGTTGAGTCCCTCAGATAGTTTCATTAAGACGTCTGGTGATGGAATGCCGCGGTTTCCATTTTCGAGCTGGGAGATATAAGCCGCGGACACACCAGAACGATCAGCTAGTTCGCGAATTGTGAAGCCTTTCATTTTGCGCATATCTCGTAATTTATCGTAAAAGTACATTGCTGCTCATCCTTTACTCAATAAAGTAAACATTAGTAAACGATATAATACTATCAGTTTACTATAGTAATTACAATGATGAGTTTTTGACATGCAGACGAACAAGCCAGCCACCTTGCGACTAACCATCGTAGGGTGGTTTTCCTTTTGTTCGTTAACCCGTTGATTACATGTGTAAACTTTTGTTGTTGCATTAGTTAATAAATGCGGTATACTTGAATTAGGACGAAGTGAGGATGGGGGACTGACATTCAACGCCGATGCATATTCAAATTAAAGCCAAAACAGATGCATTCATCAAGGCAAGGGTTATGAAAGGCTACTCACAACGAGAGCTGGCGCGGCACTCAGGTCTGAGCCATGCATACATAAGTTTACTTGAACGGTCGATTAAATCAGTGGGTCCATCAACGGCAAAGCGATTAAGTGAAGTGTTGGAGATGGAGTTAGAGGAGCTTTTTCAGATCAACATCGCATGAAAATTAGAAAACCGATGCCCCCAAAGATTCGGGGACATCGGTTTTGTTTTTCATTATTTCACTGTCTTATTATAAGCTCCAATTTTCTCAGTAATACTCTTAGCAGCGTTATCCAGTGCTTCTTTTGGCGCCTTTTTGCCAGTCAGAGCCTCTTCAATAGCCGTTTCGACGATTTGACGAGCTTCTGGGAATACACCCATAACTGCACCTTGCGTAGCTGTGTTCGCTTTCGTTTTGTGCAATTGATCAATAGCCGTTTGGAATTGTGGGAATTTCGTGATGTTATCTTTGATAATCTGCTCATCATAAGCTTTTTTAGTAATTGGGAAGTAACCCGTGTTTACGTTCCACCAAGCTTGTGTTTGCGGATTCGTTAGGAATTTAATGAATTCCCATGCGCCTTGTTGCTCGGCTTCCGACTTGTTGTTCAAGATGTAGAGACTCGCACCACCTACAACGACGCCGCCTTCTTTGGCATCAGCTGGCTTAGGAAGCGGGCCTGTACCTACTTGGAATTTGCCTTCAGCTCCGCTGACAATACCGCGAAGAGATGCCGTGGAATCCAATGTCATGGCGATTTGGCCAGCTAAAAAAGCTTTTTTCGTGTCATCTGTTTTACGGCCAAGGTTGGCGGATGTTTTGTTGTCGACCATCTCTTTCCACCATGTGAGCGTTTTGACACCAGCTTCATTGTTAACCAAGGCTTCTGTTGCAGCAGCAGTACGACCGTTCCCGTTATTCAGGAATTCAACGCCTTGGTTCGCGAAGAATTGTTCCATGAACCAACCGTAGATGGCAAAGGAAGAACCTGATTTCCCGTCTTTACTTAATGCTTTAGATGCGTTCGCAATTTCTTCGTATGTCGTTGGTGGTTTTTCTGGATCAAGACCGGCAGCTTTGAACATATCTTTGTTGTAATACAAGATTGGATTAGACGTATTGAATGGCATGGAATTCAGTTTACCATCGACTTTGTAATAATTAAGAATGTTCTCTTCGAGCTGTGAAAGATCGAATTTATCCGCATCCACAAATTTTTGAACCGGTGTAATGGCTTTGGAATCGATCATGAAGCGGGAGCCAATTTCATAAACCTGAATGAGGGAAGGACCGCTTTTGGTATCCATCGAAGCTTTCATTTTGTTAATACTCTCATCATAAGTACCTTGGAAGACAGCCTCAACTTGGACATTCTTCTGAGAGCTATTGAAATCTGCCACTAATTTATCGACGGCTTTGCCAAGCTCTCCACTCATGGAATGCCACCAGATTACTTTAACGGGTTCAGTCGGCTTCTTAACATCCGCAGCTGCTGTACTTGTAGCAGGTTTGCTTTCTGTCGTACTGCCTGAAGTAGTCGTTTCTGCTTTGCCGCATGCGCTAGTTAACAGTACCATAATTGCCGTCATAGCAAGGATGGAACTTCTTGTTTTCAATGATTTCATATTCTATTTCTCTCCCTTTTGTTTTATCTAAAATATATGGAAATCTGCTTCAGCATAGAGACTGAACAGAGTGGCCATCAAAGATGGATTAACCTTTTACAGCACCAGCTGTAAGACCGCGAACAAGTTGCTTTAACCCCAAGACAAGCAATAATAGGGACGGCAGTAAAACGATGGTTGCACCAGCCAGAACCAAATTCCATACCGTCAATTCTTCGAATTGCAGCATCGCGATGCCAATTTGCACAGTACGCATGGCTTCACTGTTCGTAATGAGCAGAGGCCAGAGATACATGTTCCAGGCATTTAAAAAGGCATAAACAGCTAGTGTTGCCAAGGCTGGACGACCAAGCGGAAGCACAATCCGGAAGAACATGCGGAAGTGACCGCATCCATCGATGCGTGCTGCTTCGAACAGCTCTTTGGGCAGCTGTAAGAAGAATTGACGCAGAAGAAAGGTTCCGAAGGCAGTCGCTAAGAACGGAACGGTCAGTCCCTGCATGCTATCGAGCCAATCCCATTTTTTGATGGTCAAATAATTGGGAATTATGGTGACTTCCCACGGAATCATCATGGTGGCCATGAAAAGCGCAAAGATGAAGGCCTTGCCCTTAAAACGAATATTGGTGAAGGCATAGGCAGCCATGCTCGATGTAATGAGCTGTCCCAGCGTAATAACAATAGAGACAATAAGGCTATTGGTTACAAATTTGGCGATAGGCACAAGCTTGAAGACGGCCATTATGCTGCCTAAATAGAAGCTGCTAGGCAAGAATTTAGGCGGATAGGCGGAAGCTTCTTCGGGCGTCATCAAGGCGGATGAAAATGTATAGAAAATGGGATAAAGAACAAGTGCTGCACAGATGATTAATAAGGTGTAGACGAAGGTATTTTGCAAACGAGTCATCATTGATAGTGCACCTTCTTTTCAAATACTTTAAACTGAATGACCGTAAAAATAAGGATAATGGTGAAGAGCACAAGCGCTTGCGCGCTGCCTGTTCCGAATCGGAAGTTAATAAAGGCATCCTGATATAAGGTGTATACAAGTACATCTGTGGAGTTGACGGGACCACCTTTGGTCAGGATATGAATTTGTCCGAAAGACTGAAAAGCACCGATGATGGATACGATTGTGACGAAGAAGACCGTTGGTGAAAGTAATGGTAAGACGATTTGGATAAAGGTGCGAATGGGACCGGATCCATCGATTTTGGCACTATCATAGATCTCATCTGGAACGCCTTGCAGGCCGCTGAGCAGGACGATGTAAGTGAAGCCGAGATTCATCCAAACCGTCATCATGGATACGGAAAGCAGTGCCCATCTAGGGTCTGTCAGCCAAGCTACCGGTGCTAATCCGACTTGCTCGAGCAGGTAGTTCAACATACCGACACTCGGGTGAAAGAGCATCATCCAGATTACGGCGGAAGTCCCTACCGACAGCACGACAGGTAGGGAGAAAATAAATTGAAAGATTCGCATCCCTTTGAGCTGATTATGCGTCAAAGCTGCAAGGATTAATGCGATAACGATCACGGTAGGAACAGTTAGCAGTGTAAAGAGGCCTGTAACTCCCAAACTTTGATAGAATCGTTCTGAGGTGAAAATAGCCGTGAAATTATCGAATCCAACAAAGGAAGCTACCCTGCCTCGCGGATCGGTTTCGTGTAGACTGAGATAGAAGGTTTGTATCAAGGGATAGAATAAAAAGACTGCAAACAGCAGGAGTGACGGAGATAAGAAGACATAACCAAGGATTGTCTCCATCCAGCTTTGACTGAATACTGCCTTTCGTGGATACGCTGTATGTGTCTTTGTGTTTATTTTACTTGTGTGAGGTAAATCTCTTTCCATAGCATTCATTGCAAGCTCCTCCATGACCCTTTATTCGACAAGCACTTATGTGTATTAGATTAACCGTCGTTTATTTGACCAATGTCAAATTCATGTGAATGTTTTGTATAAATCTTGAAACCTTTACAAAATCAATAGACTTGTAGACTGGGCAAAATCAGGTGAATTCAACTATAATTTGAGCGTATTCAATAGCTTATCTTTATAGGAGAGTGAATTATGAATAACCAAAAACCGATCGTGATAGGACATCGCGGAGCAGCTGGAGAAGCCCCCGAGAACACAATAGCCTCGTTCGCATTAGCTTTCGAACAAGGGGCTGAAGGGATAGAACTCGATGTTCAGATAACGAAAGACGGAGAGGTTGTCGTGTGTCATGATCTAACGTTGGATCGTACGACCAATGGCTCTGGACTTATTTGTGAAAAGAGCTGGGAAGAATTGAAAACGTTGGATGCTGGATTCTGGTTCTCGGAAGCATTCACCGGAGAGAGAATTCCTCATCTACGTCAAGTATACGAGCTTGTACCACGGGGACATCTCATCAATGTGGAGATAAAGCACGCTTACGAGGGAAAGATGGAGAAGGCGCTGTTGGCATTATTAGATGAATTGGATAGATGGGAAGATACCGTCATTTCTTCTTTCGACCACAAATTGATGCACAGGATCAAACAAGTTCAGCCAAAAGCCAAAGTGGGGCTGCTCTATGCAGCTAATTTACTAGATCATGCGGCCTATGCGGGGCAATTTGGCGTAGACGTCAATTCCTTACATCCATATCAACACAGCATCAACGAGGCGGATGTTGCCGCGGCTGCAGCTGCGGGGCTGGCGGTTTATCCGTATACAGTGAATGAGATTGCTGATTTTAAGAGATTGATTGCTGCTGGTGTCACTGGCATTATTACGGATTATCCTGCGCGATTGCGGGAGCTGCTTGGCTAGCTTGATCAGAGGTTGAGATAAAAGAACCAGTAAACTTTGCGTTTACTGGTTTTTCGTGTCTAAAGAATTTCATACCGATGCCCTCGTATGTGGAGGAGCATCGGTTTTTTTTTTGTTGGAATCACATGAAGTCACAAGCGTTTAACTGTTCGTATTACCAAAATATGACTAAAATATGACTTTGCTCACCTGTTTTTATTAAGATGAAAAGCTATAATAAATCGTGTTCGAGAAAACATAGAATTGTCAATTTTAGTATACTTATTGTCAATTAATGCCAAGTATGATGAAAGAGTGAGTAGTAAGAATGTAAGTATTAAAGCTGGTGACAGGGGAGAAGTGAGAATGTCCAAGTTAACTGAGTTTTCAATGAAAAATGTGGCAGCGATTTTCATCGTCATGCTGCTGTTGGTCGTAGGAGGAACCTATTCTACAACCACACTAAAGGTAGAAAGCATGCCTGACATTACATTTCCGGTTGTTATTATTAGTACTACCTATGTAGCACCTCCGAAGGATGTTCTTGATGAAATTACGAAGCCATTAGAGAAGGCTGTTGCAGGGTTGGATGGACTCAAAACCCTAAGCTCTGGATCACAGGACAATTACTCACAGATTATCCTAGAGTTAGACCAAGATAAGAAGCCGGAAGATGTAAAAAAAGATGTGGAGAGCTTGATTTCGAATGTTAAGCTGCCGCAAGGATCGGAGAAGCCCAAAGTGTTAACAGCGGGTTTTGCTTCAGAACCAGTCTATTATTTGGCGGTATACGGTGAGACAGGAATGAACCAAACTGAGCTGGATAAAGCCTACAAAGATACGATTCTTCCTGGCTTTAATGGGCTCAAAGGAATCGACCATGTAGACTCTGTAGGCAATCAGGATGCTGTTCTTACCATTAAGCTTGATGCGCCTGCGATAAACAATTATGGGTTAACACCATCTGATGTTTCAAGCTTGATTAAAGCCTCATTGGTATCTAGCCCGGCAGGTACGGTAGATTTCAATGGAAACACGCAAATGGTTCGAGTCAAAGGCGAAATGGATACGATCTATAACTTGGATAATTTGAAAATCACAACGAAAACAGGCGATACACTGCTTCTCAAACAAATTGCCAAAGTTGAAGCAATCAGTGAGTCCAAGTTCATTGCAAGACTAGATGATCTGCCAGCGATCGGCGTATTGCTTTACAAAACGAAAGCCGCGAACGCTGTTGAATTTGCAGATAGTGCTGATAAGTTGATGACAGACTGGGGCCAAACGCTGCCAGGCGTGAAATTCCACAAAATCTACAACTCGGCCAACGATATTAAAGATTCCATCCACGGAATGGTGCAAGAAGGTGGTTTAGGTGCCATACTTGCTTCCTTAATGATTTTGCTTTTCCTACGTAATGCTCGTATGACAATCATTGTACTCGTGTCAATTCCTCTCTCAATCCTTGTAACATTACTATTTATGGGACCTCTAGGTATTTCTCTAAACATCATGACATTAGGTGGAATGGCCATTGCAGTCGGGCGAGTTGTGGATGACAGTATCGTCGTTATTGAAAATATCTATAGTCAGCTGCAAAAAGCGCAAGATCGTAATGAATCCGTTATAAAATTAGCAACGAAACAGGTTTCAAGTGCAATTACCTCTTCAACCATTACAACAGTTGGTGTATTTGGTCCTATTGGGTTCGTAAGTGGGGTTGTTGGTGAAGTATTCCGTCCTTTTGCCATAACGCTTGTCGTAGCTTTAATGTCATCATTACTCGTTGCCTTAACCGTAATTCCGATGCTGGCGAAGATTATGGTGCTTAAAAGCAAGAAACTTACAAGTCACGACGAGAATCACGTTGGGCCTATGGGAGTGAAATATAAGAGGGCACTTATCTGGTCGTTAAATAACCGTATCAAGACATTATTGCTAGCTGGCGTTACCCTTGTTATCTCGATCATCATTACAGTGCCTAATTTAGCGGTAGCTTTTATGCCGGATAGTGAAGCAGTCAAACAAGGTGTTATTGAGATTAAAATGCCGCGTGAAACATCCATTGAGATGATGAATGAGATGTCCAAAGAACTTGAAAAAGATTTAAAATTACACACAGACACAGCAGGCAAATCTGCATTTAAGTACATCGAATCGCTTGTTGGATATAACCAAAGCAGTGATCGCTATGCGTATCGAGCCATGATGTTCTTCGAGCTAACAGCTGAAACCAATGCGACTGAGGGTGTCAAAACGTATAAGGAAGACATGTTAAAACTGATGCCAGATGGATCAGATGTGAATATTACACTGTTTACAGGAGGACCTCCTACTGCAACAGGAGCTGACTTCTCCTATTCCCTTAAAGGGGATGACCAGCTTTATCTCAAGCAAGCCTCACAGTTGGTCAAAGATAAAATGAAAGAATTCCCTGAGCTGAATGACATTAAAGACAGTTTGAGTGATTCCAAAACGGAAGTCGAGATTGTCGTCAATCAAAACAAAGCACGATTGTACGGACTTTCAAGTGCTCAAATATTGCAAGCAGTCAACGCCTGGATCGCAGAAGAGAAGTTAGGTGATTTGAAATTTAATAACATCACTTACGCCACAAAGGTGATGTTGAATCCGATGTACAAAAACTCCGTGGATAAATTGGGTACTTTCTTAATCAAGACGCCTACTGGCCAAACCATACAGTTAAATGAAGTAGCTCGTGTTGAACAGATTGAGGCACCGAACAGCATTAGTCGTGAAGATCAAGAACAAATCGTGAGTGTAAGTGCCAAAATTAATGCGACGGATAAAGGCGGCGTCAGCAAGAAAATGACGGAAGAACTGGCTAAGTTAGAACTGCCTTCTGGCGTCACTCGTGAAGTAAAGGGTGTATCCGACGATATCCAAAAAAGTTTCATGCAAATGTTTATGGCCATTATTGCATCCATCTTCATTGTTTACATGGTTATGGTTATTGCCTTTGGTAATGCTAGGGCGCCGCTTGCCATTCTGTTTTCTCTGCCGCTAGCTGCTATTGGAGGCCTCTTAGGACTACTAATAACGGGCGAATCGATTAATGTAACTTCACTCATCGGCTTTCTCATGCTGATCGGTATCGTTGTCACCAATGCGATTGTACTTGTAGACCGCGTACAGCAACTAAAAGAGCAAGATTACTCGATTCGTGATGCGCTAATTGAAGCTGGAATTACGAGATTGAGACCGATTATCATGACGGCAGGCGCAACGATACTTGCGCTGATGCCTCTAGGACTTGGATTATCCAAAGGAACGATCATTTCTAAAGGTTTGGCCGTTGTGGTTATTGGTGGTCTTACGACTTCTACGCTACTAACGCTGGTAATCGTACCTATTATGTATGAGTTCTTATTTAAGAAAAGAGAAGGCGGCTTCTTCAATCGAAAACGAAAGTTGATTTCCAATCCATCGGAACAAGCAGCATCTGCACATTAATCATCTATATCGGGGAAAAGGGGAATATGACTATGAAACGTGAGTTGTTTATGATTAAACAGAGCACCAAGATATTCGGTGTCCTCGCGCTTAGCGCGGCGATAGCCGTAGGATGTTCCGCATCACCAGCTGTAAGTCCTGCAGCAACAACAGCCACCCAGCAAGGTGAGAAAGTAGTGAAAACAGCCAAAGTCGCGAAGCAAAAGATTGGTGAACCGATTGAACAAGTGGGTGATGTCGTATCATCCGTTCAATTAGATATTATCGCCAAGTCTGGTGGCGAAATCATAGAAATCTTGAAAAAACGTGGAGATATCGTGGAGAAGGGGGACGTGCTCTTTCGATTGGATCCAACGGATGTGCTAATACAAAAGGATTTGAATGCAGTAAGTATCAAAGGAGCACAGGCCGGACTTACGGAGGCAAAACAGAAAACTTCGAACGGGATTGAAGATGCCAAAGATGGTGTTTCTAAATTGGAAACCGCCGTTGGTGATCTAGAGAAAGCCTACAACACGGCTCGCAATGAATATGATCTAGGAACTGCTACAAAATCTCAACTAGAGAAGGCGGAAACGGCGCTTACTAATACTAAGAAAGATTTAGCAAGCGCACGTAGATCTCTGAAGACACTGCAAGAGACGAATTCGCTTGCCCAAGTGGAGTCCAGTTTGGAATCGGCCCAAGTAAATGCCAAGAATATCGAGAGGTCGCTCAGCAATCTTGAAGTAAAAGCACCTGCTTCAGGTAGGCTGACGGATCTCAATGTTACGGTCGGTCAGACCCTAGCGCCAGGTGGTCGCGTTGGGGAAGTGCAACAGACGAACCCAATTAAAATTAAATCTCAACTTAGCGAAGAATCAGCTAATCTTGTAAGAGGTAAGAGTGAATTGACTTTCTATATACCTGGCGTAACGACGAAAGCAGGAGCCAAGGTGACCTATTTATCGGATGTGATTAATGGACAATCCAAAGCTTATGATCTGGAATTGGAAGTTCCGAACCCGGATGGCAAGCTGAAACCAGGATCTAAGGCACAAGTGGAACTAACCAAAGATGATGAACAAAACGTGCCTGTCATTCCAAGCCTTAGTATTGTTCGTGAAGGCGGAAATAACTATGTTTATGTTGTAGATGGCGATAAGGTACAGAAACGTAAACTTGAACTTGGTCGGTTGAATGAGACGAATCAGGAAGTCATTTCAGGGGTTAAAGAAGGAGAGATTCTGGTCATTTCCGGACAACATCAACTGAAAGATCAAGATACGGTCAAAGTGAGTAACTAACCTAATATTTTAGAGGAGGAGAAATAAGTGACTATGAAGATGAAAAGATCTTTGGCTACTCTCGTTCTATCAGCTGTACTTTTATCTGCTGCATCTATACCTGCTTGGGCTGCGGATGGTCAGAACTTGGCAGCACTAGCTGCAGCAAGTACGAATGTTAGCTATGCGCTTTCTAATAAAATTGAGATTGAAATAAAAAGTATGCTCAATGAGCACGAATCGGATCGGACGAAGTTAGGTACCGTCATTCGAATGAGAAATACAAGTGATAAAATCACGCGTGTACCTGACTTTGAACTACGGGTGATGATGGCAGATGGCATCGAATATACTCTGCAGCCTAGTGTCAAAAATCCGAAATCCATCCAACCCAAGAGTCAGTTGGAGCTCAGTTACCTGTCGATCGTTGATCGCAGTGACGATGTTGAGGTAACGAGCCTTAACTTCATAGATGTGAATATGGAAGTGTATCCGAAAGAAGAAACAACGCTGCTTACGGTCCCTGTTGATGCTGGTATGGTGTGGAACGGCAGTGACAGTACAATAACGAATTCTACCGCGATTCTGAAATGGGGAGAAGCATTTACTTTACCTTCATTGCGCTCGCCACTTAACTTCATTCCTGTCGACATTCATAAAGAAATTACAGCCAAAGGTGTTTCCACGGTTGTTCAAATTGCGGTCGTAAATGCAACGAAAGAGCGTCAGACTGTGCCAAACTTTGGAATCGATGGGAAGACAGAGCGTAACGTTTACTCCGGTAATCGTGCTGAAACCTCGGTCGTCCTTGATCCAGGTGAGAAGAAATATATCCATATCGTCATTCCAACAGATCTGGATACGGCATTCACCAGCTTGAATGTAGTAACACCGGAGAGTTTTGCCGTTGCGACGGGGGATAGTAAGCTCGTTGAAGACACCTATCGGGTAGGTCGTGTCAATATACTTCTCCCAACAGGAGCCGCGACACAGGGCGTCATCCCTGCCCCGGAATATACGTTAGGTACGCCAGTTAGGTTAGATTCAACGAATAAATTCGTTCCGTCTAATGTCGATGTGTCTTTGGTTGAATTACACGTAACAAGTAACGAAGATGATGGATTCAACACCGCAGTAGCCAAGTTCAAATTGACGAACAACAGTGATCGTCCAATTCCAATTCCTGCGATCCAAACGGAACTTGTGAGTATTGACGGTTATGCTTATGGGGGAAGAAGACAAGAAGCTACCGCACTAAGTGTTGTCCCTAATGCCTCCTATGTGGTTAGCTATTCCTATGCACTACCTGCCTCAGAGACGGGGGAAGGTTTGAAAATGAACCTCTACAGCCAACAATCGAATGGAGAAGTATCGTTCAAATCACTTCTTGCCACAGCAAAGGTACCTGTACAGGAGAATGATGAGATAAGTAAAATAATGAATGTGTATCCCTATGAAATCACGATCAAAGATTGGACGATTTCAGCTATGTATCAAGCCAATATGAGTTATGATTATAAGCTGAAGCTTGATTTGAGCATCAAGCCAGATAAAATGGTCACGGTGGATAAGTTTAATAGTAAGCTCTCATTCGAATTATTTGATAATGTTGGAAATCCAGTTGGGAAAGCCGTTGAAGCTTTATCAGGAGAAGGCCGTTTGTACAATGGTACCAACACAATCGATTTAAATGCGAGATCCAATCAACTTGATTTCCCGATTCAGGTCAAAGTTTTTGAGGTTTTCGCGAACGAATATGGTGAATCCGTTAAGCGGTTGTTGACTACTTTTAAACAATAGATGAGATGAAAAGGACCGATGCTCCCTTAATTTAGGGACATCGGTTTTGCTTTGTTTTAGGTTATGAAACTAAAAAGTTAGCGAGAAAACAATAAATGTTGTTATAATATCGTCAAAGGTTAGGTCACTTCTAACAAAGGGGTCATGAGATGCTATCCTGGATTCGAAATGTAATCATGATTAATCGCAGCTTCAGGGTGAAACTAATTCTCAGTTTATCGATCATTATTTTATTGGCTTTTTGCTTAACCGGTTATTTGACTTATCGTTATAACTTGAACCTGTTTGAAGAAGAAATCAGCAAGCAGTTTTCGAGCACGAACGAAGAAGCGCTGGCGAAGTTGGATCTTAAGGTGCAAGAGGTAGTTCGAATTTCTCAAACCGTGGTATTTAATCCATCCATTGAGAAGCTGATTTCACGCATTAATTTGAATGAAAGCTCTGATGCCTTTGATCGGTATTATGATAAAAAGCAAATTGAAGATCAGGTCTATCAGCTCAAATCGGATGCGCCTTATATCACTGGCATGTACCTTTATGATTTGAATGGGAATCCATCGTATTTCAGCTATACGACATCTACGATTAATGCGCCAAATGAAAACGTTTTCAAAGAAATCCGTTCCAAAATTAGCGATACTTCTGGTGATCTCGTATGGATGAGCATGCCACTCGCCTCCTCGATAGAGCCGAGCGGTTATCGAAACACGATTATTGTCGCTAGGTTTATGAAAAATAGTTTTTTGACAACGTATGGTGTACTTGTTATGGCTTTTGATGAATCCTTTTTCTCAGGATCGCTCAAGGAACTGACGAAGGCAGGCCAAGGCCAGGTCTACTTGTTTAATAAGAATAGTGAGCTTTTATTTACGAATTCACCAGTCCCTCATGATCAGCTAGAGCAGCTTCAAACGATGAATCGAACGCAATTAATGGAGCATCATTTGTATGTACAAGGACAATCCGAGGTGACGAATTTTAAACTCGTCAGTGGAACATCGTTAACGGAGATACAATCCCGAAGCCGTGATTTATTTAAGATGATTGTGTACTCGGGTTTGGTGAGTATTCTACTTGCGAGTGTGCTAATTATTTTGTCCACGGGGAATTTGCTCCGTCCTCTTAAGGAGCTGTTGCTAGGTCTGCGCAAAGTAAGATCCGGCGATTTCGAAACACGAATTGACATACGAACTCACGATGAATTAGCGTATATCGGCGAAAGCTTTAATGCCATGGCTGAGCAAGTTGGAAGACTCATTAAGGAAGTGTACATGACGCAATTAAGTGAGAAAGAGGCTGAGCTTAAGGCGCTGCAAGCGCAGTTAAATCCTCATTTTCTGCATAATATGTTCAATGAAATTTACTGGAAACTCTATTTACAAGATGAAACCGAGACCGCTGCCTTGATTGCTGCCATATCGGAGATGCTCAAATATTCGTTGATGCCTGTGCGAACACTGACTACCGTTAAGGAAGAGTTTCAACAGATCCGCAACTATTTGAAGATACAGAAGGAACTGTTTGAGACTGATTTGGAGGCTATTATTCAAGTGGATGAGGACGTCATGGACGTTCAGGTGATGCGCTCGCTCCTGCAACCTCTGGTAGAAAATGTGTTCATGCATGCATTCCGCAATATGGTATCACATAAAGTTCTGATTATTAGAGCAAGCGGCCGAGATGGATATCTAGAAATAGATGTGACGGATAATGGGTGTGGCATGGATGAGAAAGCGATCTCACAAATCTTAGGTGTACAGGGCACATCACTGCCTCAACGTACAGATGGACGAGAAAGTCTTGGCGTGCGAAGTGTTGTGCGAAGAATTGAGCTGGTGCATGGCGCCCCGTATCGAATGGAAATCTCAAGTGTAGTGGGAAGTGGAACTAACATGCGTCTTATTCTGCCTCATCTTACAAATAACGAAATAACGTGAAAGGAGATGATGAGATGCGAAACGGAAGAGTGTTGATTGTCGAAGATCAGATGAATTTCAGAAAAGGACTCGTTAAAATGATGCAAAGTGGAGATCTGGGCTGGCAAGTGGTCGGTGAAGCCGGTAATGGGCAAGATGCTTTGACAATGCTAGAAGAGCACGAACCAGATCTTGTTCTCACGGATATTCGCATGCCCATCATGGATGGGATTGAATTCGTTGGACATCTGCGTAAGAATTACCCGGATATGATCGTCATCATCCTGACAGGATACAAGAACTTCGAGTATGCCCAAGCCGCTGTGCGGTTAGGTGCTTTGGATATCTTGATTAAGCCATGCACGGAACAAGATGTACGCCAAATCATGAACAAAGCTTCTGAGCGGTTTTATGAGAAGTACGCGCTTCAGCAGAAACAGCACATGCAAATGCAAGTGCAGCAAGATCAAGAACTTCGTGCTGTATTGCTTGACCTTCCTTATGAAATGAGTACGTTAGCAAGCGTGGATCGTGTTCTAGCGGGCAAAGAATTGTGGTTGTTGCATCTGAATAATGACGATTTGACGAATAAGGCAGCCAATGGTAAACGGGATATGAGCTTATTACAATTTGCCTTTTCAAATATCGTTGAAGAGTTAATGAAGGAAGCAGGGCTGAAAACGCGGCTCTTATTAGTGGAACAAGATACTTTCTTATTAGTGACGGAATATCAGCAACTAGAAGAAAGTCTGCAAAGCAGCATTTCTAAAGCATCCTTTGAATATTTAGTCATTCATACAAGTCTAATTTCTATGGGAATTGCACCAGCAGCAAGTGAACTGGCAGAACGATATCTATTGACGAAAGAGGCCGTTTCGGATCCCATTCAAGTCCCTGCCCTAACCACTAGTGAAGTAGGAACCGGTATTCTTCTTTCACAGCATCAAGCAAGGGTTAGAGAGATGGAAGTCCAACTGATGTCAGCCATACTAGTGGGTCAAGAGGATAGTCTGCATGTATTATTAAATCGGGTTCTAGCAGAGTTGGGTCACACATCGCCAGAGGAGATGAGAATTGGCGCATTATCGCTTTCTATAGCCATGCATGGAACGATACAAAAGCAATTTGATCCTGCTGCTAGGCAGGCATTAGCAAGGATGCCAAGCGAGATGCCGCAGAATCATTGGACCTCGAAAGAGGTGCTGGATTGGGCAGCCGAGCAAGTGAAGTACTTCCTACTCCAATTCAACCAATGGCAAGTATCCAAAAGTGATAATGTGGTCGAGCGAGCCATAAAATATATTGAAGAGCACTACAATGAGGAGTGCCGTTTGACAGATGTTGCGACGCATATCCATTTGAATCCAAGCTACTTTAGTGTCGTTTTCAAAAAGGCGACGGGGGAAAGCTTTACGCGCTTTGTTACCCGTGTGCGTATGGATAAAGCAGCTTTACTCCTCCGGAATACGGATATGAAAATATTCGAAATCGCTTGTGCCATCGGCTTTGATGAACCGAATTATTTCACGAATGTATTCAAACAGCAGTTTCATATGTCACCAAAGGAATACAGGAGTGGGAAGTTAACGACATAAAGCTCGTGATGCTGGGGATGTAAGGGAGCGAATAATGAGTAGAAAAAACTATTGCGAGTAAAATGAAAATGCAGTATGATCGGATTAAGCGCTTAACCTCTGATGTGGGGTGAGCGTTTTAGATTAAAAGATTAAGCGCTTAACCTCTAATGAGAAGGGAGTTTAACATGCGTACAATTCGACTTACGATGGCACAGGCACTTCTTCGCTTTCTAGACCAACAATACATTTCTGTCGATGGACATGAGACTAAATTTGTTCGAGGCGTCATGGGAATATTCGGACATGGTAATGTAACGGGGATTGGAGAAGCATTGGAGTACAGCGCAGGTGACCTAACTTACATACAAGGCAAGAACGAGCAAGGGATGGTCCATGCTGCAACCGCTTACGCGAAGCAGAAGAATCGGCAGCAAATCTATGCCTGCACAACCTCAATCGGGCCAGGTGCACTGAATATGGTTACCGCTGCGGCAACTGCGACCGTCAATCGCATTCCGGTTCTGCTGCTCCCGGGCGATAATTTTGCTTCGAGACAACCGGATCCCGTCTTGCAACAGCTTGAGATTACTGGCGATTACACGGTATCTGCCACAGATCCTTTCAAGTCCGTGAGCAAATACTGGGATCGGATCGTTCGTCCTGAGCAGTTGATAAGTGCGGCCACTCAAGCGATGCGGGTATTAACGGATCCTGCGGAAACAGGAGCAGTGACTTTAGCACTTCCCCAAGATGTACAGGCGGAGGCCTATGATTATCCAGAAACTTTTTTCGAAAAGAAAATTCATTATATCGATCGACGACCTGCGTCGCAGGAAGCTGTTGGGCGAGCGGCAGCAGTGATCTTAGGTAAGAAGCGTCCGTTACTAATCGCTGGCGGCGGCGTGCTCTATGCAGAAGCGACGAAAGAGCTAGCGGCATTTGCCGAAGCGTTCGGCATTCCAGTAGCGGAAACGCAAGCTGGGAAAAGCGCGATGCCATGGAACCATGCGCTGCATGTCGGCGCCATCGGCGTAACTGGCGCACTTGCTGCTAATAAGCTAGCGAAGCAGGCGGATCTAATTATTGGCGTAGGAACGCGGTATTCCGATTTTACCACAGCTTCCAAATCAGCCTTTGCCAATGACGATGTGCAATTTATCAATATCAATATTAGCGGCTTCGATTCATGGAAGTTAGGCGGCATTTCAATAACGGCTGATGCGAAGGAAGCCCTAAACTTGCTGCAAGAAGCACTGGTATCCCGTGAATATACGAGCAGCTACGAAACAGGTTACATAGCTGCTTTGAAAGACGAGTGGGATCGTGAAGTGGACCGTTTATATCAAGCAGAGGTTGAAGAAGGCTTTGCTCAGACGCAAGCACTTGGTGTTATCAACGCAACGATTGATCCTTCCTCTGTTGTCGTGTGTGCGGCGGGAAGTCTCCCTGGTGATCTACACCGTCTATGGCGATCAACAGAACCCAAAACATACCACATGGAGTACGGCTTCTCTTGTATGGGATATGAAGTGAGCGGTGCCTTTGGAGCCGCATTAGCGGAACCGGGACGAGAGGTTTATGCGATCGTCGGGGATGGCAGCTACTTAATGCTTCATTCCGAATTAGTGACAAGCTTGCAAGAAGGTCAGAAATTCACCATCCTGCTATTTGATAATCATGGCTTCCAATGCATTCATAATCTGCAGCGCAGTCAAGGCAGCGAAGGCTTCGGGAATGAATTCCGTTATCGGGAAGCAGGAACGCGTAAGCTGACAGGGGGCTATATGCCGATTGATTTCGCGGCACATGCGCGAAGCTTAGGAGCGGTTTCGTACAAAGCGACCAATTCCGAAGAACTTAAGGCAGCTTTACTTCAAGCGCAAAAGGAAACCGTCACAACCTTAATCGAAATTCCAGTTGTACCTGGAACGAACACAGGCGGCTATGAGTCATGGTGGAACGTTGGCGTACCTGAGGTTTCGGAGAGTGCCAAAGTGCTTGCAGCCCATGAAGAGATGAAGAAAAACATACAAGCGGCGAAACCCATTTAACGAAGAAGAGGTGACCTACCGATGGCAGAACTTCCTTTTAAACTAGGCATACATCCCATTAACTGGGTGGGCGAAGACGTGAAGGAGCATGGCGCTGATACCACATTTGAACAAATCGTTGATGATATTCAGAAGCTTGGATTGACCGGGACAGAGATGGGACGCAAGTACCCGACCGATATCAACGTGTTAAAGAACGAATTATCGAAGCGAGGTATTGAACTTGTATCCCAGTGGAAATCAGTCTTGTTCTCGGATCCCGCTTATCGAGAAGATGAGCTGGAAGCTTACCGCAAGCATGTGCAATTTCTGAAAGAAATGGGCAGCACCGTAATCTCAACAGCAGAAGTCGGGGGTTCACTCCATTTTGATCCGCGTCGTACGCCGAATGAGAAAGAAGTTCTTCGCCTCGATGAAGCAGGCTGGCAGAGCTTAGCGGAAGGGCTAAATCGTGCCGGCGCTATTGCAGCTGAACATGGTCTGAAGCTAACCTATCACCACCATGGTGGAACCGTTGTTGAATCACCGGAAGAAATTGATCGACTGATGGAGCTGACCGATCCTTCCTTGGTCTACCTGTTGTTTGATACGGGTCACACCTACTACGGTGGTGGAGATCCATTGACGGTATTGCGCAAACATTACAACCGAATCGCCTATATTCACCTGAAGGATATACGTCAAGAGGTACTGGATGAAGCGCGCGCAGAGCAGGTCGATTTCGTAACCTGTATTCGCAAAGGCGTGTTTACTGTTCCGGGGGATGGCTGCCTTGATTTTGCACCCATTTTCAAAGAGTTATTGGATCGTGAATACACAGGATGGGCGATGCTCGAAGGCGAGCAAGACCCTGCTACACATAATGCGTACGAATATGCGTCAAACGCGCTGAACTATATCCATTCTTTATTAATCAAAGAAAGCAGGTAATGAGGCCATGACCTATGTGACGTTTCCAGAAGCGAAAGAGCTTGATTTTGTTGCTATCGGCAGATTATGTATCGATTTAAATGCGAACGAGATTCACCGTCCAATGGAAGAGACGATGACATTCACAAAATATGTAGGCGGATCACCGGCTAATATTACGATTGGGATGTCCCGTTTAGGAATGAAAACTGCTTTTATTGGCAAAATCGCCAATGATCAAATGGGCCGTTTCATCGCTTCTTACTTAGAGCGCAATACGATCGACACAAGCAATGTCGTAACAGATCGCACAGGTGCTGTAACAGGGTTAGCTTTTACAGAAATCAAGAGCCCAACAGATTGCAGCATTCTGATGTATCGCGATAATGTCGCTGATTTGAAATTGACGCCGAATGAGGTTCAGGAATCGCTGATCGCAGGTGCCAAAGTATTGCTCATTTCCGGTACAGCGCTAGCGCAAAGTCCTTCCCGAGAAGCTGTGTTTCAAGCTTTGGATTATGCGAAAAAGCATGGGGCTGTGATCGTGTTCGATCTCGATTACCGTCCATATACGTGGACATCACCGGAAGAGACCGCTGTGTACTATAACTTGGCTGCGGAGAAATGCGATATCATCCTCGGTACACGTGAAGAGTTCGATATGATGGAGAAATTTGAGCATAATCCAGAAAAAGATGATCACATCACGGCTGCCAAATGGTTCGACTATTCAGCTAAGATTGTGATTATCAAGCATGGCAAAGACGGTTCAATCGCCTACACACGGGATGGTGTCGGTCATCGCGCCAAAAGCTTCCCTGCTAAGGTCGTTAAGACATTTGGTGCTGGTGATTCTTATGCAGCAGGGTTTATTTATGGTGTTATGCAGGGTTGGACACTAGAGAAGAGTATGGAATACGGAAGCGCTGCGGCTTGTATCGTTATTTCCAGCCATAGCTGCTCAGATGCAATGCCAACCGCTGCGCAAGTGGATGACTATATCGAACGTTGCAATCGCGGAGAAATCACAGCATCGTAATATCAACTAAACGTAAGGGAGCAATTGCTATGACACATACATTGAAAAACTGGATTGGCGGCGAATGGGTCGCATCATCCGCTACACAAACGGAGCCTGTTTATAATCCGGCAACGGAAGAGATTCTTGCTTATATTCCAATCTCTACAAAAGAGGAAGTCGATCAGGCGGTACGTAATTCCCAAGAGGCATTTCAGTCTTGGAGCCGTACACCTGTACCCAAGAGAGCAAGAGTCTTGTTCAAATACCAGCAGCTTCTCGTTGATCATTGGGAAGAGCTGGCTCGCATCGTGACGAAAGAAAATGGCAAAAGCTACTCGGAAGCGTATGGTGAAGTACTTCGCGGTATCGAGTGTGTGGAGTTCGCCGCTGGTGCGCCTACGCTGATGATGGGCAAACAGCTTCCGGATATTGCTTCCAATCTGGAGTCCGGTATGTACCGGTACCCGATTGGCGTTATTGGCGGCATCACACCATTTAATTTCCCGATGATGGTTCCTTGTTGGATGTTCCCACTTGCAATTGCCTGCGGCAATACATTCGTATTGAAGCCATCAGAGCGTACGCCGCATTTGGCTAATCGACTTGCCGAATTGTTCCACGAAGCTGGATTACCAGCTGGTGTGCTGAACATCGTTCATGGTGCGCATGATGTCGTGAATGGTCTTCTTGAGCACAAAGATATTAAAGCCATTTCGTTCGTTGGCTCTCAGCCAGTAGCTGAATATGTGTACAAAACAGCTGCAGCGAATGGAAAACGCGTGCAAGCACTAGCTGGTGCGAAAAATCACTCGATCGTCATGCCAGATGCTAACTTATCCATCGCTGTGAAGGAAATCACGAATGCTGCTTTCGGCTCAGCAGGTGAGCGCTGTATGGCATGCTCCGTCGTGGTTGCGGTAGGCGATGTAGCGGATACGCTAGTTAGCAAGCTGCTTGAAGCGGCAGATGCGATTACGATTGGCAACGGCAATGGTGAAGGTGTGTTCTTAGGTCCTGTTATTCGTGGCGGACATAAAGAACGTACATTGAAATATATTGAAATCGGTGAAAATGAAGGCGCGATTATGGTTCGTGATGGTCGGAAGGACGCTGCTACTGGTGAAACTGGCTACTTCGTTGGGCCAACGATTTTCGATGGAGTTCAATGTGAGATGAAAATTTGGGAGGATGAAATTTTCGCTCCTGTACTTTCCATCGTGCGCGTTGCCACGTTGGAAGAAGCGATTGAGATTTCCAACCGTTCCGAATTTGCGAATGGGGCATGCCTCTTTACCCAAGATGGCAGCAATGTACGCCAATTCCGTGAAACGATTGATGCTGGCATGCTGGGGATTAATCTTGGCGTACCTGCACCGATGGCGTTCTTCCCTTTCTCAGGCTGGAAAAAGTCATTCTACGGCGATTTGCACGCCAATGGTACGGATGGCGTGGAATTCTATACGCGCAAAAAAATGGTAACGGCTCGCTGGTAACAGCGAGTTTCCGCCAGAAAGGGAGTACATCATGACACTCGTCTCGATGAAAGACATGTTGCAGGCGGCTTTGGAAGGGAAATATGCCGTTGGGCAATTTAATTTAAATAATCTGGAATTCACTCAGGCGATCTTGCAAGCGGCTCAACTGGAACAAGCGCCTGTGATTCTTGGTGTAAGTGAGGCTTATATTCCTTATATGGGTGGGCTTCCTTGCATCGTAGGCATGGTGAAGGCGTTGATTGAGCACTATGGCATTACAGTGCCTGTTGCTCTTCATTTGGACCATGGCACCTCCTATGACTTGTGCATCAAAGCGATGCACGCTGGCTTCACGTCTGTGATGATCGATGCTTCCCATCATTCCCTTGAACATAATATCGAAGTGACGCGTCATGTGACGCTAGCTGCGCATGTGCTAGGGGTAACGGTGGAGTCGGAGCTAGGGCGAATTACGGGACGCGAAGATGATCTGGTCGTGGATGAAGCCGAAGGTATGTATGCGGTGGCTGAGGATTGCGTAAAGCTGGTGAAGGAAACAGGCATCGATTGCCTAGCGCCAGCACTTGGTTCCGTTCACGGTCCTTATCGTGGACAGCCTAAGTTAGGTTTTGACCGGATGGCTGAAATTAGAGATCTGACGGGGCTGCCGCTCGTGCTTCATGGAGGAAGCGGGCTTCCCGATGATGAGATTCGCCAAGCTATTGCTTGCGGAACCGCCAAAATCAATGTTAATACAGATAATCAGATCGCGTGTACAGCTACAATTCGTACATTTTTGAATGATCATCCAGACGCTTATGATCCTAGAAATTATTTGATTCCAGCAAGAGAAGCGATTATTGCATCGGTGAGGTCCAAGATTCAACTATTCGGCAGTTCAGGTAAAGCGGGAGGCATATAGGATGAAAAAGATCAGAATCGGTATTATCGGCGCAGGCCGTATTGGAAAAATTCACGCGGACAATTTAATACGGAATCCGCAAGTTGAGATTATTGCAGTGAGTGATTTGTTTGCAGGTCCTGAGTTGGATGCTTGGGCAGCAGATCGCAATATCACTCTAGTGACAAAGGATAGCAATGAACTTATTTCTCATCCAGATATCGATGCCATTTTCATATGTTCGTCTACCGATACACATGTTCCGTTGATTGCGCAAGCAGCACGTGCGGGTAAACATATTTTCTGTGAAAAACCGATCTCGATGGAGCTTACCAAAACAGAATCAGCTATTGATGAAGTGAAGAAAGCCGGCGTGAAACTGCAAATTGGTTTTAATCGTCGATTTGATCATAATTTCAAGCGTGTGCAAGAAGTGGTGCAAGGCGGGGGGATTGGCGATCCTCATATCATTAAAATAACGTCCCGCGATCCGAATCCGCCTCATATCGATTATGTTAAAGTTTCTGGCGGCATTTTCATGGATATGATGATTCATGACTTTGATATGGCTCGATTCGTATCGGGCAGCGAGGTTGAGGAAGTATTTGCGGTAGGGAATGTATTAATTAATCCGGATTTCGCCCAGCACGGTGATGTGGATACGGCAGTTGTGACGCTGCGATTCGCAAATGGCGCACTTGGCGTGATTGATAACAGCCGACAAGCTGTATATGGCTATGATCAACGGGTTGAAGTATTTGGCTCCAAGGGCAGTGTCGTCGTTGCGAATGATCATCCGAATACGGCTGTGATCTCAACGGCAGATGCGATTGTAAGTGATAAACCGTTGCATTTCTTCCTAGAGCGTTATCAAGCGGCTTACATGGAAGAAACGCAAATGTTTATTGATGCGATTTTGAATGATAAGTGTGTCCCTGTCAGTGGTGATGACGGGGTTCAAGCAGAACGAATTGCGTTAGCTGCGAAGCTCTCTTCTCGTTTGGGCAGACCCGTGAAAGTGAGCGAAGCCTTGGAATTGCTCCAACAAACCGCAGTATCCTAAGAAGGGGAGGGACGTTACTATGTCCAAACTAATCGTAACGCCAGCCTCTTCTCCAAATGAGGAAGGCCGTATTTTACAAGTCACACCGGAATCGGCGGGCTGGCAGTATGTTGGATTCGAGGTTGTCCAGCTGGAAGCAGGAGAAACCTTGCGACGTGAAACTGGCGATCAAGAAGTATGCCTTGTGTTATTGAGTGGCAAAGCGGATGTGAGTACGAAGGAAGAGCAATGGCAAGGGATTGGTCAGCGCATGAGTGTGTTTGAGCAAATTCCGCCATACTCCGTCTATGTGACTAGTCATGATAGCTATGAAGTGACGGCATTAACTTCCTTGCAGATCGCTGTTTGCTCAGCTCCAGGTGCGGGGAATCATCGTTCACGGTTGATTGCGCCTGCGCAAGTAGGTGTTGAAACGCGTGGTTATGGCAATATTGAGCGGTTCATTCATAATATCTTACCAGAGAGTGAGCCAGCGGATAGCTTGCTTGTTGTCGAAGTATTTACACCGAATGGACATTGGTCCAGTTATCCGCCGCACAAGCATGATCGTGATGCGCTTCCAGACGAATCCTTTTTGGAAGAAACGTATTATTTCCGTGTTCAGCCCGAGCAAGGCTTTGCGGTACAAAGGGTATACACGGACGATCGTTCACTGGATGAGACGTTAATCGTTAAGAATGGAGAAGTAGTCCTCGTTCCGCGTGGTTATCATCCGGTATCTGCACCGCCGGGCTATGATGTGTATTATTTGAATGTCATGGCAGGACCTACGCGAACGTGGAAATTCCATAATGACCCCACCCATGCTTGGATCATGACGAAGCCTAGCGAGTCGTAAGGCGGTTGCAAGTTCTCAGAAGCCCCGTCATAATGGGGGAATAACTGTATTCTTCAAGAAAAATGGGGTAGTAGAATGAAGGCAACCATTTACGATGTGGCGAGAGAGGCCGGTGTGTCTATTGCAGCGGTTTCCCAGGTCATGAACGGTAAAGGGAAAATAAGTGAAGAGCGGCGCGCTGAAATTCTCAAAGTGATGGAAAAGCTCAACTATCAACCGAGTGTCATCGCATCAGCTCTTACGGGTAAAAAAACATATACCTTAGGGCTGCTTGTCCCCGATATATCCAATCCTTTCTTTGCAGAAATCGCAAGGGCTGTAGAGGACCAAGGACATAATTTGGGATACAGTCTTGTCATATGCAGTACGGATAATAAAGACGAACGCGTTGAACGCTACTTGTCCTTACTTCAACAGAAAAGCGTGGATGGAATGATTATCGGTACCGGGATGGATAACAAGGAGATGCTAACACCGCTCATGGAGCGCTCGATTCCCGTTGTCATGATCGCCCGGGAGATGCCCGATTTGGCCGTACATACGGTTGTTGTTGACGATTTTGTTGGAGGCAAGCTAGCTGCGGAGCATTTATTGGAGCTAGGTCATTCCAACATGGCAATCCTTGCGGAACACACCAAAGTGACAAGTAGTCGCGAGCGGGTAAGAGGCTTCATGAGCGCCTTGACGGAAGCAGACATTCAACTGCCTGAAGAGCGAGTGCGCAATTGTCGTTATACCGTAGAAGACGGGAAACGTGAGGCGATTGAACTTCTGGAGAAGCCTGCTGCCGAAAGACCAACCGCACTTTTCTGCTGTAACGATATGCTCGCGATAGGAGCCTTGCAAGCGGCTAAGCAATTAAAGCTGCGTGTTCCTGAGGATATTTCGGTGATCGGTTTCGATAATACCATTCTAGCCTCAGTGACGGATCCTCCTTTAACCACAATTGCCCAGCCGATTGAGCCGATGGGCAAGCAAGTGGTCGATCTGCTCATCCTAGAGCTGAAGAAGAAATCGCAAACCAAGCAACGCGTCGTTATGCGGCCGGAGCTTATCATCCGACAATCCACGACGGTTCCTGCCAAGTAATCGTAGAAGGAAGCGAAGACTGCTTTCCCTTTGGGGGAGGCAGTTTTTTTTATCTAGCAACGCGCGCCCAGGATTCGCGCTCGTTGGCTAGTTTTGATATAACTGCAAAAATACATCCTTTTTATAGAAAATCGACCGTTTATCGAAGAATTGCTGCAAAAATACATCCTTTTTTACGTATATGCCATAAAAAGGGTAAATTCGGTGAAAAAAGATGCATATTCGCATCTTTCCTAATAGAACGTGACTTCTCTTGTGAAAAAAGATGCAAATTCGCTTCTTTTTAAGATTCTGACTTTCGGAGGACGGAGCAGCCGTGTTCTTCATCTAAAATCCTTTAGAAATGACCCAATGAATTTATAGTTTCTTCTATAATTTTTTAAGGGTTTTTCCTATAAAAACTTATATCATAGGGGTATAAGATTAATGTGAAGGAGTGAAGCAAACATGAATGGGAATATGATGAAAACTCCTGACATCCAGATGACTCAAAGTGAACGAAATGCTTTACGACTAAAACGACGAAGAAGGTTAAAGCAGAATATTCCTTTGTTTATCATGCTGGTTCCTGTTATTGCTTACTACATTCTGTTTAAATACTGGCCTATGGGCGGACTTGTTATCGCTTTCAAAAACTACAACTTTGCCGATGGCATCTTGTCGAGTCCTTGGGTGGGACTGAAAAACTTCAAGATATTATTCTCAAGTTCCAATACGCTGCAAATTTTGTGGAACACCTTTTGGTTAAGTTTTCTGAGTTTAGTATTCGGATTCCCAATGCCAATATTCCTAGCTATTTTACTGAATGAGGTTAGGAAATCTTGGTTCAAACGATGGGTGCAAACGATTGTCTATCTACCACATTTCTTCTCTTGGGTCATTGTTTCTGGAATTGTGTTGTCCCTATTCGCTACGGATTATGGGTCCATCAACAAGGTACTTGCCTTGTTTGGAATTGAGCCCATTAACTTCCTGTACGAATCCCAATCTTGGTTAGCTATATTTGTTGGATCAGGAATTTGGAAGGAAATGGGATTTAGTACAATTATTTATCTAGCTGCTCTAACGACCATTGATCCCTCGCTTTACGAATCAGCTGCCATGGATGGCGCTGCAAAATGGCGTCAAATGTGGCATGTAACCATCCCAGGCATTCGTCACACGATTATCTTATTACTCATCTTAGCTATGGGTAAGATTATGGAAGTAGGCTTTGATCAAGTCTATAACTTACAGAACGCTGGGGTTTCAGATGTGTCAGAGGTTATCAGTACTTATATTTATAAAATTGGTTTAGGCAATGCACAGTTTAGCTTAACGACAGCTATGGGATTCTTTGAATCCATGATTAGTTGTAGTCTTGTACTTATCGCTAATCGGATCGCTAGGAAATATGATCAGGCTCTTTTCTAGACAGAAGGAGGATTTGTGTGAAAGCGACAAACGGAGAAAAAATCTTTTATGCCATCAATTATATCGTACTCGCCTTCATCGCCCTAACTTGTATTCTGCCATTTATTCATATCATCGCTTTGTCACTAAGTGAACGATCGGCTGTTGAATCAGGTCATGTCTTCTTCTGGCCTGTGGGTTTAGAGTTCACAGCCTATAAAATTTTCTTCCTCGCGAGCCCTGCTTGGAGCGCTTTTAAAAATAGTGTGATTATTACGGTGATTGGTGTGGGGTTAAGTTTACTAGGTACCATTTTAGCTGCTTATCCATTATCTAGATCCTATCTGTTTGCCAAGCGCTATCTGGTTCTAGGTATGGTGTTCACCATGCTGTTCTCAGGAGGGTTAATACCCACCTATCTGGTCATTAAGAACATGCACCTGATTGATTCCTACTGGGCATTATGGCTTTCCGGCTTTATCAGTACGTACAACATGCTGCTCATGAAAAGTTATTTCGAGAATATTCCATCTGAAGTGCAGGAAGCTGCACGGATGGATGGCTGCAATGATACAGCACTACTTATTCGGGTCATCTTGCCGCTTTCACTTCCCATGCTGGCTACGCTTGCGTTATTCTATGGCATTGGGTTTTGGAATTCGTTTATGAATGTGCTCATGTATATCAATAAAAGTGAGATGCAGAACTTAACTGTCGTTGTTCAAGGCATGCTGCAAAAGAATGACTTGCTGAACTCGCCTACCCTTAATATTCAGGAACAACAAACCGTTGCTACAGAGATGGTGAAAGCTGTTGGTGTCGTCGTCATGGTTGTACCGATGCTGGTTGTATATCCGTTCCTGCAAAAGTATTTTGTCAAGGGAGTTATGCTAGGATCGGTTAAGGGATAACAAAACAGGTGTTCCCGTTTTTCGAAACGTTATTATAAAATTTGTAGGGGGAAAATGCACATGGAAAACAAGAAACGATGGCTTGGAATCTCAGTTGGGGTAGTCGCATTAGGGGCAACATTAGTAGGTTGCAGCAGTGACAAAAAAGAAGAAACAACAGCAACCAAAGCACCAGCCACTTCAAGCGCACCTGCCGCAGCAACACCTGCTAAACGTGGGGACGTTTCGGTTACCATTTATGATCGTGGAGGCGTGCCAGCTTCTGAAGGTACCTACGAAGAGAATCGGTGGACGAAGTTCATTAACGCAAACGGACCAGCTAATGCGAAACAAGTCCCAATTCTTCGTAGCGATTCTACGAAGAAATTGAATGTACTGTTTGCTTCCGGGTCTGCTCCCGATATCATCAACGAGTATAATACACCGTTCAGAGGCAGTTTATATGATCAAAAACAACTGATGCCGATCGATAACATTTTGCAATACATGCCTGAATATTCGAAATTGCTCACCCAGTATCCACAGTTGAAAAAAGCAGGGACAAAACCAGATGGCAAGTTGTACGAGATTGGTAAAGTAAAAGAAGCGACTGCTGCTCACGTACTTTACATTCGTACAGACTGGTTGAAAAAGCTGAATCTGAATATGCCGACAACAACGGAAGAATTATTTGCAGTGGCGAAGGCATTTGTTGAGCAAGACCCAGATGGTAATGGCAAGAAAGATACGTACGGTATGAACATGAGTACGTATTCCGAGCAAGCCATCAATGAAATTTTTGGGGAGAATTCATCCTCCACGCTATTGGCCTGGGATCTTAAGGACGGCAAAATTGTTCGTGCGTGGGATAAAGAACAAGCTTCCCTCACGTTCAAGAAAAGTCTCTATGATGCTAGCATCGTAGACAAAGACTATATCAATGATAAAGATGGCAATAAAGCTAAGCAAGACTTCCTGAACGGAAAAATGGGGATATTCGTGAAATTCTCTCAAGATCTTGAGTTAGCAACGTTCAAAAAGAACAACCCAACTGGGGAAGTTGCGCCATTAGGCTATCCGAAATCACCAATGGGCACATTCACAGGTGCATTCGATAACCCAGTTCAAATGACAACCGTTATTAATGCCAAGGCGAAGGATCCAGAAGCTGTAGGCCGCTACCTTGACTTCATGATGAAGCCGGATACGGCTCGTAAAATGATCTTCGGCGACGAAGGAACACACTGGAAGAAAGCGGCAAACGGCTGTCCGCAAGTGATTGATCCAGATAAGTCCAAAAATGAAGTTGCTTACGCGTTAGATTACGCGATGTTCTTCTCGTCTGGTGTTGATAAATGTAACTATAACTTGGCAGGTCTAACTAATCCTGATTTGTTGCCTGAACAGAAAGCACAATTGCAATTGTTCCAAGCTGCTCAGAAGATTTACTTCGATCCAGCTAGGGAATATCCAGGGATTGCACTCGGAGATCATATGCCAGTGTTCCCAGCTGACCTAAATGTCATTAATACAACGATTCTTAAAGAGAAAAATGATTTCTTCGTTAAGGCTATCCTTAGCGGTGCAAAATACACGGCAGAACAAGCGATTGCTGATTCCAAAGCGGCATGGGATAAAGCGGGTGGTAAACAGCTTGAAGATTTCATGAACAAATGGTATGCAGAGAACAAAAATACAGCTTTCCTAGCGAAAGATGCGAAAGAAATCGTAAAACAACAAATGGAATTTGTCGCTGCAAAGTAAATCGTACCTTAGAGAAGCTGGATATCGTCAAGGGCTGCCTGCGCAATCAGGCAGCTTCACGATGTCCAGCATCTTCTTTATCACCGGATGTGGCGAAGTTGCAACAGGGAAAGCTGTCTATTTTGACGAAATTATTGGCTAACAGGAGGCAGTGGAACCATGATTAAAATAGCGATGTTGAGCTTTTGGCACGTTCATGCAAATGATTATGCACGATTAGCGATTGATCACCCCGATACCGAAATTGTTGCCGTGTGGGATGAGATACAGGAACGAGGCCGGGGCAAAGCGAAGGGGCTTGGCGTTCCTTTTTACGTCAACTTGGAAGAACTTTTGAGCAATCCAGCTATTGACGCTGTTATCGTGGGAACACCTACGAACAGGCATCACGATGTCATTATTGCTGCAGCTAAAGCGGGTAAGCATATTTTCACTGAAAAAGTCTTAGCTACCACGACGAAGGAGAGCAAGGAAATTCTTGCTGTTGTTGAGGAAGCAGGAATCAAGCTAACTGTATCATTACCACGGTTATATATGGGCTTTGTGCAAGCGGCGTTAACACGTATTCGTGAAGGTTATCTCGGTACATTGACAACCGTTCGTGTTCGACTTGCACATAACGGTGCGCTGCGAACGGAGAAGAATCCAGACGGTGCGCTCCCTGCTCATTTTTTTAACTTCGAGCAGACCGGCGGTGGAGCCTTGATGGACCTTGGCTGCCATCCGATGTACTTAACTCGCCTATTTCTTGGCTTACCGGAGAGCGTTAGTGCTAGCTTTGGTTATATCACGGGGCGTGAAGTTGAAGATAGTGCAGTAGCAACATTACGTTATCCTACGGGTGCACTAGGGATTGTTGAGGCTGGATTTGTGAACAGCTACTCGCAATTCGACATCGAAGTTCAGGGAACAGAAGGCAGTCTCATGTATGCCCGAACCGATGATAAATTACGTATCCGCAGCTCCAAAATGTCAGGTGACACAGCAACAGGCTGGCAAGAAGTGACGGATTTGCCTAAGCTGCCGTCTGCTTTTGAACAATGGGTATCCCATATCCAACATGGAACGATTGCATCAGAGAATCTCGAGCTGGCCTTTGATTTGACTCGTTTAATGGAAGCATCAACTTTGTCTGCGCGTTATAGTGCTGTCATTAAGTTGAATGATCTTTCGGAATGAAAACTTTGGAGGAAGAGACATGATCGATAAAGGGGAATATTCTTTTTCAACTTGTTGGAATATCAAGAAACATACCGTAGGGCGGGGCATGATTGAGGAAATTAAAGAGCTTGGTTTTCGAAATGTTGAGCTCAATTATAATGTAACCAAAGAAATGATGGCGACAATTGAACCCATGATTGAAAAAGGTGAGATTGGCATCTCCAGTGTTCACAACGTGTTCCCATTCATCAACGATAAGGACTATGATACGGATTCCGTTATGCTGGGCTTTGATGATGAAGCGAAGCGTAAACGTTCTGTAGAGCTGCTCATCAGGTCTATGGAATATGCCCATCGATATGGGGCCAAAGCTGTGGTTGTGCATCCAGGTGAAGTACCTTTTGACTATAACATTGACGTGGATTTAAAAAAGCTTTATCGAGATCATGGAAAGGATTCACCAGCGTATCAGAACCTGTGGAGCGTCATGATTGAAAGACGGGATCGCTTGAGTCCGCTGTATACGCGAAGAATTCAAGAGAGTTTGGAGATAGTAAGCGAGCATGCTGCTCACAAAGGTTGGAATGTCGCAATTGGCATCGAAACTCGCTCAAGATCCTATCAGATGCCATCCTTAATGGAAGCGAAAACGATCTGCGACAATTTGGCAGGCAGTCCCGTGCACTTATGGTACGATATCGGTCATGCCATGATGATGGATAGAATGGGTTTGTACGATAACCTCAAAGAGCTGCAAGAAGTGAAGAAGTATATTTATGGTGTACACATACATGAGACGCTGGAACTTGCGGATCACTGGTGTCCTTATGTTCATAGCAAGGACTTGCACTATTTTGACCATTTCCTAGAAGCCATTGATTATGCCAAAGTGAAAGTATATGAACTCAAAGCGCTGTGCGAGCCTCATGAGATTCATGAAAGTCACAACCTCATTACCAGTAAGATTGCAGCTAGGAAAGGGTAGGTGATCGATATGGACGCCATTTATAATCGCTTAGTAAGCCTCAATGATGAATTGACGGAAGCTACGCTTCTTAACCAGATTCTTGATCCCCTGTCCAAATACTACGGAGGTATTCAGGATGAAACGGGCATTGCCCGAGCTAACCACATGAGTACACCGCGAATCATTGCGGGATGGGTGTCAGCTTTAGTGAATCCAGATTCTCGTTATTATCACGATACTTTTTTATTGAATGCATTGGATAAAGCAGCCTCCTTTATGCTGAATAGACAGCATGCAGACGGAACCATTTCACTCGGTTCAACGAATTATCATTCTCCGCCGGACACAGCATTCGTTGTAGGTGGCGTCACGCAGATGTATCAGTTGCTTAATAAGCACGATTGGGCAGAAGTGACTCCTGTTGCTGATAAGCTGAAGCTTTTTCTAGAGCGTACGATTCCAGCCATGCTGACTGGCGGTTGTCATACACCGAATCATCGGTGGGTTATTACCGCAGCGCTTTCGTTGTTGCATGAGATTTTTCCTCAGCCTGCGCTTTTGGCCCGAGCGGAAGATTGGTTGGCTGAAGGCTTGGATATCACCGAAGATGGAGAATGGACAGAACGGAGCAATGGGATCTACAACGCTGTCAGCGATATCGCACTGTATCACACGGGACGTTTGATGAACCGCCCAGAACTCATTGAATGTGTACGTCGCAATCTACGCATGATGATGTACTTAATCCACCCGACTGGAGAAGTTGTCACCGATTATTCCGGACGACAAGATTTTGGTCAGACAGCTACGATGGCGAACTATTTTCCCATTTACCGCTTAATGGCGGCGTATGATAAAGATTCGCTCTTTGCTGCAATGGCTGATTATGCGGGATCTTTCATCACAGGTTTCCACGAAGGCGTGAACAACCATCCGCTGATGAATATGCTCGTGTACCCGGAGGCTGATATTGCTCAGTTGGAGCGAGCATCGCTGCTGGATCGTTATGTGAAAGTGATAAATGCACAGCATCCGATGAAGGAACATCTGCAGCAAGTAAAAGAAGTTGGCCACCATAGCCAGATTCAGCATAGCAGCATGCATTTTACTTTTGGAGCTCCACTGGTTCGCATTCGTGAGCTGAATCAAAGTGTAACCATCATGTCACAGACACCGTCTTTCTTCTCTCTTCGCCAGGGGAAAGCAAGACTTTTGGGGATTAAACTAGCTACTTCCTTCTCTCCAGGCATTGTGAAGTTCACCGATCTGACTGTAGATGAAGGCGTATATAAGCTTGAAACGGTACTGGAAAAAGGCTACAACGGCCCTATTCCGCGTCATTTGCTGCGGGCAGGAACGGAAAGTTCGACACTCAGTCCGTGGTATTTACTTCCACATCAGCATCGACCAATGACCCATCTGCAAAAGCTGGCGCTGCAAGCAGAAATCATGAATTCAGGGGATTCCGAATGGACGATCCGTGTGGCGTCAGACGAGCGTGAAGATGTGTTCACGCAAGTGACTTTTATTTTTGGCAATGAAGGTACGGTAAGCGGTGAGGATTTGCACGCAGGTGAAGAAGGGAAGTACTTTCTCCAAAGTGGTGCAATGCGCTATGAGGTAGACGGAGATGTCATTGAAATTTCATCAGGTACTTATGAGCATAGGCTGCCTATCCTTCGTGAAGATTCGCATCCCGCTGGATGTCAATATGTTCATGTCAACTTGGTTACGCCTTATGATCGGACATTCAAGATCCGTCTACGGTAGAAAGGAAGTTCGTTATGACGATCTATTTTCATGATCAAGAGAGTATTCAAACCCGTTTGGGAAATGACGATACACGAAAGTTGAAAGTCCTTGCTGATCGGTACATTGGTGCAAATCCACCTGTTCCTTTTGCGTTTCGAGCGTTTAGCCGTGCAGGTATTATGCAAAATGACAAAGGGATGTTTGATCTCGATTTGGCTCGCAGATTTCCTGAAGCGAGGCCTGGCCAATTTTCTTATGCCTATGCGTTAGTTTGGAGTGATGGCGAACGCAATTTGGACGTTTTGCTTCAATGTTTGGGACCGATTCAGTTTTACTTCAATGATGAATTGACATATCGTTCCAATGTCATTGACGAGATTAAGCTCGATGCCACTGTGAAGTTAAATGTAGACTTCGTGAAAGGGTGGAATCGTCTCTTTATCAAAGCGAAGCATACAGTTGCTGGATTCGGCTGTCGTTTCGGTTCCGATGAAGCCAAGGTACGCATTCTGAATGTGCTAGCACCATTTACGGAACGTCAGGGACATGCTGGTTGGGTATTTTCGGAGCCTGTCGATCACGATATTTTCGAGGGGCGTTCGTTACCTGATGCCCTGTCTTCGGAGACAAATAACGGCTTGTGTTGGCTGCCAACCTTAGCGTGGAACAAGATTGAGGCCACGAAACCGGACTGCGAGCGAATATTTGGCATCCAGCCAGGTAAGCAAGCTTATGCTTGGACAAAGCTGTACAATGTTCGCGGTAGTGAAGAATCTTGCAGAATACAAGGGCATGCGGCAAGTCCATTAACTGTGTGGGTGAACGGCAAGCAAGTCCTAGAGCTTGCTGAAGCTAACAGCTTTCAAGTAGAGGTGCCGCTTCCTTATGGGTATCATGATTTAGTCATATGTAGTGTTAGTAACGAGAACGCGTGGGGCTATACCTTGCAGACGAGTGTCGCATGCAGCTCGCCAACACAGGTGCATGGCGCTAGAGGTCCTTGGTTGTATATGGGTCCACTCGATGCGGAAGTCTCCATTCCCTACGAGGAACTAGTTCGAACAGATCGACTTTACAAAGTGGATATCCATGCTGGGGAGATGACTTATTGGCGTCTGGACCAACCTGATACTTGGATTCGTCCTTATTATGAGAATGCGATGCTGAGCAACAAGTGGACAGTTGGCAATGTAACGAATTATGCGCGTTGGGATTATCCGCTTGGGGTTACGATTTATGGATTACTCCAAACGGGGCGTTTACTAGATCGGTCTGACATTACCCGCTATGCGCTGGAGCACGTGCAAAGCTGTACCGATCTGTTTGCGTATTCACTTTGGGATCGTGAGCAATATGGCTTTCCAGCTATCAATCAACAATTGGTTATGATGAAAATGCTGGATAACTGCGGCTCCTTCGGTTCTGCGATGTTAGAGGCTTATCAGGAGCAGCAAGATCAAGGCTTCATGAACATTGCAGATCGAATCGCTGATTTCATCCTTCACCGCTTAGAACGCAAGGAAGACGGCGCCTTTTATCGGATTTGTGCGGATGAATATTCGGAAAATACGATGTGGGCCGATGATCTCTATATGAGCACGCCGTTCTTGTGCCGTTATGCGCGGATCACGGGCAAAGAAGAAGCGCTTGATGAAGCGGCGAAGCAATTCCTGCTGTTCCGCAAGTATTTGTATATGCCGGAAGAGCGAATTATGTCGCACGTTTTTGATTTTAAATATGGCATGCCGACCGGAATTCCTTGGGGACGTGGCAATGGTTGGACACTGTTTTCGTTAACAGAAGTGTTGGAAGCCTTGCCTGCTGCGCATAAAGATCGTTCAGCGCTCATTGGTTTCTTCAATGACCTGTGCGGAGGATATGCAGATCTGCAAGCCGAGAGCGGTCTTTGGCATCAAGTATTGAACGATTCCGATGCGTACGAAGAAGCTTCGTGTACGGCCATGTTTGCTTATGCGTTTGCGCGAGGTGTCCGTTTTGGCTGGCTTCAGGAACCGCAGCGCTACATCGAGGCGGCTTTGAAGGCGTGGAGCGGGCTGACAAGAAAGGCAATTGATGCTCAAGGAAATGTGCATGGCGTATGCAGCGGTTCGCGTTATGCCTTCACAGCAGATTATTATAAGAAGGATCTGCTCACCGTCAAAAATGATAATCACGGGGTTGGCATCATGATGCTAGCAGGTTCCGAGGTTGTGAAATTGAAACGCTGGCTGACCGCTGTGTCTGTTGGAGCGGCCAAATGATCCGTATGGTATGTATGTATGTATGTATGTATGTATAAACGATTAGCGTGAATAGTCAACAGTGAAGCCAAGAGATGGGCAACCATCCCTTGGCTTTTTACTGTCTCCAACAAATCTTCTACAGTCTAATTGTAGATTTTATTCAACCTGTAGAACTGGTAAATACCTATTTATTTGAGCCATATAAAAGGCGTAATTGCTTCGTTTACAATGTTTGTAAGGGCTTTATTATTTTATGTGAAAAAGAAACATGTCAAAAATAAAGCAACTCAAAAGGAGGAGTTCTAGTGAATATCACCGTTTGGAATGAGTTTCGACATGAAAGATTGAACGATGCTGTAGCTGCAATTTACCCTGAAGGGATTCATCATGCGATTGCGAAGGGTTTGCAACAAGAAGGGGTGAATGTACAGACTGCCATACTAGATGAAGTTGAGCATGGGCTTACGGATAGGGTTCTTCGTGAGACAGATGTGTTAATTTGGTGGGGACACAAAGCCCATGAGGAAGTACAGGACGATGTTGTTCAAAAGGTATATCAACGCGTACAAGAAGGTATGGGAATGATCGTCCTTCACTCGGGCCACTTTTCGAAAATTTTTAAAAAATTAATGGGAACCTCATGTGATTTGAAATGGCGTCAGGTTGGAGAAAAGGAACGATTGTGGGTAGTGGATCCCAGTCATCCGATCGTCGCAGGCATTGGTGAATATATTGAGCTCGAGAAAGAGGAAATGTATGGGGAATTTTTTGATATCCCAGAACCAGAGAGTCTACTCTTCCTAAGTTGGTTCGCTGGTGGGGAAGTGTTTAGAAGTGGATGTACGTATTCACGCGGTAAAGGAAAAATATTTTATTTCCGACCAGGGCACGAAACGTACCCAACCTACCATAATCCGCAAATTATGAAGGTCATCCGGAATGCCGCTCATTGGGCAGCTCCAATCGAAGGTCCTCAATTGCAATTTGGTAAAACGGAACCACTGGAGAAGCTGTAATGAAGGTTATTCATATCGGAATCATAGGGACAGGTTTCTCAGCGCAAGCACATATAGAGGCGATCCGGCGTATTCCTTATTTACATGTGATTGCCGTTGCAGGTAGTTGTTTAGAGAAAGCACAACAAATCGCCTCCGAATATGGGATTTCCAAAGCATACGGCAATGAAAGTGAACTCATTCAAGATAGCGAAGTTATGGCTATTCATAATTGCACACCGAACTATATGCATTATGCGATTAATCGCGAGGTCTTATTGGCAGGCAAGCATATATTATCTGAAAAACCTTTAGGGATGAGCAGTGAACAGACGAAAGAGCTAGCTCAGTTGGCAGAAGCTCAAAAGAGCGTAAATGGCGTAGCCTTTAATTATCGCCATTATCCATTGATTGCCGAAATCAAACATCAACTTCTTATGTCGGCGCATGGCAAAGTAAACCTTGTGTACGGGGGTTTCTTACAGGATTGGCTATTAAACCAGACAGATTACAATTGGCGTTTAGAACCAAAATATAATGGTGCTTCACGTGCTATAGCGGATATTGGTTCTCACTGGTGTGATACCGTCCAATATGTGTTGGGAAAGAAAATCGTCAAAGTGTTTGCTGATTTGAAGGTTGTTCATCCAATAAGGCTAAAATCAATTGAAAAAGCGTATACAGGTGCGATAGCATCGGAACCTGTGTACGAGGAAATTCCCATGGAAACAGAAGATTACGGAAGTGTACTAGTCCACTTTGAAGATGGCATTCAAGGCGTATTTACGATTTCACAAGTAAGCGCTGGTCGCAAGAATAAGCTCTTTTTTGAAATTGCAGCGGACAAAGGATCACTAGCTTGGAATCAAGAAAAGCCAAATTCTCTATGGATAGGTCATCGTGACCGAGCGAATCAAGAGTTATTGTCGGACCCGCGATTGCTTTCCGATTCTGCTGCAGCATTGTCGCATTACCCTGGCGGGCATCTCGAAGGCTGGCCGGATGCATTGAAAAATATGCTAATAGATTTCTACACTTCGGTTCGAAACAAGGAAGCGAATGAATTAACCGAAGTAAGATCGTTTGCGGACTTTAAGGATGGACATCAGGTGATGAAAGTTGTGGATGCTATTCTGGAAAGTCACCAAACACAGCGATGGGTAAATATTAATTAAACCTGTATTAGTGATAAATATCAATTTATTAGTGCCATGAATAAAATGAGATTTCCCTTTATAATTAACATGTAAGCGGTTAACTAAGAAACTTTTTTATGATAACTGATTTTAATACATCAAGCATTCCTATAGAATAAATCGGAGGATTCAACATGCCACAACAACTTGTCGCAACGGCACCACGCAAAGCAGAATTAGTAAGTTATGAGGAAGCTCCCCTGATAGCAGGAGAAGTAAGAGTGAAAGTGGAGTACGCGTCTCCAAAGCATGGGTCAGAAATAGCTGATTTTCGCGGAGAACGGAACCAGAAGGAAGCTATCTATGATCAAGAATGGCATGCATTTATGCCGCCAAATCCAAACGAAGCTGTAGGAAGTCCATTTGGAAATTGGAATATTGGTAATCAATGGGTGGCTCGTATTACGGAAATCGGACCTGATGTGCAAGGATATGAGATTGGTGAAAGACTTTGCGGCTATGGTGGCATTCGCGAGTCTCATGTGGTGAATATAAAGAATCCAAAACGTTTAATGAAAATGCCAGAAGATATGTTGTGGAAAAATGCTGTATGCTTCGATCCTGCTCAATTTGCCTTAGGTGGAATTCGGGATGGGCAAGTTAAGATGGGAGATCGCGTAGCGATTTCAGGGCTTGGCGCTATTGGAGCAATCGCGGCTCAAATGGCTAAGTTAGCAGGTGCCAGCTACGTGGCTGTCATCGACCCCATTCAGAAGAGAAGAGAAGCTGCACTCCGTGCAGGAGCAGATGAAGCATTCGATCCGATGTCACAGGATGTGGGGCTTGAACTAAAAAAAGCAACTGACAAGCTTGGTGTTGATGTCATCATCGAGACAAGTGCGAATGAACATGCTTTACAAGCTTGTTTGCGAGGGTTAGCTTATGGAGGGACAATCGCTTTTGTTGGCTGGGCAAGACCATTTAAAGGTGGATTACATCTAGGGATGGAAGCGCACTTTAACAATGCGAAGATCGTATTTTCTCGTGCTTGCAGCGAGCCGAATCCGGACTATCCACGCTGGAGCTGGAAAAGAATTCAAGAGGTATGTTGGCGTTTGTTAGCAACCAATCAAGTGAACTGCGAAGAGATTGTTGACCCCGTAATTCCTTTTGAGGAAGCTGCTGATGGATATGAGCATTATGTAGACCGTAAACCGGAAGAAAGCATTAAATTAGGTGTCGCATTTACGTTGACTGAATGAACCATAAGGGGGGATAGCGTGTCGGATGGTGCTATGGATTTAGATCTTATATTAAAGAATGCGGTGCTCAATATTATTGAGTTTGATATTCATAATCGGCGTGAAATGAAAACCTACAACCGCGTCCGGCCTTGTTATGTCATGTCTTACCATAAGAAGGGTTATGCCAAACTTCGAATTGGAGAGGAAATATTTTCGATAGAACCGGGAACGGTCATTCTAATTCCGCCTAATGTCGCGCATGATCATTACAAAGAGAACTCGGAGGAGTCGATCTTTTTATGGTCGCACTTTACCTTTGAAATTGGTGGAGTCATCGATGTACTCAAGCTGTTTCAAATCCCTTATACCTTTAAATTAAAGGATAAAGAAGAATTTGAGAGGGTTTTTCTACAATACAATGAGCTCAAACAACAAACGGGATTTTTACCAAGAACGATTTTGCGTAAGGCTAAAGCCCTTGAGTTAATTTACTTAGTACTTGAAAGCGCTATTCATATAGATCAGCATACAGGAACTAACATTCAATCGCGAAGTTTCATGGAAATATTAGCGAAAATCATCCAACATCCTGAACAGGATTTCTCATTATCTCAATTTGCCAAAGAATTGAATATGCACCCAACGTACGTTAGTAATCGATTCAAGGAATTGTACGGTAGGTCGCCGATACAGGTGCAGCGGGAAATGAAAATTGATAAAGCCAAGACGTTGCTAAAAACAAGTCAGCTTTCAATTACCGAAATTGCGTTATCACTAGGGTTTAATGGCATTCCTAACTTCACAAGATTGTTTAAAACCTATGTAGGTACATCGCCATCCCATTATCGTGAACTCAATAAAAAGAAAATTGACGGGTATTTTACGAAAAATTAATGATCACTTTATAGGAGCGTACACGATGAAATTTGCCATTCAAGATAAGTTAACGGGTCTTTCTGATTACAAAGAAGTGTTCCAAATGGCCAAAGAGGTCGGTTATGACGGCGTAGAATTAAACCTTTTTCAACAGCCATTACAGGAACGATTAGCTTCTGAACTGCAAGCCGCAATCGATGGAACGGGCATACCTCTTACGGCCATCTGCGGTGGTTATCGACATTGGATTGGTCATTTCGACGAATCCAAAAGACTAGAAGCCGTTGCGGATGTCCAACATTCTTTGAAGCTTGCAGCCCAATTAGGTGCACAAGGGATTATTGCGCCAGCAGCGTACGGGATGTTCTCCAAATCTTTACCACATCAAGTGTTGCCACGGGATGTACAAGGAGATCACAACGCATTAGTAGATTCGCTTAAGCGAATAGCTGAGCATGCTGACAAGCTGCAAGTAACCTTATTTATTGAACCTTTGAACCGTTATGAAGATCATATGCTGCATACAGTTTCACAAGCTGCTTCTTTGATTAGAGAGATAGAGAGCCGACATCTGAAGGTTTTGGGTGACTTCTTCCACATGAATATCGAAGAGGGGGATATTTCACGTACCATCGAGAGTGAATTTAGCAGCTTGGGCTACTTTCATCTAGCGGATAGCAATCGACAGCTTCCTGGGAAAGCGCATACTGATTTTCGGACGCCGTTTCAAACCTTACAAAGGCTTAATTATCAAGGTTATTTATCGATGGAATGCAGAATTGGTGATGAAAAGAAGGAGCTGTTGCAAGAAACATTGCACTTTTTACGTAGCTGTTTACAAGGTTAATCCAAAATCAGAATGACAGGGGAGATAGGAATGAAAAAATTAATTCGCTCAGTAGTTCCGGTTATGCTAATTAGTGGTTTGGTCTTAACAGCTTGTTCAACGAAAGCTCCTGGTAAAGCAGCCAGTACAACTACTGAGAATGTGAAAAAAGGTGAAGTGGTAACGGTTAACTTTTGGGATAATTATACGGATCAAACCCAGTCGAAAGCGATGGACACGATTATTGCAAATTTCGAGAAACAAAATGCCAATATTAAGATCAAAAGATCTTCCATGAAAGCAGACGATCAACGTAAATTAATTAAGCCGGCGCTATTAAGTAAAGATGGACCCGATTTGTTTGCCTATGATGCAGGGCCTGGTTATCTAGGTGTTCTCGCCAACGCTAATTTACTTATGGATTTGACAGCTAAATCAGAAAGTCTGGGATGGAATAAACGTTTCCCTGCCTGGATTCAAGAACGTAACACGTTCAATAAAAAGGTATACGGCGTTGGTACGCAAGTGGAAATGCTTGGCGTCTACTATAACAAGAAAATTTTTAAGGATTTGGGCGTAAGTGTTCCAAAAACATATGATGAATTCTTGGCCATTTGCAAGGCGGCTAAAGATAAAGGTATGGTTGGCATTTCTTTGGATGATAAAGACCAATGGCCAGCGTTTCACTTGGAAAGCATATTCTATACAGCTGTTGCAGGTAAAACAGAAATGGACGCGGTTCTGAATGGTCAAAAGAGCTTTGATCAACCGATTTTTGCGGAATCATTAGATACATTTAAAAAATTGATTACTGACGGGTATACGACAAAAAGCCCTCTCGCGATTTCCTACGATGATGGCAATAAAGAATTTTTCACAGGTAAAGCAGCTATGCGTATGACAGGTACATGGATGGTCAGCGGCATGGTTGAAAACTTGAAAGATGATGTTGGTTTCTTCGTACTCCCATCCGTTAAACCTAATTTGCCACTTATGGCACCTGGTGGAATTGGCGGCACATTTGCCATCTCTTCCAGTACGCCTCGTGCGGATGAAACTGTCAAATTCCTAGATTATATGTACTCCAATGAAACGGCAAAAATTTGGTACGAGGCAAGTATTATTCCTCCAATGACAATTGATGTAAATACAATTAATGCGAATTCCCTTTTTAAAGAAGTGGTTAACTTGTCTGCAGCACCAGCAGGTCTTTCCTACAGTCTAGATGTCTTAATGCCGCAGAAGGTGAATGACGTGACGATGAATGACTTGCAGGAATTGATTGCAGGGAAGAAAACTGGCGCAGAGGTTGTTAAGAATAAGCAAAAAGTGTATGCGGAAGAAAAGGCGAAGGGCAACAACTAAGATGAACTGGAAGGCATAAAGATAGGGCTGTCAGCCCTATCCTTATGCGGATCCAATAAGCAAAGGCATAGGAGGTGAACATATGAGTATCCTCATCAAAATTAAACCATTTAAAGCACTGTTTTTTATTCTGCCCGCTTTGATTTTTTATATTATTTTTCTAGTTATCCCCATTCTGCAAACTGCTCAATATAGTATGTTTGATTGGGATGGGGCCAGCCCTACCATGAATTTTATTGGATTCGACAATTATGTACGTTTGCTGCATGATCCTATTTTTTGGAAAGCGCTGGGGAACAATTTGTTCTGGATTGCTTGTTCAGTGACAGTTCCTATTTGTATTGGATTACTTCTTGCCTTATTGGTTCTCTCTAAGGGAATTCGAGGGGCTATGATTTTCAGAGTTACGTATTTTATGCCAACGATCATTTCGTTAGTTGCGGTTGGTATCGTATGGAACTGGATTTATCATCCAAGCTTTGGAATTATCAATACGACTTTAGAGAAAATAGGTTTAAGTGGATTGGCGCTAGATTGGTTGGGGAATGAACATACCGTTATGCCGGCATTAGCTACAGCTGGAAGCTGGACGTATTATGGATTTTGTATGGTCATCTTTATGGCTGCTATGCAGGGAATTGATAAAAGCTACTATGAAGTTGCCAAGATAGAAGGAGCATCCATTTTGCAAACGTTTGCCCGTGTGACGATTCCTTTATTGAAAAGTACCATTACCTTATTAGTTTTGAATTCTTTAATTGGCTCCTTCAAAGTGTTTGATATTATTTATATGATGACAAAAGGGGGTCCATATCATTCCTCCGAGGTCATCTCTACGTATATGTTTGATAGCGCTTTTCGCTCCAATGAAGTAGGCTATGGAGCAGCCATCTCGATAACTTTAGCTCTCATTATTGCCACTTGCTCAATCGGATATATGCGCTTTGCTGAAAGAAATGATTAACAGGGAGGCGTTATTGATGAAAGATACAATCGGAATTCAACTGACGGCTCCACAAAGCACGTCAACGTATATCAAACAAGCTAGTGTTTATCTGATTTTACTTGCATTCACGTTCATTTCGATAATGCCAATCGTATGGATTCTTCTAGCAGCACTTAAACCTGTAAGTGAATTAAATGCAAATCTATTTGCATTTCCAAAGTACTTGACCTTCAGTAACTTTTCCGAAGCATGGACAGTTGGGAAAATGGGTAAGTATCTGATGAATAGCGTATTTGTAGCCATTCCTCGCGTATTTTTTATCATTCTATTAGCATCGTTAGCAGGTTTTGGTTTTGGTAAGCTGAAATTCCCAGGTAGAGATGTGCTGTTCTTCATCTTTTTATTTGGCATGATGGTACCGATTCAAGCAATGGTTATTCCACTGTATTACACTATGCAAAGTTTAAATTTAATAAATACCTATTGGGCGTTAATTTTGCCGAGTCTTGGGTTGGCGATGCCGTTTGCTATTTTTATGATGCGCACATTTTTTAAAGATTTACCAGATGAATTGATGGATGCATCGAAAATTGACGGTTGTAATGATTTCAAAGCTTTTGTGCATATTATGCTGCCGTTGACGATCCCAGCAATTACTTCTTTATTAGTATTTGAATTTATGTGGTCGTGGAATGACTTTTTACTTCCACTGCTATTCGTATATGATGATGCTTATCGTACGTTGCCGCTGGGGATGATGTATTTCTTCGGTGAATACACCTCTAACCAGTCTCTGATTGCAGCTGGCGTATCCATTGCAATTGTACCTATTATCATGATTTATATTATTTTTCAAAGGAAATTTATTGAAGGAATTACATCAGGTTCAATGAAGGGCTAAGTACGGCTTGTAGCGAAAATTGAGAAAGCACACAACAAATACATGATAAAAAGCCAAGGGATGGTGTCCATCTCTTGGCTTTTTATTATGGTTGGAAAATAAACTATGATTTCGTTAATGTCTTTCTTAAAGTCATAGTTTTACGTTACTTAATATCATATTGATTTAAACTAAGTGAATCTATCGGATTAAAGGTATTAATTTTAGGTGACTAATCGAGTTTTGTTTTCCTGAATGGATTGAATGTGAAAATGTTTATTCCAATTTGAAGTTAAGTGGAGTATAATTGAGAGACCATACAAATGGGCTACAGGGGGAATCCATATGCAGAAACATCAATTACATCTTTGTTTGGAGATATTCTGGACATTTCTCAAAATCGGACCTTCTACATTTGGCGGGGGATATGCCATGATTCCCGTCATTGAGAGGGAAGTGGTAGGCAAGCGAGCCTGGATCAAAGAAGACGAGATCTCCAATATCGTCGCCATTGCAGGTTCAGCTCCTGGGGGGATTGGCGTTAATGCATCGGCATTTATCGGCTATCGCCTAGCAGGGATTCCAGGTGCAGCAGCAGCCGTCATCGGCATTGCTTTACCCACGTTCTTGATTGCGTTGATACTAAGTATTTTCTTAATGTTCATGCAATCCGAACCGAAAGTCATAGCGGCTTTCAAAGGCATCCATGGTGCCATTATTGGTCTCATCGTGTTGGCGGCATACAATATGGCTCGTTCGGCTATTTTTGATAAAACGACCTTAATAACCGCAGTTGGAACGGTAGCAATTCTATTGCTGCTTCCAATCAATCCGCTTTTTATGATTCTCGTAGGTTTATTTATCGGATATGTATTTGTCAAAGTGAAAGAAACTTTCGGAATCCAAATTAGTTTGGAAAAAGGCAAAGAGCCACAACAAACGTCCTATAATGGCTACACCTACTACGATTACTATATTGCGGATGGTATCTAAGAAGGGTGGGTATGTAGATGTTGTGGGATCTTTTTGTGACTTTTTTGAAAATAGGGTTCATGTCTTTCGGCGGCGGCTATGCCATGATTCCCATCATTCAACATGAAGTTGAACAGCATGGATGGATGACAAGTGAGCATTTTGCTCAAAGTGTTGCCGTGGCTGGGATGTCTCCTGGGCCAATTGCAACGAATACTGCTACCCTGATTGGTTATAGGGCAGATGGCATTCTGGGAGCTATTTTTTCCACGATAGGGATGGTCTTACCGTCGTTCGTCATTATTCTTATCATTTCTTCTTTCTTTTATAAAATAGTTCAAAGCAAAGCGGTACACACGACTTTCTATGGCCTGAGACCGATTGTTACGGGACTAATCGTCTACGCGGCAATTCACTTTGGCTTCCCGGATGGGATGGCATCTATTTTTTCGTGGCAAGTGTTATTCACCATTCTGATTGCCGCTGGTGTGTTTCTTGTTGTTTATAAATACAAATGGCATCCGCTCGCTACAATTGTATTGTCGGCGCTAGTCGGAATTGCTATATTTAGTTAATAGCAAGCTACATGACAACACATGGGAGAGGACGTCAGATATGGAAACCAATAAACCAAGCTGCTGTTCAGCCAGCCGTCCGGCATCTGAACAGCCGGCTGCTCAATCCGATGTAATAATTTCAGTTGAGACGCGAGCTAGAGAGGGCATGGTGCTCATCCCTGGTGGGAAATTTCTCATGGGAACGGACGACCGTGAAGGATTCCCTGCGGATGGCGAGGGGCCAGTGCGTGAGATTACTCTAAAACCTTTTTACATAGATCCCTGTGCGGTAACGAATGCGGAGTTCAAACGTTTTGTGGATGAAACTAAGTACAAAACGGAAGCGGAGGCTTTCGGCTGGTCCTTCGTTTTTCACTTGTTCGTGTCTGAAGCAACGGCTGCACGCGTACAGAATACAGTACAGCAAACCCCTTGGTGGTGGGTCGTTGAGGGAGCAGATTGGCTGCACCCAGAAGGTCCAGATTCGCATGTCGAGGAGCGGTGGGACCATCCCGTCATTCATGTATCATGGACAGATGCGATGGCCTATTGCCAGTGGGCAGGCAAACGTCTACCTACGGAAGCTGAATGGGAATTCGCCGCTCGCGGCGGACTAAACCAGAAGCGCTATCCATGGGGGGACGAGCTTAAGCCTGGCGGACGACATTTGTGTAACATTTGGCAAGGGAAATTCCCTGACAAAAACAACCAAAGCGATGGCTATGCAGGCACCGCGCCAGTCAAAGCTTTTGAGCCGAACGCATTTGGCTTGTACAACGTGGCGGGGAACGTGTGGGAGTGGTGCTCGGATTGGTTTAGCCCGAACTACCATGTGAAGGGCAAAAAGGACAACCCCATTGGCCCTCCAGCGGGTGATACACGCGTGCTGAGAGGCGGCTCGTACTTGTGCCACCGTTCGTATTGCAATCGTTATCGCGTCGCAGCACGCAGTAAGAATACGCCAGACAGCTCAACAGGCAACATCGGTTTCCGATGTGCTGCGGATGTTGAATAATTATGGAGCCGCCATTTCCTTTATGGATTGGTGGCTTTTTGTGTGTTGAAAGATGGAGTTGAAACGATTTATTGCAACGCTAATCATTTATATGCGTAAGTACTAATAATCAAATCAGGTGTTATTTGAACTAGAAGGGGGAATTTACGTGGCCAAAAAGCTGGGTATCAGCTTATTAATTTTATCGACACTTGCCTTTCTAAGTGCGTTTACAATTCCATTTTTCGTCCATACCGGAGGTGGCATGGCAAAGTGGATAGCGGGATTGCTAATATTCAGCGAGGTGACTTTCTGGACGGGTGGTATCTTATTAGGCAAGGAAGTTGCCAAGAAATATAGAAGCTACTTGAACCCGAAGAACTGGAAACGAAAGCATGTCCCAGACAATCCGGTTCAGGGATCCATCAAACAAGACGATGTCTAGAAAAGTGATGGACGCAATGGAGCCACCAGCATCAGGAATAAGCTTTTTTCTTTTGCTCCCATTTCGGGTATACTAACAGGTGCAGAAGAGAAAGGGGCGGTACAATGTTTACCATTACAACGTATACAGTGGAATTAGTTCGAGATCCTTTTGGGATTTTGACAGGGCAGCGCTACGAATTTATCATCGATATTGAAGTTGAGGAAGATGATGAGCTATATTCCGAGAGTGGCCTCTATATTAGAGCCATTTATAATGTGACCGAAGAAACGTCAGCACTTATGAAATATGAACTATACGAGAAAACGACGGAGCTATATCTGGATTTTGATTTAGAGGATGATGAAGTTGCCGTTGTGGAAGCGTTCTGTAAGGAACACTACTTGGAAGGTAATGAGTAAGGATGAGGGGAGAGGGGCGATGTTGCTCCTCTTTTTTTGACATATATAGAATTTATATGTTTTGGGTTTAGGGGTAAGCAGTGCTTACCCCTATTTGGGTTCCCATTCAGCGTCTAGCTATGAGCAGAGAACTGCAAAAATACATCTTTTATAAGGAGAATAGAGCGTTTATCGAGGAATTGCTGCGAAAATACATCCTTTTTTTTACCGATATTCTATAAAAAAGGGTAAATATGGTGGAAAAAGATGCGTAATTGCATCTTTGCTAATAGACTACGACTATTCTAGTGGAAAAAGATGTATATTCGCATCCTTTTTTAGATTCTGACTTTCCGAGGACTGAGCAGCTTGCTAGCGCACTAACATGCGCGAAAAACCTGCCAGCAGGCAGGTTTCACAATTCTTCCTATGAAATTGTTGCAGTCCCTGAGTTACCCTTGCAGAATAGTCTCAATGCTGCTAAGCACATCATCCGTCAATTGAATGCCGCTTGCATTGCAATTCTCCACGACTTGCTCAGGACGGCTCGCACCGACAAGGGCGCTGGATACGTTGTTTTGGCGTAGGATCCAAGCAATGGCCAGTTGGGACACCTTGATGCCTAATTCATCCGCAATACTAGATAATTGAGCTACTTTATGTAAAGAAGTCTCATTAAGCTGCTTCTCATCCCAGTTTTTACTGCTTGCACGGCTATCAGCAGCGATTGGCTGACCCGCACGGTATTTGCCTGTGAGCAGGCCTTGGGCCAACGGAGAGAAAACAACTTGACCGAAGCCTTTTGTTTCGCCGAGCGGGATGATATCTTTTTCGATGTAACGATTGAACATATTGTACACGGGCTGATTCACGATCAGCTTGTCGAGCAAAAGCTTGTCAGCAAGCGCATAAGCTTCCACAATTTGAGCTGGCGTCCATTCACTGACTCCAATGTAAAGCACCTTACCTTGTGTGACCAGATCATCAAGCGCGCGCAGCGTTTCCTCTAATGGTGTTTCTGTATCAAAACGGTGACAGTAATAAATGTCGATATAATCCGCATTGAGGCGGCGCAGGCTAGCTTCAGCCTGTTCTCTAATATGCTTGCGGGAGAGTCCACGATCGTTCGGGCCTTCACCCATTTTGCCAAAAACTTTCGTAGCTAGAACATAAGATTCCCGAGGATAAGCGGAAAGGACCTTACCCATTACCTGCTCAGCTTCTCCGCGTTCATACACATTGGCTGTATCGAAAAAGTTAACTCCTAGATCGTAAGCTTGCTCAATGGAACGCACAGCAGGGTCTTCCCCCACGTAACCGCCATAGGTGAGCCAACTGCCTAGACTAATTTCACTAACTTTGAGACCGCTATTCCCTAGTTTACGATATTGCATGTAACATTGCCTCCTGCTCTAACCTTGAATTTGTACGGAATGGTCTGTACCCCTCTATTATAAGGCATAGTGCGAGAAGACATAAGAACTGAAAAGTAGGTGAGTTACTTACCTCCAGGTGCGGTACTCCAGCTTTTACTAAATTAAGCGAACTTTACAACCTTGTTTTTGCCAGTCGTCTTGGCACGATACATCGCTTCATCCGCTTGTTTGATGAGTTCTTCGGCGCTTAATCCATTCTTATATTTGCTGTATCCGATACTCGCCGTTACAATCGTTTCCTTCTCAATTCGGCTGCGAATCCGTTCTGCAAAAGCGTCCATTTTGATGCTGGGGTCAGAAACCATGATCACCATCTCTTCACCGCCATAACGGCCGGCAATCCCGCATTCTTCTGCTTCATCTTTCATAATTTGAGCTACTTGCTTGAGTACATTGTCACCCATCTGGTGGCCTTGTGTATCATTTAATTTCTTGAAATTATCGATATCACTGAACAAAATATAAACAGGTAAATGTCGCTGCACATATTGCGTGACGCGATTATAGAAAAACTTGCGATTATAAAGCCTTGTCAGGCCGTCTGTAATCGATGAATTGTAGATGGCTTGCATGAGCTCAACGACACGATCGAAGAGTATCATAAACAAGAGAAAATAATACAGGATGGGCAGGAGATTGACAGCAATTGTTAGCAAGGGCTGCGCGTTCTCATAGACATAGGTATTGACAAGCTGAACGGTCTGAAAGAAAAAGTAAAGCGTTAACGCAACTTGATATTTCATTTGTTGACCGATGTAGGGTGGAATCATATAAAAACACAGAAAAATGAGAACGAATATGTACAGCTCAAGGCCAATATTTTGCAGGAGACGAACTTGATGCTCGGTCCCGCTATACAGATTCGGAACAATAAAATGGAGTGTCGATACGACGAAACCCATAATGATGAGCCCATAGAAAAATATGTATTGCTTGCGATTCGTACGATTATATAATTGATAAATTCCCATATTTATAAGTACAAATGAAATTATTTTGAGCATGGTCACCGCATAATCAGCGATGCTCGTATCGTTACCGCTAACTTGTAGATATAGTTGCAGCAAATAATGGATACCGACAATAACAAGTGATATTGTCATGGACATATATCCTTTTTTTCGTCGGTCTAGAAACAAACGCAGGGAGATGACAAACATGAGCGCGACCATAACTACGATTATGGCATGGGATAAAAACGAAGCTAATTCACCGGTAAGTAAATCCATTGTGTCCATGATTTCCTCCAAGAAGACCTATTTTTCGTCAACATAGGAAAGGATACATATTCGGCAACCGAAGACCACTTTCCTATTTCTCATAGAAGCAGATTCTATTATAAAGGAAAAAGAGGAGCAGGGATAGAACATTTGTGCTGTTGAGGTCGTGTTCTCTTTTCTATTCGCCCGTCACAAGTTACAATAGGTAAGGTAAGCTCAAGGAATTGGGAGAGGGGCTCATGCAATGAACATATTGCAAGCATTGTTTTTCCCCCCGGAACAACCGGGCGGGGTATCATCCATGGTTCCCTATATTTTGGAACGATTTAATAAAAAAGGTTGGGAAATGGAATTATTCTCATTACCTAAGCGGATTCGCGGCAAGGGGAATGAGGATGTATCGTTCGCTACGTTCGATTGGCGGAAGTATGCCGGAAACCCAATTATCGATAAATACATTCAAACCTATAAAGATTATGTATGGTGGACGAAACTAAGGATTTCTAAGAAATTTGATATTATACATGCCCATCATCCGATTGCTGCGCTCGTTATGAAGCAAATTTATCCGGATACACCTGTTATTTTGACTATACACTCCAGCTTTGAGCGCGAGCTGATTCTGAACGGACGTATTGTTGAAAATGGCGTAGAGCATCAATTTCTAACCCAGATTTATGGGGAGTTAGAAGCGAAAGTAGATCAAATCATTACGGTTTCTAATTCCTTTAAGCAGTATATGGCTGAATATGTGCAGGATAGTGAACGCATTGGCGTCATTCCAAATGGCTTTGATGAGAAGCGTTTCCGTCCGATCTCACATGAAAATCAAGTCACGCAATTCATTACCGTCTGCCGGCTGGTTCCCGCAAAAGGTTTAGATACACTGCTAATTGCCTGTGGTGAGCTGAAGAAGCGCGGTCATCCCTTTGTGTTGCATATTATTGGCGATGGTCCTAGCCGGGAAGAGCTAGAGAAATTAGCGATCGAGCACAATATTTATGAAGATACGATTTTTTACGGCTATATGCTTCATCCGGAAGAATTCATGCCGTTCTTCGATGTCTTTGTTCTGCCTTCTCGGGCGGAGGCCTTTGGATCTGTGTTCGCAGAAGCAGCGCTATGCTGGTTAGCTTTAATTGGTACCAATGTTGGCGGGATTGCGGAGCAAATTGAGCATGGTCACAATGGGTTGTTAGTACCTGTCGGTGATGCCATGGCACTGAGCCATGCACTGGAGAAAGTCGTTATCGATCCTACTTTCCGCTACAATTTGGCGCGAGCAGCTTGGGAAAAAGCGAAGAAAACCTACTCGTTGAACCGTGTGCTTCGTCAATTGAAAAGTGTGTATGAACGCTATCAGGTGACCGTGCAGACGGATCAACCAGAGGCAGGTCAACCCGAATAAAGTTCACAAAGGAAGGCGTTAGAAGCCATGAAAAGACTGCGGTTTATACATGCTGCCGATTTGCACTTAGATAGCCCTTTTAAAGGCATGTCGGCGCTTCCTGAGCGGGTTCGAGAGCGAGTTCGAGAATCGACGTTCGAAGCGTTGAAGGAGCTTGTGGCGCTAGCGAGGCAAGAACAAGTAGATTTTGTACTGGTGAGCGGGGATGTCTACGATGTCGCGGATCGTTCACTGCGGGCGCAAATTCGCTTCCAGAAAGCAGTGGAACAACTAGCTGATGAAGGCATTCCTACTTATATCATACATGGTAATCATGATCCCGAGGATGGACGTGCCGCAAAGTTGGTTTGGCCGGCAGACGTTCATTTTTTTGCGTGTGAGCGAGTGGAGACGTTCCAGGTTGTGAAGCCGGATCGCGGATTAATCGCTGAGATTCACGGGATTTCTTATGGGAACTCAGCGGTAACCGAGAATCTTGCTTTGAAATTTAAAAGAGGACAAGCCCGAGTATGCCAAATCGGACTTCTGCATACGAATGTCGATGGAGATCCGCACCATGATAACTATGCGCCTTGCAGCAAACAGGACTTAGTCGAGGCGGGCATGGATTATTGGGCTCTCGGACACGTACATACAAGACAGGTTGTGAACCAACATCCAACCATCGTATATCCGGGTAACATCCAAGGACGGAGTATTCGGGAAACGGGGCCTCGCGGCTGTTATCTCGTAAACATAGATGACAATGGACGTACAGAGCTTACTTTTCACGCGTTAGATACGGTTCGTTGGTCTCAAGAGAAACTATCGGTAGCGTCCATTCCATCGGAGCAGGTCTTGAAGGACCGATTAGGAGAGCTGTTGGATCGGCTCCGTTATGAGGCCGGTGGGCGAGATGGGATTGTAAGAATCGTATTGGAAGGCCGCAGTGAGCTTCATGAACGGTTGCGAAAAGGACGAGCTCTGCAAGAGTTGGTAGATGAATTGCGAGAAGAAGAAGTGGAGCGGGGCAGCTTCGTGTGGATTGAATCGATCGAGGATCGAACAGCGAGTGAGCTTGATCTGGCAGCAGTGCTGGAAGAGAAGAGCTTCTTAGGTGATCTGCTAAGGTATGCGGCGGCGATGCAAAATGATGATGCTTTACTAGAGAGCTTCGCTGGCGAGGCGCTAGCAGCCTTGCAGGGGTTGCCACACTCCATAGGGAATCCGGCAACGGCAACCCCCGAACAGCTGCAGGAATGGCTTCGTTCCGCTGAAGTACTTGTCGCGGATCTGCTATCCACGGATGGAGGGGGAACTGGATGAGAATCATAGCCATCCAAGTCGATGGATTTGGCAGCTTACGTGATCGTCAGCTGCATACGGACGGGAATTTGGCCGTTTTCTACGGCGCGAACGAAGCGGGCAAAAGCACGCTCATGGGCTTCGTTCGCGCGGTGCTGTTCGGCTTTCCAACGCGAACAAATCGTTCGGAGCGCTACGAGCCGCTGGGCGGAGGCGCCCATGGCGGCGCGCTAACCCTGCTCGATGAGCAGGGGCAGCGCATCCGCGTCGAGCGCTACGACGCGCCCGCCACAGGCGGCAAACGAGCCTCTGCGGGGCTCGTCAAGGTCACGCTCGCCGATGGTACCACCGGCGGCGAAGAGGAGCTGAACACGCTGCTAGGCGGCCTGTCGGCCGACCTCTATCGCAGCTTGTTCGCTTTTGGTTTAACTGAACTGCAGGAGCTTCGCACCCTGCAGACCGATGAGCTCAGCGGCTATCTGTATAGCGCTGGGCTTGGTGTAAGCGGTTCAGCCATCATGGAGGCTGAACGCAAGCTGACGGCGCAGGCCGACGGCCTGTACAGACCCCGCGGACGCAATCAGGAGATGAACCGTCTCCTGAAGGAGCTCGAGGGTCTGGAGCAGTCGCTGCGCCGCAGCCGTGATAGCGCAGCCGACTACGATCGGCTGCAAGAAGAGCGCCGCGCCGCGGAGGCGCGCGCTGCTGCCCTGGAGGTGCAGCAGGAGGCGCTGCGCGCGGAGCTGCACAAGCTCGGCCTAGCCGGCAAGGCGCGCAGCGGTTGGCTCCGCTTGCGGCAGATCGGCCGCGAGCTGGAGGGCCTGCCGGCGCGGCCGGGCTTCCCCGAGCAGGCCACAGCAAGGCTGGAGGCGCTCGAGGCCGAGCAGGAGCGCCTCCAAACCGAGCGCGACAAGCTGCAACTGCGTGTGCAGAGCTTGCGCAGCAGGCTTGCTGCGCTCCCGATGGAGCCAGAGGTGCTCGCCCATCAAATTGAGCTGAACCACTTGCTAGAGCAAGCGGCTAGCTATGAGGAGCATAAGCGTCAGATCGAGCAGCTTCAGGTTGAGCTTGCACATGGGCGAGCGCAAGTGGATCGATTACTAGCCAATTTGGATGTGCAATGGGATGAAACCGATATTACTTCGTTCGCCGTAACCATCTCACTTCGCGAACGAGTGCGTACATATAAAGAACAATTCCGACTAACAACGGAGAATGAGCTGCGTATGCAGACGGAGCTGGATAGCTTACGCGTGCAGATCGCGCGTGAGGAAGAGCGTGCTGCTCATTTGGAGGCTGCTAGCAAAGGGATGCATGTAGGAAAGGTAGATTTTGACGCGGACCCTACTTCTTTCTTGCAAAAATTAGCATCGGATTATGCACGTTGGCAGCTGCTATCGACTCAAGTTGCGCATCAGCGGGAACGACAAGCCGAACAGGAGGTCTACCTGCAAGGCCTTGAAGAGGCTGCGAAGGCTGGTCGAGACGCTGCACGTGCAGGACGTAGACGCGTGATGATAGTGACAAGTATTCTAGCGTTTGTTACTCCGCTAATTTTGGGCTGGCAGGGCAATTGGCTTGCAGCTGCCTGTTTATTTCTTATTTTGGCTGGCGTATTGGGCTATATCTGGTTAAAGGGTCGTCAAAAAGAAGAGAGCAGAGCCTCTCGAACCATGCCCGCCACTAAAGTTCAAGATGATCGTCTGGAGCAGGAACTTGAGCAGCTGGAACAACATATTCGTAATCAAATTCGTCAATATGAGCAGGGATTACTGAGCCATCATCCGTCCAGTTTTCAAGAGGCAGCTGCGACGCTGCCCAAGGATATACCAAGCGTGTCAAAGTCAATGTCATTATCACTACAAGCCCTTCAACCGCATTTGGATGCTTGGTTCCGCGATGCAGAGAAGAATAAGCAATTGCATAGCGAAAAGCTTCGAAAGCTGGAGAAATTTCGAGATGCACAGGAAAATCTACAAACGTTGGAGCAGCAATACGAGCAGCGCGTCAGCGATACAAAGGAAGTCAAAGCGGAGACCAATAATTTGTATGCCGCTTGGCAGGAATGGCTGCAAAACCTCGGTGTAGGTGACCATTTGTCGACGGATGCTTTGTTGGAAACGATTCAGGTTATCGAACAAGCGCAAGAGAGATTGCGCCAGCTAAACAAAATAGCTTCCAAGCTAGACATCTTAATCGGAAACGTCCATACATTTGAAGAAAAGGCATGTAAACTGCTGGAGTTGCCCTCTTCCACGCATGATTGTCTGTTTGCGTTGAAGCGTTGGAAAGAAGAGGAGCAAAAGCAGGTCGTGCTTATCACAGAACACAACCAGCAGGAGCAATTATGTGCAGAGGCTGAGGAAGCGCTATCTCTCATTAAGCAGCATACGGAGCGGTCACAAACGAGACTACACCAGCTCTTGCAGGAGGCCTCTGCTACTGATGGAGAGCAGCTTCGTATTTTGGAACGGGAGCAGATGGAACGGCGAAAGCTGGATGACGAACGCTTGCTCTTAGAAGCTTCGCTTGAATCGCTGTTAAGCCGAGCTTCCATGCAAAGCTATGTGGAGCTGATGGATGCACATGGCGAAGAAGATTTAGCTAGATTAGCTGCATCGTTGCAAGAGAAGCTTGTTGAAGCGATCGCGCAGACGAATGAGCTTAGAGAGGCCATTGGCAAGCTAACGGGTCAGATCGAGAAGCTGGAGCAGGGGGCTGATGCAGCGAATTTGCGTTTGCAAGCAGAAGCGATTCGTACAACGATTTCTCAACAAGTGAATCAGTATGCGGTGGCATCTTTTGCTGCACTCTTAGTTCGAAAGGCTCGCGATATGTATGAAAAGGATCGTCAGCCAGGTGTGCTTCTGCGCGCTTCTGCGTATTTCACCCAGATGACCAATGGGGCCTTCTTGGCGGTGAAAGCGCCATTTGGCGAGCAGCGTCTACTTGCCGTAAGAGCAAATGGGCAAACGGTGGATACGAATCAACTAAGCCGAGGAACGGCTGAGCAATTGTATCTATCCATGCGCTTCGCACTCGTAGAAGAGTATGGAGGAAAAGCCATTTTACCGCTGGTATTGGACGATATTCTTGTGAATTTCGATGAGGAACGGATGGAAAGCTGTTTGCGCGTTCTGGCTGATTTGAGTCAGCGTCATCAAGTGCTGCTATTTACCTGCCACGGCCATGTGCGTGATGCAGCTGCTCGTGTGATACCTGATCACCTATATGTTCACTTATAGAAGGCTTGGGATTGGAGGTATGGAACGTGGATTCAGGAAACGAGAAGAAGAAAGATCATCGTGAAATTTCCTATCAAGTTGGGTGGAAGAAAGGGAAAATTCAGTGGAATGAAGGAGCGACAGATGCACTTCGAGTTCACAAGGTAGATCAAGAAGAGGGGGAGACGGAAAAAAAGCGTCTCCAGCTGATTTGGTTTCCTGCCATGAAGCTCCCGCCTGTGATGATCCTTCCCTTGCTTTATGCACTTCCCGTTATTAGCTTTGTCTGCACGTTATTGCTCATCTATGGCTTGCGTCAGCACTAATCGAGGAAGATGAAAGGAGAGCCCGCGAATGAATTTATTTTTGGCTATTCTAGGTGCGGTGGTTGGACTCTTTGTGACAGGTGCCGGCATTTATACCGCTTGGACCGTACACCAGCTCTGGCGTCAGCAAGCTGCCTCGCCGAGAGCAGTCAGCCAAGTCGAGATTGCTGTTACATATTTTTCAAGATGGACGATTATTGATTATTCCGTAGTTGGGTTATTTATCATTGGTCTGTTATTGATGCTTGCTGTACTTGTGGCCGTTGGGCGAGATCAGACGGAAATTGCGAATTTCCACTGGGCTTATCTACTTACAGGCATTATTACTTCTGCGATGGGAATGCTGCTGCTATTTATTCGTCTGATCGTCGTGCTCGGCTTCCCTCAAGGGAATGCTCTACAACGTACTGCGGCGGTTACGCCAGATCATCAACACGAGCCAAACGACACTAACCACGCCAAATAGCGGGTATAAGGCAGTTAATAACGTTTTAAACCCAATGTGACTAATGGCATAGCTAAGCAGTAAGATGGCGATGAGCAGTACTTTGCGAGGAACCTTGATACGTTGTTGGAGCTGCATCGATAACCCGTACGCATCCCCAATAAAGGTTGTAAATATTTCGCCGTAAATGACGAGCAAATAAGCGACTTGCGGGAAATAACCAAGTTTCGTCATGATATTTCCCATCGGAATTTCAAATTGTGCGATGCCCGGCATTTGTGCAGACAGGGCATAATGTGCTGCTAGCAGTAGGAGCCCAATACCCGCTCCGCCAAGCAACCCGCCCCAATAGAGCACGGAACGATCGCGAATCGCGCCGCCCATCGGAACGAGCACTGCCTGTGCCATGGCCAAATTAAAGGCCGTGTATAGGAAGGGGGCAAACCAGACGCGGAAGAGGGAATCATCACTGGTTATTCGCAGCCAATTGCCTGACGCTGGTGAATGCCATGTATAGACAACAATGACAAAGCTGAATAGCAGCATGATAGGGACAACGATGGAGTTGACGGTCATAATCGCTTTAATCCCTCGTGTAAGAACAACATAAGAAAGAACGAGTGTGATTACCAGGCCAGTCGTGTAGGAGAGATGCAGTTGTTCTTCAAATACCGTGCCAGCACCCGCTAACATGACGGTGGTAATGCCAAAAAGAACAATCATCATAAACAGACTGATCCATTTCCCGATTTTATCTCCAAAAAGCACTTTATTTAAATCCTCATAGGATTCTGCTTTTAAGTCATGGGCCATAAGCATAAGTTGTATGCCAATCCATATGAATAATACCGTAGACAGGGCAATCGTTAATGTTGCCAGCGAGCCGTAGCGAGTGAAAAATTGAAGGATTTCTTGTCCGGAAGCAAAACCAGCCCCAACGACGGTTCCGATGTAGGTGAAGGCAACACGGACAATCTGTGCACTATTTCGCATATATTGCCTCGCTTTCTTTCGTTTGATATAGTACAAGGTATGTTTGTGTGTAAGCATGCATGACTGGAACTTAGGGCAAGCCCCTGCGTAAGTCCCACTGCGCAGAACAGGGCAGTTGATGTTAAATTCGGGAGTGTGTCGGTTGTGAAGGAATTCCTATTTGATTTCATCAGTCATTATGGCTATGTAGCTTTATATCTCTTGTTGTCCGCAGGGATGGTTGGTGCTCCGATTCCGGATGAAACGTTAATGGTGTTCATCGGTTCTTTAACCGCTCGAGGAGGTCTCTTTGATTACGGTCCAACACTAGCTGTGATTTATGCGGGGACGATGACAGGGATGACAGTAAGCTATGTTATTGGTCATCGGGTAGGTAAACCATTTCTTACTAGGTATGGCAAATGGGTGAAGCTGACCCCAGCTCGAATCGAGACAGCGGAAGGTTGGTTTAAGAAGTACGGATTGTGGACCGTTTTCTTCGGGTATTTTATACCTGGGGTTCGTCATTTCACTTGTTACTTATCAGGTGTCAGCGGCGTGAAGTTTTATAAATATATCTTGTATGCAGGAACCGGAGCACTGCTCTGGTGTACAACCTTTCTGACACTTGGACGATTTATCGGCAATAATTTTGAAAGCTTCTTACACTTGATGCATACCTACATGGGAATTACATTTGGCATACTGGCCATCCTTGTTGCTGCTGGCTTATTGATTTACTTTAAATTCAGGAAACATCACATTGTTATTTTGAAACGCAAACCTAAAAAAAGACCATGAATCTCAACCTCAAGGGCTGAATTCATGGTCTTTTTTTAGTGCTTAGTGGTGAGAGTTATGAGTTTGCAAAAAGTTTAATGGACTGAATGGTGTTGTTATGCGGATCAATATCGATCTTCAGCAAAGTACCCTGTGATTTGTATGACAACACGTAGGTTGAGTTCGTATCCGGTTTGCCTAAAGTGGCGATCGCGTCCTGTACGCTCTGGCCTAGACGCAAGCCATGTAAACCAGGATCAATGTCAACGGAGTGCACATCGACGAATTCAAGCGTTCCTTTGCTGTTGAAGCCGACAGAGAAGTCCGTGAAATCGTAAACCTCGATGTCATCTTCTTCCATCACGAATTGCTTCTTAACTTTACCAAAACGCTCCAATACAGCAGCTCGTGGCGTTCCAAGCTTTAATCCCATCAAGGTCGGCTTTTCTTGTTGATAAGCATCTTCTGCTTTCACCTTGGGCTTAGCTGTAGGCTTCGGACTTGTGAAGACTTGCGTCTGGGTAATATCCCCTTGATCAACTTTAGTAATACCGGCGACTTGTGCTTCATGCTTGGTGCTATCGTCGATCGCTGGTGTAGCAGTCGGGATGGCGGCGATGGTCGGAGGCGTGGACTCCTGCGTGACCTGTGTAGGCGTATACGTGTTCGTTACCTCTATAGTAGCCTTTGGAGCAGGAGCAGATGATTCTTGGCATCCAGTCACCAAGAATGATGCAATTGCAACAGGCATACAGCCTACAAGGATGGGTTTAATTAGGTTGTTCATTGCCATCTATCCTTTCCTCCGAAGAGTCATTGATTGAAAAATACAAGTAAGATTAATGATACTGTTTTATCGAAGGTTTTCAAATAGCTCTTCCTGCCCAAATGTGAGCAATTCTAGAACGAATACCAAATGAATGTAAATCCTTATATTATATAGACACCATGGATACGCAAAAAGTTTCAGTTGTTTTTTGTTATTTTCTAAATGGACTTGAAGAGGCAGGAGCAATATGGTAACTTACTCATAATAGAAAGCTAAAGGGGGCCGATTTCATGGAGTTATTGAAACAGCGGATCTTAGAGGTCGGCGTCGTCGCTTCAGATCAAGTACTTAAACTTGATGCCATTTTGAATCACCAAGTAGATCCTGTTCTCATAATGGAGATGGGGAAAGAATTTGCAAGATTGTTTAGAGAAACGAAGCCAGACAAAGTTCTGACGGTGGAATCATCTGGTATTCCTATTGCTTACACGACTGCGTTGCAGCTCGGTGTCCCGATGGTATTTGCCCGTCGCAAAAAGACATTAACGATGGATCAAGATACGTATAGTGAGCGTGTTCCCTCTTTTACTAAAGGGATAGTTACCGATATTATGGTGTCCGCGCATTTGCTGCACAAAGGTGAGCGTATTCTGTTGATTGATGATTTTATTGCCAATGGCGATGCAGCGCGCGGCTTAGTCCGCATTGTGGAGAAAGCAGAAGCAGAGCTTGTCGGTGTTGGGATTGTTGTTGAGAAATCGTTTCAAAATGGCGGAAAATCCATTCGCGAACGCGGAATTCGCGTGGAGTCACTCGCTCGAATCGCCTCGCTGGCGAACGGGCAGATCACTTTTGACTGATTTTACATCACGACAATGACTTCCCTGAAAACGATTTATCTATTATAATGATTACAAGGTAAGAGAGGAGGCTGACATCTATGGGTATCGAAAATGGTTCCATTGACTATTTTATGACAAAGCTTGGGGAAGCAAAGACTCACTTTGAACGTGCACTTGATTGTAAACATACAGAGTTTGATGACCTGTATCCGTATATGATTGAACACCCTCAATTTTTCTGGTATAAGCGTTATGTGGCCTGGTCCGAGTTGTTGACAATCGTGAAGCTTTGTACGGAGCTTACAATCGAGTGGGAGCAGCAGTTCTCTGTTGCACAATCGGATTATATCAAGAAACGTGTGATGTCAAGCAAAGTCCTTGATTTCTGGTTTGAAACGAACGATTCGAAAGAGCATGTGAGTTAATCACCCATATATGATAAAAAGGCCAATGAATTCCATAGGGATTCTTGGCCTTTTTAAACATCTCCATATGAGCAGAGAGCTGCAAAAATACATCTTTTTTAAGGTGAATAGACCGTTTATCGAAAAATTGCTGCGAAAATACATCCTTTTACACGGATATTCCATAAAAAGGATAAATGCAGTGGAAAAAGGTGCATATTCGCATCTTTCTCAATAGAACGCGACTTCTCTAGTGGAAAAAGATGCATTTTCGCATCTTTTTTTAGATTCTAACACTTTCCGTGGACAGAGCAACTGTGTTTCTTATGTTTGCGTTCTGCGTCGGGTGCTAAATGCCGTTTTCCAAAACATTCATCGTTTCAATATGTCGTTTGGTCTGCTCAGAGCCAAGACGATGCAGTGACCGATAGACTTCGGTTAAATAGTAGTCATATTCTTGATTCGTTTCATTCGAATAATAGACTTTCCAAGGGAGCCAGGAAGTGGCGTAACTCCCCTGCGAAGAGTTGTCAGTTTCTTCAAAGAGCTCTTGCAGCTTGGCGATGTCATCTTCCGTAGCGGATATTTCGAATTCGTAATCTAGTGCAGTGCTGTCTTCTAATACTTCTCCCGTACCCACATTGACGTAGTACGTTCTCTTCTCCATTGTAATGTCCTCCCTTACGGTAGGCGTGAGTTAGCCTTTACCTTGTCGCATGTCTCGTCCTCGTTAAGGTAACCGAAGATGAATCGATTTATGTAACGTTTCACCGAATCGCGAATTTGGTGTATGCTAAAGAGGCACATTGGTGTTGGTGTGTTGAGATATTTATGATGGAGGTGCTACATAGATGATTTCGGAAGAACAATTGGATCAATATCGCGTAGACAGTACTTTGCTTCGAGTGATTCGTGATGTCAGCCCAACGAACGATGTACGAGGTATTGTTGTGGCTTGGGATGATGAGACGGTGCTTATTCGTAAAAAAAATCGGAGAGTCGTCAAGCTTGCCCGCAGTTATGTGTATCAGCCTTATGAGAACGAAAGGCCGCCTGCGTTCATGCTGCCGCAAGAAACGATAACGCCGGATGATTTGTCCGATGATGCAGAGTGAGAGTGCGGATACAAGCGCATCACAGGCTAGTTTAATTCCCGGTGTGGAGATGAAACAGGTACATTCTAAGAATGGCCAATATATGCAGATTACAAGTGCCAATCCACTGCGAACTCTGAATTCCTCCCCTTGGGGAGGCGGATTTGGACACCATCGGGTGTTAATGAATCGGCAAGTGGACAAGACGTATAACGAAATTGACCCGTTGGTGGAAATGGAAGCTTTCCTAGCACGTGAAGGGCTGGATCCTCAAGATACGGCTGGCATGCTTACCGCGGCGTGGTTGAAGGACGTTGGCTTCTTGTCATTAGCTTGGCCTCTAGAAGAAGCGTACAGGGAACAGACTGCCTACGACGACGTGGAAAATGTGACAGAAACGCTTCGCGTTGCCGCGTGGGTGACCGTAGGGCTCGGGAATAAAGCACGAGCAGGTGCTGTACTGCCAGCTGCTTCGCTTTATCCTGGTACTATTAACACTATTGTTGTCATAGAAGGGGATCTGACAGACGCAGCATTGGTGAATGCTGTTATCACGGCTACTGAAGCCAAGGCTGCTGCACTTCAAGATCTGAACATCACGATCGATGGTCAACTAGCCACAGGGACGACGACTGATGCGGTGCTCATTGCCGCGACAGGCAGAGGAACTACGTACCGCTATGCGGGTACAGCGACAACAGTGGGCTATCTCATAGGCAGAGCAGTTTACGAAGCCACACTTGTTTCAGCTAAGTTGAATGAGCTTGATATGAGTAAACGGTAGGAGGCTTCTGAACAACATCGCTATGTAAAAGACCTCCCGTCCATGTGGACGGGAGGTCTTCTATTACGTTAAGGTATCTGGTGTAGTTAACGTTATGTTCTACGGAACACGCCAAAACCGAGACCGGCTGCTAAGCTGTCGATATCCGAGACATCGTTATCTTCATTCTCGTTTTTGAAGTTGGGATCGTGAACGATACCCTCAGCTTCACCTTCGGTTAAATGACGCTGATTGCCCGTGTATTTCGGCTCTAGTGCCTCAATTTCTTTCTTATCCATGGGTCATACCTCCTTTCCAAATAGGGTTAGGAAGTGGTAATGGAATTATGCATGCATGGGAAAAGTTTCATTGACGAGCTTTTGCGTCACATGGTATATTAATTATGTAAACGCGATCATGGCGGAATTGGCAGACGCGCACGGTTCAGGTCCGTGTGGGCTTACCCCCGTGGAGGTTCGAGTCCTCTTGATCGCATCACGTAAAACACCCTTTTCTGAGTCAATCAGGGAAGGGTGTTTTCGTGACCAATCGCGGAATTACTGCCCTGTAGCGGTTTTCATGAAATACAGGTATAATACATAGTATAGATTGTACATTTCTTTATATCTAAAGGAGCTGAATGATTCATGGATAGATCCGTTACGATTACTCAATCCGGCAGCTTTGCACATGTGCTCCAAACGTTTGCAATTTCCCTCTTAGTTTCCTTTTTGGGTACATTGATTGGTGCAATGGTCGTGCCTCCATCTATGGTGATGCTCTTCGTTGTTGCAGAGGTCGTCATGTTGGTAGCGGCGATCGTGATCCGAATTCGCGGCAAAAACATTGGCTATGGCTTTCTCTACTCATTCACAGCGATTTCTGGTGTGACGTTATATCCAGTTATTATGGCGTACGGCGGCCAGCTTGGTGCTAGCGTAGTATCAGGTGCATTTTTCGCAACGGCAGCGATTTTCGGCTCATTAGCTTTCTATGCTCACCGTTCCCAACGTGATTTCAGCTTCCTAGGCGGCTTCTTGTTCGCGGGTACGATTGGACTTGTGTTGATGAGTGTACTCGGCATGTTCCTCAACTTCGGTTCCGCCATGAATTTGGTGTGGTCGATGGCTGGGATTCTGATCTTCAGCGGTTGGGTTCTGTATGATGTTGCCCAATACCGCAACGGTGTTGCATCCGAAGCAGTGCCACTTGCCGCATTGAACATTTATCTCGATTTCATTAACTTGTTCCTGTATATCTTACGTTTCATCGCTTCAATTGTAGGATTTAACAGGAATTAAACATGCGCAACTGACGCTGATTAATAAAAAGCACGATGGTTCCTCCGATCCACGGAAATGTGGAAGAGGGCCATCGTGCTTTTTTTGGCTGCTAGTTGGCTATCTAAGACTTAATCTTGCCTGGCAGCTGTTTGGTATGGAAAAAGGGGATATCTCCTCGGAAGCTTCGATTGATTTCCAGCAGCGTATGGATTAACTGGGTTAAATCCGTGTAGTTCATACGAAGCGTAAATGGATCTGTGTACTTTTCGGATTTTATACGTATTTCAAGCCTAAGATTTGCTTCATCCATATAAATTTCTAGCTGCTCATTTGCAAGCATTAGTTCCCACATTCAAACCAACACCTCTTTCTCTCTCTAGTTACTTTTAGCTTATGTTTGTAGGACGAGATTAGAAGCAGATGCAACGAACGGGATGAATGCTTTTTATGGAAATAAGCACGATTTCCGCACTTGCCTCATACAATTTAATGATCCTAATTGAAAGAGGTGAGAAGACCTATGGCAACTTGTAGCACATGGATATATAAAGGGATTTCGCCTTCGGTATTCCGAGCGTTGCAGCAGGTAGGTAGGAGACAAGGTTTCTCTATACCGAGCACAGCATCAGGCAAATTTACGATTACAGTGGTCAGCATGAATGTTGGCTTCCAATATGCCTGGGATACGAATGCACAAACGTTGATGTTGCTGTGTGATAATAAGCCCATGCTGTTAGGCTGCGGCACGATTAAATCCTTTGCTGATAAAATTATTGCGGAGAGCGGCGGAAGACCAGGATGATTGCCAATGAGTAAGCGGTTCGCCACCTGTCTTTGCGTAGTTTAAAGCCTTATTGCTCTGGTTAGAATAAGGATAAAAGGCAGGTGGGCGTATGGCAAAGAGCGATGATCTAGTGAAGTACATAACTCAACAAGTCGTCACTTATATCGACACGCCGAAAGAAGTCCGTCAGCAAGCAAAAGCGACGATTAAAGAGCAGCGTGAAGGCTGGCAAACGCGTTGGTTTGGGATGCTGCCCTTAGCAGCGCGGATGTTGTTTGGACGAACAAAAGTCGAGAAAATGAGATGAGTTGCTGAGCGTGAACTGCGTGCCCGAGTTACTCGGATTTTTCGAGTAACCGGGCTGGTTTGTGGCTTGAGTGCTCGAGTTAGTCGACTTTTTCGAGTAACTCAGCTTGTTTGGGGCTTGTGAGCTCGAGTTAGTCGGATTTTTCGAGTAACTCGGCCGGTTTGGGGCTTGAGTGCAGGAGTTAGTCGACTTTTTCGAGTAACTGAACTGGTTTGTGGCTTGTGAGCCGGAGTTAGTCGACTTTTTCGAGTAACTGAGCTGGTTTGGTGCATGTGAGCCGGAGTTAGTCGAATTAAACGAGTAACTCAGTTCTTTTCGCTCCTGCGGGGCCCGAGCAACGCTGCTCGCACAATAAAAAGGCCAACCCGTTTGCCGGGTTGGCCTTTTGGCGTTTCACCGTTTCACCGTTTCGCCCTTCACGTCCACGTCGGCGACACTCAGGGATACAGCTCCCCAAGTCCAATGGAAGCATCCAATTGCACATATCGCGGACCCTCATGCTCCAAGACAAGATAGTTATCCCCATGCAGCCATTGTTGATAACCAAGCACAGCTAAAGGCATCGTCACGAGTTCATCATACAACATGGTGACGTAGGTGAGATCTCCTTGCTGTTCCATTGCAATCTGCAATTCAGGCAAGGAGGTTACAGGCAGCGGTGTGCCTTCAATCCATGGCAAACGGTCATAAGGATCAAAAGTGGGCCGCACCAAGGATCGAGCACCACCCGATAAATCCGTCGGCTTGTTAGCTAGGCTATCTACTAGACGTGGGGTTGGATCCGCGGTGAGCGGCAGTAACTCACCTGATTTGGCGTCGAGATAATAGGTCTCGCCGCCTTGCACGATTTTCCAAACAGACGTTAGAGTATCCATATATAAGCGGCTATTAATGAGCTTTTCATTTTGCACGAAACTGTCGTATGAGGTGGTTGAAGGAATGAGTTCTTGTTGTATCAAAGAGCGATACAACGTAGCTAAGCTAAATAGTGGAGATGGGCCTGTCCCGTATTCGGTCAAACGAAAACCGCCACTGTCAACGGCATGCACAATCATATAGCCAACCTCTTGGCCTTTATCGGATAGGATAATGACCCAGCCATGCGTGCCAGGACCGAGCGGATAGCTGTTCCAGCGTGCGTTCAGCCAGCCTGCAAAACCGGCTTCCTTCGCAAGCGTCGCCTGCCAATTACTGATCGTTGAACCAAAAGATGCTGTACTCGCCATGTCAGGGGTTGAGGTAACTGCTTTATTAGGTTCTTTCACTTGCGTCTGTGTAGGGCTTGTCCCTGCTAGATTGTCTACGGCCGAAGTGTGTAAGGGCATGAAGCCAATACTGCACAGAATGATACAAGTGGCGGTCCAAGTGGTCCACGACTTCATCTTCGTTCACCTGCCTCTCGCTAACCTACTAGTGTATGTGACTATTGTAATTCGTATGCTTTAAAAAGAATGTTAGAACCTGTTGCGGATTATTTGCGAGGTTTTAGCGACTTGCGTCAGTTTCTGGATGATAAACGACTCGCGTTGAGGTGGAATAAACCGCCATTAATGACGGATACCACGATTCGCGGTTTATGCTGCCAATCGATTTCTTCCAGCCGATTCCGACACTGTATTTCGATCTCATCTCTTTTATTGGGTTCTGCTGCAAGCAAAAGCCCGTTATAGTAGCCTTCCACCCGATCAATTTCACTACGGTGCTGTGCATTCGCATCATCGGCCCAGCGATGGTCGTAGGTGCTGATTTTGCGCTCGAGTGTCATTTCCAAAGCATTGATGGCCTTCGGGATTGAAATGGTGTCCGGTAAAATGTGACTATTCGCTGGGAGCTTCGGTGATAACGTCTTTGTCAGCATTTGTTTATGAAAATGCTCGCGAATTTCACCTGTGCCCAGCTGAATGGCAAGAGAATGTATTTCTGTCCGTTTACGGTCACAGAGCAGTTCAACCTTGTAGTTCACACACAGCCACGTGTTGTACACGAGGGAAGCATGATACGTCGCCCCCACGGGGAAGGGCTCTTCGAATAAGTGAATGAAGCGACCACGTTCGCGCACGATGCCGAAGATCTGGTCGAGTCGCCGGCTGCCAAAGGTCACGTCATCTTGTGGGACTCGCGTGGTGATGGTCGTCGGAACGAAGCCGAAATAACGCCCCAGTATGCTGTCCGGTGCACTGCCCGCAGGAGCACCAGCTCCGCCTTGACCAGGTGGCCCATAGCCAGTGGAAGATGGGCCAGCGGCAGCAGTCACAGCAGCGGCAGCCTTGGGCTTAACTTCTAGTTTCATCTGCTCGGGATCGATGACAAATTTATACGTCATCGTCTCCGCTGCAGCGCCAGTCCGCTCAATAAAACTCCAATAGTAAGGACGGCCTGTCATTTCCCGATCTGCTTCGGGAGAGAGCTTCACCGTTACATAGGAAGGTGTTTTCTCCAGAATCGTACAGTCGTAAGCCTCCAGAAAACGCATCACGAATGAATGAATGTTTCGTTTATTCATGGCCCCACCTCTACACTCTGGGAACCGCTTACGGCATCAAGGATATCTTGGAACTTGGCGCCGTATTGCGGATTTTGTTCGATTTCTTCTCTTACTTCGGAGATCGAATGTCCGAGCTCATCGATTTTGCGGCGGATTTCTTCACCGGAGCCAGCTTCCATCACCATGCGGAACAGGGACGTTTCAAGCGAGCCTCGTTTCTCGATTTTCTCCAAAATCGTATCCAGCTGCCCAATAACCAATTCGAACATATTGATCTTCTCGTGTAACAGCGATAGGATATGTTCTTCAATGGTATTCCTTGTGGATAAGTTGTAAATGTTGACGTCATGCGTCTGCCCGAGTCGATGGACCCGCCCGATCCGCTGTTCCACACGCATTGGGTTCCAAGGGAGATCAAAGTTGATCATGTTGTGGCAAAATTGTAAGTTAATGCCTTCGCCACCTGCCTCGGTTGCTATAAGAACTTGTACCCGATTTCGGAATAAATCCATCATCCAATCTTTTTTCCCGCGATTCATGCCGCCCCGATAGGGGACCGCTGTGATTTTCCGTTCTTTGAGGTAATTTAACAAATATTCTTGGGATGCCCGATACTCGGTGAAAATAATGACTTTATCATTGATGTCTTGAATTAGTCTCATCGTCGTTTCTGCTTTGCTATTCGACTTGATACTACGAATAAGCTCCACGAGTTCCCAGATCTTGGGGCGTACAGGCGAGTCTTCAGCAGTCTTTTTAAATAAATTTACCAACGTAATGAACACCGCATCCCGAGAGCTGCACACTTCACGTTGAAGCGTAATCATAGAAAGCATGGAGCTGAGATCGCCGCCATTCTCGGAGTAACGCGTTCGTACGAAATTCGTGACCCCATCGTAGAGTGCTTGCTCTTCATCTGAGAGCGTGAGGGGAATATTGCGCACAATCCGCTTCGTATAATGCACACCGCCATCGCCGCGGCGATTACGAATCATCACTTTGGAAAGCTCCTGCTGCAGCTGAATCTCATTCTTCGGTGTACGCTTGCCCACGACAAAGTTGCTCTTGAAGCTGTTCTGTCCACCAAGCTGGCCTGGTTTCAGCAGGGTGATCAGGTTGTACAGCTCTTTGAGATCGTTCTGCACAGGCGTGGCTGTGAGGAGCAGGCAATATTTTTTGCGCAGCTCGTCGACGAAGGTGTAGTTCGTTGTTTTTTTATTTTTCAACTTATGGGCTTCATCGACGATGAGCATATCGTATTCTAGACCCATGACAATATCGCGATGCGGGTCTCTTTTGGCCGTATCCATCGAGGCTACGATAATGTCCGCTTGCTGCCACATGTAAGCCTTCTTATGCGCAACAGCGGGAATACCGAACTTCGTATTTAATTCCCGAACCCATTGCAAGACCAGGGAAGCGGGTACAAGGATAAGCGTTTTGCGGACAAGCCCGCGGATCATGTATTCTTTTAAAATTAAACCAGCCTCAATCGTCTTCCCAAGTCCAACCTCGTCGGCCAAAATGGCACGTCCACGCATCTCATTGAGCACGCGTTTCGCTGTATCAATCTGATGAGCCATTGGTTCAAGTGTCCCTAAGTGTGCGAGGCATTGCATATCATCAAACGTAGAAATAAGCCCCGACTCTTCCGATTCGTAGGCAAGCTGATATAAGGTCCAATCATCCCAAGGACCCCCTCCATGTACACGATTGTCCAGCTCAGTAAACCAGTCCCTCTCAAAATGCATATCTAGATGTTTATGAATGGGGCGAATGTTCTCTTGCTGATCATGTTGACGCATGGCTGTGCCCTCCTAAAAGTTTTCGCTAGAAAACTGACTTCGTAAGCATAAACTTAAGTTTTGCGTAGCAAAACTAGCATCGTACGCATACGCTACGTTCTGATTCTGCGCCTACCCTCGCAAACGTCGCATACAGGTTAGTATGTCCAGAGAAGAGTCTTTCATAACTTTTCCCATGTAAGACTTTTACTGGTGCTGGGGCGAGAAGTCGAATGCGGAACATGAATATGCTATGATAGAGGTTAGTTTTGGGAAAAAAGTTGACGATCTACAAGAAAGGAAGTTGTGTTGAGATGACTGCTTGGCGATTTATACATACAGGAGACCGTTCTCCTGCTGAAAATATGGCTTTAGATGAAGCGATTCTTACCGCTCACAGTGAAGGGAAGGTACCGCCAACGGTGCGTTTCTATGGATGGAATCCAGCGACGTTATCGATTGGTTATTTTCAAAAAGCAGCTGAAGTGGATCAGGAAGCGGTAGCGAGCGAGGGAATTGGCTTCGTAAGACGGCCTACTGGCGGACGAGCAGTGCTGCATGATAAAGAACTGACGTATAGCATTATCGTGGCTGAGGATTATCCAGGCATCCCACGTAATGTAACTGACGCTTATCGCGTATTGAGTGAGGGGCTGTTGCAAGGTTTTCGTGCGCTAGGCCTTGCAGCAGAAATGGTACAGCTGGCGAGTGATGAGGAAAAAGAGAAATACGCCTCAGCGGGCTCTGCGGCATGCTTCGATTCACCTTCGTGGTACGAGTTGGTTGTAGAAGGTCGCAAGGTGGCCGGCAGTGCGCAGGTTCGCCAAAAAAATGTTGTGTTGCAGCATGGCTCGATTCTGCTGGATATGGATACGGATCAATTATTTCGGATGCTGCGCTTCTCGAACGAGAAGGTGGCTGATCGCATGAAGCAAAGCTTTCTGAAGAAAGCGGTGGCGATTAATGAATTGCTGCGCGCGCAGGGGAAAGCGGAAGTGACACTAGGCGAAGTTGAGGAAGCGTTCCGACGTGAAATCGCCCTTGGACTTGGTGTCGAACTCGTCGAGTCGTCTTTGACGGATTATGAGGTTGAACTTACAAATCGTCTTGTTGCCGAGAAATATGGCACGGATGAGTGGAATTTACGACGGTAACCGTTGAAAAAGGTTGGCCAGGCGCCTATGTCTGTCCAACCTTTTTTATAGATGAAGTGGCAGCTTTTGGTTGTGTCTGAGTCGTTCATTCTCGAAGGCTTGGGCTGTGTAGTTCGATTTTACCTGACTATTTGCGACTGTTGGCAGAAAGAAGTAGGTTTAGCTCGATTTCACCAACTTATCCCGCCCAGCCACTGACTGGGGAGGTGCGATCGCCGTTTTCTCAATAGATATACCCGAATCATGTGTATTGAAGGAAAATCTATCTCATTTTAAAGTGGTGTCATACCATAAGAAGGGGATGGAGGAGTCCGATGAAAGCATCACCAGGAGAGAAGTTATTCTATGCATTGAATTATTTGATGTTAACCATCATTGGGATCACATGTGTGCTGCCCTTGATCCATCTGCTCGCCTTATCATTTAGTGATCAACCTGCTGTCATCTCAGGACATGTCGGTTTATGGCCCGTGGGTTGGAATTTGGAGTCGTATCGACTGTTATTCAAAGGGACACAGATTTTACCTGCGTTTGCCAACAGTGTGAAAATTATGGTCGTAGGGACCTTATTGAGCATTGGGTTTACGATTTTGGCGGCGTACCCGTTGTCAAAGCGGTATTTCTTTGGAAGAAAGACATTCACGATGATGCTGATTTTTACTATGCTTTTCAGCGCAGGCTTAATTCCCGGCTACTTATTGATTAAGAATCTGGGTATGGTGAATACGTATTGGGCGCTTTGGTTGCCGGCGCTTGTCAGTGTGTATAATACGTTGGTTTTGAAAACGTTTTTTGAGAATATTCCCTTAGAGCTTGATGAAGCAGCCAGAATGGATGGCTGTAATGAATGGTGGCTCATCGGACGCATTTATCTACCGCTGGCAGTTCCTGCGATCGCTACATTAATCCTGTTCTACGCCGTTGGCTACTGGAACATGTTCCAAAATGTCCTCATCTATATTAACGCTCCTGCTAAACAGAATTTAACGGTGCTTGTCCAGCAAATGATCAATAATAGCATGCTGCAAGTCGATCAATATTTACGTCCAGAAGAAGCGATTCAAATTACACCGGAGTCCATCAAGTCATCGGGTGTCATCGTGATGATTCTTCCGATGTTGATTGTATATCCTTTTGTCCAGAAGCATTTCGTGAAGGGCGTTATGATTGGCTCGGTAAAAGGGTGATGCGCCCGAAATCGGCATATCGCTGAAAAAGGTATATCCCGCAAAAAGATGTATATACAGCGATTCTTGTATATTGCTGGAGGGATAGCAGCAGGGCTACAGTGAGGTCAAGCGAACCACATCGGTGATTCTGCTGATGAACACAAGGAAAGTACATTCCTGAGGAGGTCTACTCGAATGAAAAAGAGATTATTCGTTGTATCCACGGTAGCAGTTGCACTAGCGTCTATCAGTTTACTTGCAGCATGCGGTAAGGCGGACGATAGCAAAGGAGCGGAAGCATCAACTAGCACGTCCACAACGCAGGCATCGAAAGCTCCTGAGAAGAGAGGCAAGATGTCTACCACCATTTATGATCGTGGGAACATGGTTCCGGAAGAAGGGACGCTGGATAAAAACCGCTGGACAGAGTGGGTCAATAAGAACGGCCCTGTAGATGTCACTTTTGTCCCGATTCCTCGTACGAAACCAGAAGATAAGCTGAACGTGATGTTTGCTTCCGGCGAAGCGCCTGACTTAATTCAAGATTATGATATGAAAAATCGCAGTTCTTGGTACGAGTCCAAGCAATTACTGCCTTTGGATGATTTAATTGCGAAAAACAGTGTGGAGTTTAAAGCGTTGCTGGAGAGAAATCCACTTCTGAAGAAATTCGGTACGCGTTCTGATGGTAAGCTGTATGATATCGCAGTTCTTGGCAAGCTGGAAGTGAACTGGGTGTTTATGGTTCGGACGGACTGGCTGAAGAAGCTGGGCTTGGAAGCTCCGAAAACGACGGATGAGTTGTTTGCGATTGCGAAAGCTTTTACAGAGAAAGATCCTGATGGCAATGGCAAGAACGATACGTATGGTCTTACACTAGGTGGCGGTTATAACCAAAAAGTCATTGACTTCATGTTCGGTGTGCCGGTGTTCTCGAATTACAATTATAAAGATGGCAACCTGCAGTATGCGTGGGAAAATCAACAAGCTAGTTTAACGTTTAAAAAGAAATTGTTCCAAGAAAATGTCATTGATAAAGATTTCGCAGCAGATACGACAGGGGATAAAGCGAAGCGGGATTTCTTGAACGGTAAGCTTGGCTTCTATACAGGTGGAGTACCAACTGCAATCGAGATGGAAACGTTGTTGAAAAACGATCCCAATGCGGTCGTGACGCCAATTCTGCTGCCGAAAAGCTCGTTTGGTCAATTCAGTCCGCCAGTCACATCACCTGTACAAAATGCTGCTGTTGTGAATGCGAAGGCGAAAGATCCAGTCGCGGTTATTAAATATCTTGATTTCTTGACCACTCAAAACGCACAGAAAGCTCTGAAATGGGGAATTGAAGGGGAGCACTACAAACTCGATGCGAAGGGCTGCCCACAAATCACGGACCCTGATAAAATCAAGAAAGAGCGCAGCTATGCTAATGATTACGGCATGATCATGTCATCGATTCCAGGTATGCCTACTTGTGATACGCGAATTGATTCACTTAGCGACAGCGTGCCTGCTCAGAAAGAACTTAAGCGTATTATTATCGAAGCGCGCAAGCTGTACCTTGCTCCTGAGCGCCCGGTAGCCGGCTATTTACTGGAAGTACCTTCAATTCCCAAAGATTTGGATATGATCGTGCAAAGCGTACCGAACATTCAATCCGCAGCTGCCAAAACAGGCGCGCCGGATGAATTCGTGAAAGCGATCGTAACCCCAGGGATTTCTGCTGAGCAAGCGATCAAAACGTCCCAAGATATTTGGAGCAAAGCAGGTGGACCGAAGGTGGATGAGTGGTACCAAAACTGGTATAAAACGAATAAAGAGAAAGCGATTTTGGTTACGGACATTTATACGTTGAAATAAATTGGATTACGGGCCGGACGGAGGATACATCTCTGATCCGGTCTTTTTCGTTCCATACGAAAATTGTATATCGCTGAAAAAAGCGTATTTGCAAGGGGCCTTGATCAGGGTACAATGAACTCTACCAGCCTTATAAAGGAGTTTTGTACCATGCAGCTCAGTAAAAACTGGTTTAATCGGCTCCTCATTTCGTATATCCCTGTTTTTGTCATCATCGTCATCCTGTTATCTGTCTTGTTTTTCGTGTTCACCAATGTGATAACACAAAGTCAAACGAAGAAGGCCAATAACATATTTATGGAGCAAGCGCTTGGCAATTTGGATAGAACTCTGAAGCAGATCGACCAAGGTGTGTTGCGTGAGCTCAATTATAACGATGGGTTGAATGGTTTTTATTTTGCAGCTGAAGGCGATCGTTATAATGGTTTAGCGCTTCCAGCCTCAAAGTTGGAGCAGCTTGTTTCAGGTTATCCCGAAATTGACTCTGTCTATTTGTATCGAAATAGCGACGGTAAAGTATTAAGTAGAAGTCTCATCGTGCCGTCGGAGCTTTTTGGCGATGCTGAATTTATACAACGTATGGCTCAAAATGGAAATCCAACCGAATGGCTGCCTGTCCGCAATTATTCGGAGTATATCGGCGAAAAACCGCGAAACGTCATTAGTATCGTGCGTAAAGCGCCGCTTCTAACGGGTGATAAAGGATTCATTGTCGTCAATGTGAATGTGGACTATATCGCGAGAATGATTGATGCTATGGCGTACTCGCACTACAGTTTTATTCAAGTAAAGGATGCTAACCAGTATCCGATTAATCGAACAGGAAAAGCGCTGGAGACAGCCACTTCGCTGCAGTCAGGCGTCATGAAATCAGCCTATACCGGCTGGGTGATGCAGATTGGTCTGAAAGAAGGGGGATTTACTTACCTATTCTCAAGTCTATACATTCTTTGGATCGTGATTACGGTTGTGATGTTAGGCGCGGGGATTTGGTGGATCATCCATGTCTCTAAGAATCATTACCGACCTGTTGAAATGATCTTGCGTCAGGTGCGGACAGGCGCTTTCCAGAAGGTGCTCGATAAATCTTCAGATGGGCATGATGAGTTTCATTTTATCCAAAATGCGATAACAGAGCTCATCGATCAATCAAATGAGTTTAGGCAACAACATAGACAAGACATGGCCTATCGGAAGCAAGTCCTGTTTACGGATTTACTTCAAGGGAGCAAAATGTTCTCACCAGAGGCTTGGCAGGAACAACTTGCGACGTATAGACTTCCTATTCAGTATACTGCGCTCCAAATGGCGGTCATTGAAATTGATAAATTTCAGCAGTTTTGTGAGATTTACAACCATCGGGATCAGACTTTATTGAAGTTTGCCTTAAAAAGTGTGACAGGAGAGATTGCCGAGAAGCACGGAGTGGCTGCTTGGGGCGAATGGATCGATAATGATCGGCTGGGCGTGCTTTTATTTCTAAAGGAAACTTCGGATGGACAAGGGACGAAAGTTGTCATGGAAGAGATGCACCAATGGGTGAACGATCATTTGCGGTTTACCGTGACAACGGGGTTAAGCTCGCTGGCAGGTCAGTCGGAGGACATTCCGCTTGCATATGAAGAGGCTGTCACATCGTTAAAATATAAGACCGTACTCGGGTTAGGACGCGTTATTTATTTCCTGGAAATAAAACCGAAAATGGATAGTGACGTGTATAATCGTCTGCAGCATGTGCGCGGAATCGTCATTATGTTCAAGCAGGGCAATGAAGAGTGGCGCATGGCATTTTATAATCTAATCAGCAATCTACGCGACGAACATGCGGTAAAAGATGATATCGTCATCACGATGGAGTATTTCAACTATCAGTTGAATCACGCGATGAAGGAATTGAATGCTGCCTATACCGCGCATTGGGAATCGCAAGCGTATCCAGCTTTGTTGCAGATGTTGGACCATTATGAGCTGCTGGATGAGCTGGCGGAGCATTACTTGAAGCTGCTGGACGAGGAATACAGCAACATTACGGTCATTCATGACAGCAGTTCGAATCGCTCGGTCATTCGGCAAATGCAGAAATTTATCGATGAGCATCTCGTTAATCCGGATTTATCACTAAATATGATTGGCGAAGCGTTTGATATGAATGATAAGCAAGTCAGTCAATTAATTAAGCAAGAGCTGGGTGAAAAATTCGTTGATTACTTGGCTCGTCTACGGATTCAGTGTGCAAAGCGGTTGTTGGAAGAAACGGATGAATCGATCCAGTCCATTTCGTTGAAGGTCGGGTATATCCACTCCTTATCCTTCATTCGGATGTTCAAAAAAATGATGCAAATGACGCCAGGTGACTACCGCAAGCTGCATCGCGCGTCATAAAGTGGGAAGCATTCAACCGATGAGGTGGGATGCTTTTTTCTTTTGCGTACAGGGTGCATATACTGGATTCTTGTGTATTGAGAAGGGGCAGTGCGCCACGTAAAGTAAAGATAAATACGAAGAGAAGCTGTGCGACTGAAAGGAGAAACAACGATGAAATCACCTGCCATGTTTTCCAGAAAAAAATATTGGGGATTGAACGCCCCCCTTCTGGTTATGTTCATCCCCGTTCTGATCTATTTTATTATTTTCAAATATGTGCCGATTGGCGGCCTGGTTATTGCTTTCAAAAGCTATAATTTCACAGACGGCATATGGGGCAGTCCGTGGACGGGACTCGCGAATTTCAAATTGATGTTCCATAATCCGAACATGTTCAAAATCATTCGAAATACGTTCATGATAAGTACGTTAAGTATCTTGGTTGGATTTCCGTTCCCGATTATGTTGGCGATCCTGCTCAATGAGGTTAGGAAATCATTTTTTAAGAAGACGATTCAGACACTTGTGTATTTCCCGCATTTCCTTAACTGGGTAATTATTGGATCCTTTGTTGTGCTTATTTTCGCGCAAGAGCATGGGGTTATGGCGTCGATAAGTAAAGCGATATCGGGCGAAAGTTATCCATTTCTGTATGATAAGACGACGTGGCTGGCGATTTTCTTAGGGTCTGGCATATGGAAAGAAGCGGGCTTCTCGGCCATTATTTACTTGGCTGCGCTAAATTCGATCGATCCGAGCTTATATGAAGCGGCAAGCATTGACGGTGCGAATAAGTGGAAGCAAATGTGGAATGTGACGCTGCCTGGTATCGCTCCTGTGATTGCGTTGATGTTCATTCTTTCGATGGACCGCGTGATGAATGTGGGTTTTGATCAAATCTATGTGCTCGGTAATCCGGTCGTCTCCGATCTGGCGAATGTCATTAGTGTATGGAGTTATAATGTGGGTCTGCGCAATGCGCAATTTAGCTTGTCGACGGCAGTTGGTCTATTTGAGTCCTTGGTTGGGCTTATTCTCGTTGTGATTGCCAATGGCGTTGCACGTAGGTTCGGTCAAAGCATGTGGTAGTAGGTAGTTAGGCTATGAAGGGAGGGGATAAGAACAGTTGGAGATTCATCCACGCAGCTAGATATGGCATGCAATTCTAACGAATGAGGTGAATGAGAGATTGAACAAGACAAAGTTATGGTTGAAAAGTGTGGCTCTTGGCTTATCGCTTGCGGTTGCAAGTCCATTGACAGCATTGGCCTTTGATTATGGTGATCTACCGACAAACATCTTTCCGGCAGGCGGGTATACTAATACCGTATGGGGTGATCCCGGAGGGTGGACGACACTTGACGTAACTTCGTACAGCGTTCCCGCCAACAATCCAAGTGTAGATGCCTCGGCAGCTGTTCTAAATATGATCAACAGTACGTCAGGGCGTCGGATCTTGTATTTCCCGGATGGGGCGTATTATTTTAAAACACCGCTAAGTATCACTTCAGGAAATATTATTATTCGTGGAAATGGACTAACGAAAACAACATTTTTCATTGGCGATTCGGCCAATGTGAATACAGAGCTGCGATTTGATGGCAGCAAAGTAGGAGATCCCGTATCCGTGACAGGTTCCCCGGCAGCAGGAAGTCAAAGCATTACCGTGGACGATGCGAGCACGCTAAATGTAGACGATTACATCCTGTTGTATCTCTCAGGGGGCAAGCTGGCTTGGAGTACGTATACGGAGTCTCAAACGTTTAAAATTACGGGGAAAAGCGGGAATACGCTGACCTTGGGGAAAATCATTGGGCTTGATTACCCAGCCGCCAAGCTGCCGAAAGTGCAAAAGCTGAACCTGCTGCCCAATGTCGGCGTAGAGAAAGTGAAGCTCGTGCGGACGGTTCAGCCAACGATTGAGAATACGAACAATCTCGTCCTCAATCGGACGGTGAACAGCTATGTCAAAGACAATGAATCGATCTTGAGCGGCAGAGGACACATCTCGATTGATAACAGCAAAGATGTTACGGTGGAGCGAAATTATGTTCATGATGCTTTTATCAAAAATGTTGGTGGTTACGCCTATGGTATCGTCAATAATGCCTCAACGAGCGTACGTATTACGGATAATAAGCTGTGGGATCTGCGGCATCACATTTTGCTGCAATTAGGGGCCAACCATTCGGTCATCAGCTACAACTCATTGGAGTCGCCGTATACCGATTATAACGACTTAGCCTTTCATTCAAATTATGCGTATATGAACTTGGTTGAAGGGAACACCTTCAAGGAAGGCTATGCGGATAATTCAAAGGCGGGCGATCCTGTGATGACGGCGACAGGTCCGTACAACACATGGTTCCGTAATAAAGCAACGGGCAAGATCGGTACAGACAACACGTCTACGGTTAATCAAAATATGATCGGTAATTACGTCGGTAGTATTTCTACTTCTGGATCAGGTCATTACCTAGGTGCCAATAAATTGACGAGTGGTACGGTCAATTGGGGGTCGTTGAGTTCGACATCGAATATTCCAGCGTCCTTGTATGCGACAGCGCAGCCCTCGTTCCTGAGCGGGAAAGCGTGGCCACTGTTCGGACCTAACGTAGGAACAGATTGGGGAGCTAGCAACACGAATCCAGCCAAAGACAGAGCCATTCCTGTAAGCGGTATCACCATTGTCGATGATTTGAGTGATTGGAGTAAAACGTACAGCACCACGGCAAATGTGGGCTTTGATAACTTGAATACGGCCAAATTCGAGGGCGACACGTCCCGTGCCAAGCGAACAACGAAGACGAATGAGGAGATCGTGTGGTATCAGCCTGGGATGAAGAGCTTTACAGCGGTTACGTTCTTCTGGCCATCTGAAGCCGTCAATGCGTTCACGGTTTACACATCGGCGGATGGATCGACTTGGACGACAGCGACGCCTACGATCACAGGTGGATCGGGTGATTGGAAAAAGTACACGTACACCTTAACCGGTTTGCGCGGTGTGAACTATGTGAAGATGAGATGGAACAATACGGCAGGTTCTGTGTGGAATCCGCAGATTGGTAAGGTTACGATGACGACTTATTGATAAGGAAAAGGGGATTTCTGATAGGTAATAAAGGAGTCTTATCTCCGGAACCGAAGATAGTTCGATTCTGCCGAACTAACTCAAGGTTTTCCCTCGGTTGCAGGTCGATAGTCCGATTTTGCCCAACTATTCGCCTGTTTTCGTTAGGTGTGGCCCAGTTTTGGCGATTTAGTTAGGATAATTCGGATTAATCCAGTCTTATCCGTGCAGAAACTGTGATTAGTTCGGCAAATTCGGACTAATTAAAAACAAAGGAGCTAAGCGTAAAAAAACGCTTAGCTCCTATTTTACTTTTGAGACCGTACTTTATCCGAGAACGACGCGGTCATCAGACAGCTTGTTACCGCTGATGTTTTCAAACTCACCGAGCAGCTGTTCGACGGTGAGGTCTTTTTTTCGTTCCTCGCTCACATCAAGGATGATGCGGCCTTTGTCCATCATGATCAAGCGATTGCCGAGGCGTATCGCTTGTTCCATATTGTGCGTGACCATCAGTGTGGTCAGCTTCATTTCGCGCACGATTTCCTCGGTCAATCGTGTGATCAGTTCCGCGCGCGCGGGATCCAGCGCGGCGGTGTGCTCGTCAAGCAGCAGAATCTGCGGCTTGGTGAAAGTCGCCATGAGCAAGCTGAGGGCTTGGCGCTCGCCGCCGGAGAGCAGACCCACTTTCGCGCGCAGACGGCCCTCCAGGCCGATACCGAGGCGCTGCAGCTGTTCCAGGAACAACGCGCGTTTCTTCGCGTTGACACCGAAGCCCAGCCTGCGCTTCTTGCCGCGGGCATACGCCATGGCGAGATTTTCCTCGATGGTCATTCGAGGAGCCGTCCCCGCCATGGGGTCTTGAAAGACGCGGCCGATCCAGCGGCTGCGCTCGTATTCCGGCAGATGGTGAATGACTTCACCATCGATACGCACTTCGCCGGCATCCGGCGTCATGACGCCGGAGATGATGTTCATCAGCGTCGATTTGCCGGCGCCGTTACTTCCGATGACCGTGACGAAGTCACCGGGCTTCAGGGTCAAGTTAATGCCGATGAGCGCAATTTTCTCATCAGCGGAACCAGGGTTAAAGAGCTTGGAAACATTGGAGAGCTGCAGCATTAACGCTCACCTCCTTTATTCATTTTCAGTGCAAGTTCGATGAGCTCAGCAGAACGACGCTTGGCTGTCGCTTTTTGCTTAATCGCTCGCTGCACGGAAGGTAATACAAGTGCGATAATAACGATAATCGCGGTAATTAGCTTGAGGTCGGATGCTTTCAGCCACTCAATGCGAAGTGCTAGTGCGACAACGATTCGGTACACGATGGAACCGAGTACAGCAGCTAGTGTCGCTTGGAACACCGAGCGAGAGCCAAAAATCGCTTCCCCAATAATAACGGAAGCCAATCCAACGACGATCATCCCGATCCCCATAGAGATATCAGCAAAGCCTGACTGCTGCGCGATTAGAGCGCCGGAGAGCGCGACTAATCCATTGGATAAGCTTAAGCCAAGGATCGTTGTTCGATCCGTGTTGGCACCAAAACTGCGAATCATTCGTGCATTGTCTCCAGTAGCTCTGAGAGAAAGCCCCAGATCTGTATGGAGGAACGCATCGAGTAAAAGTTTAAGCACAATTACGATGATAAACCCAATTACGATTGGCTTCATCGAAGTGAATATCGAATCAGCGCCGAGCAGCGAAATGTTCGGCTTGCCCATAATGCGCATATTGATGGAATACAACGCAATCATCATGAGAATACCAGAGAGCAACCCATTGATTTTCCCCTTCGTATGAAGGAGTCCTGTACATGCGCCAGCGATCATTCCGCCTGCTAATGCAGCCAAACAAGCTAACCATGGTGAATAGCCATGTGCAATCATGATCGCAGCGATAGCGCCGCCTGTTGTAAAGCTTCCGTCGACTGTTAGATCGGGGAAGTCAAGAATGCGAAACGTAATGTATACACCTAGCGCCATTAAGGCGTAGAGAAGACCGAGCTCTACGGCTCCGGTCATTGAATCTATCATGATTATTCCTCCTTACTTTGAAAAAAAGAGGTGAACGAAAGCGACGTTCACCCCTTTGTGTCTCATTATTTACTGAATGATGTTTTTCTCTTTATCTTTTACAGCAGCTTTCATCGCATCTGTTACTTCAATTCCTTGCGCTTTAGCAGCTTTTAGGTTAAGGATTAGATCCATTTTGTCTGGAACGGTTACTTTCATGTCAGCTGCTTTTTTGCCATTCTTCAGAATGTCGACAGCCATTTGGCCTACTTGATAGCCATGATCGTAGTATTTGAAACCAACGGTTGCGAATGCACCTTTTTCAACTGTATCACGGTCACTGGAGAAGAAAGGAATTTTCTTTTCGTTCGCCACTTGAATGATACCGTCCACACCGCTAACTACTGTGTTATCCAGTGTAATCAAGAATGCATCAGCACGGCCTACAAGGGATTGCGCCGCTTGTTTAACCTCAGATGTATTCGTTACAGGAGCTTTAACTAGCTTAATGCCATGCTTAGTTAAGGATTGTTCTGCATTTTTTGCCATAATTACAGCATTAGGTTCGCCTTCATTAATAACAAGACCAACCGTTTTTACTTTAGGCATGTTAGCAGCAACGAAATCCATCAATTGTGCAACGGCCATTGGGTTCGTGTCTGAAGCGCCGGAAACATTGCCGCCTGGCTTGTCCACGTTGGTTACAATTTTAGCTGCAAGCGGATCTGTTACAGCTGCGAAAAGAATTGGAGCTTTTTTCACTTGCTGTACAAGGGCTTGTGCGGATGGTGTTGCAATTCCAAGTACAAGATCGTTGTCAGCGGAAGCAATTTTTTGAGCGATGGATAAGTTATTTGGTTGATCGCCTTGTGCGTTGTTGAAATCAACTTTCAAGTTCGTGCCTTCAACGATGCCTGCATCTTTAAGCGCTGCCAAGAAACCTTGACGTGTTGCATCCAAAGAAGGATGTTCAACAATTTGCGAAATTGCGATTTTATACGTTTTGGATGCTGCTGCGGTAGCTGCTGGTGTAGTTGAGGCTCCGCCAGTTGCTGCAGGTGCTGGATCAGCTTTTTGGCCACAACCTGCGACTAGCATAATTGCCGCTGATAAAACGATGGATGCGAATGCTTTCTTTTTCAAATAAATTACCCCTCTCGAAGTTCACACTTGTTACTTGGACGCATTGCTCTCGCACCACTTTAACGCTTTTGTTCAGCAAAGTATGAGGCGTGGCCTGTCCAAGTTCTTATATAATTAACCATAGTTTAATTGGATTAGAGGGTTTCCGTCAATTGTTTTATCCGTATTTGTGATTTTTTTGTGAAAATTTGGCGAGATATGGAAGAAGTTTATTTGGGGAGTGAGAGATGTTGGTAAAAAAGAGAGCAACCCTAGAAAACATTTGAGATGATTAGGGTTGCCCTTGAATGTGGAGGAGTCTAGGACTTCTATTGGAGAAAGGTTTTTTCAAATTCAGCTTGGAGCCTCTGGGTAATTGGACCAGGTGTACCCGTACCGATGACTTGTCCGTCGATTCGTAGAATGGATGTAATCTCTACCGTCGTTCCTGTTATGAAAACTTCATCTGCTTGCAAAAGTTGATTGGTCGTAAAGGGTTCTTCTTTGACTTGCAGTTGTAAAGCATGCGCTAATCGAAGTACCACTGCACGCGTAATACCATGCAAAATCAAGTGATTCGCAGGATGCGTATAGAGAACATGATCTTTGATTATCATCAGATTCGATGCGCTGCATTCGGTGACCGTTCCTTCTCGATGTAAGATGACTTCTTGTACGCCATGATCTAGCGCAGTTTGTTTTGCGAGCACATTAGGAAGCAAGTTCAAGGTTTTGAGATCACAACGCAGCCAGCGAATATCGGGTTGAGTGATGGCTTGAATACCATTGTGAATCGTGGTGAGCGGACGCTTTACCTCAGAGCAATAGGCCAATACAATCGGCTCAGCCTGTGTTGGGAAAGGATGTGCGCGAGGGGCTTCTCCGCGAGTGATTTGCATATATACCGTACCTTCGACGAGGTTGTTTTGTTGAATGAGTTTATTGATGATGTCGATGATTTCTTCATTGCTGTAGGGTAATTCCAGACGTACTTCGCTTGCTGTGCGTTCAAGCCTCTGTATATGCGCTGCCCCTTCATAAATCTGGCCATTGTAGACGCGAAATACTTCGTAAATCCCGTCACCGAAATAGTAGCCGCGATCGTCAGGTGAGATTTGAATGTCTTGTTTATGTACGAATTCGTTTTTATAAAAATAATACATGTGGTTTCACTCCTTTAATAAAAAAATATTTATGGAACATATGTTCTAAAAGATGGGCTGATGTGGTATCCTACTTATAGGTTAACAAAGGAAGAGAGAAGCGTCAAAGCTAGTAATTTCGTGACTAGAGTGAATTTGGTTCTTTTGCCAATGGATCATCCATATGTTGTGTAGTATAATAATTTGGCACTACCATATATTGAGAAATGCGGGATACCGAATCTCGTATTGATTATCTTAAATGCAGCTGTATATGCACTTTATTAGGAGGCTTATGTTCATGGGGAATGTGTATGAGAGTAAGAAGCTAACGGGATTGAGTGAGAAGATATTTTTGGATCGCTACGCACTTAAAAATGCAGACACGAGTCATGCAAAGGTAGGGGATACCGTTCTTGTCCTCACCAAAGATGATCCTAAATTTCCAGCCAAAGAGGTTGGCGAAATTATTAGTCGTGAAGGAAATACCGTAAAGGTTCGTACACGCAGCGGGGAGACCGTGGAATCTGCAGTTGAGAAGCTAACGTTAAATATGGAGAAAACACCAGAAGAAATGTGGGACCGTTTGGCTGGCGCCATGGCATCCGTTGAGAAGACAGCGGAGAAACGTCAGGAATGGACAGAGAAGTTCAGATATATTTTAAATGATTGGAAGCTTGTTCCTGGAGGCCGTATTGCAGCAGGAGCGGATGCGAGTGATGAGTTGACGTTATTTAACTGCTACGTAATTCCTTCACCGAAGGATAGCCGTGGCGGCATTATGAATACGCTGACTGAAATGACAGAAATTATGTCACGCGGCGGTGGCGTTGGGATCAACCTTTCTTCGCTTCGTCCGAGACGTTCTGTCGTGAAGGGTGTTAATGGCTCTTCCAGCGGTGCGGTCTCTTGGGGCGGATTATTTAGCTACACGACGGGCTTAATTGAGCAAGGTGGAAGTCGTCGCGGGGCACTAATGCTGATGATTAACGATTGGCATCCAGATTTGGAGGATTTCATTACGGTGAAGTCCACGATGGGACAAATTACCAACGCTAACTTATCTGTGTGCGTAAGTAATGGCTTCATGAAAGCCGTGAAGGAAGATCTAGAGTGGGAACTGGTGTTCCCGGATACAACAGATCCAGAATACAATGAGTTATGGGATGGCAATTTAGACGCATGGAAAAAGCTAGGCAAAGCGGTTAAACCGTATCGTACGGTTCGAGCTCGCGATGTATGGCATTCCATTATTGAATCGGCATGGAAATCGGCTGAACCTGGTGTTGTATTCTTGGAATACTATAATCAAATGTCCAACAGTTGGTATTTCAATCCGATTATTTGTACGAATCCGTGTGGTAAGGTAGCCTAATTTGCCTCACGTTAAACATCGCGGAATAAAGCGGGAAGGCTGAGAAGCTAATCCGAACCGAAGGCTGGAAATAAAGAACCAGTCAGGGGCAGAGCATAGATGGTGAACCTGCATGAAAGCAGAATATAACCCATCCACGAGGCCGCGACACTTAAAGAATTCAAGTTAAGTGAAAAGATATGCCGACCTAACGGGAATTGAACCGTTAGAACTATTGGATAAAAAGCCGATAGGATAACAAAATTGGAACAAGGCTTACCTGCATGGGGTGTTTGTAATTTATCAGCTATCAATCTGTCGAAGTTCTATGATGCGGAGAAACATGATGTAGATTGGGAAGAACTTGCTACCGTCGTGCGTTATTCAACGCGTTTCCTAGATAACGTGATTGATAAAACGCCGTATCATTTTGAAGAGAATCGTGCGAATCAACAGAATGAGCGTCGCGTAGGACTAGGTACAATGGGTCTTGCTGAGCTCATGATCCTATTGAAAATTCGTTACGGCAGTCCGGAATCACTCGTGTTCTTGGACAAAATCTATGGGTTTATGGCGAGAGAAGCCTATCTGGCTTCCTCTGAGATTGCTGGTGAGAAGGGCTCGTTCCAAGCCTTTATTGAAGATAAATTTATGGAAAGCGGCTTTATGCGCAAAATGACGGAAGTATATCCAGAGGTTGGCGCTTCCATTCGTCAACAAGGTATGCGTAATGTTACCGTCATTACACAAGCTCCGACTGGAAGTACAGGTACGATGGTCGGTACATCGACAGGGATTGAGCCATATTTCGCCTTCGAATACTTTCGTCAAAGCCGTTTAGGTTTGGATAAACAATATGTGCCGATTGCGCAGAATTGGAAGGACGCCAACCCTGATCAGGATCTGCCGGACTACTTTGTTACCTCGATGAGCTTGTCCGCTGAGGATCATATTCGTGCACAAGCTGCTATTCAGACGTGGGTGGATAGCTCGATTTCCAAAACGGCTAACTGTCCAGCTGACTTCACGGTTGAAGAAACCAAACGCCTTTATGAATTAGCGTTTGATCTGGGCTGTAAAGGCGTGACGATCTATCGCGATGGCAGTCGTGATGTGCAGGTGTTGAGTACAAGTTCTGATAAGAAGGAAGAAGTGAAGGCGGAAGCTAAAGAAGTGCAGCCTGAAGTCGCTCCAGTTGCTGTCGCGGCGGAAGCTGTTGTGGAGAAAGAAAGCTTTGCTGCTATTTCTGGAAAGCTCGCAGTGAATGTAGATGCGAAGACGGAGCAAGGCTTCGATAAGCAATACAAGCGCCGTCCGCAAATTCTGCGTGGCGCTACTTATAAAGTGAATACACCATTCGGTATGGCATATATCACGATTAATGATATGAACGGAACACCGAGTGAGATTTTCCTTAACGTAGGAAAAGCGGGATCCGACGTGTTCGCGATGTCCGAAGCACTCGGCCGCGTGTGCTCCTTGTTCTTGCGTTATGGTGATCACGGTGACAAAGTGAAGCTGCTCGTGAAGCACTTGAAAGGCATTGGCGGCTCCGGCGCCATTGGTTTCGGCAACAACCGCGTGGAGTCGATCGCAGACGCGGTTGCCAAAGCGCTCGAGCAGCACGACGAAGTGATGAGCGAGCCTGACGACGCGCGGAACTACGTGACCGCGACGAGTGAAGTTGTTGAGGCCGCGCCTGTGGCGGCGGCTGCGAACGGGCACTCAGCTCCGAGCGCGACGAATGTCGCAGCGATGGACCTGTGCACGTCATGCGGTTCGGCTTCGCTGGTGAACAGCGAAGGGTGTAAGAATTGCGTCAACTGCGGATATAGCAGATGTAATTGATGGAAAATCCAGGGCGGGGGCCCTGGTTTTTTTATTTTTTTTTTATTTTTTTTATTTTTATTTTATTTTGTATTCCTTTCCTCAAAGTGGTGCTTGAGTCTCGCTTAACGTTTCCAGCATGGATGCCTGTGCTTTCACGAATGTGAAATTCCGTTGCAAGAATGATGATGCGGTTTTATTTTTTTTTGTTATTTGTTTTTATGATATCTTCTTCTTCTTTTTTTTTGAACTAAGATGAATATACTTTCCTAGAAACTATTTGGAGGATTTTGGTAATTTTTATCGAATAATACTTAATATTGTTGAATTCGGAGGATTAACTTATGAATGCCAAAAGCAGTATGTCTAAGAAACTAATTTTGGCCAGACATGAAATACTTGATCTTGGTCTTCGAAATCTATTGCTAAATTATCGAACCCTTAAAGCACGAGGCTAGAAATTGTGAATGAAAAGTCATTTGCGGTTTTCAAAATTCTTGTTTTGGATAAAAGAAAAGATGACTTTCTTAGAAGTATTGGATAAGAAGACTGAACTTAAACCTATTGGAGATTCACAAGTTGAAAATCAATTTGGCGATAATTATAGGAGACAATCGGGACGATAGTGAAGACAGTCATATCTTTGGTCCGATATCCGGATCTTCAATTATAGGAAACGCCAAATTTAATTATTGGACAAAAGACAGTAACAGGCTAGGAAAAGAGCTATAAGAGATTATATTTTCGTGATTTAGCGAGCAATATCAAACTGGAAAACGTTTTTAACACAACATTTGTACCGCTCCGTTTTTTGGGGAAGCATTGGGGAGGAAAGTAAGTTGGGATGGTGAAAGTTATTCAAATAATCTTGATCAATATCGGTTAAGAACATGAAATAAAAAGAAAATATCTTTAAAAACATAAAAGGAGAACTAACTAAACTTGGAATATAAAACTAAGCTATTATTTAATAAAGGATTATCAACATTATTCATTGTCTCACTTTTATTTGCCTATTCTACATTCGTTCAAACAGCATCTGCAAACGTGTACAAAGATGTTAAACATGGAGATTGGTACTATGATGATATAGTATGGTCAACAGAGAATCATATGACAAGCGGATACGATGATGGCATCTTTGTGCCTGACGCCAAAGTAACAGAAGCAGAGTTTTTGAAAATGCTAGTTTCAGTTTATAAGGGGAACTTAACACAAAAAAACGATCTGCATTGGTACGATGCCTATTATAGATTCGCAGAAGATCATAAATGGAATGTAAATGGATTATTATCTTATGGATCAAATTATAGTTTGGATAACACAGTTACTCCTGTTCCTGACAAGCCATTGATTCGTCTAGAGGCTGCTATGATTTTGTTAAATGCAACAGGAAAGGAAGCCGATGCTCCTGATGAGTTGATATGGGCTTTGTATAACAATCATTTATCGAATGGGAAGACAAGTCGGACCGTGTACGGTTTTCAACCTAACGATTTGCTAACCCGTGCAGAAGCAGTATCCTTTATTAGAAACTTTAAGGTACAAAATGATACGAATGACCTACTGCCAGTAACTCAATCTATTGAAGCAAATCGTGTGTTATCTATAACTAGAATTGCAAAAACGCTTAGTGAAATGGCAGAAGTACATGGATATCAATTCCAACAAAATGGTAAGCTAAATAGATACGTAAAGGAAGAAGGAAATATCTTACACGGATTTAGAATTTTTTCTAAAGAAGATCCAAGAATAGATCTGAAGCTATCAGTATCATCAGAGCATCATCAGAGAACAATTATTAATAGTTATGATCTAAATGATAAAAGTACATCTTTGATGAGAGAATTTTTAAGGGAAATATTGACTAATCAGAGTTACAAAGAGTCAATTCTTGACGCGGTTGATATGATGCCAAAAGCAACTCCTCGAAGTATTGATATGAACATACCCTATAATTACTCGTCTGTTTATTTTAGTACTTCATCATTTAATTTAAGATTAGATGAATCTGAAAAAACACCGTATGGTTTTGAAGGTAACTAAAATTTGTTTAAATGATTGTGCATAATTTTGCATGTGGTTTAAAGATAGGCATTTTATTTTTCTAACGAATTCTGCATCAAAACACCATTTTTGCCTGCTGGCGAGTTAAGTATCTAACTAATTCTGAAACAACAAAAACGGAGCACCGCGGGTTTGCGGCCTCCGTTTTCTAATTAATTCTGGAATATCACAGTTTTTTTGTAGTTTTGTTGTTGTATGTATATAATACAATTCATTAGAATTGTTCCATGATTCCTTAGACGATTTGTTACAGAATTGATTATAATCTTATATTTATGCACAGGAAAGAATATAAATGCAACAAGTCAGACGGTATTTTTATATCGTCCGTCTCGTTGCATTTTTTATTATTAACGTAGATTGGAGTTGTAAAGATGTTCCGTGTCCCCCAAGTAATTAAGGATTAGAGTCAAACTAGTTATAAGTATAGATTATCACAATTGAATGATCATGAATTTAGAAGGGGTCGTGAATACAATAACGTTTTCGGAAACCACTCAAAATGAAATTAAATTCTTTTGAATAAAATCTCATAAAGCATACTTCTTAATTCCTCCATCTTTTCATGCTTTTTATCTAATAATTCTAGAATAATTGGGATAAATAGCAAAATGATACCGAATAGTTGAATAATTAATGTTACCCATAACTCTAAGGACTCAAGAGGTATTCCTTTAATTTTTGTACTTATAGAACCAAAGTCAATAGAACCTTTAGCAATAATAACAATTGCAGTCCCTAATAAACTATAGAATTTAGCACTGACTTTTCTTTTGTTAAGTTTTATGTCTAGAATTTGTATTAGATATTGTATTTTTTGTTTTGTTTCTAAAGGATTGTGTTCATTATATATTTCGTTGGTTTTTAATATATCAAAGAGTTGAGTATATCTCATCTCCTGAAACCCTTCTTTTGAGCCATATTTTATTGCACGAATTTTTAATATTTCACGATTTACAAACCAAAATAAATATCCAGCACACACAACTATCGGTATGTAAATTAAGTTATTATTGGTCCAAGACTCAATTTGGCTTAATATGAATATTAGTAAGGTGAATATTGCCATTTTTATTCTTGTGCGAGATGTAATGAATCTAAATATCAGCCACTTTGTAGACAATTTTTTTCTGAATTGTTTAAACACATTATCGAAAGTTTCCATAAATACCACCCTAAATTTATTTGATATAAGAACATACGTTTGAATTTGTTGGAAGTTTCAAAACTTATGAATGTTTTTCAGAGAAGATAAGTGACATATAGTAACACCGTTTTCCCGCTGCTGCTCTGCGGGGGCTTCGTCTGGAAGAGTGATTTCGAGGAAGCATATTCAGCAGACACACCTCCACCAACTAACCGCGTAGCGGCCAGCTGCTTCGCTCCTTTAAGATGGTGAGGATTCGGAATACAACAACATTAGCTGAAATTACCTAAGATCTGAGAGAAGGGAGTAAAACCAAAAACAAGACAGAAAGGAACTAAAGACTCATCAGTAAAGATAAATTAAGAAAGACTCTCTTATTTCTGGGGAGGTGGTGGGAATATTAACTTCGAGTAAGTTGGGAGACGACGTTTTACTTAAATACGTGTACTGCAATGCAAAAAAAGCATAAGAGGCTGCACAATGTAAGTACCACAACTAATAATGCTTTATACCAAATTCGGTAGTTCCATTTGAAATGGTTGGCTAGAAAAATGCTAGAACAGTAAGCGAGGAAATACTAAGGAAAAAGTAAATAGAAATCATTGAATAACACTCCTTTGTTTGCGTTAAAATAAGATTAACATTGATTTTTCTTTTCGAGAAACAGATACTAGACAATCTAACTCTCCTGTTGGCTTAGGCTACTTTGCCTAATAAATCTAATGATCTGCTCTATTTGCATGAAGTAAAATAGTATGTATATATATGCATAAGCATTTGTTTAGTGGAAAATATTTTTCTAATGAATTCTGTAAAAAAACATCATATTTACCTCGGAGTTCTTAAAATTCTATCGAATTATGGAACCACAAAAACGGAGCGCCGCGGCTTTGCGGGCTCCGTTTTCTAATTAATTGGGGAACATCACATTTTTTTTTATTAATAATTTATTAATTGATAACTGTAACTTGTTTTTGAATAAGCAGTAAAAAGAACTCAGAAGGATAAAATGTGTTTTGGTATGGCTTCTTTAAAGGACACTTGCTTGTTGATTCCAAAAGTTACGCTCATTTCGATCCTAAGTATGAAACGCTCAAGTACACGCATGTCAATGCTCATCTAAAGGAATATTTCCAGCTCAATAATATTCGTCATCGGGGAAATGGGCAAGCGTTGACTATACATAGGAAAGTAAACCCTAAACATATATAAATGAATCGATATAATCTCATCCTTTCTGAGTTGAATTAATTGAAAAAACGGCCGAATTATGCTATAATTCCAGTAATACGACGTAGAAGGAGGTGAAATCGAATGATATCTCGCGTTTGCTTGTCTAATCGCTATTTTACTGTCGTATTTATCGCTATCTTTATGATTTTCGCCACGCCGACTCCCGTAGCGGAATCTGGTCTTAATGAATCCGCTCGGACAACGGTACAACAGGGGATAGAGTTTTACTCGAACCACACGACAGTTCGTAAACAAATTTCCTCATCCGAAATGCTTCGCTTATTGACACATATTGCAGCCTTGGCCGCTATTTTACAAGGTCTATTGTTGGCTACTCGTTACACACGGATTATATCGCACCTATTGTTTCATCCTCTGATTGCCCACCGGTTAACCCGGATGATTTTATCCCCTCTCAAGTTTACATCGATTTACGTGTAGTGTTGTCCCCCTCCAGTTGTTCGTTTATTTCTTATACCCAACTGTTGTTGTTACCATTAAAAAACGCAATTCAACCAATTTTGACCGTTAATGGCTCTTTTCAGCTATGTCCGACGTTTCTTTGTGCTGGGCACAAAACGAAAACATGATGAAGATTTGCCGTTTCTATACATGTATACCTCATATGCTGTTTGGTTTCGTTAAAAAAACGAATAGCTAAAGGTCTGTTTGCTGCTGTTAAAAAAATGCTTAGACGGTAGCTTATTTGTTATGACTAAAATTTACCATTCAGGAGGAACTATAAAAATGACAATTAGAGAAAGCGATCTTCCGGGGATCGGAAAGAAGTTTCAGATTAACACTCGTGGGGGAGATAAACTGGTCATTGTTGTCCATGATGATGGAAGACGAGAGTGCTACCATTTTGACAATGATTCTCTGGATGAGAGTATTTCCATGATTACGCTTGATGACGACGAGGCCCGCCTTGTCGCCGGCATCATCGGCGGTATGACCTATAAACCGAAGGCGCTCGAATCAATAGAAATGGCGCTGGATGAGCTTATTATTGAATGGTACCGTGTAGAGCTCGATTATCGTTGTATTGGCAAAACGATTGGCGAGCTTCAAGTGCGCCAACAGTCGGGGGCCACTATCATTGCCATTATCGAGAAGCATACGAAACAAATTAATCCAGGGCCGGAGGTAGTTCTTTCAGCGGATTCGACAGTAGTAGTAGCAGGCGAGAGGAGGCAGCAGAAACTTTTTAAACAAATATTAATGAATGGAAGTGAGTGACCAATGAACTACATTGTCTTTGAGATTGGGGTGGCGATTGCACTTATTGCGTTATCTGGTCTGTTATCGGCGAAGCTTCGTTTTTCGGTTATCCCGTTTTATATATTGGTTGGTATGGCGGTAGGACCGCATTCATTTGAGTGGTGGCATATCGATTTGAGGTTCATTCAGAGTACCCCATTTATCGAATTTCTTGGTCGGATTGGCGTCTTATTCTTGTTATTCTACCTTGGATTAGAATTTTCCGTTGGTCGATTGATTAAATCCGGACGGACCATCGCTGTCGGAGGTACGATTTATATTCTAATTAATTTTACATTAGGGTTGTTGTTCGGCTACATGTCGGGACTGCCGGTTCTGGAAATGCTTGTTGTTGCAGGCATTACGACGATCTCTTCTAGCGCAATCGTAGCAAAGGTTCTCGTTGATCTCAAACGGACAGCGAACCCCGAGACCGAAATGATTCTAGGAATCATTATGTTTGAGGATGTGTTTCTCGCTATGTATATCTCGGTTGTCTCCGGACTGGTTCTAAGCGGCTCGTCGTCACTAGGGGGTATCCTGACTTCTGCCGCCATGGCACTGGGCTTCATGCTTTTAGTGCTTATCGTCGGGCGTAAGGCGGTTCCTCTGCTTAACAAAGCACTGAACATTCGATCCAATGAGCTGTTTTTGTTGGTGATTTTCTCCATATTGTTCATTATTGCGGGATTTTCGGAAACCATTCATGTGGCAGAAGCGATTGGTGCACTGCTGGTAGGTCTGGTACTAGCCGAAACCGAACATATGAAGCGAATCGAGCAGCTCATTCTTCCGTTTCGTGACTTCTTTGGCGCCATTTTCTTTTTCAGTTTCGGTTTGACCATTGATCCTTTTTCCCTTGGAGGAGCCGTTTGGCTGTCGTTAGCAGCCGTGTTGCTAACTTTGGTAGGTAATTTTATCGCCGGTATGTGGGCCGGGCGTATAGCTGGGTTGTCATCAAAAGCTTCCGTGAACATCGGTTTAACTATCGTGTCTCGAGGAGAATTCTCCATCATCATGGCTAATTTGGCTAAAGCAGGCAGTTTGCTGCCCATTGTGCAGCCATTTGCCGCATTATATGTTCTGATTTTGGCTGTGCTGGGTCCGTTGTTAACCAAAGAAACTAAGCTAATTCATACTGGAGTGGAAAGGATAGGCAAGTTAATTAAGTTGAAGCGTAATAAGAAAATAAAAGAAAAAGCAGTGTCGCATGAACGTTAAGTTTTGCAGCCGTTTCGTAAGAAGAACATCTCACCAAAACATGTAAGGAGGTTTTGAGTATGCGGTTTGTTCATGTGATTTGGGGAAGATTGGTCCAAGGTTCGTCGTGGCAGCGCTTAATGAGAATTACAAGCAGCTCACCCGAGCCTATCATGAAAGCGATTCAAGCGGAGGGGCGTGAAGTGAAATTGGTAAGGAGCCTTAAGGATCATAGTGGCAAAGAGCTGCACATCCTGCAACTATTCATCTATCGTCTGGAAGAGCTCACGTTGACGGATATCATTCACGAGATAGATCCTGAAGCTACGGTTGATGTGTTGCAGCTGTCTGTCACACGAACACCGAGAAGCGAATGGAAACGACATTCGCAGAGGGATGTGCCGGATGTTTCTAAGTACGGCAACGAGTTTTCGGACTAGTGGCTACAAGAGGATGGCCCTTCCTTTTGGTTATCGGCGTGCACCCTACTTGGGTGGACGTCTTTTTCATTGAGTTTTTAAGGGAAAAACCAGGAAAAACAGTCTAAATATCAATAAATTAACGGTGATATCAACTAATAACTATCGTCGCAACAAATGACAATTCGATTACAATGCTTGATTTGAGTTTGTTTAAGTACCTATCTGAACAATCAGGGACTATCGACGGAAACGATTTTAGGTCGGTATGATTAAACCGCAACCAACAAGTTAACTACGTTGAATTGGAATCATGAAAGGAAGGACGTTTATGCACACAACAACGAAGGCTCGAGTCAGGATGTCAAGGACGACTAGATCGTCTTCATTCATTAGCAGGCTCGCGCGAAATCGATGGCTTTATTTGATGGTACTCCCCGGCTTGTTGTACTTTCTTATTTTTAAGTACTGGCCGATGTACGGCATATTTATCGCATTTAAAGACTATCAGCCATTTCTTGGTTTTTGGAACAGCCCGTTCGTAGGACTCAAGCACTTCGAACGATTGTTTAGCGACGATAATTTCATCGTCTTGTTTCGCAACACCTTAATTCTTGCCAGTTATAATATTTTATTTTTCTTTCCGCTGCCGATCGTCATTGCGCTCATGCTAAATGAATTGCGAATTGAAGTGATGAAGCGATTCGTACAAACGTTGATTTACATTCCTCACTTCATGTCCTGGGTGGTAGTCGTAGGGATCGCATACATCTTCCTAACAACGGAAGGCGGTATTGTAAATGATGTATTGGTTCAATTTGGTGGAGAAAAGATTAACTTCCTTGCCAGTAACGAATGGTTCCGTACGATTGTTACTTCCGAGGTGATTTGGAAGGAAACGGGTTGGGGTACGATTATTTTCCTGGCAGCTTTGTCCGGGGTTGATCCGCAGTTGTATGAAGCGGCGCACATGGACGGAGCAAACCGTGCTCGCCAATTATGGCATATTACGCTACCAGCGATCCGCAGCACCATTATCATTTTGCTCATTTTACGGTTGGGCAGCTTCCTGGATACCGGGTTTGAACAGATCTTCCTGATGCTCAATGCTATGAACCGTGAAGTTGGTGATGTTTTTGACACCTATGTCTACTCTGTGGGGATCAGTCAAGGCCAGTACAGCTTTAGTACAGCTGTTGGGTTATTTAAATCCATTATCGGGTTAGTGCTCGTTGTCTCGTCCAATTACTTTGCCAAGAAATTCGGAGAAGAAGGAATTTACTAGAAAGGAAGCTTGAAAGCTATGCCAATTAAGCGAAGTTGGGGAAGTCGAATTTTCGACGGGGTTAATATGACGCTGTTGCTTGTATTCGCGTTAATAACGGTTCTCCCATTTATTTATGTCATTTCCGGCTCTTTCGCCACACAGAAGGAATTGTTAACCCGGGGATTCATCTTGATTCCTACGGAATTTAGCTTAAATGCTTACAAGTACATTTTCTCCACACAAACGTTAGTTAGAAGCTTGCTGGTAACGGTATTTATCACCGTTGCAGGTACATTGATCAATATTTTCTTAACCTGCTTAATGGCATATCCGTTGGCTCGTAAAGACATGGATTTCCGTAAACCGATCCTGATGTTGGTTGTGTTTACAATGCTGTTCAGCGGGGGGATGATTCCGACTTTTCTGGTTGTGAAGCAGCTCGGGATGATTAATACGTACTGGTCTTTGTTGATACCAACTGCGATCAGCGCATTTAATTTGATTATTATTCGCAACTTTTTCCAACAGCTGCCTGATGGCTTAGAGGAGTCGGCCAAAATTGACGGCTGTAACGACTTAGGTATTTTTCTTCGGATCGTGCTTCCGTTATCGATGCCGGCCATCGCGACGTTCTCCTTGTTTTATGCGGTTGGACACTGGAATACATTCTTTAGCGCAGTTTTGTACATCAACGACAGCAAGATGTGGCCGATTCAGGTGCTTCTCAGACAAATTGTCATTTTAGCATCTGGTGGTATTGGGGATTCAGCTTCAATGGGGGCGGACTACGTGACACCTCCGGAGCAATCTGTGAAAATGGCCGTCATTGTGGTATCAACCCTGCCGATTCTTCTTGTGTATCCTTTTATGCAAAAACATTTTGCCAAAGGGGTATTACTAGGCTCGGTAAAAGGGTAACGATATAATAGTAATGAGAAAAAGGGAGGATTTCCAAGTGAAACAAACACAAAGAAAGACATGGGTCAAAACCGGTGCTTTGCTAGCAACGGCAGCATTAACCATTACCGCTTGCGGAGCAAAGGAGGAAGGCACTCCTCAAGGTACTAGCGCTGCAGGTAGCAATCAAGCACCACTTCAGTTAACCATGATGTTGCCGAGCTATAGTCCGGAGAAAATGCCGGAAGACAGCTCGGTACTCAAGCAGCTGGAAGAAAAGACAAATACTAAACTGACCGTATCCTGGGTACCGTCCTCATCATATACAGACAAACTAAGCGCTACAGTGGCATCTGGCGAACTACCGAAAACGTTTGTTGCACTTGAACCGAAAGCACCGTTCATCATTAACGCTTCACGTACAGGTATGTTTTGGGAAGTAGGCCCTTATCTGAAAAATTATCCGAATCTAAGCAAAATGTCCGATATTGTTCTCAAGAATATTTCCGTTGACGGTAAAATTTATGGGGTATTTCGTGAACGTGATCTTGCCCGCTTTGGCTTAATGATGCGTCAAGATTGGTTGTCGAATCTCGGCTTGCAAGCGCCAAAGAACTTGGACGAGTTGTATAACGTGCTGAAGGCATTCGCAACTGGAGATCCAGATAAAAATGGCAAACAAGATACAATTGGTCTTGCGGTAGGGATGCAAGGCGGGAACATTGCCGGCTTTAAGGATATCCTCGCTTACAACGGGGGACCGAACGAGTGGGAAGCGAAAGACGGCAAATTGACGCCAGCTTTTATGACAGATGCTTATATGAGTACGCTTAAGTTCTACAAGAGGCTATATGATGAGAAAATCATCAATCAGGATTTCGCTTTAATTCCGGATGGCCGTGCTGTGATGAATAAAGGGCAAGCCGGGCTTTGGATTGATAATATGCTGGACGGGAAAGCGATTGAAGATAACATTAAGAAAGTAGATCCAAATGCGAAGCTTACTTTGCTTAACCGCATCTCTGGGCCTAAAGGTGAAAGAACACGGGCAGGTGCCGGTTTCTTGGGCATGTACATGATTCCCAAAACAAGTGTGAAGACAGAAGCCGAACTCAAACAAATTCTAACTTACTTTGATCACATTTCCGAGAAAGACAACCAAAATCTGATGAAATACGGCATTGAAGGGAAGCAGTACACCCTTGACAATGGTGCATACAAGCCTAATGCGGATGCTAAAATCAAGGCAGATTTGAATGACAGCAATCAGTTTATGATTTTGCAGAATCAAGTGGTCAACTATGGAACAGAGTTAGAAAAGCTAACCTCGAAGCTGTTCCAAGATAATGCAACCATGGCGATTGCGAATCCGGCCGCGCCGTTTATTTCGAATACAGAAGTAGAGAAAGGCAAGGAGCTGTCCAAAATCATTGAAGATGCGACAGTGAAGTTTATTATGGGGGCGATCGACGAAGCTGGCTGGAAGCAAGCTACAGAGAAATGGTCGCAAAGTGGTGGAAGCAAAGTGATTGAGGAAATGAATGCCGAGTATGCGAAGGTAGCGAAGTAATGCCTAAATTAGTGATTGATGAACAACAGATTAGATCAGCGATAGATCTCGTTGTTGACCGCACGTTCCGGATGGATTTCAGCTGGGATTGGCCGGGCGGCGTGGCTTTCTATGGCGTGTGTGAAGCCTATGAAGCAACGGGGAAGAAAGAGTATCTTACTAAATTGCAAGTGTGGATCGACGAGCAGATCGCTGATGGGCTGCCAAAGCTTTCCGTGAATGCCGTCTCGATCGGCCATGCCCTGCTGACGTTATTTCAAGCTACGCAAGACGAGAAATATTTGGCGATTGCCAAGGAGATGGCGGAATTCTTAAGGCAGGATGCGGTGCGGTTTGCTGACGGCATCTTCCAACATACCGTCAATTCGGAATCGTACAATTTTCCGGAACAAGCGTGGGTAGATACGATGTTTATGGCAGGATATTTTTTACTCCGGATCGGCAGTCTGCTTGAGCGTCAGGACTATTTGGAGGATGGGCTTAAGCAGTACCATGGTCACGAGCGTTTTCTTCAGGATGCCAAGAGTAATCTTTATTACCACGGCTGGGACCACATCGCTGGGTCGAATATGTCCGCTGTCCATTGGGCGCGCGGCAATGCATGGGCGGCGCTAACGATGTCCAGAGCATTGGAGCTTGTTCCCGTGACGCATCCGTCGTTCATGATTATTGATGGCTCGCTTCGGGATCAATTGAGCTCGCTTGTCAGATTGCAAGATAGTTCAGGGCTATGGCATACCATCGTCGACGATGAAACTTCTCCGCTCGAGACGTCTGGTTCTGCGGGTATTGCAACCGCATTATTGTCACGAGGTCGATTGTATAACAAGTATTTACAGCCATCGATTGAAGGCATTTTGACCCGGATTACGGAAGATGGGACGGTGACGGGCGTGTCGGCAGGCACCGCCGTCATGGATGATGCGGAGGGGTATCGGAATGTTCCGGATAAACGGATTCAGGGCTGGGGGCAAGGACTTACACTATCGTTCCTTGCAGCCGTTCTTAACGCACAGAAGGGTTTGTTCGGAAATGGATGTTAAGTAAAGTGAAAGAAAAAAGCGCGGGTATGGAGCTGTCAGCTGCCATGAACCCGCGCTTTTCTTTGTCTTATCCTTCATCTCGATACTGCCCAGGCGTCATGCCCGCGAATTTGCGGAAGGAGCGAATAAAGTTGGCAGCGTTGTTGTACTGCAATTTTTCTGCGATTTCTGCAATTTTCATATCCGATTCTTTCAGCCATTTCTTAGCCATGTCGATGCGGTACTGGGTTAGAAATTCGCCAAAGTTAATGCCAGTTTCTTGCCGGAACACGCGGCTTACATAGTGAGGATGATAATTGATGCGCGCAGAGCAATTTTCTAGCGTTAGGTCCGAATCGAATTCACGTTGGATCATATCGATGATCGCATCCGAAATCTGCTTGAATTGGGAGTCGCGGCGGCTGCTGAGTTCTTGGATGTATGGCAGGATGAACATGCTCATGAACCATTGCTCCATCTCCTGAACGTTACGCAGCTTGAATAACGATTGAATTAAAGCGGCCTCATCACTCACAGAATGTTCCAAAGTAACAGATAACTCTTGTCCGAATCGCAGGAGATCAACCAGCAGCCTAAGTAAGGAGAGATGATAGTCCTGATGTTGATTCGGCGGCTGGAACAGGGCACCGATCAATTGCTTCAGGGCTAATTCTGACTGCTCGGGATTCCCTCCACGGATTGCATCAAACAATGCTTGCTCCTTGTCTTGTGGATACACGGTGAGATTGCCCTGCTGAGGTTGCAGATCCTCAATAAATAGAATAGAGGCTTCCCCGAGTCCGACACGATACTTCAGCGAGGTCATCGCTTCATGCAAGGCTTGAGGCGCATCGATAAACGTCGTAAAGGTACGGCTGATTCCGATGCTTACTTTCACATCTAAGTACTGGGCTATCGCGTTCTGAATCTCATCGGATAGATTGAAAATGACTTCTTTAAAAGCTGCGCCTTCGCTTGAAGCACCAATTAAGGTGACCTGGTAATCAGAGAAGACGATTGGGACTAACCGCTGCTCATGGAGCACGAGGTCTCCTACAATATTATTGATCGCAAACATCAGTAATTCGCGATCGGTCTCATTGAAGCGGGTATCTGTTAACGTATCAATTTGAATGGCGAGCACACACATGGAAGGCCAAGGGCTTTCCACACCATACAGAACTAATTTTTCTTCAAAATCGGATGGGCGCATCCCGCCGCCAAACAATTTATGCATGAAAAATTCTTTCAGCTGACCTTGCTGCCCCTTCAATTCATTCATGATCAGAGACTGATTTCGAATGAGAAAATCCACGCGTTCACCGATCACATTCAGTTCACCGGTTGGCTTTCCTTCGCTAGCTGCAGCCGGAATATCATTGAGCGCGGTATAGATGGATTTGATTGGGCTGTACATTTTCTTAGATCCGAACCATGCCACAACAAAAGTCACAAGCATAATGCCGATGCTGACTAGCAGAGTCATCCAGCCAATAATCGTATTCTGGGCGTTCATTTGTTTGTTGGAAGCGACAGAGATATAACTCCAACCATTATAAGAGGACTTCCGGTACGTAACGGTTACCTTCTCCCCGTCTAGCTTAGACGCATATTGACCGAAGTTTTGGTTGCTCTCGATTAACGGCTGCAGATGCGATTGACCGGCCATGCTTTTGCCCAGTTGACTGCGATCCAGATGGTCGATTATTTCCATATTTTGATCCAAAATAAACGTGCTACCGAGCTTGCTGCTCTGATCGGAAATAAATTGCTTCATCACATCGGAAGAGAGTACTACACAGATAATGCCTTCTGGTGTAACAGCGTTAAAGGGAAACTTTTTGATAAAATAAATATTTTGGAGAGAACTGGGGGAGACATTCGTATCTCTTGTCCAGAACGAACCTTGCATAGATTGGGCAAATGCTTCGAGTTGTGGTCTAAATGCAGGTGAACTATACTCATTGACACCAGTACTAGAAACGATCCAATTTTTAATCAAGCTATACAGATACACATCCTTAATGCCCAATTCATATGTCTGGATCTGCGCGATTCCTTTATAAAGCTCATGCACCATCTCAAAATCGTTTTTGGTAATGTCGCGTTTGAAGGCCCCGGTTACAGTAGGCGATTGCAGCAGTTGTGTCGCGGAGTTATCTATCGTCTTGAGCGTTTGTTCGACGCGCAATTGCATTTGTAATAAAAGCTGCTTATTCCCCTCATTTACTTTTTCTTGCACAGTTTGAGATGAGTTGTAGTAGGCAAAGCTGCCCAGAAGCAATACGGGGATAGTACCGATAATGATGGAAAACAACATTAATTTTATTAAATAAGAGCGTGAACGAAATTTCATAATGCCTCCAAAAGATAGCTTAAATATCTGTCAATTGTTTAATTATATATCAAAAATTTATGAATGTCCTTATCGCTAATCTCAATTCGGAAGAAACCATTATGGAACAATAATTTCGATCCGTGCGGAGAAGGACAGCGGGCAGCACTTAGCTTTATTTTGAAAGAGGTCATAAATTTAACTAGATAAAGAGAACTTATTGAATCGTTATAGAAGTAAAGTGAGAGGATTAGACAATGATTTGAGACGAATGGGATATCTGCTTCTTATTCATTTACTGCATAATAGAAATAAGTATAATAATGTGATGTTTTAAGGGGCATGAGAATGAATTTAGCCATTCAAAAAGAAAAAGAAGACCCGCAACTATTGGAAGGAATTAAAGAGTTTTTGCAAGAAAGTTATCAACTTTCTGAAGATGAAATGATTTTAATCATGAATAAGGCAAGTGATAGTTCGGAAGGATACTTAGCCGATTATTACGCATTTGTAGAACCCATCCAGGCAATTTGTGAAGGAATCAAGAGCATATTAGAAAATCATCTAAAACATGTAGATCAGGAAGAAGAAATGGTTTTGAAAATGGTTAACGAAGCCGCTGTGTGGCATGCGTTTGAATGTATAAGAAGGTTTTATAAGAAGCAAGCAAACCTTTTTTAACTTAAGGATTTGTGGTATCTCACACGAATAGTTTCATAGTTAGAGATATTTATTTACATTTTGTCTCGGAGAAGAACACGTAGTGAGGCGATTAGAGCGATCTTAATAAGTTGACTAGTATTTAAAGATAACGGAATTAACGGATGAAATTCTGTGCACGAGTAGGTGCCGTCTTCCTTAAATGAAAAAGAGCCCCTCACAGGGGCTTTTTAGCTATTTAATTCAAAGATTCTGCCCACATGCTAACTGAGATCACTTCGGCTTGGGAAGGGAAAACATGATCCAACAGAATACGGTGAACTTCGGGGTTGTTGTCAATACATGCGTCGGAGAGCACCTTTAATTTGTAATCCTTGTCGGCAGCCTCACGTAATGTTGAAAGAATAACACCACTTGTGGCTATCCCAGATAGAATGAGCGTATCGATCTGATTAGATCGCAAAATGACCTCGAGGTCACTTCCTGCAAATGCGCTTACTCGAACTTTGTTGACGATCCAATCGGGAGGCTGTGGTTTTAAGGTTTCGTATATTTCAATCATATCTTCGGAAGGTGCGAATGATCCGGCTCGATCAGGGATTCCACCGAACATTTTATTGTGCGGACTTATCTCCGGATATCCGGATCTAAATGCCACTCTAACATAAATAATGGGGATTTCATGTTGGCGTGCAGTCTCAATGGCCATTTGAAACGGAAGAAGCTCTACCTCTGATTTTATAAAACGTGACACGACGCTGTTTTGCATGTCCATAACCAACAACGCACTTTTACTAGTAGAATGAAGCATGAACGCTGGCCCCTTTCGCATAAACGGAATTAGTAATCCGTTTATGATTATACGGAATACGCACTCCGTTTGTCAAACTTCTCTTCCATACAGTAAAATATAGCAATAAGGAGTGGATACGATTGATACAAAATCAAAACGTTTCTAACGAAACTGCCTTACGCGCTGATGCCAAGCGTAATCGGGAAAAGTTGCTTCAAGTAGCCCACCGCATATTTAAACTTGAAGGTATGTCCGTTACTATGAACGATATCGCTCAGCATGCAGGGGTAGGTGTAGGGACAATTTACCGCCATTTCCCTACCAAAGATGTTCTAATAGCGGCCATTATGATTGAGCACAAGATGCGTTTGATTGAGGAAGCCAACCAACTGCTGCAGTCTGACAGCTCAGGTGAAGCTTTTTTTCAATATTTCGAAAAAGTCGTTCACGAGGGGATTGCCAATAAAGTAATCTCCGACTCCCTGGTTAGCAGCAGAAATGAGACTGGGCGTTCGGAGATCGCTCATGATTTTTGGCAAGGGATTGAAAGTCTCCTTGAGCGTGCTCAACTAGCGGGTACGGTTCGTCCTGATGTACAGATGGAGGATATTAAAATTTTGCTTATTGGCGTGTTACAGGCTTCCGTCAGTGGAGGGGGATATCCGAGTAGAGTCGTTTCGATTCTATGTGATGGACTGAGACGTGGGTAGCTTGCTTCCTCTTCCACAATAGTAGACCAAAGTGATAAAAATTGGGTTGTCAGAAAGAGAAGATACCTCTGAATGAAATGAATGAAAAAGGCTGCAGCTAGTTAATTGCTGCAGCCCCGATATTCGCATGTCTTTAAATATCAAGTTTTCGGGTACCAATCCATTTCACCTTTTCAGGATCACGATGCGAAAAGAACAGGCTCTGTTTCGTATCTAAAGTAGTAATAGACGCGATATCCGCTTGGTTTAATTCAAAATCAAAGATGTCGAAATTTTCAATAATTCTTTCTTTACGAACAGACTTTGGAATGACAACGACTTCTCTTTGCGTCAACCAACGTAAAACGACCTGAGCAACGGATTTATTATATTTTTCAGCTATATTAACTAAAATCTCATTCTGGAACAAGTTGTTTTTACCTTCAGCGAAAGGCGCCCAGGATTCGATCTGTACATTATTTTCTTTCATGAATTGTGCATTTTCGATTTGTTGGTTGAAAGGATGTGTTTCAACCTGATTTACGGCAGGAACTACTTCAGTATGAATGATCAGATCGATTAGACGATCCTCATGAAAGTTACTAACGCCAATTGCACGGACCTTTCCTTCACGATACAATTCTTCCATCGCGCGCCATGAACCATGCACATCGCCGAATGGCTGATGAATTAAATACAAATCCAGATAATCCAATTGCAATCTCTTTAGCGACTTTTCAAATGCCTTCTTTGTGCGTTCATAACCTGTATCTTGTACCCAAAGTTTCGTAGTGATAAATAATTCCTCTCTTGCCACACCACTCCGTTTGATCGCTCTGCCAACTGCTTCTTCATTTAAATAGGAGGCAGCAGTATCAATCAACCGATATCCTGCAATAATAGCGTCATAAACGCTTTGCTCACATTCATTTGCATCTGGAATTTGAAAAACACCAAAACCGAGTATCGGCATCTCAATGCCATTGTTCAAGATTACTTTCTGCATAAAATTTCCTCCAGTTTTTTATGATTATGTGCAAGTTAACGCAATCATATTCGAGACAGTCGCTCTTTTCACATTCTTATTATGCATCAGATGATATAGAAATCGATATCTCAATCGTCTCACATGTTTGCCTAATCCTCTCGCGACTGCTCCCTGTCTTACTTGCCTCACGCATGGATATGTTGGTCGTAACCCGCTTTCAAACGTTTTATATCTTCTCTAGGTGGAAAACCAAACATACGAGAATATTCACGGCTGAACTGCGATGCACTTTCATAGCCTACGCGGAAAGCTACATCGGCGGCATCCGTTGATTCGGACATTAATAGGCGCCGTGCTTCTTGTAATCGCAGTTGTTTTTGAAATTGAAGTGGACTCATGGCAGTTACTTCTTTAAAGTGCCTGTGAAACGTAGAAATCCCCATATTGGCTATTTCCGCAAGCTCCTCGATTCGTAAAGGCTTCTCCATGTTATTAATAATTTGATCGATAGACTCCCGGATTCGGTAGGTATTACTGCCTTCCAACGCGATTTGCGCCAGTGTAATACCGTACTGCCCTTGAAGAAGTCTGTATAAGATTTCTTTCGTGTAGTGGGGAGCCAGAAACGGAATGTCTGTTGGTTTGTCAAGTAAACGAGACAATCTCATGATCGCATCCAGTATGGATAACTCAATCTCGCCGACAAACATCGCCCGTTGTGTTCCTTCTTGCTGAGTGATTTGAATATTTCCTTCATTTAATACCTCTAATATTTGATTCTGTGTAAACTCAAGTTTTAAACTAAGATATGGCTCATCGGGAGAAGCTTTTATAACATGACCAATCACCGGCAAGTTCATGGAGGAGACCAGATAGTCGGAAGGTCCATACTCAAATCGCTCCTGGGAAAGTAATACGTCTTTAAAACCTCGAGCGATGAAACATAAGCAGGGTTGGTATACTCTGTAAACGGGCTGAGACACTTGGGAGGCACGAATAATAAATAAAGATGGAATCGCCGTCTCGTAAACACCGTCCTGACCCGCATGTCGTTCAATGAGTTCAGCAAGTTCATTCTGTAAGTTATCGATTCTTCCTGACATACTATCCTCCTTATGTGTTGACCTTTGACGAGTTCATTATAATATAACAATCTTCAATAGTGAAAGAATGACGAGAGGATTAGGCAAACATTTGAGACGATTGTGATAACGACCTTTACAAAAATTGTAGCATAATAGGGTTATGATTAACTTGTAGGCAAAAGTTTAACAACCATAGACATAAAAAGAAGGACAGGGAGCGATATATAATGTCACAGTCTAAAGAACTTACCATTGCTCAGAAAGCAATTGGAGATTTTGCGCCTAAGTTGGTTGAACTAACGGATGAAGTATTATTTGGCGATGTATGGAAACGTGAAGAGCTTTCTCCACGCGACCGTAGTCTGATTACCATAGCGAGCTTAATCACTGGCGGAAATACGCAACAGATGAAAAACCATTTAAATTTGGCAAAACAAAATGGTTTATCGGAACAAGAGCTAATCGAAGTGATGACCCATCTTGCCTTCTATGCAGGTTGGCCGAAGGCAATGTCAGCGATTATGGTTGCCAAAGAAGTATTTGCGTCTGAAAATTAAGAGAGGTGATCTCATGGACTTTCGTTCGTTAGGAAATACGGGATTAAAAGTAAGCAGCCTGTGCTTGGGAACGATGACTTTTGGCAATCAGGCTGACAGAACGGCTGCCTTTGAAATTTTGGACAAAGCCTATGAGGCCGGCGTCAATTTCATCGATACGGCCGATGTGTATCCGATTGGAAGACAATCACATGCCGTCGCAGGTGCAACCGAGTCGATTATCGGAGAATGGATACAAGGCAAACGAGATAAACTGGTGCTTGCTTCAAAGTGTTCAGGCGCGATGGGACCTGGACCCAACGATAAGGGCTTGAGTAGAAAGCATATCTTCACTGCCGTTGAGGACAGCTTGCGGCGATTAAAGACGGATTATCTCGACCTTTACCAAGCGCACCAATACGATCCGGACACGCCTCTAGATGAAACGCTCCGCGCGTTTGACGATCTCGTCCAGCAAGGAAAAGTCCGTTACATCGGGATCTCGAATTGGCGCTCCTGGCAGGTAGCAAAAGCAAACGGCATTGCTGAGCGGAAAAATTATACCAGGCTCGTAAGTGTTCAGCCGCGATACAATTTGTTGTTTCGAATGATTGAGGACGATTTGGTTCCTATGGCACTCGATGAGGGTATTGGCATTATTACATACAACCCACTTGCAGGCGGCATGTTGTCGGGGCGGTATGGAAAGGATGCTCGTATTGAAGAGGGGACCCGGTTTGGACTTGGGAACAATGCAGGTGCTATGTATCAAGAGCGATACTGGAAAGATGCGACGCTGGAAGCAGTTGATAGGTACCGAGTATGGTGTGAAGAGCACAATTTGAATTCTGTGACGACGGCTGTAAAATGGGTCACACAACAGCATGGTATTACTTCTGCCATTATTGGCGCCAGCCGTCCTGAGCAATTGGATGCGAGCTTGCAAGCCGCTGAAATGAATACCTTGACTGAACACCAAATGAGATGGCTCGACGGGTTGTGGTTCTCACTGCCCCGCCGCCGCGAATTTAGTTAGAATAAGAATCAGTGCCCAAGCTGCGAGTAACCTACATCAATCGTATTTTCCTCTGATTAGGAATGAAAAAGTAGAAGTTGTTAAAAAATACAGTTATACAAAGCGAGGAGCAGTTCTGCCGCCGGGGCAACTGCTCCTTTGTTTGGTTGTTTAGGATTTGTTTAGATTATCTCCTATGGCAGTTTATGATTTACTGCTATGATTAGCTTCAGAATATTTTGAGGGTGCTGTTATGAAACTAGGAAAACGAATATTTATTTCAAATACATTGATGGTATTGCTGTCTTTGGTTGTATTGCTTGTCATTGGGAGTATCATGATTAATATGTACCATAAAGCGACCAGCAAAAATAATCAACTTGACCCAAACATTTTAAAGGTTGAATCTATTTTGAAGCAAAATCAAGGAATCGTTGAGGATTGGTCGGTGCTTAGTCAATCTCTGGCCGAATATAACTATAGACTCTGTGTCGCACAAGACAGTTCAGTGATCTACTGTAATATACGTCACCCTCAAGATTACATTAAAGCCTTTCTGCAATCGCTCAACTTGAGCACGGATCAGCTTAATATCTTCTTTATGGATGGCGTGACATCGATTGGACAACGCTTTACCTTTGGAGATAAATCCTATTCCGTTGTTGCAGTCAATTACAGCATGTATAACCCATTGATTGGCGTAGACCGAAGCGATTTTCAAAAATTCTTAATTATCTTCTTGCTTGTTGGGCTCATCGCCATTGCCATTCTTTTGCTCATTAGCCAGTTGCTTACCAGGCGTCTAGTTAAACACATTATGACACCTATTCACCAATTGACCATTAGTGCCAAGCGAATTGAAGAAGGCGATTTGTCATCGCCGATCCTATATACAGGCAAGGATGAATTTGAAACCGTATGTACATCCTTCAACCAAATGCAACTTCATCTCAAAGAAGAACAGCTTAAAAACGCCACCTATGAAAAGGCACGTACCGATATGATCTCTGGTATTTCCCATGATTTAAGAACGCCGCTCACTTCAGTCAAAGGATATATTAAGGGTTTGAGGGATGGAGTCGCTAAGACGCCAGAGAAACAAGCGCAATATCTCTCCATTGCTTATAAAAAAGCTTCTGATATGGATGTACTATTGCAAAGATTGTTTTATTTTTCAAAGCTAGAAACTGGTAATCTGCCGTTTTTTCCGGTAGAAACAGACCTTGGTAAATTCATTCGGAAATTCGCTATCGATATTCAGGATGATTTGAAGCATAAACATGCATCGATCAGCGCCACAATATCTGGCGGTATACATCCAGTCAGGATTGATACGGAACAAATGAGGCAAGTTCTGGCTAATCTCGTGGAGAATGCACTGAAATATGCAGGAGTAGAGCCGCTGGAGCTCACTTTGAAGGTTACTCGTGAAAACGAAAATGAAGTCCTTTACTTTGCGGATAACGGAAACGGCGTATTGCCGGAGCAACTGCCGCATCTATTTGAACAGTTTTACCGCGGCGATGAATCAAGAAACAGCAAAAACAGCGATGGAAGCGGTCTCGGACTGTATATCGTCAAATATATTATGGAGGCCCAAGGTGGAATGGTTGTCGCTGAAAACGATCAGGGATTGAAATTTACGATGACGTTACCCGTAGCGAAAGGAGATACTGCATGACGAAAATACTAATTGCTGAAGATGATGCAGAAATCGCTATGCTGCAAAAGGATTACTTAGAGATCAGTGGCTTTGAAACGGAAATTGTGGATGATGGCAGAAAAGTAGTGAAAACCGTCTTGGACGGCAATTATGACCTTTTGATCCTTGATCTTATGCTTCCTGGATGCAGCGGTTATGATATATGTCGGGAAATTCGCGACCAGACTGAAATTCCAATCCTGATGGTGACAGCTAAAATGGAACCTATTGATAAAATACGCGGTCTTGGACTCGGAGCAGATGACTATATCGGAAAGCCTTTCGATCCTGCGGAATTGGTGGCCAGGGTAAAGTCTCATTTGAACCGTTATAATCGTCTTACCAATGCATCCTCTCGAACTGCGCAAGAAAGTGCAGTGCAAATCGGCAATTTGAAGATAATGACGCGTAGTTGGAAGGTATTCCGTGATGGACAAGAAATTAAGTTTCCTAACCGGGAGTTTGAATTGTTAAAATTTCTGGCTATGAACCCGAATATCGTATTCTCCAAAGATCAGCTTTTCGAGAAAATTTGGGGACATGATTATATCGGAGACAGTGCCACCGTTACGGTTCACATCAATCGCATTCGGGAAAAAATTGAGGAAGATCCTTCTAAACCTAGAGTAATTGAAACTATATGGGGCGCCGGATATCGGATCAACCTGTAACCCAGAAGTACAAACGATCAAAATTACGTTTATATGCAACGACCGATTCTCGATATTCTATCGAGGAAAGGTCGTTTTTTCGTTCACGTACAATCTGAACTCCTCATGGAATTTCTTTATTTAGAAATTGTTTAGATTTTATCATCTACTAGTTTAAGGTTGTTTTTTATCATAGATACCATGAGATCGTTCAAATGATGGAGGTATCTTCTTATGCAATATATTAATGAGAGCTTATGGATTACTTTTGTACTTCTTTCAGTAATAAAAATATTATCTAAAAGCATGATAACCGGGCATCGATTAAGTTGAAGCACTGGATAGTCATACTGGAAGATTTCGAGCAAGCCGTCCATTTCGAAAGGACAGAGGAAGGGTATGATTATGACTAATATGAGCCGAAGAGTTAAAGTGACGACGATCTTAGGGATTTCCTTGACTTTTATTATGACCTCATGTTCCACGAAGGAAATGGAGGCGGTTGGACAATCACCATATCCTTTGTCAAATACTGGTTTCGGCAGCTTAAGATTGGAAGCGGGTAATGGTAAAGAATCCATCTATGTAGACGGTGTCCACACGGCGATTGGTAAATACGGGCACACCGACTCGTCGATCTCCGTGACGATCACCCTGCTAGACGACGTTGTCACTAGTGTCCAAATAAATCCTCTTGAGACAGATCCGACAACTCTCGATGTGCAGCAACGATTCGCCGAGGAGATTCCCGCGTTTGTTGTCGGGAGGCCTATCGATGATGTAAAAGTGGACCGGTTAAATGGTGCCAATCATATACCAGATGCTTTCATGGCGGCGATTGGACAAATTAAGAAGCAGAATCGAATTGGACCAACGACGTTCAATGAACGACATAGTCAATAACAATAGTTTAGCTCATTTTGTTATTTTAAAGCCATCCTGGCTTATTTTAAGGAGGAGAAACATTGAAAAAACGATTAGTACTTACCCTTGGTTTAGTTACTACCCTCACATTATCTGCGTGTGGAAGTACCAACAATGATATGACAAACAGTACGCGACAGCCAGAACCGTCTGCAACGGATAGCATGATGTCAAACAACACCATGGAAACGGAGCGACCTGCAACCGACAGTACGAAGACAGAAACTACGCCGCAGGCGAAATCTCCTGGAACAGACAGTGAACTAGTTAAACTTCCTGAGAACTATGATAAAGGCGTACTCTATACGACTGTAACTCGTGGAAATGCGAAAGAGTTGCTTTATGCGAGTCGGGAAACGATCGAAGCCGTGAAAGCGGGCAAGCCGTTCCCTAGTGGAACCGCGTTAACGCTCGAGATCTATAGAGATGGCGTACTTTCCGACATTTTTGTCTCGGAAAAGCGTACGGGATGGAATCAGAACACTTCTGAGAAGAGCAACGGAGATTGGCGATTCCAGGCGTACCTTGGCGATAAGTCACTTAATACCAAACGAGATATAAAGAGTTGCATTTCTTGTCATGCCAGCCAGTCACGGGATGACTTCACATACACATTAGGCCAGATGAAGAGTTTCAAGATTGAGGATTTTACAGGATCGCTGGATACAAATACAGAATCGAGACATGCAAGTCTTTTAGAAGATTGGGAGTTACATTCATTAAAAGATTATATGGCTGTTGTAACAACCAAGAAGTCATCGTAGAAAAAAGTGTGGAGGTAACCAAGTGAATCTAAAAATGTTGATTAGGCTGATCGTTGACCTTCTTATGACATCAGCCATGTTAGTCGTGATGGCTTATCCGATTACTGGTAATAGAGTCCATGAATTGGTAGGTGTTATTTTATTTTTTTTGTTTACGGTTCACAATTTCTTAAATCGTAGATGGTATCAAACAATATTTAGCGGAACGTACAAGGTTCAACAAATTCTACGCATAGCGGTAAATTTACTATTTCTCTTACTGATTGCTGTTGCACTGATTAGCGCGGTGCCAATTTCACGTGATATCATTCCATTTAATCCGTTGAATAACGAAATGATTGTAAGGCAGATTCATGTTCAGAGTGCTTATTGGGCATTTATACTCATGGCTGTTCATATAGGAATCTCGTGGGGGAGGATTATGAATGCGGCGAGAAAAATGACAGGAATTATCACAACAAGCCGTGTTCGCACGATTGCCTTTCGTTTCTTGGCGGTGTTAATTGTTGTTTATGGTGTGCAGATTTCCTTCGAAAGAGATATGGGATCTAAGTTGCTTATTTATAATCCATTTGGGTATGGGGGATTCGATGAATCCATCGTGCCTTTTGTAATAGACTTTTTATCTATGATGGGCATCTACATCACTGGGACTTATTATACGTTGAAATTTATTCAGAAGCATGACAAGGCTAAAACGTCACAGTCACCACTTTGATAAGATGCTAGGAAGTGACACTGTTGAAACATTGAAATCAAAAATATAAACGAGGAGGATAAAATGAAAAAATTTGGAAAGGCAAGTATTGCATGGAGTTTGACAACGGTTTTTCTGACTACAGGTGCAGTGACCGCTGCAGGAGATTTTATTCAAAAGACAATTGAAGTAAGAAGCGGAGTAAAAATATCTGTTGATGACAAAGAATTAATCACTCGCGATACGAATGGTAAAGATGCAGAAACATTTATGTATAATGGGCTTACATATGCTCCGGCTCGTGCATTATCGGAAGCCCTTGGCAGAGAAGTGACTTGGAACGAGAGTTCATCAAGTGTAAATATAAAGACTGACGGAGCTTTAGTCATTAAGGAACAAGGGAATTTTTCAGCCGGTGGCATTGTTGAAACCAGTGATGGAAAATTTGATCCGATGCAGCCGTGGACGGCCGCTCAAGGCGGTCAAACTCGGCATGGCGACCATGCTGATGTACTCTATCAAATTCCGGTTCATGCCAATGAATATCCAATGGTGTTTCTTCATGGATATGGTCAATCACGACGGAGTTGGCAAACAACAGCCGATGGTCGGGAGGGTTTTTCAAATATTTTCTTGAGGAAGGGTTATAGTACTTATCTCATTGATCAGCCCGGTCGTGGAGAGGCTGGACAGGTTACCGGGGCTGGACAGATACCTGCAGTTCCAGACGATCAAACATGGTTCACGCAATTCCGGATCGGTCTATGGCCTAATTTCTATGAAGGTGTGCAATTCCCAAAAGACAGCAAATCGCTAGATCAGTTTTTCCGTATGATGGTACCTGATACAGGCACTACGACTGAGAGAAATGCAACGGTTACCGCCATGTCTGATGTATTTGACCGAACGGGTCCTGGCATCTTATTTACGCACTCAGCAAGCGGTATGACGGGATGGCAGACTGCAATTGCTAATGAAAATGTAAAGGCAATTGTCTCTATTGAACCAGGTGGTTTCCCCTTCCCTATTGACCCAAACGCAAATGCTGGGAATTCCTTTGGCAGGATTGCAATGGACGATTTTATGAAACTGACCAAATTTCCAATCATTGTTTATTATGGGGACAATATTCCTGATAAGGCAACCGGCATACCATCTCAGGATTTTTGGAGTCGTTCTCTTGCATCAGCTCGACAGTGGGCAGAATTGGTTAACAGCAAAGGCGGCGATGTCACCATTGTGCATCTTCCTGAAATCGGCATAAAAGGAAATACTCATTTTATTATGTCAGATTTGAATAATAAGGATGTTGCAGAAAAACTCTCTGAGTGGTTAAAGGAAAAAGATTTGGATAAATAAGCTGCGATAAATTAAGCAAACAATTGTTCAGAACATAGAAAAGATTGCTTACCGGCTGGCCAGAAAGGCTGGTTAGTAGGCAATCTTTTATTTGTTTAAATTCGCTGGTAAAGTGAGGAAATGAATCGTCAGCCTACAAATGGAAGCTACCCTGCCATCTTCAAACGGATGAATACTCGGCGAATATCCATCGTCTATGTTATAGAAGAACTGAGCGATTAATAGTCGAAGATGACTCAAACCCGGCACCCAATTGTGTACCGGGTTTTCTGATGTATAACAGAAAATGAATGTAAATAAAAGAAAATGAATATTGGTTTGAACGTAAATAGCAGGTGTTAGTGTTTGTTAGAAAAACCCATTTAGTGATTATCGACCTGAACAGGGATGAGGTTTAAAATTGTCATTAAGTTTATAGAGATGAGGTGATAAATTGCAGAGAATTTCCAAAACAGAACCTTTAACCGTCTCACGTAACATGGATGTAAACGGAGTAATCCTGATCTTCTGGGTAAGCATGCGCTTCCTAAGCAAGCAGACGAAGGACGTGAGTTTGATGGTATAGAGGCAAGTTTATATGGTTTCGAGAGCGAATGTAAGCGCTTCACACAATGTACTATTGCTTGAGACCAAGTTTTTTGAGGGGAGGAAGTAATATTGATGGAAAAATTTTTCAAGAAAATACTATGTTTAGCGCTCGCTATGCTAATCCTGCTTCCCGGTACAACGGGAATCCTAGTAGATGAGGCAAGTGCCTCAGGAGCAGATCAGATTGTCTATAACGTGAATATCTCAGGCACGGATCAGCAGACGATTAAAGGCTGGGGGGTATTTCCATCGTGGAACCGCGCGGATTGGAACCGAAATTTTATCCCGGCGACCGGGGCGCAGGATGCGCTCTATAACGATTTGGGCATCAGTATGTTCCGCGTGATGATTCCGAGTGTCGCAGGGGACGAGAACGGGAATGTATTTGATAACAAAATGCAGGAGATCTATGACCTCCTTCAAACAGGCGAGACGAGAGGTAAGCACGACTACATGATCTCAGTTTGGTCACCGCCAGTAGGAATGAAAACGATTCCAGTAGTCAGCGGCTGGACAGGTACGGAGCATGTAAGATTACGGCCCGAAAAGGAGGGGGCATACACCGACTATCTGGTGAATGCAATCACCTGGCTGAAGAATAAAGGAGCGTCGGTTCCTAAAGTGATCAGCTTTCAAAACGAGCCGCTTTCGACAATCATAAGCGAATGGTGCTATTGGGGCGACGATAACGGGGCACAGTATCAGCGTGTGACCAAGTTGCTGCGCTCAAAGCTGGATGCAGCTGGACTGACAGCCGTTCAGATATTGGCTCCGGAGGGAGCGACATATTCGGAGAATGAAGAACTACTGGGACACGACTTCGCGGCTTTGACGAACGATTCGGCGCTGAATAGCGCGATCAACGGAATATCTTCTCACAGCTATTTCCTTAAAGGCTATGATTCGACCAGTGTATATCAGGATTATGCAGACGCCTTGGACCATGTGGCCAGCAAAGACCGCTGGCAAACCGAATACAGTACCTTGATCACGAATGTTTCCGAAATGGACATGGCGATCAACACCGCGCGGCGGTTGGCAAGCGATATGGCGTTTATCAAGAACAACTACTGGTTCTGGTGGCTGGGCTGGGCGGCTAACCGGCACCCAACAGATGTGGGCGAAGTGCTCTTAGACGGCGACGGCCAAACTGTAACCAAGTCAAAAGCATTCTATGTTCTGAGCAAAGTTTTCAATAACGCTCCGGTCGGTTCGAAGGTGCGGCGCATCACGGCAGATCCCGCTTCTGGTTTGACGACAGCCAATTCGGTCTGGATGGATGGTGTCGCTTTCTTGAACGGCAACAAAACGACTGCGATGCTCGTGAATTCGACCGATCAGGCCAAGACTGTCAATGTGAAAGGGTTAACCGGCATGACAGCAACTGTTAATCAGCTCACCTCCGATATCCCATTGGGACAAGATATGAATGCAACGCAGCGCAACGTTTTCAACGGAACGGCATCCGCTGTTGTTTTGCCGGCGAAGAGCGTGACGATCATTGTTACTTCCGATATGGATACGGCACCGCCGAAGGTTTCGTTTGACCAATCAAGCAGTTCTTCCGTATTCAACGCGGATTATGCGGTAAGAAATCCACAGTTTACGGTATCTGGACATTTGGATGAGTCTGGTACGTTGCAGATTAACGGACAGCCAGTCACCGTGGCAAACGATCTGAGCTTCAGCACGACACTTACGCTGAATGCTGGCATTAATACGATAACGCCGGTAGCTACGGATTTAGCAGGAAATCAAGGGAGTTCCGAACCCTTAATCATCCGAAACGATCCGACTTACTTGGGCTTAAGTCTTGATCAGGGCAATCAAGTCTATGTTAAGCAGAGTGCGTATACCGTTTCTGGCAGAACGAACGGGATTGCAACGGTCAATGTTAAACAGGAATTTAATGGATCGACTTTGGTTAATAACCAATATAGCGTCGGTGGGGCATCAAGCGGACATACGGCGGGAGAGTTGTTGCAGCCGCTGGCAAGCAATGGTTGGCCTTCTCCAGGCTCATCTGTGACTCCCGCGCCAGGGGTCATCGGTGCCGTGTATATGAGTGTTTTGGGAACCTCGGGCGGTGGATTAACCGCGAATGCGCAGGGAATCTGGGATAGCTCGACTACCTTCCAGCCAGCTGAAGGCACTAGCTCGCTGCGGCTGAAGATGGGGAATTCATCGGTTGGTTTTGCCCGTCTCAACTTCGATTTTATCAACAAATCGTCGCAAGGAATTACGCAGGATTTGACTGCTTATCAACAAATGGGAGCGCTTCAGTTTTGGCTTAATGCTGCAGCAGCAGAAAGTAGTCTTTCCGCTGTATTGGAATCCAACAACGGTACGAAGGTGGAAGCGCGATTGCCGCTTAGCAATTATGTTACTGCGTCAGAGTATACCAATAAGTGGGTACGCGTGACGATTCCTTTGAAGGATTTCGATGCAGCCGTGCACTACGCGCCTTCAACGGATATAACCGTTTACAATCAAATTATTGCAGCGCCTATTGATTGGAGCAAGATCAAAGGATTCGGATTCTCGAGCAAAGCAGCAGCTGTATATATTGCCCGGGTTGACGACATCAAGCTCGTCTACGGTAGCGATACTACATCGGCATCAGGTCCGCTAACCTTTAATAGTAACTTGAACCTGCAACTTGGCGACAACACGGTCACGGTCGCGGCCTCCAACGAAGCCGGTGTGCAAGCGATGCCGATGATCAGTCACGTCATTTATGATCCCAATCCGCCGGTGATTACCGTACCAGATTCCGGATCAACGACGACCACTAGTTATGTGCTGAAAGGAAGCGTCAGCGAGGCGGCAAACATCACAGTTAACGGCACAGCAGTGACTCAACAGAGCGATAACTCGTTCACTGCGCTCGTGCCGGTGATCAAGGGGAACAATACGATTACTGTTGTTGCGACAGATCCTGCAGGGAACGCGTCTACGGCTGTGGTAAGTGTAGACTGCAATCCGGTACAGGACGGCTCAATTGTCTGGGGACTGGCATCCGGAAACAAAACGGCTGGTCAACCGACTATTGACGGAGATTTATCGGAAGCCGGCTGGATTGTCAACAACGGAGTACGGAGAATCATCACTGGAACTCCCGAAAACAGCGTTTTCTTCGGAGCTCAGTGGGATGATAGTAATCTTTATGTAGGGGTCAAAGTGCTTGATTCTGTGCTGAAGAATGATTCGACTCAAGCTTATCAGGATGACTCGGTAGAAATTTATCTCGACGGCAACAATGACAGAAGCACGACCTACGGGTCCGATGATCGTCAAATTACGCTAGGCTGGCATGATACTCAGCTAGCCGTAGGCGGGGATATTGTCGGCATCCAGTATGAACAAAAGGATATCGAAGGCGGTTATACGGTGGAAATGGCTATTCCATGGAGCGGTCTCGGTATTCCGACTCCGAACACTGGAGCGGTTATTGGCTTCGATGTGGGGATCAATGACGATGACGGTCTTAGCAACGGGAACCGTGAGAGTCAGCTTATGTGGACAGGTGGCAACAACAATTGGCAAAACACCTCTAACTTTGGATCCCTCTACCTCAATGATGGGAGAAATGTAACCGCTGCGATTCAGCATGCCAGTTCCATTACGCTCGATGGGGCGTTGAGCGAATCTGATTGGTTGCTGCGGGGCCATGTAACTAAGGCCATAACCGGCACGCCAAACAATGCTGTAAGTTTCGCTACGCTAAGCGATACGCAAAATCTGTATGTTGGTGTACAAGTGCTGGATACTGTTCTGAAAAACGATTCGACGCAAGCTTATCAGGACGATTCCATTGAAATTTATCTCGATCCCAATAATAGCCAAAGCACGTCCTACGATGCGAACGATCATCAGATAACGCTAGGCTGGCATGATGGGCAGCTAGCCGTCGGAGGGGATATTCCAGGTATCCAGTATACGCAAAAAGATATCGATGGTGGTTACACCATTGAGATGGCGATTCCTTGGGCTTCGCTCGGCGTTACTCCTGCGAGGGACATTACATTAGGGTTCGACATCGGTGTTAACGATGACGATGGGAACAATAGCAGCAACCGCGAAAGCCAATTGATGTGGAACGGCACAACGAACAACTGGAAGGATACATCTCCGTTCGGGCATTTATTATTGCATAACCTGGGCATGTCCTTGCCAGTCGTTACTGTACCTGTACCGGAAGGACTTATGGATTTCACGGATGATGCGCACGACTTTTCCAAGTTAAATGCGAAAACGGCGAATATTGCGGTGCAAACCTCCAATCCGCAAAATTTTGCGAATGACGCTGCCTCATTCATTCATACGAACGATAACCCTAATCCTGCGGAGTATGTGATTTATAAATCGCCGGGCAACGACATTTTCTCGTTCGACATCGCTACGGGATTGTACTCGACCACACCGCAATTTACGTTCTATGGCTCCGCGGACGGGGTAAACTTTACACCGATCTTGGTAAAATCGACGGTGACCGGCGGCGCCAATGGTTACTCTGTTTCGAGCAATACGGCAAGCAATCTGCCGACGGGAACTCTATATCTGAAGGTCGTATTCCCCGGCAAGCTCAACTGGCATGAACGTTTGTTGAATGTTAGTTTTAAATATGTTGCTGAGCAGGTACAGACTGAGGATCCGGTCAAGTTGTCATTTACGGATGACGCTGTCGATTTCTCAAAGCTTTATGACAAATCTGGCAATATCGTAAACATAACCGCAACTAGCGGCTTGGACAAATACAGCAACGATGCTACCCAGTTCCGGCATAATAATGACGACAGTATGAGTCCGGAATATATGACCTATAAGTCGCCGAGCAACGATATTTATTCATTCGATATTAACGTGTCGGCTTGGACTGGCCTGCCGACGTCAGTCGGCTTTGAAGTGCATGCTTCGAAAGACGGTGTAAACTACACCAAGCTTTCAACGACCCAAAAGATACTCAGTTCCTCATCAGGCTTTAATACGCTTGATATCAAGGCAGATAGCATAGCAAGAGGCTACCGGTATCTGAAAATCGTCTTCCCGTACGGGGATGCTTCTTGCGACAATTGGACGGCGACGATCAATAAAGTGACGTTCGTCTATGGCTCTGACGCTGTTCCGGTAACCGGCGTTGCCTTGGATCAAACTTCAATTGAACTGAATCCGGGTGCAACGATTCAAATGAATGCAGCCGTATCGCCCGCTAATGCGACTATTCAGAAGGTAACGTGGAGCACGAGCGATTCGACTATCGCCAGTGTAGATAACAACGGCAAAGTCACGGCTGCAGGAAGAGGAACTGCTACCATTACCGTTACAACGGATGACGGTGCCAAAACCGCCGTGGCGACCGTAAAGGTACTGCCCGCATTGCCTGCACTCGCTTCTGTCACTCTAACTGCGGATAAAGGATTGTTGCAGTCTGGAAGCACTGCATCCTTAACGGTAACCGGAATCGCGAGCGACGGTTCCTTGGCTGAATTGAGCCATGCTCAAATTGTGTTTGTCAGCGACAATGTATCTACGGCAACCGTTGATTCCGCAGGGAGAGTTACCGCCGTGGCGGAAGGAAAGGCTAAAGTGACGGCAACCGTTACGCTACGGGGTGTGACACAATCGACGAGCGTTGTAGTTATCGTCGATAACACACCGCCGACAACTGATGCGGTAGTGGATAAAGCAGCGGTGAACGGTTGGTACAAATCGAATCTTCATGTAACATTGAACACGTCAGATCAATTATCTGGTGTTGTGGGGACGGAATACCGTATTGGCGACAATGGCAGTTGGGTAGCTTATGCGGAGCCGATCCCGATTGCGAATGATGGGAGGTATGTACTGCAATATCGTTCACAGGACAATGCTGGCAATGTGGAGACAGCGAAGACAATGGGTTTGAATCTCGACAGTTCCGCTCCGCAAGTTAATCTGACGCAGTCGGGTCTCAGCGTCGGAGATGTAGAGGCTAATACCCAATTAAGCTTTGAACTTTCTAGTTCGGACAGCATGTCCGGCGTAGCCGAGCAAACCCTTAAGCTCGATGGAACCGAGATCTCAAGCGGGCAGGCACTTGCAGCCGGTAGCTTGGCAGTTGGTCCGCATACGATTGTGTATCGTGTAATGGACATTGCAGGCAATGTGCTTGAAACTTCGATTCCGTTCCAGGTGAAGAGTGCGCCAGTTGTTGACACAAGCGTTCCTGGTATACCAGTGCTAGCGTCAAACAGTGGATATGCGAACGGGTTGAAAGACGGCAATTACACCGTTACGATGAATATGTGGTGGGGTCAGAACGGATCTCAATTCAAATTGTATGAGAACGGTGTTCTTGTGAGCACGACGAACTTGACGAAAGCTTCACCGGCTGTTCAAACCGCTGCTTGGGACACTACAGGTAGAGCCAATGGTACCTACACATATGTGGGGGAATTGATTAATTCGGCAGGGAAGTCAACAAGTCAGCCGCTAGTCGTGAAGGTGACGGACGCAGCGCCTGGCAAAGCAGTATTGGCGGCGGATAATTGGGATGGCGACGGGGATTTTAAAGTCTCAATGAATATGTGGTGGGGAACGAATGCGACCGAGTATCGTCTCTATGAGAACGGTGTACTTATTGATACCAAGAGCCTGCCGGTGTCTACACCAAACGCTCAAAGCGCTTCCACTTCAATCATTGGGAAAGTTCTTGGCGTGTATGAGTACCACTGTGAACTGGTGAATGCTGCAGGTGTAACGTCCAGTGATAAGCTGACAGTGACAGTGTCTCATTAAGAGGTAGTTAAGCATTTGAATAAAAACAGAACCGTCTTAGGATGGCGGCTCTGTTACTGCTTCCAGAATTAACTGCAAGCCGAAGATAGGGACAGATTGCCGATGACGGTAATCGTCCCCTTTTTTTTGAACGAGAGTATTAGGCAGCCTGAACTTGTAAAACAACAAATATTAAAAGAAGGTTGGTTTGAGGATAATGAAATAGAAATAATTACTTTGTGAAAGTTTTTTGAATAGCCTTCTGCTTATATTTGAAACAGTGTACTTTTCGGGAGGCTCCAAAATGTAATCTGCATTTAATTATGAAACAAAACAAACGGAGCTGCGCGATTCTGCGAGCTCCGTTATTTTTTGTATAATTCGCGACTTCCAAATTATTTAAAAATTGAATTTTTTGTCGAAGGATTAAAGCTGGAAATGTCGAATGAAATAGGCATAAACAACTAAAATGGAGATCTCATGAATTCAATTCAGAGTAATGACATTTCAGCTTTTACCCTTTTTTCGATGCCTGCCAATCGTTCGCAGCAGCGGTTTGCTATTCTCATAGGAGCTATAATCGGACTTATTACGCTGTTGTCTGTCCCTTTTGCACAAATTGAAATGCCGAGACTTAACACGACGTTGCCAACCTTGCTTGGGGCGATGTTCTGCTTCGAGATGTTTACAGTCTTCATCCTCTATAATCAGTTTCGGATTGGCCGATCACCTCAGATTCTGGTCTTATGTGCGGGCTACTTCTATTCCGCTCTTATGACATTAGCCTATATGTTATCTTTCCCCGGCTATTTTCCTCCGAACATTTACCGCCCAGGGACTCAGACAGCGGAGTATTTATATGCGCTCTGGCATGCCGGGTTTCCTGTTGCCATCCTTGTATTTACCGCAATGTCAAAGCGGTATGCACATGCAAAACTGAGTAAAATGCAGTCGCTGTTGGCGACAATCATTATGAGCCTAGGTGTCATAGGTATTGTTGTCCTCTTCGTTTATGGAACGACAGTCTACGAACGAGAACTGCCCCTTCTCATGTCTTTCGGTTATGTGACACGGTTATTCAATTACGGAATTGCCCTTCCGATTCTGTTGCTTAGCTTAGCTGCTCTAATAGGTTATTATCGGCTAACCCGCGGGAATACCGTCACTTCGATCTGGCTTTGCGTTGCCTTGTTTGCGAACATGTTAGATGTGGCTATCACATTGTGCGGAGGGAATCGCTTCAGTTTGGGATGGTACATATCCAAGTTTGACTCGTTTATTTTTGCCAATATTGTTCTAGCTGGATTGATCTATGAATTTACCCAAATGTATGTCAAGATGACTAATCTGTATGATGAGAGTCGAAGAGATCAGCGGACAATTGCGGAGAAAAATAAAATTATTGAACGTATGCTTACTTCCAGCGATGAAGCCATCGCGATGTGTGACAGCCGTGGGATGATAGTGTTTGCCAATGGCAGATTCGAGGAGTTGTTCGGAAGGGCGCTGTCCGAGGGTGAGTCACTCGCTTCCTATTGCGAAGGCATGAAGTTGTTCAATGGCGGATCGCTTGACGGCTTGATTCATAAGTATTTTGAACAACAGCAATCTGCATTCAGGGAGATGGTTTCTCTCTATGAGGCGCAGGATGAGATACGACACTATGAATGCTATGTGAATCCAATTACCAGCGAGGACGGGGAAGCTTCATATGGACATTTGATTGTCTTTGGTAATCGGACAGAAGCTGTTCGCAAGGCGCATTATGATGAGTTAACTGGCTTGCCGAACCGCCGTTATGTGCAGGAGTGGTTGGAACGCCGCGCTTCACAGCAGGAGTCCAATGACTTGAACATTTATGGATTGCTCTTCTTAGACCTAGACGGGTTCAAACAGGTGAATGATACGTATGGGCACGAAATCGGAGATAGGCTGCTCAAAGAGGTTGCACTTGTTCTCAATCGTTGTATGAACGAGCAGAGTACAGGAGCCCGTTGGGCAGGCGATGAATTCGTGATCATGGTTGAACAAGTAGGGAATGCTAAACAATTAGAAAAGATCGCCGAAAGTGTCATAGCCGCTGTTCGGCAGATCAAGGAGATAGATGGCTTGCTTATCCACATTTCTGGCAGCATCGGAATTGCGATTGTTCCCTCGAATGGAGTGTCTGATGCCAAAACACTGCTTCAACAAGCTGATGAAGCGATGTACAAGGCCAAATCGAGTGGTAAGAACTGTTATTGTTTATATGGGAAGAGTTCAATTGTTTCATAAATCCATAGACGTTTGTTCCAGAATTTATAAGAAAACAAGATTTATGTACGTGAATGCATGAATATACAAAATAATGCCAAGACGGATTTCAAATAGTCTTGGCATATTTTTTAAAGGTGGAGTATATGGATGTATCGTCCATTGTAACAATCTTTATTTTCCAGCATCACATAAATGCTATAAAATAAGTATCCGCTTACCGTACTCCAGATGATTCTCCATAAGCGTAGCAGCTTCGAGTTCTTTACCTCCACGTATAGCTTCCCATATATGCAAGTGATCTTCATAGGAGACTTGAATTCGTTTTAGGTCTTTGCGCAGAACGCGCAATGCGACTAGAAACAACTTGTCCTGCAGCTTCTCCATCGCCTGCAAAATTTCTGTATTGCCATATAACTCGGCGAGTTTTCGGTGAAAGAAGGAATCGGCTTCCGTAAATCCGACATGGTCATTGCTATCCACGAACTTCTTCTGCAGACGGAGATTATCCTCCAATGTTTGTATTTCTTCCTCATGCATCGTTACTGCGGCAAGCTTGCGAACGACAAATCCCTCCATCGCAATACGAAAATCGTACAGATCGACCGCCTTCTGCAGGGACATTTCAGCTACGACGAGTCCTTTGTTAGCGGTATAGTTGGCCAAGCCCTCCGCATCAAGTCGCTCGAGCGCAGCGCGTATTGGTGTTCGACTCATCTCTAAAAGTTCAACAAGAACGCGTTCGGTTAGGACATCTCCAGGTTTCAGTTCTCCGCTGAGAATCAAGCCTCTGAGACGTGTATACGCTTTTTCTTTTAACGTAATATCTGCCATGGGATGACGCCTCTATTCAAAGTATTTAAGTGATTGTAAGTAGGATAAGCTGTCTTGCAGCCAGGCCCTCTCCAGTTGTATGGTCTCTTCGACGGATCCCATATAGGGCGTCCACTGCTCTAGTATGGCCGTGGGGCTTTTGCCAGCCTTGTTAATTTCGGCAATGATATGCGGTACATCTAATTTACCATAACCTGCAGGTTTCCCCAATATCGTAAAGCCCATCTGATGGTCGATACGTGCGATGTCGAAGTCTTTAATATGTAAATTTAAAATAAAAGGGACTAAATCTTCAATGACACGTGTTGGCATGTCTAATGCGCTGAATGAATTTACAGTATCTATACAGCTGCCGAGAAAGGGGCTTGAAATCGTTTCGAATAAACCAGCGAGTTGGCGTGTCGTGTGAAGTCCGTGATTTTCCACAGCAATTGGAATCCCCGCCTCCAAGAATGTAGGCAGTACTTGTAGTAATTGGCGAGTTGGTAAGTCCAAATCGACTTCTGTAATTAGCGTCCTTAGCAACTTCGATTTGAGTAACCTTGCAATGTGTAGATAGTGAGTCAAATGATCCGGATCAGTACCACGTGTCCCGACCTCAATTTGAATATTCAGCTTCTGAGAAGCATGTTTCAAAGCTAGAATCTCATTATCATTCATCATATGAAGCGGGACGTTATCGGCAATCTGAACGAGTCCGATTCCGTGTGCATGAGCAATATGTAGCAAATCGAACAAGTCTAGCGGAGCAACGGGCCGTTCATATCCGTGCACACCAAACGACCAAGTTAGTGAATAAGTGCTAATACCGAGCTTCAATGTTCATTCCTCCCTGAAAATATAGCTTAATTTAAAGTATAAGCTGTTTCTGCGAAATGTAAATACAAAATAAATACATATTGTATACAATTTTTAATTATGATAACCTAAACTTACAAATCTAGAGGAGGATTGAACGATGATTAAGCTTGCATTAGTCGGGGCTGGTGGAAAAATGGGCTGCCGCATTACCGATAATCTAAGAAAAGGAACGAATCTGGTGGATTATGTGGAGGTCGGTGAGCGGGGGATAGAACGCTTAGCGGAGCGAGGGATTGTACCGACACCTCAGGATGTAGCTATACCCAGGGCTGATGTCGTAATTTTGGCTGTGCCTGACGTGGCCATCGGGAACATTTCAGCAGTGATCGTGCCTATGATGAAATCGGGCGCGCTGTTGTTTGTTTTAGATCCTGCTGCAGCGTATCTGGGCAAACTTCCTGTTCGGGAAGATGTGACGTATTTCGTTACACATCCTTGCCACCCGCCTGTATTCAACGATGAGGTGACTCCGGAAGCCAAACGTGATTTCTTCGGAGGGGTCGCTGCGAAGCAAGCGATTGTCTGCGCGTTGTTGCAGGGACCTGAGGAAGACTATGCCATCGGAGAAGCCATTGCGAAGGAAATGTACGCACCTGTCATGCGCTCTCACCGAATTACAGTAGATCAGATGGCGATGTTAGAGCCAACGATGGCGGAAACGATCAGCTCGATGATGGTTACTGTTTTGGGAGAAGCCATGGAAGAAGCCGTGAAACGCGGAGTTCCTTATGAGGCAGCTAAGGATTTTATGTTAGGCCATATTAATATACAACTCGGTATTGTATTTGAAAAAGTAAATCCATTTTCAGACGCTTGTCTGGTGGCTATCGATTACGGGCGCAAGGCGATGATCAAGGATGATTGGAAAGACCTGTTTCAACCTGACAAAGTATATGAGCAGATTGACGTCATGCTGCACCCCGAGAAACTGAAGCAACTTTCGTTCAAGGAGTAACGGATATGCGAACATGGAAGGTAGGATTAGTAGGAACCGGTTGGTGGTCAGAAAAGCATTTGAAAGCGTGGTCACGGATTCCAAATGTGGAAATTACTGCGCTGGTTAATCGCAGTCGTGAGAAATTAGAAATAAAAGGTGCCGAATACGGTGTTCCGCATGATCGCCTGTTCACCACCTTAGAAGAGATGCTGGCATCGACGGACATTGATATCGTTGACATCGTAACTGGCCCTGAAACCCACTTGTCATTGGTCCGACAAGCCGCAGAGGCTGGAAAACATATTCTATGTCAAAAACCGTTTGCCCCTTCTCTGGCGGACGCTGAAGAAATGGTCAAGGTGGCCAGAGATGCCGGTGTACGCCTCATGGTAACGGAGAATTGGAGGTGGTTGCTCCCTTTTCAGATGATAAAGGGGGTCATCGACAGTGGAAAGCTGGGCACGCTTCATACGGCACGTTATATCCATTCGGACTATTATACGCCTCGTATGAGCCCAGGTGTAGAGCTTCCGCAGCCTTTCTTTCGCGAGATGCCCAAATTGTTATTTTATGAAATGGGTGTTCACTGGTTTGATACATGGAGGTTCCTATTTGGTACGCCGAGGAGGCTTTATGCCGAAATAACAAGTATCAGTCCATTTATTAAAGGAGAGGATTCCGGTATTGTGGTGCTCGGTCATGACGATTTCTATGGCTTCCTCGATATGAGTTGGGCTACAAGAGCGAAGCTGGAGCAACCGTTAGGCGAAAAGGTTGGCCCCGTTCATCTGGAGCAGCTGGTTATCGACGGTTCCGAAGGAACGCTCAAAATGTATACGGATGGCCGAATTACCGTCATAGGTAAAGATGGCAATGATGAGGTGACGATCGAGAACACGACTGAGCTGGATCATGAGGAAAGTCATTTTAGGCTGCAAAGCCATTTTATTCATTGTCTCAGGTCGGGAGTGCCTTTCCAAACAAGCGGTGAAGACAACCTGATCACGTTACGTATGACCTTCGGTGTTTATGAAAGCGCGGCTCAGCATATGCCTATATCTGTTGGTGGGACTGATTCTCACATAATAGCCAAAGAATGATTATTCAATGGAATGTGAAAGTGTACTATGATGAAACCATTCCATCGTGTGATTAGTACGAATAAATGAGGGTGATAACCATGCAACAGAGGCTCAGAGTATTGGTGATGACGGATATAAGCAGTTTACAAACCGGCTACAAGGAACCGGATGATACGCAGTCGCTCGTTCGGCTGCTGATGTATGCTAATGATTTTGAACTGGAAGGGCTTGTTGCTACGTACTCGAAACATTGGGAAGGTGAAGTAAAGGACGATTACATCCAAGCGATTGTTCAAAAATACGGTCAAGTCTATGCCCAGCTACAAGCGAACGATCCGCGTTACCCTACAGAAGCTGAGCTTATGAGTTTGGTTAAGGCAGGTAATCCGCTGGATGGACCTGATTATATAGGGGGAGAGCACGATACAGAAGGCTCAGACCATATTGTTGTGGCGATGCAAAAAGAAGATGACCGTCCGCTGTGGATTATCATTTGGGGCGGAACGACGGACCTAGCGCAAGCGTTGTGGAAAGCTGAGCAGTTGCTTAGCAAGGCAGAATTCGAGCGAATGCTCGCACGTCTTCGCATCTATTCCGTCGTCGATCAATATGAGATGGGATCGTGGGTGCGGGACAAGTATCCCCAACTGTTCTATGTCCGTAGTCTTCTAGCCATTCGCGGTATGTATAAAGGTGGCGATTCGGAACTAGTGAGCGATGCATGGCTGGATGCTCATGTGACGGAGGGGCACGGTCCGCTGGGGGCGGCGTATCCGAAGTATGATGGAGGCGATATTTATAGCCGTTCGGTAAAAGGTATCAAGGAAGGGGATTCACCTTCGTTTCTATATTTGATTCCTAACGGATTAGGGGAACCTGATCGACCAGAATGGGGCGGTTGGGGAGGGCGCTATGTACCGTTAGAAGGTCATTCATCCTGCCATTATTTCGATGCTAGTGAGTTCCAAGGCGACGAAGCGCACGAACACGAAATCTACTGGTCTTCTGTTTACCGCTGGCGTGAGGCGTATCAACGTTCCTTCCAAGCGAGGATGGACTGGTGCATATTACCTCCGGAGAAGGTAAACTATGAACCGACCGCGGTTGTAAAAGGATCACGAGAACGAGATGTTTTTGCTGGTGCGGAGATCCATTTGGACGCTTCAGAATCCTCAGACCGTCGAGGACGTCATTTAAGTTATCATTGGTTCCAATATACCGAGGCAGGAACGTATCAGGGCAAGCTTGACCTGCAGGGAGCAGAGACGCCGCAACTCACGGTCATCGCTCCTGAAGTTGCACAACCTGCGACCATACATTTGGTGCTGGCCGTAACGAATGACGGAGAACCGCCGCTTACCGGTTATAGCCGGGTCGTACTGACGGTATACCCGAGGCCATGAGCGAACCCACTGTCTATCAATCACCCATCCCTGTTATTTGGCGGGAACCCAAAATGGTGTCACAAGACACACGCGACTTGGTCATCTGGCTGGCTGGTTTTACATGGACGAAAGAACGACTCATCTCGCATCTTGACGCGCTCTCCGAAGCGGGATTTACCGCAGTCAGCTTCGACTTACGAGAGCATGGCGAACACCTACCAGCAGGCGAGTCGATGCAGACGATGGCAGCAAGAGTACGGAGTAATCGACGCCGTTACTTCTGGCCGATTATTGGAGGAACTGCCGAAGATATGTCCAAGGTTCTGGACTGGGCAATTCATCGTTTTGCCATTAACGGGAGAATTGTAGTTGGCGGTATTTCGGCTGGTGGGGATATTGCGGTGACAGCAGCATCTCTCGATCCACGGATTGAGGCGGTTTGTGTTTGTATCGCTACACCAGATTGGATGCGTGAAGGGTCCATCGAAGAGCAAGGAACAGCGGATGAGCAATCCCAGCTTGTATTCGTGCGGCTAAATCCAATAGATCATTTGTCGCGTTTTCAGCACAGACCTTGGATCCGCTTTGATAATGCGGCAGACGATGTGCAGGTTCCACCAGAAGCCGCCCGGAGATTCCAGCAATTGCTTCTCGAAACGCACTACAGCGATGATTCGGAGCGAATTGAAGTGTTCGAGCAAGTCGGTATCGGCCATGCTTTTCAAGAGGAGATGTGGAAACGAACGCTAGACTGGTTCACTCATTTCCGAAGCTCAACTCGAACAGAAGGTAACTAAAACGTCTTATCAAAAAACCACAATGGGAGGATGCCTCTGATTGTGGTTTTCCTTTAGGCATTTTCTGCTATAATACAGGTAAACTTTAGATGAGAACTATATCAACGTCATGGACTTCTACTTAAGAAAATGGTGGTATACCCGATGAGCCTAGTTATTCGATCGCTATTTTTCAGGAGACTGCTGCTGTTTGTCGTACTTGTCGGAATCATTCCGGTTGGACTTCTGGGTATCTACTCCTACTACACCTCGACGAGCATTGCAGAGAACAAAGTCGTTGAAGGTAATGCGCAAATTCTCCTCCAATCCATGCAAAAGATCGAACAATTACTCCAGACAGTCGATTATATTGCCACGCAATTCATTACGGCACCTTCGACACTTGAAGCTGTGGACCGGTATGATTTACTTCAGGGGCATGATGATGTCACGCGGGATTTCTACAAGAGTTTGACCCGGCTTCAAATGGTCGGTACAGGTATTCGTGATGTCACGTTAGTCAGCTTTAATCAAAACTGGGTGATTGATAATGACGGGCTGTCGTCGTTAGAAGATCACGCCAATCGGATGCTAGCTGCTCTTGCTGACACAGAAAAACCAGCCTATTGGGTGGGGGATGAAGCGTCTAAATCCATTCTTTTTATTAAAAAGATTCCCGTATTTGCCGTGAAGCCTACAGGTCTTATCGTATTTCGTATCCCTTCATCCGAGTTGGTTCCACTGCTTGCTCAAAGCCCTGAATCGGGTGTCACACGAATTCTGGACGACAACATGCAGGTACTTGCTTCTACAGATGCCTCTAATTTTATGCAGATGATGCCAGGAGCGTCGTATTTGGAACAAGAAGTAACGGATGATCGCTTATCAGGTAATCTGACCATTCAACTGGGGAATAAAGATCATTTGCTGACCTACGATAAGTCAAAGTACAGTGAATGGATGTATGTGTCGAGCATTGCTCGAAGAGAAATTACGAAGGATTCCCGCCAAATTGGATGGACGACTTTAACGATTTTGATCATTTTGATTACGCTTACTTTTCTACTAACACTTCTGGGTTCAAGATTTGTTTATAGGCCTATCGGTCGATTATACGAGTATGTTTCCCGTTTTGGCGGAAAAACGGAGATGCATGCTAATACAGATGAGTTGCAGCGAATTCGGTATGTGTTTGAAGGACTACTGGATAAACAAAATAAACTGGATAACGAGCTGTTAGGACATACGAGCCAGCTGGATGAGTTATTTATTATGAAATTGCTACTAGGCAAAGTACGCGTCAGTGAGATCGATGATAGCCTGCGACATTACAGACATGCGCTGCAATGGAAGGAGAAATGCGTCGTTGTCATACGCATTGATACTTTGGCGGGAACGCGTTATGAGGAGAGCGACCGAAATTTATTGCTTTACGCAGTCAATAACATCGTAGAAGAACTCATTCCGGCAGAGAAAAGGATCAAACCTGTTTACATGGACCCGTATCAGGTTACCTTGGTCGGTGATACGCATTCGTCCGATTTGGATCATTTCATAGATGCTGCGTTCAGTAAAATTCAGTCTGCCGTTAAGTCGGTGCTGGAGCTCAAGATTAGTATCGGCATCAGTCGTCGATTCGTAGAATGGTCCCAAGCCTCCAAAGCATTCGAGGAGGGAACAGAAGCGCTGAAATACCGAATTATTTTGGAAGACGAAAGTATTGTGCATATTGGGGATGTGGAGCCTGACCGTCAGAAAACGTTTCAATATCCAGAGCTACTAGAAAATGAACTCATCAGCGCAATCAAAACGGAGAGTACCGAAACAACAGAAGAGCAGCTATCTTTATTTACGCAAGAGATCGTCCGGCAGAAGTTGGATTATCGCGAATATCAGATGATGTTTCTGCGCCTGTTAATTCGTTTGCTTCAGATGAATGATTCGATTCAAGGACCACTCGATGCGACGGGCACGATGTATACGCAATTTTTGAAATTACAAACGGTTCATGACATTGAAACTTGGTTGAAGAAATCACTAGTCGTTCCGTTAGCCCAGCATATTAAGCAGGCTTCCGAAGATCAGCACCGTACGATTTCTAATCGAATTATTGATCTCATTCATGCAGGGTTTGATCAGCCGTTAACCTTGGAATCCTGTGCTTCACAGGTAAATTACAACCCGTTTTACGTCAGCAAAGTGTTTCGTAAGGAAACAGGCGTTAATTTCATCGACTATTTGCAGACGTATCGTCTAGACATCGCGAAACGTTGGCTCATCGAGACCGATATGAAAATCTCACAGATTGCTGAGCGACTGCAGTATAACAATGCCCAAAACTTTATCAGATATTTCCGTAAAGTGGAAGAGATGACTCCGGGACAGTATAGAGAACAGAATCGGTAATAATCCGTTGGAAGCCCCTTTTGGCGTAATTATCGTCTAAAGGGGTCTTCTTTTGCACTAGAGAAGATTATGGAGAGCAATAAATGATTATCAGCGGTGCTTTTACGACATATAGCCAAGTGGTGATTATTCAAAGGAATCGGAAAGTGTACTAAGATGAACCCATCAACAATAAACACAAACCGAAGGAGATGGGGACACTTGCAGTCCAATCCGCAAAGCCGACCAGCAGCCCTCCAGATGAATCGACGGCGGATAGTTAGATCGCTTTTACATGATCGATGGTTATATCTGATGCTGCTGCCTGGCCTGCTGTATTTTATCGTATTCAAGTATATTCCGATGTGGGGCATTGTTATTTCGTTTCAGGACTATCAGCCCTTTGCTGGTATTTCCGGTAGTGCATGGGTGGGATTCAAACACTTTGAGCGGTTTTTTACGGAGCCGACCTTCCTTCGATTAATGAAGAATACGCTCATTCTAGCCGTGTTGAACATCGTTATTTTTTTCCCTCTCCCCATTATTACTGCGCTGTTACTGAATGAACTGCGTGGGAGACTGTTCAAACGGGCCTTACAAACGATCATTTATTTGCCCCATTTCATGTCATGGGTAATCGTTACGGGGATCGTCTACGTGTTCTTTAATATTGAAGACGGTGTCGTCAATATGCTAATGCAATCCAATGGCATCGAGAAAATTAATTTCCTGGCGAGCCCAGAATGGTTTAGGCCCATGGTGTTAGCGGAAGTGATTTGGAAAGAAACGGGATGGAGCACCATTATCTATCTCGCTGCACTTACAGGTGTCGATCCGCAGCTGTATGAGGCTGCTCGGATGGATGGTGCGAACCGCTGGCAGCAATTGTGGAACGTAACACTCCCAGCAATCCTGACAACAATTGTCATCCTATTGATATTGCGGCTTGGTGACTTCCTTGATACGGGCTTCGAGCAAATATTCCTTATGCTGAACGCCTTGAACCGCAGTGTAGGTGAGGTTATTGACACTTACGTTTATACGTCAGGCATTACGCAAGGGCAATTTAGCTACAGCACAGCGATCGGATTGTTTAAATCGGTGATTGGTCTAGTGCTTATTCTAGGGGCTAACTACAGTGCCAAAAAATTTCAGCAGGAAGGAATCTTTTGACATGAATCGCAGATCCGTATCTGGTGTTATGTTCGACAGCCTGAATATGGTTATTTTGACCGTATTTGCCTTGAGTACACTGATCCCGTTCATTTATGTCATTATGGGGTCGTTTACGACAACAGAGGAGCTGCTTCGCAAAGAGTTCGTTCTCTTTCCTTCTGAATTTTCGCTGGAAGCCTATCGGTATATTTTTTCGACCAATTCCATTCTGAGATCAATGGGTAACACAATCTATATCACCATTGTAGGTACGTTATGCAACATTTTGTTTACCTGCTTAATGGCGTTTCCTTTGGCTAAGAAAGGATTGATGGGGCGAAAATCCATCATGATGATGATTGTGTTCTCGATGTTGTTCAGTGGCGGGATGATTCCTACATTTTTAGTTGTAAAAGAATTAGGAATGGTCAACTCGTACGGGGCGCTCATTATACCTGGGTTAATTAGTGCTTTTAATCTAATATTGATGAAAAATTTCTTTCAGGAAATACCAGAGGAATTGCTGGAATCCGCGAAGATAGATGGCTGCAACGACCTGCGCATCTTATTTCAAATCACATTGCCGCTATCGTTGCCAGCACTCGCTACCTTTTCACTTTTCTACGCCGTTGGGCATTGGAATTCGTACTTTCAAGCTGTTCTTTATTTAAATCAGCCGGAAAAATGGCCTATCCAAGTGTTGCTCCGTCAAATTGTCATATTGTCTGAAGGTGCTGTATTCGATTCGTCTAGTCTAGGGGAGTCCTATATTAAACCTCCGGCACAGACGGTGAAAATGGCTGTAATCGTCATCGCAACAGTTCCGATTCTGCTGGTTTATCCGTTCCTGCAAAAGCATTTTGCTAAAGGTATGCTGCTGGGTTCAGTCAAAGGGTAATGAGGAAATGGCAAACGATAGTCTGGCATCCAAAGCGCCTGCTATATACATGCACACAAAGAAAAGGGAGGATCTTATGAGAAAAAATCTTGTGCTTAGCTCATCCGTTGTTATTAGTTTATTAGCCGCTATCGTGGCTGGTTGTGGGAATTCAACTGAGGAAAGTAAAAGCAGCACTGCCCCAGCAACTTCAGCAAAGCCTGCAGAGGAAACAGTCGATGTAACCATGATGTTGCCGTTGTTCTTACCGGAGGCACCTAAGACAGATGGGAAATATTATACCAAATTGCAAGAAATTACGAAGAGCAAGCTGACTTTGAATTGGGTTCCTAGCACGAACTATGATGATAAATTGAATGTTGCCTTAGCTTCTGGTGACTTGCCCAAAGCACTTGTTGTAACCAACATTAAAATGCCAACCATTGTTAACGCTGTACGATCAGGCGCTTTCTGGGAAATCGGTCCGTATCTCAAAGATTATCCGAATTTGAGCAAGTTGCCAGAAATCGGATGGAGCAACACGAAGATCGACGGCAAACAGTACGGAGTATACCGCTTCCGGAACTCTGCCCGTGATGGCATGGTATATCGGAAGGATTGGTTGGATGCGCTCGGTTTAAAGGAGCCGACTACGACTGACGAGCTTTACAATGTTCTGAAGGCTTTTGCAAAGAATGATCCAGATAAAAATGGCAAAGAAGATACTTACGGACTCGTAGAGCGTTCGAATATGTATAGTTTCCGTATCCTTACCTCATTCTTCGGTGCTCCTACGGATTGGGCCGAGAAGGACGGAAAGTTTACTCCAGCTTGGAAAACACAAGCTTACATGAACGCGTTGAATTTCTACAAAAAGTTGTATAACGAGAAAATTTTGAATCCAGATTTCGCAACACTTAAAAACGCCAATGATACGATTTACACAAGCAAAGCGGGCAGCACGTTCGTAACCATTGACGGTGCGCCAGGATTTGAGAAAGAAACACAAAAACTAACGCCAACCGCCAAGTTTGATGTGATGCAGCGATTTACGAATTCCAAGGAAGCTCGTATTCCCTCTTTCCCAGGTCATAACGGTACGGTGATGTTCCCTAAATCCAGCGTGAAGACAGAGAAAGAATTACGCAGTGTACTATCTTTCTTCGATCGATTGGGGCAAAGCCAAGCAAAAGATTTGATGATCTGGGGCTTGGAAGGTGAGAACTACAAGGTAGAAGGCGGTAAGAAAGTTGCTACGAACGCGGCTCCTGACGAACTGAAGTCCATGGAGCAGGTGAATGTATACGAAGGCGATATTGAAAAAGCGACAACTCCACTGGAACAGAAACTCAATAAGCTGATTCTCAAGGATAGCTTGGATATTGCTTATAAAGATCCTACGACTACGTTAATCTCCAAAACCCAATCGGAAAAAGGCCCTGAGCTAACGAAAATTAAAGATGATGCGAACATCAAATTTATCATGGGCAGTCTAACCGAAGAACAGTATAAAGCTGAAATCGATAAATGGTCGAAACAAGGCGGAGATCAGATCGCCAAGGAATATGAGGAAGCTTTTGCCCAATCCAAAAAGTAATCGAATGGCATAACAACCGGGGGTTCGCATGAGCCCTCGGTTTCATGAAAGGGAGTCTCACGATGCATACGAACATCCTTGATTACGGGGCCAAGGGAAATAAACAGGGCAATGATGCTCCTTCTATCCAAGCAGCAATTGATGCAACGCATGCTAGCGGAGGAGGGACTGTGTATGTGCCGGCTGGTGATTATGTATGCGGGTCTATTGAATTGCGAAGTCATGTCACTTTGTATCTAGAAGCCGGTGCAACGTTATGGGTAAGTCCGGATCCCAATCATTATACGCTGAAAGAGACGACGCCTTCGATTTCCAAAGCGCCTTTCTTACGGGCCAATGGAGCTGAACAGATCAGCGTTGTAGGTGAAGGCCGCATATATGGAACCGGTGAAGAAGATTTATCATTGGCCGAGGTGAGACAGGTCCATTTTCGCATCTCGATCGCTGTGTTTGAGCATTGCAGTCAAGTTAACTTTAGAGGCATTCACATCTTGTATAGTGATGCTTGGACGATACATTTATACCGTTGTGAGAACGTATTCATTGATGGATTAACCATTCATAACAATCTGAAACGATTGAACTCTGATGGAATCGATCCGGACTGCTGCCGCAATGTGCACATCTCCAACTGTCATATCGTGGCAGGTGATGATTGTATTGTTTTCAAAACGACGCAACCGTTCCCCTGTGAGAATATCACGGTGACGAACTGTACGATGGAGACGACATGTACAGCGATTAAAATAGGGACAGAGTCGCTCGGAAATTTTAGCGATATTCTCGTTTCTAATTGTGTGATTCGAAATTCGCATCTCGGTATTGGCTTTTTTATTTATGACGGAGCCTTAGTGGAGCGCATCCAGTTCCTTGGGGTGACCATAGAAAGTACGCAAGATGATCCTGTAAAGTTTCCGATCTTTATGGATGTTGAGCAGCGATTTCCCGATAGCAGGATAGGGCATATCCGAGATGTGCTGTTCCGTGATTGTATGATACAGAGCGGTGGAAGCATCCTGATTCAGGGAATGCCGGAAGTGCACATGGAACATATTGCGTTGATGAATGTTTCACAGCGGGTTAATGTGACAGGCTCGTTTGCGGGCAGAAAGAAGCCCGTTGCCAGCGGACGCCGTTCACCGCAGGAAGAATGGAAAACCAGATCAACTACCTTTGCTGAGCAAGAAGCATATTTGATAGCTGCACATGTGGATAGTCTCCTTGTAGAAGGGTTTGCCGTGTTTGTTTCAGAGCAGCCATCCAAACAATTTCTAAGGCTTCCTGTTTACAGCTACGAAACGCCAGACGCTCGGATCAACCATGTAGTTATGCGGATACGAGAAGGGAGGTGAGTAGGCGAAAGGTAGATTGGTACACAAGTGAAACTGTATCTGATGATCATAACATTTAAGGAGGGAAAAGAAGAAAATGAAAAAAATGCGCAAGCTTATTGTGGGTTCTATTGCACTGATTTCGTTGTTAGCCTTTTCGGTTTCGGCATCTGCTTATTCACATCCTGGTGGTTTGGTTACGCCTAGTGAGTTGATCACGATCAAATCCAAAGTGGATGGGAATCTCAGTCCTTGGACGGAAGCTTATGACCAAATGATGATAGACGCGAATCAGGCGTTGACCGTCACGAGTCATGCGATCGCTGCTTTAAACATACCCGGCTATTATGCGAATCCGGATGCCCACGATGCGGCAAAGCTTAGATTGGAAATTGACTCCCAAGCCGCCTATGCAGCAGCCGTTGCTTATCAGCTAACGGGGAATACCGTTTACGCTGACAAAGCAAAGGAGCTTTTAAACGGTTGGGCGTCTACGAACACCTCGATTGGCGGTACGGACGGTCGTCTGGTCTCGGCTTACGTGGGTGTTGGGCTAGTCAACGCTGCTGATATCATCAAAGGCTATACAGGCTGGAGCGCTGCCGACAAAACACAGTTCGGCAATTGGCTGACGAATGTCACGCTCCCTGTTTGGGATTCCATTACGTTTACCAGCAACTGGCGTGACTGGAGCTTATACGCGCAAATTGCGTCCTATCAGTTTTTGGACGATAGCACAGCTATGGCTTCTGAGGTGGCTCAGCTTAAAACGCAGATCGATGTATCGATCGCTGCGGATGGCTTTCTCCCAGATGAAACGACTCGCGGGCAGAATTCACTCTGGTACCACTATTTTGCACTCACATCCATGACAGCTGCCGCTGAAATTGTGAAAAATGCGACAGGAGAGAACTTGTTCAACTGGGTATCGCCGAGTGGCAAAAGCATCAAGCTGGCACTTGATAAAATGTTCTATTACGTTAATGGTCATGTATCGGAGTGGCCGTCGGCGTACGGTGGCGGTAATCAGTCATTTTCCAACGCAAGAAATCTCTATGAAGGCATGGCTGATGTGTATCAAGATATGGACTATGAGGATTACGTGAAGAGCTCCAGGCCTCTAAAGGGGAGAATTAACGGTGCAAGCGGCTATTATCATAATCATGCATGGGTGTATCCGACACTGTTAAGAACATCTTTCCTCGATACCGTTTCCGATATCATTATTGATAATACGGCGGCTGAGTATACGGGTACGTGGACAGCTTCAACCTTTAAGCCGAAAAAATACGGAACTGATTACAAATACACGCCTTCAGGCACGGGGACTAGCAAAATGAGATGGCGGCCAACCTTAACGACGCCAGGTCAATACTCTGTCTACTATTGGCTGCCGGACGGGTATACGGGTTATGCGAGTAATGCACCCTACACGGTCTATCATGCCAGCGGATCCGAGACGAAGTTGGTTAATGAGCAAGCTGTTCCAGGAGGTTCGTGGAAGCTGCTCGGTACGTACAATTTCGTGGCAGGCACGACGGGATATGTAGAATTAACCAATCAGGCAAATAGCACGAATGTCATCGGGGATGCGATTAAGTTCGTATTTGAAGAGGAGGCTCCGCCGCCTGCAGCGACTGAATTTATCGTGGATAACGATAACGCGGAGTTGACGGGAACGTGGACAGCATCCAGTTTTAAACCTAACGAGTACGGTACGGATTACCTGCACAGTCCTTCAGGTACAGGAACGAACAAGATGCGGTGGAGACCGGATTTAGAAACGTCAGGCTCATACTCGGTTTATTATTGGTTGCCGGACGGTTACTCGGGTTATGCCAGTAATGCGCCATTCAACGTATATTATGACGGCGGTTCTTATACGAAGCTAGTGAATGAGCAAGTTGCACCAGGCGGTTCATGGAAGTTGATTGGCACTTATAATTTTGCCGCTGGAACAGCTGGATATGTGGAACTTACAAATAATGCGAATGCCACGAATGTCATCGGAGATGCGATCAAATTTGTTAAAAACTAAGACGGAGGCTCGGCGGATTCTTCATCTGTCGAGCCTTTATTTTTTGAATAGAGGAGGGAGCAGCATGCATCTGTATGTCATTCGCCATGGCGAATCGCTAGCCAATAGTAAACAATCCAAGGAAGCTGATTGCGCGCTTTCCGAGCAGGGAGCCAAGCAGGCATTAAGAGTAGGTGATTTTTTTGAAGGTGAACAGGTGGACCACATCTATTGCAGTCCACTTATGAGGACGATTCAGACTGCTCGTCCAGTGGCTGAGCGAAAGAAGATGTCTATCCTACTTGTGCCAGAATTAACCGAGTATTTCAATCAGGAATGGACTGCCTATAGGGATAATCAATGGAAATCTTGCGAAATGCTGCTATCCTGCTACGAAGGAACGCAGTTCCAGGTCGACCACGATCTGACGACCCCATGGTGGCCGATATGGCCAGAGGAACGAGGTTTAGTGAGTGAACGAGTGAGTCGTTTTTATCAGCGAGAAATTGTTCCGCTCCTTGGTACCGATAAGAGCGTTGTAGTCTTTGGGCATGGCGCCACTACAAATGATTTAAAAGAGCTGGCTTGTCCTCTTGCGAAATATCCCCCGCTTGAGGGTTCGACGAATGCGGTTATCTATGAGTTTCAATTGGAGTCGAATGGGATATGTGGAAAATACCGAGTGCACAGCGAGCATCTTTCGGGGATTTAGGAGGAGTCATTTATGAAACCGATCCCAAATGGCATTGAATTGACATGCGGCACGGCCAGCATGGAATGGGAAGACGGCGGACTGCGATACTTCCGATTCCGTGGCGAGGAGCTAATCCGGGGCATCTATGCAGCCGTCCGCGATCCAGTTTGGAGAACCGTCCCCGGGGTAATTAGTCAGGCTCAGTTGTCGCAATCGGCGAACGGATTCGTGCTGTCTTTCACCTGCGAGCATCGCAGCGAGGACGCCTGCTTCGACTGGCAGGGACAAATTATAGCTAGCATGGACGGAAGACTGCGTTTTTCATTCGAAGGTGAGGCTGAAAAACCGTTCTGGAGCAACCGCATTGGCTTGTGCGTGCTGCTACCACCGACGTTGGCTGGAAACGAGCTGGAAGCTGCAACCATGACTGGCGGTCGGTTTCGTTCTGTATTTCCGGTTGACATCTCGCCGCATCAGCCGCTGGTGCCATTGACAGCACTTCGGTTTCAAGGTGCGGGAGGCACAACCGTGCAATTAGTTTTCGAGGGCGACGAGTTTGAAATGGAGGATCAGCGCAATTGGACGGACGCCTCTTATAAGCTGTACTGCACACCTTTGGCAAAGCCTCGTCCCATATGGGTTCGTCCAGCAAACCCCATCTCTCAGTCAGTAATGCTTACTTGGTCGCACGAGGGGGCAGGGGAGCAGACTTCTTCTAACGAGCAGGAGCTGAAGCTTTTACTATCGCAAGAAATGCAGATCATTCCCACGCTTCCGTCCATTGGGCTAGCCCTTTCAACGGAATTTGAGGAACAGCTCCGTTTGAATCATGCTGGAGTTGAACGGTTAAAACGGCTTCATTTAACCCATCTTTATGTGCCTCTTCAGCTTGATGAGCCGAGCTGGTTGTCGACGCTAATGCGGGCGTTCGAAGCTGCGCAAGCCTGTGAAGCAGAACTTGAAATTGAAGCGATTGGCGCTCACTCGCATCCCGCTTGGTTGCATGTATTGCAGGCTCTTCGACAAGCAGTTCATATCCGTGTAAGCCGTCTTGCGGTGTATGCTTCGCGATTTGAGTTAACGGATAAAGCGCTCATCGACCAGGTAAGGGACGAAGGGTGTAAGCTCGGGCTTGCGATCCCGATCGGGGGCGGAACACGGGCGTACTTTGCCGAATTTAACCGAGCGGAGTTGCCGCTATCTGACGTAGATTTTGTCCAATACTCGATAAATCCACAGGTTCATGCCTTCGACGATCGCTCCCTGATGGAGACCATTCCTATGCAGGCGCTGACGGTTCGGCAGACGAAGCGAATTGCACCACAAAAGGCGATTGTGGTGGGACCTATTACGTTCAAGCCGCGCTTCTTTCCGAATGCAAGCGACGTGCATCAGCCGGATGTCGGAGAGCGCGTGGATGAACGCCAACATGGGTTGTTCGGTGCGGCGTGGACGCTCGCGAGTCTTGCTTCTCTGTGTCAAGAGGGAGCGACTTCCCTGACCTATTATGAAACGAGTGGATCGCTTGGCGTGATCCAGATCAATGGGGAACATGTTAGCGTGTCTCCGCTCTATCACGTTTTGGTGGACGTGAACGAATGTCGTGGGGATACGCTAATGCAATTGGGTCCTCTATCGTACACGGTTGCAGCCATGGCTTGGCGACGAAAGAAAGGAATGCGTATACTGTTGGCCAGCTTGACTGCCTCCGAAACTACCGTCAAGCTTCTGTGCGATTTTTCAGTGCGACAAGTGGGGATTCGGCGGTTGGATGTGTCCACGCTTGAATTGGCTGTCAGTCAACCTGCCAGATTCCGACAGCAATATGACACGCTGGATGTTGTCACGTTTGCAGGAAGGGAAAGCGTAATATCGGTTAGGCTGCCTCCCTACAGTTATGCTTGTGTGGAACTTGAATTTGATGAATCCAATTAGGAGGGGAATTTCTCATGGGGTATCTAGAAGAATCTACGAAACATTTATATGAATACATGCCTGAACTTACCAAAAAGGACGACTTCGACGCCTTCTGGGAAGAAACGATTCGCGAGGCGAAGAACGTGCCGCTAGCTCCTCGCCGGCAGCGTATCGAGTATCCGATTCGAAGCGTAGAGGTCTATGAAATTCAATATCACGGAATGGACGACACGCCGATTTATGGCTGGATGATTGTCCCTACGTTTTTGCGCAAAGACAAGTATCCGTGTCTGATCCACTATCACGGTTTTAATATGAATCGAGGCGAGCCTGGTGCTTATATGAACTGGGCGATGATGGGGTTCGTGGTGCTGACGGTAGACTGCCGCGACCAAGGTGGACGTACAGGTAATCATGCTTCATATTCCAGCGGTTTCTCGTTGAATGTCGCGAGTAAAGGCATTCATAACCGGGATGAATATTTCTATCGCTATGCTTATATGGATTGCCTCAAAGCGATCGACTTCGCTTGTGGGCAGCCTGAGGTGGACGTCTCGCGGATCGTTGTGGAAGGCGGGAGCCAAGGGGGCGGATTGGCAATGGCGGTTGCAGCGCTTGATGATCGGCCGGTGCTTGCGATGGTTGATGTGCCGAGCAACAGTAATTTGACACAGCGGGTCGAAGGTATGCACGGCGCATTCGCCAGCGTAGCCGAGTATATAAAGAAGCATCCCGATGAATTGGATCTCGTTATGGAGAATTTGACGTATTTTGATACGATGAATATGGCCGACCGAATCAGTTGCAGAGTGTTCGCCTCCGTCGCTATGAAGGATGAGACGTGTCCGCCAAAAATGTACTTCGCTACTTACAACCGGATGCCTGGCGAGAAGGACATCGTTATTTACCCGTTCAATGGACATGAAGGTGGCGGTGCTCGGCAGTTGGAGCGCAAGCTTGCGTACGTGAATCTCTGGTTTAAGGAATGGTTTTAAAATCAATGGAACATCCGATAACACCGTATTCACGCTGCGTGGCTGACGCCCCTTGGTCTGCCCGGGCAGATTAATGGAATGCAACGTTTTTATAGACGATACGTCTATATAGTAATACCTACTAAGAAGGAGATACCCCAATTGCCTAAGAAATATGTCATTACATTTGCGATATTGATGTTTGCTGTTCTAATGTTCTTTCTCGGGAACACCATAATACATTCAAGGTTCTACTTACCTGATTTACCAGTCGAGGGCATAACGAAGAAGGAAGCATACCAGAAGATATCAAATAGACATAATGACATCAGGTATCTTACTAATAATGACAATTTTAATTGGTATATTTATCAAGGAAGTCAGGAAACTTTTGGGAATGAACTCAAAAAACAGTTCAATACATTAGGTGGATTTACTTTTTTAGAGCAAATCGGCACTGGATATGTATTTGAATCAAAGGGAACTGGAGATAAGCTCATCATTGAATCACAAAGGTGGACTGCTAATTACATTATTTTTAAGTTGCCTGTTGAAGTGAGGTTAGAGCATGCAATGTAATATTAGTGAGTCATGAGGTTACCCATGATTAATAGCATTCTTTAATAGATGCAAGGAGGATAATGAAATGGAGCTATCTGAAGAAATACTAAATTCATTTCATCTTAGTGGGGATATTGTTCCATTGAGTGGTGGACAAAATACTTCAGTAAGAGTTAGTAATGCTGTATTAAAACCTGTGGATGATATCAATCATTCTGAATGGATCCTAGATATTATTTGTCATATAAACCCTCAAGGTTATAGGGTATCAAAACCTATTAGAAGTAAATACGGGACTTTTGTAAGCAGAGGATGGTCTTGCACTCAGTATGAGGCTGGTAAGAATGTAAGAGGACGAATAGAAGAAAAACTTATGGTATCAAGGATGTTTCACCTTGATCTTTCTACCATTGATTTTTCGGACTTCCCTTATACGGATAATCCTTGGACCAAGGGTCACCGTATAGCATGGCAAATAAATGAATTGCCAGTAGAATTTCCAAAAGAAGCACATGAAATAATTAATGATTTGCTTAGAAGGGTAAGCCTAAAAGAGCGCTATAAGGTCCAGATTGTACATGGCGATTTGTCAGGAAACATTCTTTTTGACCAATCTTTGAGTCCTTTAGTAATTGATTTTTCACCAACAGTTGCCCCTGTAGAATATGCAGAAGCCATTTTAGTTTGTGATTGTATAGCATGGCAAGGAAGCCAAGTATCTGAGCTAGACCTGCTTCCAGATAATGAACTATACAAAGAAATGATTATACGAGCTATTGTTTTCCGTTTAGCGGTTTCCGCTATATTTTCAAAAGATAATAACAAGTTTTTTTCCCAAGAGTATGAGGCATACAAATCAATAATAAAGTATATAAAGTAGCATGGTCAGTGCTAGTGATCGGCTGCTGTTTTTAAACTAACTGGGAAGTATTGGTGCAACAGGAATATGATTTTTTTACAACCATGAAAAGTAGCCAGCAATCAAAATCAGTGGGGATGGTCATTTTCCTGGCAGCTTATTGACTTCGACTTCTTCGATTATGAGGAATTGGATCGGTAAGGGACGACTGTGAAACTTGATAAAAAGGTTGAGGATGCTGTCCTCAACCTTTTTGTTTCGCTGTTTGTTTGATTGATTTTTCTTATCAGATGCAATAATGTTACGTTAGAAGGGGAAAGTTTCGTAAAGTCAAACGAAAGGTGCTGACGGAGATGAACAATGATAAAAAGAGGATTCATGGATCGAAAGTAGTCATGTTTGGCGATAGCATCACTTTTGGACAAGGTGTCCCAGAAGAACATCGGTGGGTGAACCAGCTTAATAACCGATTTCATCTAGATACCATTAACGCAGGTATCGGCGGGAATACCAGCACACAAGGTCTAGAGAGGCTTCAACAAGACGTAATTGCACATCGACCTGATTTTGTTATAATCAACTTCGGCATGAATGATCATGTGATGACAGAGCTTGACGCACCTCAAGTAAACCTAGCTACGTTTACGATTAATTTGAACACGATGATCGATGAAATTAGAAGACTTCACGGCATACCCATTCTTGTAACGACGAATTACATCATCGAAGGTGATTCTGCCTTGTATTATTATAGAAGACATCCGGAAAGTTACTACGCCAACGTAGGGGGAGCTGAGGCATGGTTAGGACAATACGTGCAGGCAGTGAGAGAGGTCGGATCCCTTAAACAAGTCGATGTAGTGGATGTGCATAAAGCTTGTGCTACCTACGATAAATTTGAGTTTTTGCGTTCACTTCATAATGAAGCAAATACGGATGATGGTGTGCATCCATGGATTATGGGTTCACAGGTATATGCTCGTGAAATTGGAGATTATTTAGCAGCATGGTATTCATGACATCAAAGTAGTTCAGAGTGATTGTTAAATTTGAGTTTTGTTGGAGGCGTACCATGCTAAAACTTATTATTGTTGATGACGAGCGAGCGACTAGAGAGAAACTGAAAGCGAGCATAGACTGGAATAAGCTCAAAATTCAGGTATCAGGTGAAGCAAAAGATGGCTTAGAGGGACTGGAGTTGGCACAATCCATCCATCCGGATATTATTTTAATGGATGTAAAGATGCCTAAAATGAATGGTATTGAATGCGCTTCCAAAATCCTTGGCATACATGCTGAATGTAAAATTATTTTTTTAAGCGGTTACACGGATAAGGAGTATTTGAAATCGGCCATTCAACTAAAAGCAGTGGACTACATTGAGAAGCCGATCGACATGAATGAATTAATAGCTGTTCTAAACAAATCTGCAGCGTTGTGCATAGCGGAAAACAATAAAAAGATCAAGGATAACTGGATAAATGATCAGTTAGAGCGCAGTCTTATACTAACACAGCAGGAACTTTCGCTTGCATTAATTCGAAGGAGTCTGGATAAGGCGGATTTGAAAAAGCGGTTTGACGATATCGCAGCCCGTATCCCTTTCGATGATAATTTTCGATGCATGTTACTGAAATTTAATTTTCATAAAGCTGCAAACGGGGAGGGAAGTGAAAATTTTTGTAATGAAAAAACATTACATAGGATATATAAAAAATGTGAAGAAGCCTCCATTCCCTGCATGGCCGGCGTGCTGGATCATTCGAATATTATTATCCATGTTTTTGGTAAATCAGCTGAACACATAGCCTTCTTGAAAGAAGTCATACATCGGATACAAGCCCAAAATAATGAGCAATATGCATTTGAAGGCATAGTAACTGTTGGAGTAGGGAGTGTAGTTAGAGGAGTTGAGCATGTATATAAGTCCTATCAGCATGCACAAAAAGCGCTTGAAAAAAGTTTATTAATCTCATATGGAAGCATCATTGTTTATAATGAGAGGGTACAAACAAAAAAAGAATGGGATTCTGATAAAATTGTTCAAATGCTAACGAACCATTACAAAGATGCTAACAAGGCAGCGGCAATTGATCTTGTGGCGGGGCTCGTAAAAACTTTTAAGGATGGATCAGATGAATTCAGTATAAGTGCGGTAAAGGGAATATGTTTACAAATCATGTTGACCTTAATCTCCATTGCGAAAGACAAGAATTTAGCGATTGGTAATAATTGGAAAAAGGTGGAAGTCGAATGGGCTGAACGCTTGAATATGTATACGATGGATGAGATCGCTGCATTCATCATTGAGAAGCTGGATGTGTTATTTGTACATACACAGGAACAAAAGGGGAAAAGCATAAAAGTTAAAATGGCCATTGAATATATCAGAGACCACTATGCTGAAGATATATCAGTCGTGGAAATAGCCTCCTACTTGGATATCCGTTCCACTTATTTATCTACGCTATTTAAAAAGGAGACAGGCCATACATTAAGCGAATACATGGAGAATATCCGAATGGAAAAAGCGAAGGAGCTGCTTAAGGACGGGCATCTTAGAATAAATGAAGTAGCGCAAATGTTAGGATACAATAACGCTAATTATTTTGCATCTGTGTTTAACAAGGTTGTTGGGATCTATCCGTCGGAATACAGGAGGAAATAAACTTCATGACATTCTTTTTAAACAAAATTAGCTCTTTGTTTTTGAAGGACATGAATATGAAACAAAAGCTCTTACTGTCCTATCTTGTCTTAATCGTAATCCCATTAATCATTTTAGCGCTCTTGACGTATAACCGAAGCACAGTCATTTTAAGCAATAAAATGATGGATATCTCCTCACAATCACTGGATCAGCTTAAGAGCACGCTTAGTTATTCGCTGCAAAGTGTTGTAAGGTCTTCCAATATCGTTTTTTCTAATAAAACGATTCAAGATATATTGCTGAAAGATCCCAAGAAATATGAAATAAACGCACAATATGATGATTCTGTTTTTATGAGTGATTACTTTACTAGAATACAAAGCGAACAAAATGTATATCGAATTAGGCTTTATTTAAAAGAGGATACCATTTATTCAAAGGAATCCATTAATTTTTTTAGTTATACATCCATGCAAGATTCAGAGTATTACAAAAAGGCTGCCGACAAAAACGGCCAAATCTATTTGACTTCTCCCTACCGCTTCAAGTATGCAGGAATAAATGATGCTCCAGATGTCATATCAGCCATACGTGTAATCAATAATCCGAATGCATATGGAGAGTTTATTGGGCTCATCAGTGTTGATATTTTGGAAAAAGATATTCATCAGATTGTAACCAGCTCTACACTTGCGAAAAGTAGTGTTATCTTTCTTACTAATGAGCAAAACCAAATGATTACAAGTTCTGATCCATCCATTGAAAAAGAAAAGTACAGTGGTATCCTGAACATGCCTACTTCGACGGGGGAAGGGATCAGTTGGAAAAAGACTAGTCTGAATAACGAGGATGTCATGATGGCAAGCGTGAATGTCCCGTATTCAGACTGGAAGCTATATGCGGTTATGCCCATGTCTACGATCCTCAGTGCCAATTACGAATTAAGAAATTATACGCTTCTACTTATGCTCATCATTGGTTTCCTCGCCTATTTGCTTGCCGTGTTCATTTCTGGGTCCATGGTAAAGCGATTGTTGAGACTAATGAAAATCATGAAAGTAGCGGAGACGGGCGATTTATCGGTAAAGGTAACGATTAGTGGCAAAGATGAGATAGGTGTTCTGGAAGAAAGGTTCAGCAACATGCTAGTTAAAATAGATGATCTTGTTGATGAAAAAATCACAATTGAAAAAGAATCGAAGAATGCCGAGCTTCGGGCCTTGCAAGCTCAAATCAACCCGCACTTTCTGTATAATACGCTGGAGCTTGTAACATGTCAGGCTGTGAAATATAAAGCAACCGACATTACAAACCTGATCAATCTTTTAGCGAGATTTTACAGATTGAGTTTAAGCAATGGGAAGGATATCATTTCTTTTGCCGATGAACTGGCTCATATCGAGACGTATATCAATATTCAGAATCAACGGTTTGAAGATGCTATCAAGCTTGAAACTGAGATTGATAGCCGAATTCTTGACTATTCTATATTTAAGTTGATTTTACAGCCTATCGTTGAGAACGCTATCCTTCACGGCATTATGGAAAAGGAAAACCAGACCGGAACGATCCACATCAGAGGTCATTTTGATGAAGCTGATATTGTGCTTGCTGTAGAAGATGATGGTGTTGGGATGGAGTCGGATCAGCTGAGTAAAATATTGTCGGGTGAGCAAAGAAAGGATGGCCATGGGTTTGGTATCACCAATGTGAATAAAAGATTGAAAATTAATTACGGCGAAGAATATGGGTTGACGATAAAGAGTATGAAGTCAGTTGGGACTATCGTAGAAGTAAAGATTCCCGCAATAAAACATGAGTAATTTTATTTTCTGAAAAGTGTTCATCTCAATCGAGTTGGGCACTTTTTTTGTTAACAAAATGAATATTTTTAGCTAATTTCGAATTATTATCGTATTTAATTAACTTTCAGTATTAAGTAAAATAAAAACATAGAAGGAACAATACAGAACGTAGGGAGGCGTACAGAATGGAATTGATCGCAGACACCCGTGCGAATATTCCCAAAAAGGCAACGAGGAAAAGAAAGCCAATTAAATGGAAAACAAATATAAGTATGTATTTAATTTTATTGCCGGGCTTGCTTCATTTAATTATTTTTAAGTATGTACCATTGTATGGAATACTGATTGCCTTCAAGGATTTCAATATATTTGATGGCATATACCGGAGTCCATGGGTTGGCTTGGATAACTTCGAAAAATTAATAACATCGAAAGAGTTTCTTCAAGTGCTCAGAAATACGATTGTGATCAGCCTGTATAAAATCGTAATCTTGTTTCCTTTACCGATCTTTGTAGCGATTGTATTGAATGAAGTGAAGAAAATCTTTTTCAAACGAACGGTTCAGACCATCATCTATCTTCCTCATTTTTTATCGTGGGTCATTATCGGAGGCTTATTTGTAAACATTTTGTCACCGTCATCAGGAATTGTGAATAGCATCATCACGTCTTTCGGTGGAGAACCTATAGCATTTTTGATCGATAATAATTGGTTTCGGAGTGTACTTGTAGCTTCTGCTGGATGGAAAGAAGTGGGATGGAACGCTGTCGTATTTATTGCTGCCATAGCAGGAATCGATCAAGAACAATATGAAGCGGCCAAAATTGATGGTGCTGGTCGGATTAACCAAATCATTCATATTACATTACCATCAATTGCATCAACCATTGTTCTTATGCTGATTTTGAGGCTGGGATATGTGCTTGAAGCCGGAACCGAGCAGATCTTAGTTATGTATAATTCGGTGGTGTATGAAACGGCTGATGTTATTGGTACCTATGTTTATCGAATCGGCTTAGGGAGAATGGATTACGCATTCAGCACAGCTGTGGGGCTGTTTAATTCAGTAGTCGGATTCGCTTTAGTCGTCACGGGCAATAAAGTGTGCAGAAAACTTACGGAGAGAAGCATTTGGTAGGAGGTGGAGCATGTTGATAAAAAAGAGGCTTGGCGACATCTGTTTAGATACTTTTGTCTATGTGTTTTTAATTCTATTAGCGGTTTCTACACTCTTTCCTTTTTTGAATGTCTTCTCAAAAGCAGTGAGTGCAGAATGGGCTGTTGTTTCGGGTAAGGTAGGAATTCTGCCTATTGATTTCCAATTAGACACGATGAAGTTTGTCGTAACCTCTAGTCAGTTTCTGAATGCATTTATCGTATCGATTATGATCACGATTGTTGGGACTTGTGCTGCGATAGTACTAACTGCCTTAACAGCGTATCCCCTTTCGAAAAAGAACATAGCTGGAATTAAGCTTGTCTTGGTCATGTTCGTATTCTCTATGTTATTTAACGGAGGCATGATACCCAATTACCTGCTAATCCGATCACTGGGTCTTATGGATTCATTAGGCGCCTTAATCCTGCCAGGCATGGTGAATGTGTTCAATCTGTTACTGATCAAAACGTATTATGAAAGCGTTCCCCAAAGTCTAGAAGAGTCTGCGAGTATGGATGGCGCATCCAATCTGACCATTTTATTCAGAATAATATTACCGCTTTCAAAGCCGGTCTTAGCCACAGTAGGTCTGTTCTATGCAGTAAATTATTGGAATGACTACATTAACCCTTTAATTTATATTAACAGTCAAGATCTCAAACCTTTACAGTTGTATTTACGGGATGTTGCCGTTTCTATGGACAGTAATTCAGCCGGTATTATGAAAAGTGCGGATGAATTGATGAATATTACACCTGATGGGGTCCGATCGGCAACCATCATTGCGTCCACAGTTCCAATATTACTTGTGTATCCACTCCTGCAAAGGCATTTTATCAAAGGGATTTTAATTGGATCGGTTAAAGGGTAAGTTGTATTTATCCTAGCACTTGATACTGAGGTGCAAGGTTTAAATAAATATACAAATCATTATATACATATTAGGGAGGCAAAAAATGAAGAAAACATTTGTTTGTAGCGCACTTGCTCTGCTAATGGCTGTCTCAGTGGGGTGTACGGGAAAAGAAACGTCTACGTCAACGGTAGCACCATCATCGACCACAGATGCCAAAGAAGCTCCTAAAGATGCTCCGAAACCTGGACTGAAGGCTCTCTTGACCTATACGGCTAATACCGATCTTAATACGTATCCGGTCGCGAAGACGTTGGAAGAAATGACAGGTTACAAAGTACAGTATGATATGCTTCCTGCTGATAAACCTGAGGATAAGCTGAATCTGGTTATGGCCTCGGGAGAATCATACGATGTAATCAATACTTCTGGTTCCAGTGTGTTTAGAAGCTTGTTTGTCGAGTATGCAAGGAAAGGTGCCTTAGTCGATTTAACACCGCTCATTGACAAATACGGAAGTAACATTAAAGCTGCGATGTCACAAGGGACCCTCGATGCATTGAAAGTGGATAATAAGATTTATGCAATCCCTAATCCGACGATTTCGGTTGTAAACAATACGTTAGCCGTTCGGCAGGATTGGCTGGATAAGCTCGGATTAAAAACGCCTACAACGACAGATGAATTTGTTGCCGTCCTAAAGGCATTTAAGGAAAAAGCACCAGGAGGTGCCGGCACTATTCCGTTTTCAGTCAATGGTTCGAACGCCGAAACGATGGGGATCAATACCGTTAATTTAATTGGTTCCTTCGGGATGCCCAATGGCTGGAATGAATCGGGGGGCAAGCTTATACCTCGTCCATTGGATCCAAACTTCAAAGCGTATTTGAACTTCGCTGTTGCTCTTTATAAAGACGGTTTGCTGGATAAAGAATTTGCGATTAATAAGGATGCGAATTTGAAGGAGAAATTCACGAGTGGCAAAGTCGGCGTCATTCCGATGAACTGGGCTGAGGTTCCAACGATTACGGATGCTTTGATTAAAAATCAGCCGGATGCCAAAATTGCTTTTATACAGCCATTAACAGGCAGCACAGGTAAGGTAGGTTTAAGCAGAACTGCGGGATTTGATGCCTTGACCTATGTACCAAAGAGTTCAAAGAATCCTGAAGATGCCATTAAATGGATCAATGCCAAATTAGAGAAAGAGACGCACAAGAATGTGGCTATAGGCGTAGAGGGTGTTCATTTCACGACGAAAGATGGTGCTTACACGCCAATTCTTCCAAAGTTTAATGATGATCGAAATTGGGCCGGTAAGTATATGTCGGGATATGATGAGAAATTGTATCCTACCTATTGGCAAGCAAGGGTAAGAAAAGATCCAAGATTGTTCAATGCTTATTCCCAGATGAATACCGAAATTGCGGATAAGGTCAAAATTCCTGATGTGATGGGATACATCCCTCCAGCGCAGACTGTCTATTCTCAAAACAATCAGAAGCTGATTACGATGGTGAATGATTATATGATTAAGGCCATTATTAGTGATGGCGGAATTGGCGGATTGGATGCTTTTATCCAGCAATATAAGACTTCTGGCGGGGATGACAGCGTGAAAGAAGTAGATAGCTGGTATGCTGCATTCAAGAAATAATTGTTCTTGCTAACGAACGAAACAGGCTGTTGTCATAGTCATATGTCTACAGTCTGTTTCTGTTTCAGGAACGATGAAAATAAGGAGAGCGGTAAAATGAATGTTGAAACGATCAAAAAAGATGTCATCGTTGTTGGTGGAGGCATGGCAGGGGTATCTGCCGCCATTTCAGCTGCTGAAAACGGTGCAGACGTGTTGTTGCTGGAGCAGACCAGTTGTTTGGGAGGGGTGGCGACAGCAGGATTGGTAACACCCATGATGAGAAACGGCGTATTTACGTATGACGGGAAAAAAGTAGTCGCAGGCAATCTGGACAAAATAATTGACTTAAATCAGTTCTATGAAGGAACGGAATTTAACTTTAATCCTGAAATTATGAAATGTGTATTGGATGAACTATTGATGAGCAGGGGCGTTCAAGTGCTCTTTCACACGTTTATATATGATGTTGAACGGCAAGGGGATCAAATAAAAGGATTAATCGGAGCGAACAAATCAGGAATTACCAGATTTGAAGCTAATGTTTACATTGATGCCACAGGAGATGCGGATGTAGCCTATCGAGCAGGCAGTCCTTGCATGTTTGGGCGTGAGAGCGACGGTTTGACACAGGCTGTAAGTTTACGGTTTATTGCCGGCAATATCGATGTTCCACAAGCAAGAGGCTTCCTTACTTCCGTTGAAGGAAAAGAAACTTTTGCAAGCGCAATTAAAGCATATTCAGAAAGTACGGGTTCTGAAATTTTAGATACCAAAGGTTTTCAAAACTATCCATTAATTAACCGACCTAACGAGCTTGCCTTTAATTGTCCAAGAATCGTAGGGATTGATGGAACAAAGGCCAGTGACCTATCCAAAGCTTACTTAGAAGGAAGAAAGAAAATATTAGTCTATATTAAATTACTTAGAGAGCATGTTCCAGGTTGTGAACATATACAAATCATTTCCATTGCCCCTTTGCTGGGAGTGCGTGAAACCAGAAGACTCAAAGGCGATTACATTGTCACCGAGGACGATGTGGTTGAAGGCAGAAAATTCGAGGATGGCATTGGCTGTAATTCCTGGTTTATCGATATCCACAATCCTAAAGGAACGGGTATTGGTTACGGAAGCGCCCAAAAATCGATTACGTACCCTAAAGGAGGATGGAACGACATCCCCTATCGAGCCTTATATTCAAGTGTGGTAACCAATCTGCTAGTAGCAGGCAAGTGTGTTTCTTCCACCCATGAAGCACATGCGGCCATCAGAATTATGGCTAGCTGTATTGCGATGGGTCAGGCTGCTGGTACGGCTGCAGGGCTATCGATCAAGGACGGATCTAATGTTTGTGATGTGGATGTCAACTTATTAAGGAAAAAACTTGTGGCAGATGGAGCTTTGATAACGGGCATTAACTTATAAAGCTTAATCTATCTTGCAAATTAAATAATGAAGGTGGTTAGTGAGTTGAGCGACATACAGTTGTATGGTAGCAGTACAAGTTTGTTTTTTGATGAAAACACAGGGTATTTAAAGCGGGTCGCTTATAAGGAGCACGTTGTGGAGCTGGACAGCATCCTATGGCGTGTGGAGACCGCCTCCGGAGATTCCTTTCAGTTTATAGAGCCAGCTGATACGACGGAATTTTCCTATGATTTAAATGGAAGCAATCTTCTCCTGTCTTGGCAGAGCGAAGTGATTCAAGTTAAAGTAAACGTAAATTTAGGCGGCCATAAAAGCCAATGGGATATTTCCGTAACGATCTTGTCGGAAGAAGCTTACTTCAACAAAGTCGAATTCCCGATTATTGGTACCATAACCTCCATATCCGGTGAAGCTGCGGAGGATTACCTGCTGTTGCCCTGGCAGAACGGCCTGATTATTAAGAATCCGATTCAGACGTTACTGAGTAAAGAAGAGGAAGTTCCATTTTGGTGGGGAAGGGGAGTCTTGAAATACGAAAATGAATATCCGTCCCAATTCTCCTATCAATTCTCTTCCTACTATTGTTCAAGTAAGTTCGGCTATTATTTTGCGACGGAAGATAGTGACGTTTATATCAAGACGACTGGCTATTACTATAACGAGAATAATAACGGCTTTGACTATAAAATGACCAACTACCCGGAACATATGGGAACGATGAAGACTTATCACATGCCGTATAAGTTTGTGTTGAACTTTTTTGAAGGAGACTGGCAGGTCGCAACTGGGATTTACAGAGAATGGGCCATTGGGCAGAAATGGTGTAAAACCAAGCTTGTGGACAAATATTTGCCGGAGAGCCTTGTAAAAACAGATTTGTGGAGAATCAATCATAACAGCTTTGAGCTCGGAAAAAACACGCAGGAGTACTTCGACACAGCCAAAATCATAAGGGATAAAACCGGTGCTAATCTGGCCTTGCACTGGTACGGATGGCATATGGGCGAACATGATGTGGACTATCCCGACTATATCTCCCAAGACCTTAGGGACGAAGGCTGGCCGGAACAGCTGACCGCTTGGAACGAGAAGTTTACGGAAGAAGGTATTACCAAAATTCCTTATATCAACGCACGGATGTGGGACACGAATACGGACAGCTGGAAATCTGAAAATGCTATTGCGTACGCCTTGAAGGATCAACAAGGACAATTGTTCGAAGAACCGTGGTTGGACAACAAATTGAAGCCGATGTGTCCGACAACGAACATGTGGCAACATAGAGTGAATGCTCTTTGCAAAGAGCTCATGCTGGATACAAATTTTGACGGGATCTATTTGGATCAGATTGCTTCGTTCAATTCCACCCTCTGCTTTGACCATACACATCCGCATCCCGTAGGCGGCGGAACGTGGTGGAATGATTCCTATCATGAGATGGTGCATCTGATTAGAAAAACGGTTGGCTACGATAAGATTATTACGACGGAATCGTGTTGTGAAATCTACGTAGATCTATTTGACGTATTCCTGACGTTAGATACCAATTTGCAAAACATTGCGTTTCCCGAATTGGCAGGTGTAGAAAACTGCGAATCCGTTCCCTTGTTCACGATGATTTATGGGGACTACGCTTTAAGTTACGGCTCCTTAGTCAAATTTAGATTTTCGCTTGACACATTTGAATTGAATTTTATTCGGAATATTTTGTGGGGTCTATTACCAACCGTAGAGGGCATTAATTTAGCTGAAGTTCATAGTGAACGTGCAGAGGAGTACTTCGCTGTGTTGAAACGTGGGGTGAGCTTCTATCAGGAATTCAAGGATTTAATTTTGTATGGAAAATTAAAGGCGATCCCTTCCTATTCGTGTGAAACCAGGGAGGTTAGCTGGCCTGTTAAGGGAGAACTGCATGCTAAGCATTACCCTAAAGTCATGGCTACGATTTGGGCGGACCGAGACGCTAATGAGAAATGTGTAGCCTACAATTTCGATACTAGCGATCAAGTTGTGACGATTGAAGGATCTTCGTTGTATGTTCCTGCTAAGAGTTTTAAAGTCGTAGAGCTGGCTGAAGCGGCTACATATTAAGGGGAAGGATGAGAGAAGAAATGACAACCAATCAATTTGATGTCGTAGTCGTAGGAGGCGGCATTGCCGGCACCGTTGCGGCGGTCGCTTCGGCAAGGTGCGGAGCCAAGACGCTGCTAATTGAACAGTACGGATTTCTCGGCGGAATGCTGACCGCTGCGGGCGTAGGTCCGATGATGACGTTTCATTCGGGGACTACGCAAGTGGTGCAAGGCCTTACCGGTGAACTGATCGATAGGCTGAAAGCGAGGGGGAAATCGCCGGGGCATGTTGAGGATACGACAGGTTACACGTATACGGTCACGCCGTTCGATGCGGAAGGGATGAAGCATGAGTTGGATGTGATGTTGACGGAGGCCGGTGGTCGCTTGCTGTACCATACGATGCTGGCCGAAGCGACCGTAGAAGACGGGCGGATTCGATCCGTCAAGGTCGTTAATAAGGCGGGAATTACTGAAATTCACGGCAACGTTTTCGTCGACGCTTCCGGCGACGCCGATTTGTCGGCATGGGCAGGCGTGGAGTTCAACAAAGGCCGGGAGACGGACGGTGCAACCCAGCCGATGACGATGAATATGAAAGTTCGGGGAGTCGATATCCCTCGGGTGAAAGCATATATACGATCGCATCCGGAGGAGTTTCCGAGACTACCGAGGGAAGAGGACAGGGAACGTGTTCTCAGAGCGGAACGACTTTCCATTGGCGGCTTCGTAAGCGCGATGAAGAAAGCGATGGACAGTGGGGAGCTGACTGGCGTTCGCGATGATTTGTTATTCTTCGAGACGAATAACCCGGGCGAGGTTATCGTGAATACCTCTCGGATTCTGGGCTACGACAGCACAGATCCGTGGAGCCTGAGCGAAGCGGAGGTCGTAGGCAGACGACATGTGAAAGAACTAGAAACTTTTCTGAAACATAAAATCGTCGGATTTGAGAATGCAATCGTAGTATCGTCCGGGCCCTCTGTCGGTGTTCGCAGCTCCAGACAGATCATTGGCTTGTATACGCTTACGCTGGATGATTTGATTGAGTGTCGCACTTTCGACGACGTCATCGCTCATGGCGGTTATCCGATTGACATTCATCCTCCAAAGGGTGAGAAAGAGGAGCATTTTAAGAAAAGAAACCAGGAAATCAAGCATTTGAAGTCGGGCGAGACGTACAGCATTCCTTATCGCTGTCTGATTAACGATAAAGTCCGCAACCTGGTGACGGTAGGACGATGCATCTCGACTACGTTCGAGGCGCAGGGAGGGATTCGCGTCACGCCAATCGCAGGTGCGATTGGACATGGCGGTGGCGTTGCGGCTGCGCTCGCAGCGCTTGGTGGAAAGCCGACCGACGAAATCTCCATCCAGGAGCTCCAAGCGGAGCTGAAGAAGCAAGGGGCTTATTTGGAAATTTAGTTGAAGATGATATTGGAAAGCGTTCAAAGTAAATAGGGGGAATCAGCGTGAAGAAGGTTACAGTCGCTTTAATTGGTGCCGGACAACGGGGATTGATCAGCTATGCCCCCTACGCCCAGAAGTATCCAGACGAGCTTCAGTTCGTTGCCGTTGCGGAAACAGACGAGACTCGAAGAAAGAGATTCATGTCCGAGCACGGCATTGAGGCAGAGCACTCTTTCACTAGCTGGGAAGAGCTGCTCAATGGTCCGAAGCTGGCAGATGCTGTGCTGATCTGCACGCAAGATAAGATGCATTATGCGCCAACCATCAAGGCTTTGGAGAGAGGGTACCATGTGCTTCTGGAGAAGCCCATGTCCAACAATCCGCAGGAATGTGTCCGGATGGGGGAGATTGCCAAGAAGTACAATCGGGTATTCTCCATCTGCCACGTTTTGCGTTTTACAAGCTTCTTCTCGACGCTGAAACAAATATTGGATGAGGGTAGAATCGGGAAGCTGATGTCGATTCAGTTGACGGAGAATGTGTCCTACTGGCTTCATTCGCACAGCTACGTAAGAGGACCATGGAGAAACCTCAGCGAATCCAGCCCGATGATCCTATCCAAGTCGTGTCACGACATGGATATTATGCTGTGGCTTGCGGGCGCAGACTGCGTAAAGGTTTCTTCGTTCGGTTCCCTTAGCCATTTTATCAAAGCAAATGCTCCGTTTGGAGTGCCGAGAAGATGCACGGACGGGTGTCCGGTTCGGGATGAATGTGCTTTCTACGCGCCAAGAATCTATCTGGATGTACGTCCATCCGCGCAAGGCTACCTCACTAATGATAAGACGCCGGAAGGCGTGATGAAGGCATTGCGGGAAGGACCTTACGGGCGATGCGTCTATCACTGTGACAACGATGTGGTGGATCATCAGGTGGTGAATCTTGAATTTGCTAATGAAGTAACGGCGGCTTTTACGATGTCGGCTTTCACGAATGACAACACGCGTACGATTAAGCTGATGGGAACGAAGGGTGAGATTCGAGGTCATATGGATAAAAATGAGATCGAAATGACCGATTTTCGCTCAGGACGCAAGGATAGGATTGACCTTCCGATCGCAAGCTCCGGCCATGGTGGAGGAGACGAAGGCATTATGAAAGATTTTGTTCGTCTTGTTCAAAACGAGGGGCACCAGAAAGGGTTGACTTCATCTGATGTGTCGGTGCAAAGTCATGTGATGGCCTTCGCTGCGGAGAAATCTAGAGTGGAGAACCGCGTTATTGATATCAAAGCATACATGGCAGAACTAGGCGGTTAACACTAAACGAAGCACCATCCAATCTGTCAGGTACGATCGATAGGTTTGATTGCTTTTACTAGAAAGGTGGCTTTATGTCAAAGCAACAACCAAATCTGACTATATACAGGGGAGGTAAGTGTTGTGTTAAGTAAAATGAGAAAATTAGTATGCTTGAGTCTAATCGTTACCCTCATAAGTTTGTTATTGGTCAATTTTGTTCCGGTTTCAAACGTATGGGCGGCAGATGAGTATGATGCCTTGAGAGTCAAATGGAAGGAAGCGCTTACAGGAGGAACAAGCTACAATCTCAGTGATCCGGATATTGCCACAGGCATTACTCGAATTACAGATGCCGCCCAATCGGTCTGGGATAGCATGGATAAGTCTAGCGGTCGGACATTTTTATGGAGTGATCTGGCCAGTACTACGATATCTGCCCATATCACCTCCTCCTATGCCCGTCTGAAATCCATGGCGCTGGCTTATAGCACTTATGGCTCTTCGCTTTACAACAACAGCACCTTACTGAATGACATGAAAGGTGGGTTGGACTGGTTGTATGACAACCGATACAACGAATCCATCACGTTGTATGACAATGAGTGGGATTGGGTCATGGGCATTCCGATTGCTTACAACGACACGATGGTCATGCTGTATGATGTCCTGCAATCCACCCCGCAAATGACGGATTATACGGCTGCAGTGGGCAAGTATACGAACAATACAAACTATCATGGCTCTTCCACAGGAGCTAACCGTGTTTGGCGATGTACAGTGGTTGCCATCTATGGCATTGTGACTAAAAACAGCACGAAGCTCGATTTAGCCAAGTTTGACCTTACAGCCGCGTCCGGGAAAGTATTTAATTATGTTTCCTTCTCAGATGGCTTTTACGCGGACGGATCGTTCATCCAGCATACGTCCCACCCGTATAACGGAGGATATGGCGTAGTCGTACTCTATTACGCTAGTGAATTGCTATATCTACTTAGTGGTTCTACGTGGGAAATAACGGACCCTAAAGTGCAGAATGTCTTTCAATGGGTGTATAAAGGGTATGAGCCGCTTATTTACAAAGGGATGATCTTCGATCATGTCATGGGTAGAAATATGTCCGCTTATTCTACGAATAATCACATTGCCAGCCATAAGGTCATGTGGGCGATTATCCGGTTGTCTCAGTTTGCTGCGCCAGCAGATGCGGCAAGATTTAAGAGTATGGTAAAGCATTGGATACTTACGGACACCTACCAAGGATTTTTTACGGATGCCAGTCTTGAAATGACCGTGCGGGCTAAAGAAATCATGAACGATTCTACGATTACGGAGAGAGGCGAGCTTTCTTTATACAAACAGTATCCCAATATGGACCGTGTGGCTCAGCAGAGACCTGGTTATGCTTTCAGTGTAAGTATGTATTCTGAAAGAATTTACAATTATGAAAGCATCAACGATATGAATCTGAAGGGATGGCATACTGGATCTGGGATGACTTACCTATTTAATGGGGACCTTGCCCAATATAGCGATAACTACTGGCCCACTGTCAACTCATTCCGGCTGCCAGGTACAACAGTCCTTCAATCCACAACGATAGGACATCGGAAACTAAGTGACCAGAACTGGGTGGGCGGAACGGATATGTTGGACACATATGGAGTTACGGGGATGCGGTACCATCAAGATGGGAAAACGTTGGTTGCCAAAAAATCCTGGTTCATGTTCGATGATGAGATCGTGGCGTTGGGGGCCGATATTGACAGTACGGATAATAAAATCGTAGAGAGCATAGTCGAGAACAGAAAGCTGAACAGCAGCGGTAATAATGCTTTTACAGTCAACGGAACGGCTAAATCCACTTCCATCGGTTGGACGGAAACGATGACGGGCGTGAATTGGGCGCATTTGGCAGGAAATGTTTCCGGATCGGATATCGGGTATTATTTCCCACAGTCTACTACGGTGAGTGCCAAACGTGAAGCAAGAACAGGCAGCTGGAACGATATAGATGCCAGAACCAATATTCCAACCACAGATTACACGAATAACTATATGAACCTATGGGTGGATCATGGGACGAACCCGACAGATGCTTCTTATCAATATGTGTTGCTGCCGAATAAATCCAGTACACAGGTAAGCAGCTACGCAAGCAATCCGAACATCACGGTTCTGGAAAACTCGTCTGACGCCCAGGCTGTCAAGGAAAACGGCTTGAACATCATCGGCGCCAACTTCTGGAACGATGCGACCAAGACGGTCGACATCCTTACCACCAATAAAAAGTCTTCCATTATGACAAAAGAGACCATCGATGACATTGAAGTATCCGTATCGGATCCTACGCAAGAAAACACAGGAACCATAGATGTAGAAATTAATAAAACCGCATACGGCGTTTTATCATCCAGTGCAGGTATAACTGTAACCCAGCTAAGTCCGACAATTAAATTTTCAGTCAACGTCAATAATGCAAGCGGCAAGGCATTTAAAGTGAAATTTGATTTGTCAGGGACTGTGCCAACGCCAACCTCTGGCAGATTGCTCGAGGAGAACTTCGATGCAGGTACAACAGGCTCTGCGCCGGCAGGCTGGACAAATACGACAGCAGGTGGAAGCATCACTGTAGCGGAAATTCCAAGCGTATCTGACAAGAGTATGAGAGTCTATGACAGTAGTTCTTCTGCTTATGTGACGACGAAAAAGAACTTTACCTCCGCCGCAACAGGGTCGATCGTAGCAGAGTTCAAGGCCAAAGCGATGCAGACAACCGGTGTAAGCGGTTTTTCACTCAGGGATTCAGCTGGCACCAATGCTGTAACCGTTGCCTTCAACAACAATGGTTATATCTACACTTATGATGGCGGGACGGTTGAGAACATACAGACCTATGCCGTAGATACCTGGTACGGTTTTCGCATTGTGGCTGATCTTCTGACTGACAAGTTTGATTTGTATATGGATACGGGAAGCGGGTATATGCTGGTATCTAGTCAGAACAGCTTTAGAAATGTGGTATCCAGTCTAGATGAGGTATATATCAATACCTATACACCAACAGGAACAACCTATTATGATGATCTACTCATATCTAATGTTTTACTTAATGACAACTTTAATTTAGGTACGACAGGCGCTGCACCGTCAGGTTGGACGAATACAACAGCAGGCGGCAGCATTACAGTAGTAGAGATTCCAAGTGTCAGCGACAAGAGTATGAGAGTCTATGACAGCAGTTCATCTGCGTATGTGACGACGAAAAAGAGCTTTGCATCCGCAACAGGTGTGATAGCAGCGGAGTTCAAGGCCAAAGCCATGCAGACCACGGGTGTAAGTGGTTTTACCCTCAGAGATTCAGCAGGCACCAACGCGGTCACGGTTGCTTTTAACAGCAATGGTTATATCTACACCTATAATGGCGGAACAGTGGAGAATATACAAACTTATACAGCAGATACCTGGTATGGTTTTAAAGTTGTGGCGGATCTTCTGACTGACAAGTTTGATTTGTATATGGATACGGGAAGCGGGTATACATTGGTATCCAGTCAGAGAAGTTTTAGTAATGCAGTTTCCACTATCGACGAGGTCTATATTAATACGTATACACCAACAGGAACCGCGTATTATGATGATATATTCGTATATTAGTGGACTAGAATAAAAAGGAGTTCACCTATGGATGCTAGTCGCGTTGAGGTTACATTAGCCATTGATATTGGCGGTACCGATGTGAAAATAGGGATGGTTGACCGTCAAGGCAACCTCCTTGACGTTATTTCTTGTCGGACGGTGAGGGACGGCAATAAGGCCGTTTCCCTCGATTGTTTCACGGATGCAGTCATGGCAATGATTGAAAAGCACCGCACGCTTTATCAAATTGTAGGGATTGGTCTTTCGACGCCAGGCATCCTGAACGTCGAGAAAGGGATTGTCCATTATGCGATTAATCTAGGATGGGTAGAGTTCCCACTAGTAGATCTCCTCGCTAAAAAAGTAAATCTACCCGTATGGATCATTAGCGATGTTTCTGCAGGTGCGTTGGGTGAATATTATTTTGGTAGTGGACGCAATCAAAAACAATTGCTTTATATCAGCATTGGAACAGGAATATCAGCAAGCTACCTCTCAGATGGCGCCTTCTTTCCTACTGCCAATGGCACCCTAATGAACATTGGGCATGCTAGTATTGACCATAATGGGGCACCGTGTAATTGCGGTAATAAGGGATGCTTAGAAAATTATGTATCAAGTTCTGCGATTATTGCTCGCGTGCTGAGGGAGAAAGAGTATTTCTTACCGGAGATGAGTCATCTGTTTGATGGACATAATCGGTTTGGTGTTTTGGAGGTTTATGAATATGCCAATAAGGGCCACCACTACGCTCAGAAAGTGTTAAATGATGCAGGGACGCTACTTGGTGTTGGCATTGCCAATTTAATGAATATCTTTGGGCCGGTACGGATCGTAATCGGTGGAGGCTTAAGTTTAGCAGAAGAGTATTTTCTAGATTCAGCTAGGGAAGGCGCACGGTCAAGACTGCCGCATATTTACAGCGAAAATTTGGTTATCGTGAGCGCGGCGTACCCGAAACATGCAGGAATTTTGGGAGCAGCTGTCCATGCTTTTCAACAATTAAATTTGCCTGTCAATACCTAAATGGAGGCTCATATATGTCAGCAAATGGTTATATCCAGATCGTCAAAAATATCATTGCTCGGATTGAAGCGACCCAGCTGTCAGCAATTGAAAGCGTAGCGAAGAAAATTTCCGATAGTATCGCGGAAGGCGGTGTCTTGCACATTTTCGGCAGCGGGCATTCGCATATGATTGCGGAAGAGACATTCCATCGTGCTGGAGGACTTGCTTGCATCAATGCGATGCTGGAAGAATCTCTGATGGAAATTAACGCTGGAGGCAGAGCGACTTTATTAGAGAGGCTGCCGGGATATGCCGACGTGTTGCTTTCCGGATATGATTTACGGCCAGGTGAAGTGATCATTGTCATCTCGAATTCTGGCATGAATGCGGTTCCGATTGAAGTGGCAATGGCATGTAAAAGCCGTGGGCTGTTCGTTGTCGCCCTTACGAATCTTGAGCACTCACGCAGAGTTGAATCTCGCCATGCTAGCGGCATGAAACTATACGAAGTCGCGGATGAGATTTTAGACAATTGCAGCGTATTTGGTGATGCGGAGCAGCAACTGGACGGAATGGATCAGAAAATTGGTCCGACCTCCAGCATTGGCGGCATGGCAGTCATTCAGACGCTAGTGTCGGCAATCTGCGCGGAATTGTTATCGCGGGGTAAGGTTCCCCCGGTATTTATTAGCTCTAATCGTCAGGGCGGAGATGATCACAATATTCGGTTGGAAGAACAGTACCGAAATCGTGTTCGATATTTATAAGAGAGTAGATGAGCTTGGTGAAAAAGCAGCAAAACACGCATCTTTTAAAAAACGCCGAGCAACTTATTTATTATAAGTTGCTTGGTGTTTTTTGCTGAGAGGTATGCATTTTACAAAACTATCGGAGTTTAGGGCAAGAAGAAGGTCTCTTTAAATCCAATGTCGAAAGCAGGTGAAAATAAGATTTGAAAATCATCCGGATAAAGCAAAGAACTTTGTTGCTGCAACAGATGCAAAGGTAAGGACTCTCCCCAAGATTGAAAAACCGTATTTGCCTGAAAAATCGGCTGAGAACGGGGATATTAACAAAGAGAGAGCCAATGGATGAGTCACAAGCCCTGAATGTGTATCTCCTTACTGGCTGTAAAGCCCAAGATATAGGAAACACCTTCTACTTCAGTGAAAATCATTCTTATTGAACTCTAACGAAGGACGTCAGTAGAAAAAAGACAGCTTGGCAGCACTTACATATGTAAAACTAGAAGACCGGTTAGCTCAATTATACACATTTGGCAAGATTCGTTAAACTCCCTCGGTGAACGTTAGTTTAATTCCAACATAAAAAGGCAGCCATTCCATTAGGAGTGGTTGCCTTTTAATTATGTATATTGTTTACCTCTACCCTAGCAAGCTACCTCATAAAATCAATCCCAAAATATGCCAAGACCACGAACAATTCCGTCCAGAACGCTAGGCTCATGGTCATCCAGATCAAAACGTTGCGGCGCATTAAACAGCATTCCGAAGGCGGCGGCAATCTCCGTTCCGATGAGCAGGGGAGCGATTATCAATAACCGATTAGCTGCGCTCTCAAGATTCATTTTCTATTTTATTATATATGGGCTAATTACCAGATACTTCTAAGTAGCTAACAGCTTTTTTAGTTTTTCTAAGTGTTCTACTGAAAATGAAGGTTTCGATTTGCGATTTTAATGGTGTATTCGCGTTTTTGAAGATGTTCATAGCGCCCGTGGCAATTATAGAATCGATAATGAGTCCAGACTCACGGGAAGCTGCGACTCCGATCGCCGGCGTACCAAGCGCGGTCAGAAACTTATTCTAATGAATCCGAGGTGACTTTATGCGCAGTAAACGGCCAAAATCTTATGTCAGCGTGCTGCTTGCCGCAGCTCTAACGACTTGTTCTTTTCCTCAAATTGTATCCGCTTCCAATTCTCCAGTGACGTTGTCGACTGGGTTCGAGTCTCCCAATTTTGTCATCGGCAATACGATTACGAGCACAAGCATAATAGGAGGATGGAAGGGAAATGCGTCGACTGCATGGACAATCTTCGACGATGGTGCTAACGGCAATGCGATCCAGAGTGATCCGGGGACTGCTAGTCTCTACCTTTCCAATACATTAAAATCTTTCCCGGCTGACAGCGCCTTCTCTGGGCAAGTGAAAGACACGGCTCTCGTCAGTGCTGGCGCACATCCCGGATTGCTCCGTTATAAGGATAGCAGCAACTATTATGCGCTTGGTCTTAGCGGGGGCAATCTGGAATGGAGAGGCAAAGGCGGCTCATTAGGCAGCTCAACGCTTCCTAGTGCTGTTTCCCTCGGGGGAGCTTGCGAGAACGGAAGCTCAGCTACGTATTGCACACTGAACCTTGTAGTGAGCGGCACCGCGATGTTCGGCTCGGCTAAGAACGGACCAGCGCTTATCGCGAAGGTCGATGCAGGCATACCGATGTCGACCGTACCATCCGTCGGGTTTGTCACGCAGAAGGGCATTGCTAAATTCGATAACCCCTATGCCACAGATACACCGCTTGGCGCGCCGAGTGATTTGAGCGGCACGTATGCCGGCACGACGGTCAATCTATCCTGGTCAGCTGTCGCTGGCGCTGATAGTTATGTAATTCGGAGGGCAACGGCCGTTGGAGGTCCTTATCTATATGCTGGCACATCCAGCAGCGCAGCCTTCACAGACACGGGGGTCGCGAGCCCCCAGACGTTCTATTATATGGTGAGTCCGTCCATGGCAACGCCGGAAGGTTCATCGGTGGAAGGGGTTCCATCCTTTGTTTCCATCGGCGCAACTGGCTTAACGGGAACAGCCGGAGATAGCAAGATCGATCTGAGCTGGACTAGCTTCGGTTCGGCGACAAGCTACACCATCTTGCGCAGCACGACAAGCGACAGCGGCTACGCACAGATTGGCACTGCCGAAAGCGGGGCGACGGCGTACAGCGATACGTCCGCTGTGAACGGCACAACCTACTATTACAGGGTGCAAGCCGTATCGGCAAGCACGGCCAAAACGCCGAGCTTAACGATCTTTAATGCGGCGCCTTTGACGGCGACAGCTGGCGCTGTAGCACCGAACGCTCCGACTGGACTGACTGCAACTGCAGTCGACACAGGTATTGTGTTGAATTGGTCACCGGTAAGCGGCGTGAACAGCTACAGCATTTGGCGCAGCACAACAAGCGGCGGCGGCTACACACAGATCAGTACGACGGCGGATGGCGCGACGACAAGCTATTCGGACATTGGCATCGCAAATGGCACGTACTACTACGTAGTGCAGGCCGTGAATCTTGGCGGCTCCAGCGTTAATTCTGCGGAAGCGAGCGGAACGCTGAACGCGGCAACTCTCAGTGCGCCGACGGGCGTTACGGCTGCTGCTGCAGGCGACGCGACGATTGGGTTGTCCTGGCAGCCAGTTAGCGGTGCGACGGGCTATATCGTCTTACGGAGTATGCGAAGCGGCGGAGGCTATACGCCAATCGGCAAGGTGACGGATGAAGCAGCGGTGGGTTATACGGATAGTGGCGTGGAGAACGGCACCTGGTATTACACAGTGCAAGCTGTGAATCCAGCAGGAACCGGCAGCAGTTCGGCAGAAGCAAGTGCTACGCTGGCGGCGCCTGACGCACCGACTGGTCTAACGGCAAATGCCAGCGCTGGTTCGCAAGTGGCTCTACAGTGGAGCGCCGTGAGCGGCGCTACCAGCTACAAGGTGCTGCGCAGTACGAAGGACGGCAGCGAGTACACGACAGTGGGCACGACCAGCAGCAGTTCAACTAGCTTTGCGGATAAGCATATCGCGAGCGGCACGACCTATTACTACGTAGTCCAAGCGACAAACGACGGCGGCTCGGGTGCGAACTCGCAGCAGGCGAGTGCAACGCCGGTATACACGATCAGTACCGGCACGACGGTGACGGTCTCGACGGCGGAGCAACTGGATGCGGCGCTGGCAAGCGCTCAGGCAGGAACGACGATTGTGCTAGCGGACGGAAACTATACGAAGAGTGGTCCGTTCGAATTGAAAGGAAAGGTCGGCACGTTGACGTCGCCTATCACGATTAAGGCGGCTCATACGGGCCGCGCAATCATTACCGGTGCAGCCTATCTGAAAATATCGACTGCGTCGGCGTATGTCAACGTGCAGGGGCTGCGTTTTACTAACACGGATTACGCTTCTTTACTCTTAGATAGTTCGAACAGCATTCGGGTAACGGAGTGTTCGTTCGAACAAATCGAGAATCCGAACAACGCGACTGCTAACATTCCTTATATGCAGATTCGTGGCGCAAACAGCGATTACATTCAGGTAGATCACAACGTATTCGCGAACAAAACGCAACAAGGCCAAGGCATAAGCATCGATGGCAACGGCGGTTCGGCCATGTCGCAGTATCTCACGATCGAATACAATTTATTTCGTAACATCGGGCCGCGCATTGCGAACGGCATGGAATCGATCCGACTTGGACTTTCCGGGGTGTCCATGCTGAGCGGATATGCGGTCGTGCAATACAACGAATTCGACAATGCTGACGGCGATCCCGAGAGCATTTCGGTCAAAAGCAGTGATAACACGATTCGCTATAATACGTTCCGTAACTCCCAATCGCAGCTTACGCTGCGCCATGGCAACGGGTCGGAAGTGTATGGAAACTATTTTTTAGGCGATGGGGTAAAGAAAGAAGTTGGCGGCATTCGTGTATATGGCGTCAATCATAAGATATATAACAATTATTTTGCGGGATTAACGAGTGAAGCGATCTTGATTGACAGCGGCGATGTTGATCACGGGCCTGCTATTGTGAATTACAAAAATTATGCCAGCGATTTCAGCCAGCACTGGCCGGTGTACCGGACGCAAGTCGTGAACAATACGATTGTGAACAGTGTCTACGGGATTACCGTCGGACATCCGCCTTACACCACGAACACGAAATATTTCTTTAAACCGATTGATACGATCATAGCCAATAATTTGGTGCAAAATACAACAAACGAAGCTTACCTCGAGACGGTTGATAGCAATACGGTGTACCAGGATAACATCGGATTCACGGCGATGCCCAGCAATCCGATCCGGACGAACGCAGAAATTCGGAATGTTGACCCGCAGCTCACTTTGCAGGCCGACGGCTTGTACCGACTGCAGGCTGGCAGCGCAGCGATTAATGCGGCGACACAGGTGTATCCGTATGTGCGGGACGATATGGACGGACAATCGCGCAATTCAGCAGCGGATATTGGCGCCGACGAATATTCGACTATGGCAGCAGCAAGACAGCCAGCCTCGTACGTCGGTTATCCGATTTGGCTGAATGCAAACGCGATCACCCTGCATGTAGAAGCGGAAAATTATTCGCTCCAGCAAGGGGATCTGGCCGTGGAAGCCTGCCCTGCGTGCTCCGGTGGGCGAGTCATGAAGACTGGCGCTTCGACAGCGGCGACATCCACGAGCCTGATGTACCGGTTTGATGCAGCGGGCGATGGACAATATTACGTTCATTTGCTTGGTGGCAGTCCATCTAGTCCTTCTACAGTTCTCGTGTCCGTTGACGGAGGACCGGATATGACTGTGAGTCTGGCCGCTGGATCAACGGGGTGGGGCTCAACGTCCGCTCCATTTACGCTGAACGCGGGAATGCATGATCTGGTGTTGAAACCGCAGCAGGGCGGCATTTCGCTTGACAAACTGACGTTATCCAAGAGCAGTAAGCCGCCGATTGCTGCGTCGCTGCCGAAAGCGTCGGATATTCAAGTTAACGGCAAATCACTGCCTGGTTTTGCACCAGAGAAATATAACTACACAGTGCAGTTGCCTGTCGGTACGCAGCGGGTGCCGATCGTGACGGCGACGAGCGCGGGCGATGTGCAGGTGACCCAGTCGCCTACAACGTTCGGCACGGCTGTTGTGCATGTGACTGACCGGGATGATCCTTATCAGGCGACTGATTACACAGTGACGCTGACGGGGCTGCCGACCTACGGCGCGATCCCGGAAAATTTAGTGACATACCCGATTATCGGGTCGACTGCCAGTGACTTCAAATCGCCATATTCGCACACAAACGCTTGGGACAACAATATGTCGACCCGTTTTGCCGCAAATGGCGAGCAGTGGGCGATATTCGATCTAGGCCAGGTTAAGCCGGTAAAATATGTGCTCATTTCATTTTATAACGGAGATCTGGATCAATATAAATTGGATCTCGAAACATCCGTCGACAATACGGTATGGACCTCGGTTTATTCCGGATACAGCACCCGCGCCACCTCAAATTTAGAGATGTTCGAGTTTCCTCTTACGGATGCGCGTTACATTAAGTTCAAAGGACATGGCAACTCGAAGGATGCCTGGAACAATATCGTCGAAATCGTGGTCGCTGGACAATCTCCGGTTGCGCCAAACGAACTGGCACCGCCAACCAACTTATCTGTGACTGATGTTGCGCAAACGACGATCAGCTTGAGCTGGCAAGGTTCTTCTGGAGCGGCGGGGTATGCCGTTTACAAAGACGCAGATGCTGTGACGGGAGTAGCTTATAGCGTGACGGGTTCGGTTTACAGCGCCGTGATCGGTAACCTAACGCCTGGCACACGCTACAGTTTCACAGTTAAGGCTGTGGATGCAGTGGGCGGGTATTCGCTGGACAGTAATGCGGTTGCCGTGACGACTGATGTTTTACATACAGCAAGCTCTGGTGAACTGATCCCCCTTACAAATGCACCCGTCACTATCATGGTTCCGTCCGGAATTGCGAATGTCGGCGTGCAGGTTACTACGGGGGTGGAAGGCTCGAACTTGGTTGCAACACTGCCGAAAGTAGATGTGATAGTAACGACCGCATTGGGCAATATGATCATGGCGATTCCAACTGGAACGAAAATCACAGCGCCATCCACTTGGGATGGAACCATCAAGCTTCCGGAAGTGCAAAGCAACAGCAGCGTCTCCATTAGCGACGCAATTGTAAGCGCGGTGATTGAAGTTGGCTCGCCGGATGTTAGTCTAACATTCGATAAAGCGGTGCGTTTGCTGATCCCGAATCAAGGGGGAAAATCGGCCGGGTTCATGCGAAATGGTGTGTTAGTCCCCATTACCCGCACGATTTCAGCAGACACGCAAGCGGCAGCAGATCGTGAGATTCCAGCTGGCGGAGAAGCTGCGCTTCAAGTAGGGGCAGACCTTGTGATCTGGACGAAACATTTTACCCAATTCGCCAGCTATACGCCGGTTATACATGCCAAGGGTACTCCTGGTCAGCCGGTTCTATCATCCGACAACGGATATTCGGGTTTGACGGATGGCAACTACACGATCACAATGAACATGTGGTGGGGAAATAATGGCACGTTGTTCAACTTGTACGAGAATGGCGTTCTCATCAAGACTCAAACACTATCGGACACTTCACCTACAGCTCAAATCGCTAAAGTGGAGGTACACGGTAAATCAAACGGCAAGTACATCTACACGAGTGAGCTTATCAATGGATTTGGCACGACAACTAGTCAACCTCTCGTTGTAACCATCAAAGACGCTTCCCCAGGAAAGCCTGTGTTGTCACAAGATAATTGGGATCGAGATGGCAGCTACCATATCACCACGAACATGTGGTGGGGTACCAATGCGACAGGATATCGTCTTTATGAAAATGGGATACTCATTGATACAAAAGGGCTGAAAGCATCATCACCAAGTGCTCAAAACGTTGTAACAGCAATTACTGGTCGTGCTATCGGTTCGTTTCAGTATCGTGTTGAGCTCTTTAATGACGCAGGGGTGACCGCAAGCGATATGCTAACTGTCTCTGTCGAAAAGTAAGTAGAGTGAAAAAAAGCTTTAACGCAGAAAATCCTCGTATATATCGGGGATTTTCTGCGTTAACTTTTAATGTAATTGCCTGAGGAATCAGGCTTTATTATTTTTATATGGGAGGATTTGTGTCATCAAAAAATGCACAAATGTCCCAACAATGTAGTCATGCGACACAAATTCACCTACTTTATGGCGAGTTCGATTTTCGGGCGAATAGCTTAAGAAATTCCGATTGCATACAACAATGATAAACTTTACTGCTCACCTAACGGGCAGATTACTTCCAATATGTGTTAGTATAAATATGGATATTTAAAATAAGGGGGAGGCGTTTGAATGAATATTAAAGGGGAGTTTATTGAATTTCTATTTAAATCAAATGTTCTTATATTTGGTGATTTTGTAGCTAAAAGCGGTAGAGAGACACCTTACATGATAAATACAGGGAACTTTCGAACTGCGAAACAACTTGCTACTTTAGGCGAATACTATGCTGAGTGTATACAGTCTAAAGTGGATATATCGGTAAACGTCTTATTCGGTCCAGCTTATAAGGGAATTCCACTTGCAGTGACTGCATCCACTGCATTGTATAAAAAATACAATAGAGACATGTCTGTCACCTTTAACCGAAAGGAGAAAAAAGATCATGGTGAGGGAGGACAAATCATCGGTTATATTCCTCAAAGTAATGATCGGATAGCAATAATCGAAGATGTAATTACGGCTGGTACTGCTGTAAGGGAAAGTCTGAATTTACTAGGAAGTATCTCGGAAGCTAAAATAACGAACTTAATCGTTTCTGTTGATCGTCTAGAAAGAGGACAGAGAAATAAAACTACCATTGAAGAATTAAGTGATGATTATGGTATTCAAACCAGTGCAATCGTAACTATAGAGGAAATCCTAACATATTTGCATAATCGTGAAGTCGATGGAAAGATTGCTATTGAAGGGTTAATGAAAAAGAAAATAGAGGATTATCTGACCCTTCATGGAGTTAGTTAAACTTGTTTATTGCACTAATTGAACAGGGAGTAAGGTCGCCGCGATCGGCAGCTGCTCCCTGTTTTGTTGAAGTAACGGGCAGTTTTGCGCAACATTGTTGAATGCAAAAAAATTTAGAACCCCCTTGAACCTTACGTAACGTAATGATTTATAGTGGATGAAACAACAGGACAAAACACAGGACAACGGTAAAAAAATCGAACAAGATAAATTTGAAATCGGAGGAGAAACGGATATGAGAAAACTCGTATTGTTCATGCATGTGTCGCTGGATGGGTATGCGTCAGACTCAAACGGAGGACTGATTGGATTCCGTACAACGAGGAATTTGAGAAATACGCCGAGGAGGTCGTAGCCGAAGTCGGCTCTCCCGTTTAAGGACGTATGACGTGTCAGATGATGGAGAGCTACTGTCCCACAGTGCTAGATGATCCGAATGCGTCGAGGCACGGTATGGAGCATGCTAAATGGTTGCAGGATGTTAAGAAGATTGTCATTTCCGGCACGATGGAAAAGGCGGAATGGAACAATAAGATGCTGATTAATGACAAAATCGCAGAGGAAATCAAGGCGCTCAAGGAGCAGCCTGGCAAAAATCTCGTTATCTTCGGCAGCCCGGGGGCGGCGAAGACGTTGCTTGAGCTCGGCCTGATCAATGAATTTCTATTGACGATTTGTCCGGTCGTCCTGGGCAGCGGAAAATCGGCATTCGACGGCGTCGTTGAGTAAATCAGGCTCAAGCTGCTGTCCACCCAATCGCTCAAGTCGGGCACTATCGCGACCCGCTTTGAGTTGGAGAAATAGTCGCGCTGTACAAGGTGTGCCGCTCTAACAGTGAACGATAGCTCAATCAAAACACGAGGGCAATCGTTCAAAGTTCGGCTGCCGTTGTTTCATTAACGGTCAATATAGAATTTTTTTTCACGTCACTTATCGAGATATTAAAGGCCACAACTGTATTGACGGAAGGGACCAAATCAATATTCGAGTGATAGAGGGGTTCTTATAGAACTGAAAGGTAGAATATTGTTGAATTTGTTTTGGACTTGTATAAGTGCTCACTCTGTTGTATTTTATAGCGGATCCGAATAGATAGAGTACTATTTAAAATAGTTTTCAGGAGAGGGAAATGAAATTAATATGAAGAAATATAATACGCGGGCTATAATGGCGTCTCTACTCATTTGCGGTTTCGTAGGCATGTTCAGCGAGACAGCACTCAACATAGCAATTAGTAATTTAATGGACGTTTTCCAGATTTCGGCCGCGACTGCACAGTGGTTAACGACTGGCTTTTTGCTGACTCTTGGAATTCTGATGCCGATGACAGGTTTACTGCTACAATGGTTGACTACTAGGCAGCTTTTCATTGTTTCGCTTGTAAGCTCGATCGTTGGGACATTGATTGCAGCGCTTGCTTTCAATTTTGAAATGCTGATGGTCGCTCGCGTTCTGCAGGCAGCCGGCATGGGTTTATTGATTCCGCTCATGTTTAATACGATTCTCGTAGTTTACCCTCCAGAGCAGCGCGGGGCAGCGATGGGCTTCGTTGGTCTCGTCATCATGTTCGCACCGGCAACTGGCCCTACTGTGGCGGGTCTTTTAATCGAATATTTATCATGGCACTACATTTTCTGGCTGTCTCTTCCTTTTTTGGTCATAGGGCTGTTGATAGGATTGAAATTTCTGGAAAACGTCACTGAGGTCACAAGACCGAGGATTGATCCATTGTCCATTATTTTGTCATCACTAGGCTTCGGCGGTGTAGTCTTTGGTTTCAGTAAGGCGGGCGAAGGGGAGGGAGGCTGGACTAGTGCAATCGTGCTCTCATCGATTGTTATCGGCCTAATCGCGCTTGTATTGTTCACACTTCGCCAAATGTTAATGCGTGCGCCGATGATGAACTTGCGAGTCTTCAAGTACCCTATGTTTATTGTGGGGCTGCTTCTTGTGCTGTCGTGTATGATGATCATCTTATCAAGTATGATTATTTTGCCGATGTATCTGCAGAACGGGATGAAACTATCCGCGTTTGCTACCGGGCTCATGCTGCTGCCAGGCAGTGCGTTGAATGGTGTCTTGTCGCCGCGCATGGGACGCTTGTTTGATAAGTACGGGCCTAAGTGGCTCGTTATCCCCGGCCTTGTCATCGTAGCAGTGATGTTATGGTTTTTTTCCAGTATATCAGTTGCCTCTTCTGTAGCCTTTATCGTGTCCTTGCATATTGGTCTCATGATTGGTATATCCATGGTATGGATGCCGGCGCAGACGAACGGGCTTAACCAACTGCCGCCAGAACTTTACCCACATGGAACGGCAGTCATGAACACGCTGCAACAGGTCGCAGGTGCGATCGGAACGGCAGTCGCAATCAGCATTCTTACTAAGGGCATGGAAAAGTATTTGATCGGCTCATCGATGCCGAGTGAGCCGGCCGAGATGGCTAAAGCCATGATGTTCGGTTCCCAGAACGTGTTCATGTTCGCGATGACTGTTACACTCCTCGGGCTAGCCGCGGCGTTCTTCATCCGCCGTGTCGTCGTTAAGCATGCGACGATGAATTCGATGCATTGAAATTCCAATAATAGGAGTAATCAATAATAGATTTGGAAAAAGGAACACAAACCCAGAATGGGATTAAGTGTTCCTTTTTTTGTTAAGGATACAACGTTTTTGACCATAACCAAAACTAGACTCACATCAATTATTTAAAATTGTGAATAATTATTCTAAATAGCACTTGCGGATACTCTCATACATTATGAAAATTACGGTAACTTTAGGATGGGGCGAGAGTGGACCGTCGGATTTGGTTGATCTCTATCATAAACGGATTCTTGATGTTAAATTCAGAAGCAAAGATGACCTTTCAACAAACGGGACACTATAGTTGAGGAGCATGCTTCGTGGCTACTCCTTTTTCTTTTGTTGAACTAAACATTCCTGTTAAGGCTAAGAAATGGCCTTTGTCAAAAAAGGAGCGCCTCGGTATGATGGGTTTGTCCCGGGCTTAAAACCCAACACCATCAAGGAGGCGCTCTTAT